>NZ_JBIBWH010000023.1:0-91710 GCF_043081205.1 Streptomyces sp. NPDC014889
GCGCGGCGGGGGGTGGGGGCGGGCTGCGCGGGCGCGGGGGCGGGGGGGCGCGGGGCGCGGCCCCCCCCCCCCGGCCCCCCCCCCCCCGGGCCCGCCCCCCCCCCCCCCCCCCCCCCCCCCCCCCCCCCGCCACGCTAGTCCATCGTGGTAAGAGACGGTCGCCGAGAGCTTTCAGTTCACAGGGCGTCGTGGCCGGGGACGGACCGCTCAGCGCCGGGTCAGCGCGAGCACGCTCAGAGCGAACATCAGGACACCCAGGGGGAGATGGACCGACGGGACGTGCGCGATGCCGAGCACGACCTGGACCGAGGCGAGTACGAGGAAACCCGACGCGTGCCGGACGGGCCGGGGCGAGCCGCCGCCCGGCTTCCACGCCAGCACCGCCGCGAGCACGTACAGCATCGCCGCCCCGTACATCACACGGGCTCCGACACTGTGCAGCGTCTCTCCGTAGGACGAGGTCAGCAGCAGTCCGGCGGAGACCGCCTGAAAGAAGATGGTCAGGGTCTGCACCGCGATCGCGATCTGCAGGAACGAGGAGCCGCGCCGTGCGTCCGCCGTCACGTGAGTGGCCACGCCACACTCTCCTTTTCCGCCCTCGGGCAGTAGGTCTATAAGGTCTCAGCAGTTCGACGACGCGGGCCTGCGAAAGGTAAGGCGAGGGGGCGGCCGGAAGCATGGGGACTGTCGGGAACAGCACGGAGGGGATAGCCGGCGAGCGGCGCCGGCTGATCAATGTCGCTTACCGGTTGCTCGGTTCGGCGTCCGAGGCCGAGGACGCCGTGCAGGATGCCTACGCACGCTGGTACGGGCTGTCACCAAGCCGGCAGGAGGAGATCCTCTCCCCCGGCGCCTGGCTGACGAAGGTGACCGGCCGCATCTGCCTGGACCTGCTCGGCTCGGCGCGGGCCCGCCGCGAACGCTATGTCGGCGCGTGGCTGCCCGAGCCGCTGCCCGACCGCACCGAGTGGGGCCACGCGGACGACTCCGACCCCGCCGACCGGATCGTCCTGGACGAGTCGGTGGTCATGGCCTTCCTCGTCGTCCTGGAGTCGATGACGCCCGCCGAGCGGGTGGCGTTCGTCCTGCACGACGTCTTCCGGTACCCGTTCGCCGAGATCGCCGACGTTCTCGGCCGGACCCCCGCGGCCTGCAAGCAGTTGGCCGCGTCCGCCCGACGCCGGGCGGGCGTCGCGCGCGTTCCGGTCACGGCGACCGGCCAGGCGGATGTGGTGAGGCACGTCAAAGAGGCATGGGAGGGCAAGGACATCGCAGCCCTCGTCGGTCTCCTCGACCCGGCCGCCGTGATGACCGCCGACGGCGGCAATTCGGTCGGCACCGTCCTGCGCCCGGTCGAGGGCGGCGAGCGTATCGCCCAGTACATGGTCGCCATCGCCGGCAAGGCTCCGGGGCTCGAACTCCTGGAGCGGTCGGTCAACGGTGTGCCGGGCCTGGTGGCCCAGCGTGCCGGCGTCGTCATGACCGTCGCCTCGTTCGACGTCTCCGACGGGCGTGTCACCCGGATCTGGGTGGTCCGCAACCCGGAGAAGCTGCGGCCGTGGACACGGCGGGGCTAGTGCTGCGACCGGAAAAGTTCACCGGCTCGCGGCGTCAGGCACGGCACCTCGCCGCGTTGTCGCATCACCCGAGTACATCCAGTCCGCGGGCGATGCTCCGCCTTGCGATGCACCGCACCAAACGCCGCGAGCTTCCCGGCAAACCTTTCCGGTCACAGCACTAGCGCCGCGGCGGAGCGTGCGGAGGGGGCCGGGACGGGAGGGCCGGCCCCACCCGGGCGCCACGCAAGGACGTCGCCCGCACGGGATCCCGGGACTTCAGTCCCGGGTCGCCGACTTCGCGCCGCCGGCCACCAGCTCCTTCGCCTCCTCGGCCGGCTGTTCGTCGCGGGCGGCGCCGCGCGGCAGCAGCAGGGCGACGGCGAGGGTGCCCACGCCCAGGATCACCGCGCCGACGAGGCTGGTGTGGGCCACCGCGTCGGAGAAGGACGAGCCGACCGCCTCCTTCATCCGCTGGGCGCCCTCGGCGAGCCCTCCGGCCTGCGCCTTGAGCTGCGCGGCCTGCTGCGGGTCGGTCGCGTGGGCGGCCTGCGCCGCGAGCTTCTGCGCCTTCTCCCCGATGCCCTGGGCCACGGCGTATCCGGCGCCGACCGAGTCCTGGGCGGTGGACAGGGCGCCCGCCGGGAGCCCGCTGCCGGCGGTGGCGTCGGAGAGGTGCTGGGCGTACGAGGTGGAAAGGAGCGAGCCGAGGATCGCGATGCCGAGCGAGCCGCCCAGCTCCAGGGAGGTGTCGTTCACGGCGCCGCCGACGCCCAGCTCGGACTCGGGGAACGCGCCCATGATGGCGTCGGTGCAGGGCGAGAGGGCGAGCCCGATCGCCAGGCCCAGGATCACCAGGGGCGCCACGAGGTCGCCGTAGGCGGACGAGCCGTCAACCCGGGTCAGCAGCGCCAGGGCCGCGGTGCCGCCGACCATGCCCGCGGTCACCGTCCACTTCATGCCGACGCGCGGGGTGAGGTACCCGGTCAGCGCCGAGCCGGCGAAGACGGCGCCGGCCAGCGGCAGCATGCGCAGGCCGGTGGCGAGGGCGTCGTGACCAAGGACGAACTGGAGGTGCTGGGTGAGGTAGTAGAAGGCGCCGAAGACGGCCAGGAAGAACAGGGCCACGGCCAGGTTGGAGCCGGCGAAGCGGCGCTGTCCGAAGCGCCGTACGTCGAGGACCGGGCGCGGGTGGCGCAGCTCCCACAGGACGAAGGCCACCAGGCTCACGCCCGCGACCGCGGCCGCGGTGACCGCCTTGGCGTCCCAGCCGAAGTGGGGGCCCTCGATGATCATGTAGACCAGCGAGCCGATCCACACCACCGACAGCAGTCCGCCGACGTAGTCGATCCGGCCGTGGTGCGCCGCCCTGGAGGGCGGTACGAGGACGAGGGCGCCGACCAGCGCGACGGCGGCGACCGGCACGTTGATCAGGAAGGTCGAGGACCAGCCGTGGTCCTCGAGCAGCGCGCCGGCGACGAGCGGGCCGGCGGCGATGGCGAGGCCGGCGGTTGCGGTCCACAGGGTGATCGCCTTGGCGCGCTCGGCGCGCGGGAACGTCGCGGCCAGCAGGGAGAGGGTGGCCGGCATGATCAGCGCGGCGCCCACACCCATCACGGCGCGGGCCGCGATGACGGTCGCCGCGCTGTCGGCGAGGTGGCCGAGGACGGCGCCGCCGCCGAACACGACGAGCCCGAGGACGAGCGCGCCGCGCCGGCTGTACTTGTCGCCGATCGCGCCGAGCAGCAGCATCAGCGCCGCGTACGGGACGGTGTAGCCGTCGATGACCCACTGGAGGTCGGCGCTGGACAGCCCGAGGTCCCGGGTCATGTCGGGCGCGGCGACTGTGAGCGCGGTGTTCGCCATCACGATGATCAGCAGGCTCAGGCAGAGCACGAGGAGCGCCCACCAGCGCCGGGCGTAGGGCCGGTCCATCCTCTCGGCCGGTTCGTTCATGACGGGTCGCATGGGCATGAGTCGCCTTCCTCGATCGACTTGCACAGCGGAGTGCAATTGCACAACGATGTGCAATGTACGACCCTTGCACAGCGCTGTGCAAGTCGAGGAAGAGGCAGAATGTCAGCCATGACCACGGGTAGCACCAGTCGCGCCGACGTGAACCGGCGCCGGATCCTCGATGTCGCCCTCGCGGAGCTGCTGCGCGACCCCGACGCGTCCATGGACCAGATCGCGCGCGCGGCCGGTGTCGTACGACGCACCGTGTACGGCCACTTCCCCAGCCGGGAGGCGCTGATCAGCACGCTCGTCGACGAGGCGGTGCTCGCGCTCGCCGGCGCGCACACGGCGGGCCGGGAGGGCGTCGAGGATCCGGCGGAGGCCGTGGCGCGGTCGGTGCTGGCGGTCTGGGAGATCGCCGACCGCTACCGGCTGCTGGTCGCGCTCGCCCAGCGCACGGTGACCATGGAAGGCATCCGTGAACGCCTCACCCCCGTCCGGGAGAGCGCCGCGGGACTCCTCCAGCGCGGCCTGGACGAGGGCGTCTTCGCCTCTCCCCTGCCCGCGCCGGCCCTGGCCTACGTGAAGGAGCAGATCCTGTTCGCCCTGATGGAGGCGGTGAACGACGGACTGCTCGACCCCCGGGAGGCGGGCCGCACGGCCGCGGTGACGGTCCTGACGGCGGCCGGGGTGCCCGCCTCCCTGGCCGCGGCCCTGGTGGCCGGGCTCAGCGACTGACCCCCACCTCCGGCAGGACGCCGAGAGCCCGCACCCCTTGACGGGGTGCGGGCTCTCGGCGTCCTGCCCGCGCTAGGCCTTGGCCAGTTCGCGCTGCTCGGGGATCCCGGCGCCGTCCTCGGCGTCGTCGTCCAGCAGTGTCTTCTCGTCGAAGGGCAGCTCGCCGGAGAGGACCCGCCGGACGCGGTCCTTGTCGACCTCGCCGGTCCAGGTGCCGATCAGCAGGGTGGCGACCGCGTTGCCCGCGAAGTTGGTCAGGGCGCGGGCCTCGCTCATGAAGCGGTCGATGCCGACGATCAGGCCGACGCCGTCGACCAGGGCGGGCTTGTGGGACTGGAGGGCACCGGCGAGGGTGGCGAGTCCGGCGCCGGTGACACCGGCGGCGCCCTTGGACGCGATCATCATGAACAGCAGCAGCGTGATCTGCTGGCCGATGGACAGCGGCTGGTCCATCGCGTCGGCGATGAACAGGGAGGCCATGGTCAGGTAGATCATCGTGCCGTCGAGGTTGAAGGAGTAGCCGGTCGGCACGGTGATGCCGACGACCGGACGGCTCACGCCCAGGTGCTCCATCTTGGCGATGAGCCGGGGCAGCGCGGACTCCGACGACGACGTCGACAGGATCAGCAGGAACTCACGGCCCAGGTACTTCAGCAGCTGGAAGATGTTGACGCCGGCCACCAGCCGGGTCAGCGTGCCCAGCACCACCAGCACGAACAGCAGACAGGTGACGTAGAAGCCGAGCATGATCGCGCCGAGTGCCTTCAGCGCGTCGACGCCCGTCTCGCCGACGACGGCGGCCATGGCGCCGAAGGCGCCGATCGGGGCGGCCCACATGATCATGGCGAGCACACGGAACACCAGCCGCTGGATGTGCTCCACCCCGCGCAGGACCGGCTCGCCCTTGCGGCCCATGGCCTGGAGCGCGAATCCGACGAGCAGGGCGACCAGCAGGGTCTGCAGCACCTGGCCCTGGGTGAACGCCGACACGAGCGTGGTCGGGATGATGCCGAGCACGAAGTCGACCGGGCCCTCGCTCCCGGCCTGCGCCTGCGCCTGGCCGGCGCCCTTGACCGCCTCCGTCAGGTGCATCCCGCTGCCCGGGTGGACGATGTTGCCGATCACGAGCCCGATGGCCAGCGCGACGAACGACATGGCGAGGAAGTAGCCGAGCGCGAGGCCGCCGACCTTGCCGACCTTCGCGGCCTTGCGCACCGACCCGACGCCGAGCACGATCGTGCAGAAGATGATCGGCGAGATCATCATCTTGATCAGGTTCACGAAGCCGGTGCCGAGCGGCTTGAGCTCCTTGGCGAAGTCGGGTGCGGCGAACCCGACGGCGACGCCCAGGACGACAGCGGCGATCACCGCTATGTACAGATAGTGGGTACGGTCCCGCTTGGCTGCGGGAGCGGCAGGTGCCGTATCGGCTGCGCTGCTCAAGGCGGCCCTCCTTGACGACGTCATCGGCATCACCGGCGTGCGGCTCACGTCCGGGCATGGGGGAATGCCGCGACTATCTCCCGCCCTGTGAGGGGGGTCACGCTTCCGTTCATTAAGTTCACGCCACATAGTTCACGCCAGAACGAAAGAGGCAGACTGGCGGCATGCGCATACCCGTCCTCCCCAGACCCCGCAGCCTGGCGGGCCAGCTCTTCGCCATGCAGGCCGTGCTGCTGGCGCTCGTCGTGGCCGGGTACGCGCTCTTCAGCTACCTCAGCGACCGCGGCCAGGCCGAGGAGTCGGCCCGCCGGCAGACCACGGCGGTGGCCCGTTCCATCGCCGACGCCCCCTCGGTCCTGACGGCCATCGGGACCTCCGACCCGTCCGCGGAGCTCCAGCCGTACGCGCTGAGGGTCCAGCAGGACACCGGGGTCGACTTCGTCACGATCATGACGCCGGACGGCATCCGCTGGACGCACCCGGACCCGGACCAGATCGGGCTGCCCTTCCTCGGCAACATCTCCCGCGCCCAGCGCGGCGAGTCCTTCACCGAGACCTACACCGGCACCCTCGGCCCGTCCGTCCGCGCGGTCACACCCGTCGAGGAGCACGGCCGCGTCGTCGGCCTGGTCAGCGCCGGCATCAAGGTGCAGGCGATCAGCGAGCGGGTACGGGAACAGGTCATCGCCCTCTTCTCGGTCGCGGCCGGGATCCTCGCGCTCGGCGCGATCGCCACGTACGTCATCAACGCGCGTCTGCGCCGCCACACCCACGGCATGAACGCGGCGGAGCTCAGCCGGATGCACGACTACCACCAGGCCGCCCTGCACGCGGTGCGCGAGGGCCTGCTGATGCTGGACGCCCAGCACCGGGTGGCGCTCATCAACGACGGCGGGCGGGAACTGCTGGACGTGGGACGCCAGGAGGACGTGATGGGCCGGTCGGTGGCGGACCTCGGCCTGCCGGCCCCGCTGACGGGTGCGCTGCTGGCCTCCGAACCGCGGGTGGACGAGGTGCACCTGACCGACGCGCGGGTGCTGGTGGTCAACACCTCACCGGTCTCGGGCGGTCAGCGCCGGGGCACGGTGGTGACCCTGCGGGACGTCACCGAACTCCAGTCGCTGATGGGCGAACTGGACTCGGAGCGCGGCTTCAGCCAGGCGCTGCGCTCCCAGGCGCACGAGGCGGCCAACCGGCTGCACACGGTGGTGTCACTGATCGAACTGGGGCGGGCGGAGGAGGCCGTGGAGTTCGCGACGGCGGAGCTGGAACTGGCCCAGGCGCTGACCGACCAGGTGGTCACGGCGGTGAGCGAGCCCGTGCTGGCCGCGCTGCTGCTCGGCAAGACGGCCCAGGCCAACGAGCGCGGCGTGGAACTGGTGGTGTCCTCGGACAGCGGCCTGGACGACGGACTGCTGCCGCGCGGCCTGCCGCCCCGGGACCTGGTGACGATCCTCGGCAATCTCGTCGACAACGCGGTGGACGCGGCGCAGGGCGGCATGCCGGCGCGGGTGACGGTCACGGCGTGCGCGGAGGACGGCGAGCTGGTGCTGCGGGTCGCGGACACCGGACCGGGCGTCCACCCGGCCCATGCGGACCGGGTGTTCCAGCACGGCTTCTCCACCAAGCCGACGGGCCCGGGCGGGCGGGGACTGGGCCTGGCGCTGGTACGGCAGGCGGTACGGCGGCACGAGGGGACGCTGACGGTGACGGAGGCGGAAGGAGGCGGCGCGGTGTTCGAGGCGCGGCTGCCCCTGACCCACGGGACGGAGAACCCGGTGACCGGCAGGGCCGTGTCCGGGACCGGGCGCGGCCTTACCGGAGGCGTGGCATGAGCGACGGCGGGAGCGGGACGCAGCCCATCCGCGTCCTGGTGGTGGAGGACGACCCGGTCGCGGCGGACGCGCACGTGATGTACGTGGGCCGGGTGCCGGGGTTCGTCGCCGTCGGCACGGCGCACACGGGCGCCGAGGCCCGCCGGGCGCTCGAGCGCACCCCGGTGGACCTGCTGCTGCTCGACCTCCACCTGCCGGACGTGCACGGCCTGAAGCTGGCCCGGTCCCTGCGGGCGGGCGGCCATCACGCGGACGTGATCGCGGTGACCTCGGCGCGGGACCTGGCCGTGGTGCGCGAAGGGGTCTCGCTGGGGGTGGTCCAGTACGTCCTGAAACCGTTCACCTTCGCCACGCTCCGGGACCGGCTCGTGCGGTACGCCGAGTTCCGCGCGGCGGTCGGGGAGGTGGGCGGCCAGGACGAGGTGGACCGGGCGATCGCGACGCTGCGCGCCCCGAGCCCGGCGGCCCTCCCCAAGGGCCTGAGCGCGCCGACGCTCCAGCGGGTGACGGACGCGCTGCGCGCGGCGCGGGAGGGGCTCCCGGCGGCGGGCGTCGCCGGGACGGTCGGCATCTCCCGGATCACCGCCCGGCGCTACCTGGAGCACCTGGTGGACGCGGGCCGGGCCGTACGCAGCCCGCTGTACGGGCAGGTGGGCAGGCCGGAGCTGGTGTACCGGTGGGTGCGGGAGGGCGGCACCGACCGGTAGGGGACGGCCGCACCTCCCGGGAGCGCGGGGGAACCTCTAGAACACCGACTCCGTCTCGTCCATGCGGTCCTTGGGGACGGTCTTCAGCTCGGTCACCGCCCGGGCCAGCGGGACCATCACGATGTCGGTGCCGCGCAGTGAGGTCATGTGGCCGAACTCGCCGCGGTGGGCGGCCTCCACCGCGTGCCAGCCGAAGCGGGTGGCGAGGACGCGGTCGTAGGCGGTCGGGACACCGCCGCGCTGGACGTGGCCGAGGATGACCGGCTTGGCCTCCTTGCCGAGCCGGCTCTCCAGCTCGTACGCCAGCGCCGTGCCGATGCCCTGGAAGCGCTCGTGGCCGAACTTGTCGATCTCGCCCTTGCCGTAGTCCATGGTGCCCTCGGCCGGGTGGGCGCCCTCGGCGACGCAGATCACCGCGAACTTCTTGCCGCGGGCGAACCGCTCCTCGACCATCTTCACCAGGTCGGCCGGGTCGAAGGGCCGCTCGGGCAGGCAGATGCCGTGCGCGCCGGCCGCCATGCCGGACTCCAGCGCGATCCAGCCCGCGTGCCGGCCCATGACCTCGACGACCATCACGCGCTGGTGCGACTCGGCCGTGGTCTTCAGCCGGTCCATGGCCTCGGTGGCCACGCCGACGGCCGTGTCGAAGCCGAAGGTGCGGTCGGTGGAGGAGATGTCGTTGTCGATCGTCTTCGGCACGCCGACCACCGGCAGCCCGGCGTCCGACAGCATGCGCGCCGCGGTCAGCGTGCCCTCGCCGCCGATCGGGATCAGCGCGTCGATGCCGAACCGGTGGATCATGTCCGAGGCGTTCTCGCAGGCCTCGCGGAGCCGGTCGCGCTCCAGCCGGGAGGAGCCGAGGATGGTGCCGCCGCGGGCGAGGATGCCGCCCACCGCGTTGAGGTCGAGGGTGCGGTAACGGCCGTCGAGCAGGCCGGCGTAGCCGTCCTCGAAGCCGATGACCTCGTCGCCGTACGCCGTGACCGCCCGGTGCACGACCGACCGGATCACCGCGTTCAGCCCCGGGCAGTCGCCGCCGGCCGTGAGAACTCCGATACGCATGCTGCTGTGTCTCCCGCTCACTGTTGACACCGGTGATCCCGTCCGATTGTTTCATGTCCCGGGGACGGCCATGGCCTGACGGGCGCCATAGCTACCGGCGGGGGTACTGTCAAGGGGATTCCGCTCACCCCGGTGGGCGTTTTTTGCAGGACGCCATCCCCGGCCGACGAGTGATCCCCCGAGGAAACGGAGAGCCCGCGTGACCCGCAGCGTGTACGTGACCGGTATCGACCGCGGTGACGGCCGGCAGGTCGTCGAGCTGGGAGTCATGGAGCTGCTGACCCGGCAGGTGGACCGGGTGGGCGTCTTCCGCCCCCTCGTCCACGACGGCCCCGACCGCCTCTTCGAGCTGCTGCGCGCCCGCTACCGGCTCCCCCAGGACCCGGCGACCGTCTACGGCATGAACTATCAGGAGGCGTCCGCCCTCCAGGCCGAGCAGGGCACGGACGAACTGGTGTCGGCCCTCGTCGACCGCTTCCACCTGGTCGCCCGGGACTACGACGTGGTCCTCGTCCTCGGCACCGACTTCGCCGACACCCAGCTCCCGGACGAGCTGTCCCTCAACGCCCGGCTCGCCAACGAGTTCGGGGCCTCCGTCCTGCCCGTCGTGGGCGGCCGCAGGCAGAGCGCCGAGTCGGTGCTCGCCGAGACCCGCAACGCCTACCGCGCCTACGACGGCCTCGGCTGCGACGTGCTGGCCATGGTCACCAACCGGGTGGCCCGCGAGCAGCGCGACGAGATCGCCGAGCGGCTGGCCGGCCGGCTGCCGGTGCCCTGCTGGGTGGTGCCGGACGAGCCGGCCCTGTCCGCGCCGACGGTCGCGCAGATCACCCAGACCCTGGACGGCCGGGTCCTGCTGGGCGACGACTCCGGACTGGCCCGCGACGCCCTGGACTTCGTCTTCGGCGGCGCCATGCTGCCCAACCTCCTCAAGGCGCTGACCCCCGGCTGCCTGGTGGTCACCCCCGGCGACCGCGCCGACCTGGTCATCGGCTCGCTCGCCGCGCACAGCGCCGGCACCCCGCCGATAGCCGGCGTGCTGCTCACCCTGAACGAGGCGCCGCGGCAGGAGATCCTCACCCTGGCCGACCGCCTCGCCCCGGGCACCCCGGTCGTCTCTGTGTCCGGCAACAGCTTCCTCACCGCCGAGCGGCTGTTCTCCCTGGAGGGCAAGCTCAACGCGGCCACCCCGCGCAAGGCGGAGACCGCGCTCGGCCTGTTCGAGCGGTACGTCGACACCGCCGACCTCAGCAAGCGCGTCTCCGCGCCCAGCACCGACCGGGTCACGCCGATGATGTTCGAGCACCAGCTGCTCGAACAGGCCCGCGGCGACCGGCGCCGGGTCGTGCTGCCGGAGGGCACCGAGGAGCGCGTGCTGCACGCGGCGGAGGTGCTGCTGCGCCGGGGCGTGTGCGACCTGACGCTGCTCGGCCCGGTGGAGACGATCCGCAAGAAGGCCGCCGACCTCGGCATCGACCTCGGGGACGCCCAGCTCATCGACCCGGCCACCTCCGACCTGCGGGACGCCTTCGCCGAGCGGTACGCGGCGCTGCGCGCCCACAAGGGCGTCACGGTGGAGCTGGCGTACGACGTCGTCTCGGACGTCAACTACTTCGGCACGCTCATGGTGCAGGAGGGCCTGGCCGACGGCATGGTGTCGGGCTCGGTGCACTCCACGGCCGCGACCATCCGGCCCGCGTTCGAGATCATCAAGACCCGCCGGGACGCCGCGATCGTCTCCTCGGTGTTCTTCATGTGCCTGGCCGACAAGGTCCTCGTCTACGGCGACTGCGCGGTCAACCCCGTTCCGGACGCCGAGCAACTGGCCGACATCGCCGTCCAGTCGGCGGCCACCGCCGCCCGGTTCGGCGTGGAACCGCGGATCGCCATGCTGTCGTACTCCACCGGCGACTCCGGCTCGGGCGCCGACGTGGACAAGGTGCGCGAGGCGACCGATCTGGTGCGGCTGCGCCGCCCGGACCTGATGATCGAGGGGCCGATCCAGTACGACGCGGCCGTGGAGCCGTCGGTGGCCGCCACCAAGCTGCCCGGTTCGGAGGTGGCGGGGCAGGCCACCGTGCTGATCTTCCCGGACCTGAACACCGGCAACAACACCTACAAGGCCGTGCAGCGTTCGGCCGGCGCGGTCGCGGTCGGCCCGGTCCTCCAGGGCCTGCGCAAGCCGATCAACGACCTGTCCCGCGGCGCCCTGGTGCCGGACATCGTCACCACCGTGGCCATCACGGCGATCCAGGCCCAGTCGTCCGGCAACTGACCCTGCCCGGCCGCGTCCGCCGGGGCAGCCGTCCCGGCGTGCGCGGCCGAAGACCTCCACAGCTCCCGACCAGAAAGCGCCAGCGCCTCGTGACCGCGACCCGCGTCCTCGTCCTCAACTCCGGCTCCTCGTCGGTGAAGTACCAGCTGCTCGACATGCGCGACGCGACCCGGCTCGCCGTCGGCCTGGTGGAGCGCATCGGCGAGCGGACCTCCCGGCTCAAGCACACCTGCCTGGCCACGGGGGCCGGCCGCGAGCAGAACGGCCCGATCGCCGACCACGACGCCGCGCTGAAGGCGGTCGCGGAGGAACTGGCCAGGGACGGACTCGGCATCGACTCCCCCGAACTGGCCGCGATCGGGCACCGGGTGGTGCACGGCGGCCTGTTCTTCACCGAGCCCACCGTCATCGATGACACCGTGCTCACCGAGATCGAGCGGCTGATCCCGGTGGCGCCGCTGCACAACCCGGCCAACCTCACCGGCATCCGCACGGCCATGGCGCTGCGCCCCGACCTGCCGCAGGTCGCCGTCTTCGACACGGCGTTCCACACGACCATGCCGGAGTCCGCGGCCCGCTACGCGATCGACACGAAGATCGCCGACCGGCACCGGGTGCGGCGCTACGGCTTCCACGGCACCTCGCACGCCTACGTCTCCCGGGCGACCGCCGAGCTGCTCGGCAGGGCCCCCGAGGACGTCAACGTCATCGTGCTGCACCTGGGCAACGGCGCGTCGGCCTCGGCGGTCCGGGGCGGCCGGTGCGTGGACACCTCCATGGGGCTCACCCCGCTGGAGGGACTGGTGATGGGAACGCGTTCCGGTGACCTCGACCCGGCCGTCATCTTCCATTTGCAGCGAGTCGGCGGAATGTCCATGGACGAGGTCGACACTCTCCTCAACAAGAGGAGCGGTTTGTTCGGTCTGTGCGGCGACAACGACATGCGGGAGATTCGGCGCCGGACGGAGGAGGGCGACGACGAGGCACGGCTCGCGTTCGAGATCTACGTCCATCGGCTGAAGAAGTACGTGGGTGCCTATTACGCGGTACTCGGCACGGTGGACGCGGTCGCCTTCACGGCCGGGGTCGGCGAGAACGCGGCCTTTGTGCGTGAGGCCGCCCTCGCGGGCCTGGAGGGCCTGGGCCTGGCGGTGGACCGCGACCGGAACGCCGTACGCGGCGACGAGGCGCGGCTGATCTCGCCCGAGGGCGCGCGGGTCGCCGTGGCCGTGGTTCCCACGGACGAGGAAATGGAGATCGCCACCCAGACTTACGCACTGGTCGGAAAGGACGGCTGAGCACGTCCGCGGAATTCCGGCCGGCACTCGACTGAGCGCCAAGGCGCCCATTTGTATCTTCCATCAGACGGAATATTCCGGAGCGAAACAAACCGATAGGATCGCCCCATGCGCCGTTCGAAAATCGTCTGTACTCTCGGCCCAGCGGTCGACTCCCACGAGATGCTCGTCGCCATGATCGACGCGGGCATGAACGTGGCCCGTTTCAACTTCAGCCACGGAACGCACGCCGAGCACCAGGCACGGTACGACCGGGTCCGCGCCGCGGCCAAGGAGACCGGCCGGGCCATCGCCGTCCTCGCCGACCTCCAGGGCCCGAAGATCCGGCTGGAGACCTTCGCCGAGGGTCCGGTGGAGCTCGAGCGGGGTGACGAGTTCACCATCACCACCGAGGACGTCCCGGGCGACAAGCAGATCTGCGGTACGACGTACAAGGGGCTGCCCGCCGACGTCTCGCGCGGCGACCAGGTCCTCATCAACGACGGCAACGTCGAGCTGAAGGTCCTGGAAGTCGAGGGCCCGCGGGTGAGGACGATCGTCATCGAGGGCGGCGTCATCTCCGACCACAAGGGCATCAACCTGCCCGGCGCCGCGGTGAACGTGCCCGCGCTGTCCGAGAAGGACGTCGAGGACCTGCGCTTCGCGCTGCGCATGGGCTGCGACATGGTCGCCCTGTCCTTCGTCCGCGACGCCAAGGACGTCTCCGACGTCCATCGGGTCATGGACGAGGAGGGCCGCCGCGTCCCCGTCATCGCCAAGGTGGAGAAGCCGCAGGCGGTGGAGAACATGCAGGACGTCGTGATGGCGTTCGACGGTGTGATGGTCGCCCGCGGCGACCTGGCCGTCGAGTACCCGCTCGAGAAGGTCCCCATGGTGCAGAAGCGCCTGATCGAGCTGTGCCGTCGCAACGCCAAGCCGGTGATCGTGGCGACCCAGATGATGGAGTCGATGATCACCAACTCCCGTCCGACCCGCGCCGAGGCCTCCGACGTGGCCAACGCGATCCTGGACGGGGCCGACGCGGTCATGCTGTCGGCCGAGTCGAGCGTGGGCGCCTACCCGGTCGAGACCGTCAAGACGATGTCGAAGATCGTCAAGGCGGCCGAGGAGGAGCTGCTCTCCAAGGGCCTGCAACCGCTGGTGCCGGGCAAGAAGCCGCGCACACAGGGCGGTTCGGTGGCCCGCGCCGCCTGCGAGATCGCCGACTTCCTGGGCGCCACGGGCCTGGTGGCCTTCACCCAGTCCGGCGACACCGCGCGCCGGCTGTCCCGCTACCGCGCCTGCCAGCCGATCCTGGCGTTCACCACCGACGAGTCCACCCGCAACCAGCTCGCGCTGAGCTGGGGCGTGGAACCGCACGTGGTGCCGTTCGTCAACAGCACCGACGAGATGGTCGACCTGGTCGACCAGGAGCTGGTCAAGCTCAACCGCTTCGCCCCCGGCGACACGGTCATCATCACCGCCGGATCGCCCCCCGGCGTCCCCGGCACCACCAACATGGTCCGCGTCCACCACCTGGGCGGCGGCTCCCGCGACTGACCCCGCGCACGGCCGACCGGCACACGACTGAGGGCGCCCCCCGCGCACAGGGGGCGCCCTCAGCGGTGTCGCGGCTCCCGGACGGGCCCGCGGCCGGTCAGTCGGTGGTGTACTGGCGCATTCCGGGGACGTGCAGGTCGCCGCCGAACTGGGCCGCCTGGACCACTTTGACCTTGGTGAAGTAGATCAGCGGGATGTTCAGCGGCGGAGGGCTCTTCGGGCTGAAGGTGACGGGGATCAGACCGAACAGGTTGCCGGAGATGCTCTCGGTGTACATCACCGTGTCGCCGTTGCGGATCGTGGAGATCGAACCCTTGGCGGCCTGGACGTGGTAGGTCTTGCCGATCCCCTCGTCCTTCACCGTCTGGTGCAGGTCGCCGATGTCGGTGCCATCCGAAATGACGTACTTCAGCACCTTCTTGACCTTTCCGCTCGCCGTGCGCACCTCCACGACGCCCTGGTAGTCGGCGCCCTTCAGCAGCAGCGAACTGGCGTCCAGGTACCAGGGGTCGTCGGCCAGGAGCACGTCGTTGTCCACGCCGCCCTCGGCGTCGGTGGCGGCCGGACAGTCCTCCGGGTCCGTCGTGGAGCTCGCCGACGGGCTCGGGGAGGCCGTCGCCGCGTCGGCAGCCTCGCCGGCCGCTTCACCGGCTGTGTCCTTGACACCCTCGACGGCCTTCCCGGCCGTCCTGGACACCGTGCCGGTCGTGTCCTTCACGGTGCCCTCGACCGTGTCCTTGACGGTGTCGGTGACCTTCCGGGCGGTGTCCTTGACCGGATCCGAGGCGCCGTCGCCGGTGTCCTTGCTCCCGCCCGCCGCGGGCGTGGCGGAGGCGGACGGCGCGGCCCCCGGGTCCGCGGAGGCCCCGGAGCCCTGCTTGCCGCCGGCGAGGAGTCCTCCGAGCGCGTCCCCGACGCCTCCGAGCGTGTCCCCGACGGTCCCCAGCAGGCCGCCGCCCCCGGACGCCGGAGGGGCCGTCGTGGCGGCTCCCCCGGTCCCCGAACCTCCGGGCTTGCTCTCCGAGGCGGTGGGGGCCGGCTTGGGCGCGGCCTTGTCGCCGGAGGCCGTGCCGGGCGAGGAGGACGCGTGCGAGGAGCCCTCGTCCTGCCGGCCGTTCTGGTCCGCCTGGCCGTCCTGGCCCGTGGCGGAGGTGGCCGAGGGCGCCGGCGTCGCGGTGGCGCCGTCGCCGCCCTCCGCGGCGTCACCGGCGCTCGCGGAGGCGGACGGCGTCGGCGAGGCCGAGGGCTCGTCGCGGGAGCCGTCCAGTGCCGCGACGCAGTCCTTGTACTCGTCGGCCGTCAGGCTCTTGGCGGACGGCTTCGACGCGTTGTTGTCGGCGACGGCGTGCGTGGACGTGAAGCCCATCCCCATGAGGACGGCCGTCGGCATCGCCGCCATGGCTATCGCCTTGCCGGCCGGCATGTGGAACCTGGTGAACAGCGGCTTCTTGGGTGCCGCGTGGCGCGGCCCGGTTCTCACACGGAACTCCTCCACTCCCGTTCCGTGAGTCACCTCGTCAGCCGGCACTTCGCCTCCCGTTCGCCCCGTTGGCCGGGCTCGTTCCTGACAGGTCGTTCTCCCCCAGCGCCTCGAAGCCCTGGGAGGGGCCCTCCTTGCCCAGCGGGTCCGCCAACGGCCCGGGCGGTACCGGGTCGTCATCCGCCGCCGGGCCGGGCGCGGCCTCGGGGGCACCGCCCCGTACCGGTCCGTCCCGTTCGGCGTCCTCCGGCGCGGGCGGTACGCCCTCCGCCCACGACACGGCCATCGCGCCGCCGATGAGCGCGGACAGGAAGCCCATGACGAAGCCGCCGAAGTTGGAGACGGGGATGGACACCAGCGCCAGCAGTATCGCCGCGACACCCGCGAACACCCGGATGTGCTTCTGGAACCACAGGCTGACGCCCAGGACGACGAGCAGCACGCCGATGATCAGGGACCCGGCGCCCGCGGTGGTGGCCATCGCCAGCGTCAGATGACCGAGCTTGAGGTGGGCGTACGGGAAGTACATGATCGGAAAGCCGCCGAGCAGGACGAACAGACCGGCCCAGAACGGACGCGTGCCCCGCCAGGCGCGGAACTGCAGCCTCCGGCGGGTGAACTGGCCGGCTGCGGCAGGAGTCTCGGCGCTCATGGAAAACAGCTCCCTGGTGCGGCGTTGCTGTGATGAGGGTGGTGCTTGGTCGGTGTGGGGGGTGTGTGAAGAGCGGACGGAAGGTGGAACGGGCGGGGGCGCCGTCGGCTCCCCCGCCCGTCACCGAGTGCCTAGTAGCACTCCTTGGCATCCGTCGACAGCGACATCTTCAGTCCGCTGAGCTTGAAGGTTCCGGCGGTGGTCGCCCACGCCGTCTGCTTCACGCCGGTCAGCGTGGCCGAGTCGGCCTGCTGGGCGAACCCGTAGGGGTTGGTCTTCTTCTGCTCGACCTCGCCCGCCTTGATGCCGGGACCCTTGCCGGCGTCCTTGGCCGCGACACCGATGTCGATGTTCTTGAACGTGGCGTCGGCCTGCAGGTCGGCGACGTCGATGTAGAGGTTGTCGGCCTTGACCGGCTTGTCGCCGCCGCCCGCCTTCAGGATCAGGCTGACCTTCGGCAGGCCGGGGAGGCCGACCGGGGTGACGACCGACTGGCACAGGTTGTTGATCGTGGCCGTCTTGAACGCCGAGACCGCGACCGGGTGAGCCGTGTCCTTGCCCTCGAGGGTGTACCCCGAGTCCATCGCTCCGTACTGGACGAACCCCTTGCCCACCAGCTTGTCGGCCGTCACCTTGAACGACTGGCCCGACACACTGAACGACGCGGCGAGGGCACCCTGCGCCAGGGCCACGCCTATCGCCGCCGTCGCGGCCACGCTGGGCACCATGACCACAGCGAACCGCTTCCATCTGGTCCCGCCACGCACTTGGGACTCCATATTTCCTCCTTCTCGGACGTACATCTCCTGGCCCGGCTCACCACCGGCCGGCGGCTCGGCCGGGCAGGGATGGGAGAAGTGCTACGTCCTCGGGAAGGAGAGCGCCCGCGCTCGGTGGCGCCAACCGCGCCCGAATCACCGGCGATCACCCCCGAGCGACAACCACTGGTCGCGCCTGACACGCATCACGCACAACCTTGCTGGACAGGCTTCGCCAGCCGGCGAAGACCCCCCTGTCCAAAGGGGCGGCGCCACTGCCGCCGACCCTGCTCGGTGGGGACCCAGGCACCCCATGACCCGGCCGGCTGCCGGGGTACGGGGATGGACCGAGCGTCGCCGATCGTGGTGCATTCTCGCCGCCCGCACAAGGGGGTTCGTTACTCGCTAGTAACGGCTGGATAACCGGGACACGACTCACCGGCCCCGAACGGCGACACTCGGTGCTAACAAAGGGCAGAACAAAACGGTGGATGCCCGGATGGAACCGGGCGGAACCACACCGTTGATTTACTGCCAGTAACAGCGGCCGCGATGACCAAGTTTTGGTAAAGCGCGGCCGCCCTGACGACTCCTCGGCCAATCTTTCACTCGGGCATCACAGCCCGGGTGTTTAACGACTGGTCAGCACGACGGCACCGGCCCGGGTCAGAACAGTGCCCGCGCCAACGCCCTGCGCGCCCCCGTGACTCGCGGGTCCTCGGGCCCGACGACCTCGAAGAGTTCCAGCAGCCTCAGCCGCACCGCGTCCCGGTCCTCACCGGCCGTGCGCCGCACGGTGTCGATGAGCCGGCCGAAGGCGTCCTCGACATGACCGCCCACCAGATCCAGGTCGGCGGCGGCGATCTGGGCCTGCACGTCGGCCGGCTTCTCGGCCGCCTCCCGGCGCACCCGCTGCGGGTCCAGACCCTGCACCCGCTGGAGCAACTCGGCCTGCACCAGGCCGAGTTTGGCCTCCGGGTTGGCCGGGTCGTCGGCCAGTACGTTCTTGTAGGCCTGGACCGCGCCGCCCAGATCTCCCGCGTCGAGCGCCTGCGAGGCCGCGTTCAGCAGGGCGTCGTACGGGCCGACCGGGGCCTGCGGCGCCGTCTGAGCGCCCGCCTCGGCGTCCGGGTCGACGGTCAGGCCGGTCAGCCCGAACCGCTGCTCGGCGACCTCCACCAACTGGTCCAGCGTCTGCCGGATCTGCGCCTCGTCCGCCGCTCCCTGGAAGAGGGGCAGGGCCTGGCCGGCGACCACCGCGAAGACCGCGGGGATCCCCTGGATGCCGAACTGCTGCATCAGCATCTGATTGGCGTCTACGTCGATCTTGGCGAGGAGGAAGCGCCCGTTGTACTCGACGGCCAGCCGCTCCAGGACCGGGCTCAGCTGCTTGCAGGGCTGACACCACTCGGCCCAGAAGTCGATGACGACGGGCACCTCCGCCGACCGCTGCAGGACGTCGCGCTCGAAAGTGGCCTCGTCGACGTCGATCACGAGATCGGCCGGGGAGACCGCCCCCGCGCCGCCCTCCCTGGCCGCCTGGGCGCGCGCCTGCTCCGCCTTCGCCTTCGCCTCCTGGGCCGCCTTCACCGCGGCGAGGTCGACGACTCCGCTCATGGACATGTTCCGTGGCTGCATGCGCCCATCCTCCCCCGTTCTGCCCGCTTGAGTGAAAACCGCCGGGAAAGCCGTACCGCGCCGGGCGCCCGGTCCCCACCTGGCACCCTGTGGTCATCGCTCGGACGCGGGCTCGCGCCCGCGTTTCGCTACGACCCGTAGCGTAATGGCCGCGGACTCCCGCGCGGAAGCGCAGCGCGGTGATCTCTCTCACGACCGGGCAGGAACCACTCGTTTCCGGTCCGGTTATGGTCAGGGGATGCAGAGCCGCACCCCCGCCGCCCGCGCCGGCCGGCCGCGCAGCGCCACCGCCGACGCGGCGATCCTGGCCGCCACCCGGGCGGCGCTGGTGGAGCTGGGCTGGTCCAGGCTCACCCTGGGGGACGTGGCCGCCCGGGCCGGGGTCGCGAAGACGACGCTGTACCGCCGCTGGGCGGGCAAGAACGAACTCGTGGTCGACGCCGTCGCCGAACTCTTCGACGAACTCCGCCTCCCCGACCGCGGCAGCCTCGCCGCCGACATCGAGGGCGTGGTGCTCCAGTTCGCGGAGATACTGGCCCGGCCCGAGGCCAGGAGCGGCCTGATGGCCGTGGTCGCCGAGTCGACGCGCGACGAGGCGCTGCGCGAACGCATCCGCACCTCGATCGTGGACCGGCAGAAGCGCCTGGTCCTGGAGGGCCGCGCCCGCGCCCAGCACCGGGGCGAACTCCCCCCGGAACCGGACCCGGAGGAGGCCGCCCGCACGGTCGGCCTGATCTTCGACATCGTCGCGGGCGCCGTGGTGCACCGCACCCTGGTCAGCGCCGAACCGGCGGACGAGGAATGGGTGCGCGGCTTCACCCGGGTCCTTCTGAGCGGGCTGGCGGCGAGCAGTTGACGAGGGCGCCGGGACGGAAGCGACCGCCCCGGCGCCGGGACCTCAACCTCAGAACCCCGCGGGCTCCGTGTAGACCCCCCACTCGTCCCGCAGCACCCCGCAGATCTCGCCCAGGGTCGCCTCGGCGCGCACCGCCTCGAGCATCGGCTCGATCATGTTGGCGCCGGACCGCGCGGCCGCCAGCATCGCGTCCAGCCCGGAGCGGACGGCGTTCTCGTCCCGTCCGGCCTTGCGCTCCCCGAGCACCCGCACCTGCTCCCGCTCCACCTCGTGGCTGACCCGCAGGATCTCCAGATCGCCGGTGACCGAGCCGGTGTGCACGTTGACGCCGACGACCTGCTTGTCACCCTTCTCCAGCGACCGCTGGTACCGGAACGCCGACTCCGCGATCTCGCCGGTGAACCACCCGTCCTCGATGCCCCGCAGGATCCCGGACGTGATCGGCCCGATCGGGTGCTGCCCGTCGGGGTGCGCCCGCAGCCCCCGCTCCTTGATCTGCTCGAAGATCTTCTCGGCGTCGGCCTCGATCCGGTCCGTCAGCTGCTCGATGTACCAGGAACCGCCCAGCGGGTCGGCCACGTTGGCGACCCCGGTCTCCTCCATCAGCACCTGCTGCGTGCGCAGCGCGATCTCCGCGGCCTGCTCGCTCGGCAGCGCCAGCGTCTCGTCGAGCGCGTTGGTGTGCAGCGAGTTGGTGCCGCCGAGCACCGCCGCGAGCGCCTCGACGGCCGTACGCACGACGTTGTTGTACGGCTGCTGGGCGGTCAGCGAGACCCCGGCGGTCTGCGTGTGGAAGCGCAGCCACTGCGCCTTGTCGGTCTTCGCGCCGTAGACGTCCCGCATCCAGCGGGCCCAGATGCGGCGCGCGGCACGGAACTTGGCGATTTCCTCGAAGAAGTCGACGTGCGCGTCGAAGAAGAAGGACAGGCCGGGCGCGAAGACGTCGACGTCGAGACCGCGGCTGAGCCCCAGTTCGACGTACCCGAAGCCGTCGGCGAGCGTGTAGGCCAGTTCCTGCGCGGCCGTCGCCCCGGCCTCGCGGATGTGGTAGCCGGAGACGGACAGCGGCTTGTACGCGGGGATTCTGGAGGCGCAGTGCTCCATGAGGTCCCCGATGAGGCGCAGATGGGGCTCGGGCTGGAACAGCCACTCCTTCTGCGCGATGTACTCCTTGAAGATGTCCGTCTGGAGCGTGCCGTTGAGGACGCCGGTGTCCACGCCCTGCCGCTCCGCGGCGACCAGGTACATGCAGAAGACGGGGACGGCCGGCCCGCTGATCGTCATCGACGTGGTGACGTCACCGAGCGGGATGTCCTTGAAGAGCACCTCCATGTCGGCCGCCGAGTCGATGGCCACGCCGCAGTGGCCGACCTCGCCCAGCGAACGGGGCTCGTCGGAGTCGCGGCCCATGAGCGTCGGCATGTCGAAGGCGACCGAGAGCCCGCCTCCGCCGTTGCCGAGGATCATCTTGTAGCGCTCGTTGGTCTGCTCGGCGTTGCCGAACCCGGCGAACTGCCGGATCGTCCACGTGCGCCCCCGGTAGCCGGTCGGGTACAGGCCGCGGGTGAAGGGGTACTCCCCCGGCCAGCCGATCCGCTCGAATCCCTCGTACGTGTCTCCCGGTCGGGGACCGTACACCGGCTCCACGGGGTCGCCGGAGAGCGTGGTGAAATCCGCCTCGCGCTTGCGTGCGGCGTCGTACCGGGCCTGCCAGCGGTGGCGGCCCTCCTCGATGGCGTCAGCGTCCATACCCTCGAATTTACTAGGACGTCCAAGTAAATGTCGACGGCTGACCGCCGTACGGGTTCCGTACGGCGGTGGCGCGCTCAGGCCTTGGCGACCGCGGGGGCCTCGTCCTGCGCGGCGAGCCGGGACTCCAGCTCGCGGCTGACCCTGCGCTCGACGAAGAAGGCGGCGGTCGGGACGGTCCCCGCCAGGAGGACCCACAGCTGCTTGGTGACCGGCCACTTGGCCTTGGAGCCCAGGTCGAAGGCGAACACCAGGTACACGACGTACAGCCAGCCGTGCGCGATGCCGACGACGCTCGTGAAGCTCGCCGCGCCGTTCATGCCGAGCACGTACTTGGCGATCACGCCGAGAGTCAGCAGGACGAGGAGCACACCGGTGACGTAGGCCATGACCCGGTAGCGGGTCAGCACGCTTCGTTTCATGGGGACGAGCGTAACCACCCGTTCCGGGAGATCTTGCCCGGGGTGGCCGTGCACGTCAGTCCTCGTGGAAGTCGTGCGCGGCCATCCGCAGGGGGCGCAGCATCGCGAAGATCTCGCCGCACTCCTCGGCGTCGTAGGCCCCGAGGCCGAACTCCATCGCCATCAGGTCGCGGGTGGCCGACTCGACCACCTCGCGGCCCTTGTCGGTGATGACGGCGAGCGTGCCGCGCCCGTCGTTCGGATTGGGGCGCCGGGCGACCAGGCCGGACTTGACCAGCCGGTCCACGGTGTTCGTCACGGACGTGGGGTGCACCATCAGACGCTCGCCGATCTTGGACATCGGCAGTTCGCCGGCCTTGGAGAAGGTGAGCAGCACCAGGGCCTCGTAGCGCGCGAAGGTCAGCCCGTACGGCTTGACCACCGCGTCGACCTCGGCCAGCAGGATCTGGTGGGCACGCATGATCGAGGTGATCGCGGCCATGGAGGGCACGCTTCCCCAGCGCTGCTTCCAGAGTTCGTCGGCACGGGCGATGGGGTCGAAAGGAAGACTGAGGGGCTTCGGCACGTCACCAGACCCTACCGGGCGGTCATATGCGGCTCAGCCCCGTCTCAGCTTTCGGTCCCGCGGGCTCGGTCCTCGGTCCGGCGGGCGGCCACCGCCAGCCACACGCAGCACACGGTCCCCAGCACTCCGGCCCCCGCGACCGTCGCCGCCACCCCGGCGAACTCCGCCGCGACCCCGGCCAGTGCCATGCCCACGCCCTGGATCGTCATCAGTCCGGCGGTCAGCAGGGTCATCGCCCGGCCGCGCAGTTCCTCGGGCACCGCCCGCACGAACCACTGGTCGAGGCCGAGCGTGTACGCCGACCCGGCGCCGGAGAGCACCAGCAGGAGCAGGGAGACGGCGAGGCCGGGGCGCAGGGCGTAGCCGAGGTAGGGCAGCAGGGTCAGGCAGACCAGCGGCAGGGCGATCCGCTCCCGTACGGCCGGCCGCAGCCGGGAGCCGGCGTACAGCTCGCTCGCGATCGTGCCGACCGGCAGCCCGCACATCAGCAGGCCGAGACCGGCGGATCCGGTGCCGAGCGCGTCGGCGTACGGGGCCGCGAGGGCCTCCGGCACGACGGTGAACATCGGCGGCACCCAGAACAGCAGGAGCAGTACGCGGACCCGGCGGTCGGCGAGGACCTGCCGGGCACCGCGCAGCGAGTCGCCCACCAGGGCGCCGGGCTGCCCGGTCCGGGCCGGACGGTTCCGGGTGCCCAGGCGGAGCAGGGCGGCGGAGGCGAGGAAGGTGCCGACGGTGATCAGCAGGGCGTGCCGGGGGCTGACCACGGTGAGCAGCAGGCCGCCGAGGCCGAAGCCGACGAGCAGCGCGCTCTGCGAGACGATCCGCAGCAGGGAGCGGCCGAGGACGAACAGCTCGCCGTCGCCGAGGATGTCGGTGAGGCCGGCCATCCGTGTCCCCTGGAACACCGGTGACACGACGGCGACGGCGCAGCGCAGCGCGAGCAGGACGCCGATGTGGGCTCCGGGCACCACCATCGGCGCCACGCAGGCCGCGCACACCAGGTCGCAGGTGACGAGCACCCGGCGGGCCGGGAAGCGGTCGGCGATCCCGCTGAGGAGGGTGCCGCCGACGACGTAGGGCATGAGGCCGAGCGCGAAGGTGAGGGCGCTCATCAGGGGCGAGCCGGTGAGGTCGTAGACGAGGACCGACAGGGCGATCTCGCTGACCATCACGCCGAGCAGGGAGAGGGCGTGGGCGGCGAAGACCGCCCGGAACTCGGGGACGGCGAAGACCCGGGCGTAGCCGGCGGCCGGTTCGGCCACGGGGGCGGGCACGGGCGGGGGTTCCGGCCGGTCCGGGGCCTGCGGGGCCGGGGTGGGCTCGGGGACTTGCTGCTGCATGGGCGGCAGCGTGCCGGTGGGTGGGGCCGTCGGCGTAGAGTTTCGGCCACTGCCGAATCTTCGTCGGCTGTCTGCTCTTTCCCGGAGGTGTCGTGCCGTTCCGTCTGCACTTCGGAGGCGACGACCTCCTGCGGTGCCGGTTCGCGGTGTCGCCGCTGTGGGAGACGCAGGAGGCGGTGCGGACGCTGCGGCGGCCGGACCGGCACGGCTACCACCCGCACTGGCTGCGCCGCATCCGGGAGGCGGCGCGGGGGATCGACCTCGCCCCGCTGTGGCTGCTCATGCCGCGGCGCGGGCACAGCCCCGACTTCCTCGGGCCGCCGCCGATCGGGCCGGCGGCCGTGTTCGAGGACGAGATCGCCCAGGTGCGGGCGGCGGACCCCGGGGCGGCGCGGGAGGACCTGGCGCGGGCGCTCGCCGACACACCGGGTGCGCTGGAGTCGTCGCGGGGGCGGGCGATGCTGGCCGATCCGGGGCGCGCGGTGCGGGAGCTGGCCGATCTGATGGAGGCCGCGTGGCATGCGCTGGTCGAGCCGGAGTGGCCGCGGCTGCGGGCGCTGCTCGAGGCCGATGTCGCCTTCCACTCGCGGCGGCTGGCCGAGGTGGGCCTGGGGGCGCTGCTGCCGGAGCTGGACCGGCGGCTGTCCTGGGACGGGCGGACGCTGACGATCGACTGGCCGGGCGAGCACGGGCGCGACCTCGACGGGCGGGGGCTGGTGCTGATGCCGAGCGTGTTCTCCTGGCCGGACGTGATCAGCGGCTTCGAGCCGCCCTGGCAGCCCACGCTGGTCTACCCGGCACGGGGCCTCGCGGGCCTGTGGGCGCGGCCGGGCTCGGAGGGCGGCGAGCCCCTGGTGCGGCTGCTGGGGCGGGGGCGGGCCGGGGTCCTGGCCGCGCTGAGCGATCCGGCGACGACGACGGCGCTGGCCCACCGGCTGGGTCTCGCCCCGTCGTCGGTGTCGGCGCATCTGACGGTGCTGCGGGACGCGGGCCTGCTCACGTCCCGCCGGTACGGGCACCAGGTGCTGTACGAACGCACACCGCTGGGGATGGCGCTGGTCTCGGGCGGGTGAGGGCCCGCGCGGCGCGGGACGGGGGTCCCGGCACGCGCCGCGGGGTGCCTAGTCGGCTTGCCGGGTGTCCTGGGCGAGGTACCTCTCGACCCGTTCCACCTTGGCGGTCAGGCCGTCCGTCACGCCGGGGCGGATGTCCGCCTTGAGGATCAGGGACACGCGCGGCGCGCGTGCCTCCACCGCGGCGACGGCTCGCCTGACGACGTCCATGACCTGGTCCCACTCCCCCTCCACGGAGGTGAACATCGCGTCGGTGCGGTGGGGCAGGCCGGACTCGCGGACGACCCGGACGGCGTCGGCGACGTACTCCCCCACGTCCTCGCCGACGCCCAGCGGGGTCACGGAAAAGGCGACGATCACGCGTTCACGACTCCTTCGCGGCGGGCCCGGGAGGCGATCACCGCGTCCTCGGCCTCGCGCTTGAGCCTGCGCTCGGCGAAGAAGCCGCCGGTGGGCAGGACCGAGAGGACGAAGTAGAGGGCGGCGGTGCCCAGCGACCACTTGGCGCGGTTCCAGGCGTCGGCCCAGAAGATCACGTACAGGATGAACAGGACGCCGTGGATCGAGCCCATCACGGGCACCGCGTTGAAGTCCGTGGTCCGCTTCAGTACCGAGCAGACCAGCAGCAGGAGGAAGGAGACCGCCTCGGGGGCGGAGACCAGGCGGAGGCGGCGGAGGGCGGTGGCGGTCTTGATGTCCACGGGTCACCTTCGGTGGGAGACGGACCGGCGGGCCGCTGGGGTGTCGCGGGCCGGCTTGTGAATGCGAGCACAAACGTTCGTCCATTGTGGCAAACCCGCGGGGCGAGTCCGGGCAGGGGGTGGGCGCGGTCGTCCCGTAAGGGTGTGAATCAGGGTCGTTGTCCTCCCGCGGACCCTGTCGTGCTCCGTCGTCCGCCGCTACCTTCGCTCCGTGGCGATGTTCCGACTTCAAGACAGCAGGGTGCTCGCCGTCGACATGACCGGGGACGCCGTGAAGGCGAAGAACGGCTCGATGGTCGCGTACGACGGGCAGATGGCCTTCAAGAGGCTGACCGGTGGCGGCGAGGGGCTGCGCGGCATGGTGACCCGGCGGCTCACCGGCGAGCAGATGACCGTGATGGAGGTGCGGGGGCAGGGAACGTGCTGGTTCGCCGACCGGGCGGCGGAGATCAATCTGGTCCGGCTCCAGGGGGAGAAGCTGTACGTCGAGTCGAGCAACCTGCTCGCGACGGACGCCGGGCTGCGCACGGGGACGACGTTCACCGGGCTGCGCGGCGCGTCCCAGGGCAACGGGCTGTTCACGACGACGGTCGAGGGGCACGGGCAGGCGGCGATCATGTCGGACGGGCCGGCGGTGGTGCTCAGGGTCAGCCCGCAGTACCCGCTGATCGTCGACCCCGGCGCCTACGTGGCGCACCAGGGCGACGTCCGGCAGTCCTTCCAGTCCGGGGTGACCTTCCGCACGTTCCTCGGGGAGGGCGGCGGGGAGGCCTTCCAGATCCGCTTCGAGGGGGACGGGCTGGTGTACGTCCAGCCGAGTGAGCGGAACACGATCGCGGGGGACCTGTGAGATGACCTTCCGGGAGATCAACTCGAAGATGGTCGAGGCGACGGTCGTGCCCGGCCGGCGCCTGTTCAGCCAGCGCGGCGCGATGCTCGCCTACCGGGGCGACGTGGCGTTCACGCCCAACATCCAGGGCGGTCAGGGCGGTCTGATGTCGATGATCGGACGCCGGGTGGCGGGTGAGGCGACCCCGCTGATGACCGTGGAGGGCAGCGGCACGGTGTTCTTCGGGCACGGCGGCCACCATGTGCACCTGATCGAGATGACGGGCGACACGCTGTACGTGGAGGCGGACCGCCTGCTCGCCTTCGAGGGCACGCTCCAGCAGGGCACGATGTTCATGGGCTCGCAGGGCGGGGTCATGGGCCTGGTGCGGGGCCAGGCGACGGGCCAGGGACTGTTCACGACGACCCTCCAGGGGCACGGCTCGGTGGCGGTGATGGCGCACGGCGGCGTCTTCGAGGTGCCGATCACCCCGCAGCGCCCCGTCCACGTCGACCCGCAGGCCTACGTCGCCCACCACGGCGACGTCCGCAACAAGCTGTCCACGGCGCTGGGCTGGCGCGAGATGGTGGGACGCGGCTCCGGTGAGGGCTTCCAGCTCGAGCTGAGCGGCAACGGCACGGTGTACGTCCAGGCCTCGGAGGAGAAGCTGTGAGCGCGTACGGAACGCCCGGCTCCGGGCCGGTGGTCCACGACCCGTCGACCCTGCCGGCCGACGACAACGTGAACCCGTACACCTTCTGCGTGGAGCTCAAGGGGAGCCAGTGGTTCCTGCAGAAGGGGAAGATGATCGCCTACTACGGGTCGATCGAGTTCAACGGCATCGGGCACGGCGCGCTGGACCTGCTGACCCGTACGTCGTTCCATTCGCCTCTGCACGCGAGCGACTGGGTGGTGGCCCAGGGTTCGGGGCGGATGCTGCTCGCCGACCGGGCCTTCGATGTCAACTCCTTCGATCTGGACGACGGCAATCTGACCATTCGCTCCGGCAATCTGCTCGCTTTTCAGCCAAGTCTCGCGCTGAAGCAGTCGATCGTGCCCGGCTTCCTGACCCTCATCGGAACCGGGAAGTTCGTGGCCGCGTCCAACGGGCCGGTGGTGTTCCTGGAGCCGCCGGTCCGGGTGGACCCGCAGGCGCTGGTCGGCTGGGCCGACTGCCCGTCACCGTGCCATCACTACGACCACGGGTACCTGACCGGAGTACTGGGCGGGCTGCGTTCGATGACGGGCCTCGGGCCGGTCTCCGGGGAGGAGCACCAGTTCGAGTTCGTGGGGGCGGGTACGGTGCTGCTCCAGTCGAGCGAGAGCCTCATGGCCGAACTGGCGGCGGGGGTGCTTCCGGACGAGCCGGGGGTACCCGGTGGGGGAAGGGTGTCCGGAACGCGCGGACAGCAGGCCGGCCAACCGCGCCTTCCCGGACAGCTCGGAGATCTCCAGCGTCGCTTCGGTGTGTGAACGGTAGTCTGCGGAGTGTGACATCGAACGCGTGCGCGCAGTCACACGACCCTCACTAGTTCGCCTTTCAACTTCTTAGGTAGACTTCATTCATGGAGACCGAGACGGCCACTTCCTGGCTGACCGATGCGGAGCAGTGCGCCTGGCGCACCCACCTGGAGGTCAACAGGCTGTTGACGTACCAGCTCGAAAAGGACCTGCAGCCGTTCGGCCTGACGATGAACGACTACGAGATCCTCGTGAATCTCTCCGAGTCGGAGGACGTGCGGATGCGCATGAGCGACCTCGCGTCCGCCACGCTCCAGTCCAAGAGCCGCCTCTCGCACCAGATCACCCGCATGGAGAACGCGAACCTGGTCCGCCGCGAGAACTGCGAGTCCGACCGCCGGGGCCTCTACGCGGTCCTCACCGACCACGGCATGGAGACCATGCAGAAGGTCGCCCCCCACCATGTGGCGTCCGTCCGCAGGCACTTCATCGACCTGCTCGACCACGAGACCCTGACGGAACTGGACAAGGCCCTGAAACCGATCGCCCAGCATCTGCGGGGGCAGCGGGGGCGTCCCTGAGCCCGTGCGGGGCGTCCGGGGGCTCGGGCCGGCCCGAGCCCCCGGACCCTGCGGGAGGGAGCGTGCCTACCGGCGCCACCGCGGTCCCGCGATCAGCGCCGCCGCCACGGCCACCCCTCCCGCCAGCAGGAAGCACACCCCGAGCGGCAGGGCGCCGATCAGCAGTCCCGTCACCAGCGCTCCACCCGAGCTGCCGGCGTTCACCCCCGCGTTCACCCACGCTCCGGCCCGCGTCCGGGAGCCTTCCGCCGCCGTCTCGTCGGCCAGCAGGTACGCCGTGGTCAGCGCCGGAGCGATGAACGCGCCCGCGCAGGCCATGGCCGCCGTCAGGGTCCACAGGCCGGGCGCGAGGCCCGCCGCGGCAATCACCGGGCCCAGGCCGGCCACGAACCAGGTCAGGCGTACACGGGCGGGTGTACGCCAGTCGATCGCCCCGTTGACGAGGCCGCCCACCGCGCTGCCCGCCGAGAGGGCGCCCAGGACCCACGGCACCAGGGCCGCGTCGTACGACCGATCGGCGGCGAACGCCATCACCAGCAGCTCCACCCCGCTGAGCGCCAGGCCGACGCCCGTGGCCACGGCGACCGGCGGCAGAAGACCGCGGAACCCGGCGAGGCGGCCGCGGGACTTCTCCCGCCGCGGCGCCGGACGCGGGCCGGTCATCACCGGCGAGGTGACGAAGGCACAGGTGCCGGCGACGATCAGCAGCGCGCTGAGCAGGATGCCGGACGCCGGGGGCGCGAAGCCCACGAGCACGCCGACAAGGGCCGGGCCGGAGACGAACAGCAGCTCCTCGGCCACGCCGTCCAGGCTGTAGGCACGTGCCAGGAGGCCCCGGTCGGCGACGAGTTCGGACCACAGGGCACGCATGGTCGGGCCCAGCGGGGGCGCGCAGGCGCCCGCGAGGGCGGCGGCCGTGGCGACCGCTGCGGCCGGTGCGCCGGGCCCCCAGGTCAGGACGGCCAGGGCGCACAGCAGAGCGCCGTGGAGCGCGGCCATGGGAAGCAGGGCGCGGCGCGGCCCGTACCGGTCGACGAGGGACGCCCGCAGGGGCATCAGGAAGACCGACGTGGCGCCGAACAGGGACATCACGGCACCGGACACGGCGTACGAGCCGGTGGCCCGGGTGACGGACAGCATCACCGCGAGCGACACCATCCCGTAGGACAGGCGTGCCGTCAGGGCGGCGGCGAAGGTGCGGCGCGCGTGCGGGACGCGCAGGACGGCGGCGTACGAGGGCCGCGCGGGCAGGACAGGACGCGACGAAGTGGGCGCGGACACGGGTGTTCCTCACGTGAAGGCATGGAGACGGGACACCGGAGCGCCGCGTCCGCCGACGGTCGGTCGTCGGTCCGAAACGCGGCGCGGGTGCGCGGTCTATGCCAGGAGGAGGAACATGCGGATCAAGGTAGCGGTACCGCGGGGGATCGGCCACGGTATTTCCGGACGAGGCCGGGTTCAGCCCTCGGTCAGGCCCGTCACCAGTTCGTCCGCCGCCTGGTACGGGTCCAGTTCACCGGCGACGATGCGCTCCGCGAGGGCGCTCAGGCGGCGGTCGCCGTGCAGGTCGCCGATGCGTTCGCGCAGGGCCGTGACCGCGATCGTCTCCACCTCGCGGGCGGCGCGGGCGCGGCGGCGCTCGGCCAGGACGCCCCGCTCCTCCATCCAGGCCCGGTGCTTCTCCAGCGCCTCGACGACCTCGTCGATGCCCTCGGAGCGCGCCGCGACCGTCCTGACGATGGGCGGGCGCCAGTCGCCGGGGCCGCGGGCCTCGCCGAGGCCCAGCATGTGGTTCAGCTCGCGGGCGGTGGCGTCCGCACCGTCCCGGTCGGCCTTGTTGACGACGTAGACGTCGCCGATCTCCAGGATGCCGGCCTTGGCCGCCTGGATGCCGTCGCCCATCCCCGGGGCCAGCAGGACGACGGACGTGTCGGCCTGGGAGGCGATCTCCACCTCCGACTGGCCGACGCCGACCGTCTCGACCAGGATCACGTCGCAGCCCGCCGCGTCCAGGACGCGGATCGCCTGCGGGGCGGCCCACGCGAGCCCGCCCAGGTGGCCGCGGGTGGCCATGGAGCGGATGTAGACGCCCGGGTCGGAGGCGTGCTCCGACATCCGCACCCGGTCGCCGAGCAGGGCGCCGCCGGAGAAGGGCGAGGACGGGTCGACGGCCAGGACGCCGACCCGCCTGCCCTGCTTGCGGTACGCGGTCACCAGCGCCGACGTGGACGTCGACTTGCCCACGCCCGGGGAGCCCGTCAGACCGACGACGTAGGCGTTGCCCGTCAGGGGCGCGAGCGTGCGCATCACCTCCCGCAACTGCGGGGACGCCCCCTCCACCAGGGAGATCAGCCGGGCCACGGCCCTCGGCCGGCCTTCCCTGGCCTGGGCCACCAGAGAGGAGACGTCCTGCATCACAGCTCCGTTCACGTGATCCACGTACGCGGTCGGCGTACGAGAGGTCCTACGAATGAGGTCGGCTCAGGCCTTCGGTACCCGGACGATCAGCGCGTCGCCCTGACCGCCGCCGCCGCACAGCGCGGCCGCGCCGACACCGCCGCCGCGCCGCTTCAGCTCCAGCGCCAGGTGCAGCACGAGACGGGCGCCGGACATCCCGATCGGGTGACCCAGGGCGATGGCGCCGCCGTTCACGTTCACCTTTTCCGTGGACACGCCGAGGTCCTTCATTGACTGCACGGCCACGGCGGCGAACGCCTCGTTGATCTCGACGAGATCCAGGTCGGCGACGTCCAGGCCCTCCTTCTTCAGGGCGTGCAGGATGGCGTTGGAGGGCTGGGACTGCAGCGAGTTGTCCGGTCCCGCGACATTGCCGTGGGCGCCGATCTCGGCGATCCACTCCAGGCCCAGCTCCTCGGCCTTGGCCCTGCTCATCACCACCACGGCGGCGGCGCCGTCGGAGATCTGCGAGGAGGAGCCGGCGGTGATCGTGCCGTCCTTGGCGAAGGCCGGGCGCAGCTTGGCCAGGCCCTCGGCCGTGGTGTCGCCGCGGATGCCCTCGTCCTTGCTGAACAGGACCGGGTCGCCCTTGCGCTGCGGGATCTCCACCGGGGTGATCTCGGCCTCGAAGACGCCGTTCTTCTGCGCGGCGGCGGCGCGCTGGTGGGACAGGGCGGCGATCTCGTCCTGCTCGGCGCGCCCGATGCCCAGGCGGGTGTTGTGCTTCTCCGTCGACGCGCCCATGGCGATGCCCTCGAAGGAGTCGGTGAGGCCGTCGTGGGCCATCGAGTCCAGCATCTCCACGGCGCCGTACTTGTAGCCCTCGCGGGACTTCGGCAGGAGGTGCGGGGCGTTGGTCATGGACTCCTGGCCGCCGGCCACGACGATGTCGAACTCACCCGCACGGATCAACTGGTCGGCGAGCGCGATGGCGTCCAGGCCCGACAGGCAGACCTTGTTGACGGTGAGCGCGGGGACGCTCATCGGGATGCCGGCCTTGACGGCGGCCTGGCGGGCCGGGATCTGCCCCGCACCCGCCTGGAGCACCTGGCCCATGATCACATACTGCACCTGGTCGCCACCGATCCCCGCGCGGTCGAGGGCGGCCTTGATCGCGAAGCCGCCGAGGTCGGCTCCCGAGAAGGACTTCAGCGAGCCCAGCAGCCGCCCCATGGGCGTCCGCGCGCCCGCGACGATCACCGAGCCGGTCGTACCGGAAGTTCCAGAAGACATGAGCTGCGATCCCCTTACCGGCCTGCGCGGCCGAGGAGTGAACGAGGGTTTACTTCGAGCGTACTGAGCGGTACTCCGCCCCGTCATCGGGCCGTCGGTGTGATCGCGCGCACGTTGCGTAACCACCCCGGTGGCGCTGCACTGATTCCATGCTGACGCGAATCGACCACATCGGAATCGCCTGCCACGACCTCGACGCCACAGTCGAGTTCTACCGGTCCACGTACGGCTTCGAGGTGTTCCACACCGAGGTCAACGAGGAACAGGGCGTGCGCGAGGCCATGCTCAAGATCAACGAGACCTCCGACGGCGGGGCCTCCTACCTGCAGCTCCTCGAACCGGTCCGCGACGACTCCACCGTCGCGAAGTGGCTCGCGAAGAACGGCGAGGGCGTGCACCACATCGCCTTCGGTACGGCGGACGTCGACGCGGAGGCGGCCGCCGTCCGCGACAAGGGCGTACGCGTTCTGTACGACGAGCCGCGACGCGGCTCGATGGGGTCCAGGATCACCTTCCTGCACCCGAAGGATTGCCATGGAGTCCTGACAGAACTGGTCACTTCGGCGGCCGTTGAGTCGGTTGAGCACTGACTCCCGTACATAAGGGCCGGTAGGGTTGGGGGCGGTCGTCCCCCGAGCGGGGACGACCCGGTCCTGCCGTCAAGAACGACAGGACCGCCGGGGTCCGTGTTTCGGGGGACGAGCGGCGGGGCAGCAGCCCGTGCTCCGCTGTTGATCTGACACCATTTCCCGGGGGCCCCGTTCGGCGGATGGACGGAGCTCGTTTGGACAGGCTTGCGACCAGGGGACGGATGGGACCGCGCAGTGCGGGGCTACGAACGCCAGGAGCGAGAGCCGGCGGCTGACGTCGACCACCTCTCTCGGTTCGAGGCCGAGATGGATCGGCTGAAGACCGAGCGGGAAAAGGCGATCCAGCACGCCGAGGACCTCGGCTACCAGGTCGAGGTGCTGCGCGCCAAGCTTCACGAGGCGCGCCGCACCATCATGACCCGGCCCGCCTACGACGGCGCCGACCTCGGCTACCAGGCCGAGCAGTTGCTGCGCAACGCTCAGGTGCAGGCCGACCAGATCCGCGCCGACGCCGAGCGCGAGCTGAGCCAGGCCAGAGCGCAGACCCAGCGCATCCTCCAGGAGCACGCGGAGCAGGCCGCGCGTCTGCAGGCCGAGCTGCACGCCGAGGCGGTCAACCGGCGCCAGCAGCTCGACCAGGAGCTCGCCGAGCGCCGGCAGACCGTCGAGTCGCACGTCAACGAGAACGTGGCGTGGGCGGAGCAGCTGCGTGCCCGCACCGAGCAGCAGGCCCGGCGTCTGCTGGACGAGTCCCGCGCCGAGGCCGAGCAGGCCATGGCCGCGGCCCGCGCGGAGGCCGAGCGGCTGGCCGCCGAGGCCCGGCAGCGGCTGCAGAGCGAGGCCGAGGCGGCCCGCGCGGAGGCCGAGCAGCTCCTGCGCCGCGCCCGCACCGACGCCGAGCGGCTGCTGAACGCCGCATCCAACCAGGCCCAGGAGGCCACCGACCACGCCGAGCAGCTCCGCTCGGCCACCGCCAGCGAGTCGGACGCCGCCCGCCGGCAGGCCGCCGAGCTGAGCCGGTCCGCCGAGCAGCGCATGGCCGAGGCCGAGGAGGCGCTGCGCAAGGCGCAGACCGAGGCCGACAAGGTGCTCACCGAGGCCAAGGACGCCGCGGCCAAGACGCTCGCCGGCGCCGAGTCGGCCAACGAGCAGCGCACCCGCACCGCCAAGGAGCAGGTCGCCCGGCTGGTGCAGGAGGCTACCAAGGAGGCCGAGGCCACCAAGTCCGAGGCCGAGCAGCTCGTCGCGGACGCCCGCGCGGAGGCGGAGAAGATCGTCGCGGAGGCCTCCGAGAAGGCCCGCACGATCACCGCCGAGGAGAGCGCGACCCAGCTTTCCAAGGCGGCGAAGACCGCCGAGGACGTGCTGAACAAGGCGGCGGAGGACGCCAGGAGGACGACCAGGGCGGCGTCCGAGGAGGCCGAGCGGATCCGCAAGGAGGCCGAGGCCGAGGCGGACCGGCTGCGCGACGAGGCGCACGACCTCGCCGAGCAGCTCAAGGGCGCCGCCAAGGACGACACCAAGGAGTACCGCGCCAAGACGGTCGAGCTCCAGGAGGAGGCCCGCCGGCTGCGTGGCGAGGCCGAGCAGTTGCGGGCCGACGCTGTCGCCGAGGGCGAGCGGATCCGCGCCGAGGCCCGGCGCGAGGCCGTGGCGCAGATCGAGGAGGCGGCCAAGTCCGCCGAGGAGCTGCTGGCCAAGGCGAAGGCCGACGCCGACGAGCTGCGCGGCACCGCGCAGAGCGACAGCGAGAAGGTCCGCACCGAGGCCATCGAGCGGGCCACCACGCTGCGCCGGCAGGCCGAGGAGACCCTGGAGCGCACCCGCAAGGAGGCCGAGCGGCACCGTGCCGAGGCCACCGAGCAGGCCGAGTCGGTCAAGGCGGACGCCGAGCGTGCCGCGCGCGAGCTGCGCGAGGAGACCGAGGAGGCGGTCGCCGCCCGTAAGGCGGAGGCCACCGAGGAGCTCACCCGTCTGCACACCGAGGCCGAGGAACGGCTGACGAACGCCGAGAAGGCGCTCAGCGACGCCCGCGAGGAGGCCTCCCGTATCCGCCGTGAGGCGGCGGAGGAGGCCGAGCGGCTGCGCACCGAGGCCGCCGAGCGCATCCGCACCCTGCAGCAGCAGGCGGAGACGGAGGCCGTGCGGCTGCGCGACGAGGCCGCCGCCGACGCGTCCGCCTCCCGCGCCGAGGGCGAGGCCGTCGCGGTACGGCTGCGCTCGGAGGCCGCGGCGGAGGCCGAGCGGCTCAAGGCGGAGGCACAGGACACCGCGGACCGGGTGCGCGCGGAGGCGCAGGCCGCCGCGGAACGGCTGGGCACGGAGGCGTCTCAGGCGCTGGCCGCCGCCCAGGAGGAGGCCGCCCGGCGCCGCCGCGAGGCCGAGGAACTGCTCGGCGCCGCGCGCGCCGAGGCCGACCAGGAGCGCGAGCGGGCCCGCGAACGGAGCGAGGAACTGCTGGCCTCGGCGCGCAAGCGGGTGGAGGAGGCGCAGGCCGAGGCCACCCGTCTGGTGGAGGAGGCCGACCGGCGCGCCACCGAGATGGTGTCGGCCGCCGAGCAGCACGCGCAGCAGGTGCGGGACTCCGTCGCCGGGCTGCACGAGCAGACGCAGGAGGAAATCGCCGGACTGCGTTCGGCCGCCGAGCACGCGGCGGAGCGCACCCGCAGGGAGGCCGAGGAGGAGGCGGACCGGGTCCGCAGCGACGCCTACGCCGAGCGGGAGCGGGCGAGCGAGGACGCGGGCCGGCTGCGCAGCGAGGCGCGGGAGGAGACCGAGGCCGCCAAGGTGCTCGCCGAGCGGACCGTGTCCGAGGCGATCACGGAGGCGGAGCGGATCCGCGCGGACGTCTCCGAGCACGCCCAGCGGGTGCGCACCGAGGCCTCCGACACCGTCGCGCAGGCCGAGCAGGACGCCTCCCGCACCCGCGCGGAGGCCCGCGAGGACGCCAACCGCATCCGTTCGGAGGCGGCCACCCAGGCGGACACGCTCATCTCCGAGGCGCGCTCGGAGGCGGAGCGGCTCCAGACGGAGACGATCGCGGAGGCCGACCGGGTCCGCGCCGAGTCCGTCGCCAAGGCGGAGAAGCTGATCTCGGACGCCACCGGCGACGCGGAGCGGCTGCGCGCCGACGCCGCCGAGACGGTCGGCTCCGCGCAGGCGCACGCCGAGCGGGTCCGCGCCGAGTCCGAGCGGGTCAAATCCCAGGCGCGGGCGGAGGCCGAGCGGACCCTGGACGAGGCCCGCCGGGACGCCAACAAGCGGCGCTCGGAGGCGGCCGAGCAGGTCGACACGCTCATCAACGAGACCACCGCCGAGGCCGACAAGCTGCTCACCGAGGCGCAGGCGAGCGCGGTCAAGACGAAGGCGGACGCCGAGTCCCAGGCCGACACGATGGTGGGCGCGGCCCGCAAGGAGGCCGACCGGATCCTGTCCGAGGCGAGGGTCGAGGGCAACTCCACGGTGGAGAAGGCCCGTACGGACGCGGACGAACTGCTCGTCGGCGCGCGCCGGGACGCCACGCAGATCCGGGAGCGCGCGGAGGAGCTGCACAAGCGCCTGACGACCGAGATCGAGGAACTGCACGAGCGGGCCCGCCGCGAGGCGGCCGAGACGATGAAGTCGGCGGGCGACCGCTGCGACGCGCTCGTCAAGGCGGCCGAGGAGCAGCTCGCCAAGGCGCAGTCCAAGGCGAAGGAGATCGTCTCGGAGGCCAACTCCGAGGCGGGCAAGGTGCGGATCGCCGCGGTGAAGAAGGCCGAGGGGCTGCTGAAGGAGGCCGAGCAGAAGAAGGCCTCACTCGTGAAGGAGGCCGAGGAACTCAAGGCCGAGGCGGTCCAGGAGGCCCGGCGCACGGTCGAGGAGGGCAAGCGCGAACTGGAGATCCTGGTGCGCCGGCGCGAGGACATCAACGCCGAGATCTCCCGGGTGCAGGACGTGCTGGAGGCGTTGGAGTCGTTCGAGGCGCCGGGTGCGAAGGACGGCGCGGTGAAGGCGGGAGCGACGGTGGGGGCACCCCGGTCGGGTGGCAAGTCGTCAGACGGATAGCCTGGAGGGGGATTCCGGCCTTCTGGGCGGTTTGACCCGTTCTCTTGGCAAGCCCTGGGACGGTCAGCCACTCAAAAGAGGTGTCATTCTCCAGATCAAACACGTATCCGCTCGATGACACACCGCTTCGGCCCCTAGGATTCCACCTATCACCTCACCGGTCTCATTCGGACAGGAACCCCATGAGCGACACTTCCCCCTACGGCTTCGAGCTTGTGCGGCGTGGGTACGACCGCGCTCAGGTGGACGAACGTATCTCCAAGCTCGTCTCCGACCGCGACAGTGCTCTCTCCCGCATCACCGCCCTGGAGAAGCGCATCGAGGAGCTCCATCTCGAGACGCAGAACGCCCAGGCACAGATCGGCGACGCCGAACCGTCGTACGCGGGCCTCGGCGCGCGGGTCGAGAAGATCCTCCGCCTCGCCGAGGAGGAGGCCAAGGATCTGCGTGAGGAGGCCCGGCGCGCGTCCGAACAGCACCGCGAACTCGCCGAGTCGGCGGCCCAGCAGGTTCGCAACGACGCCGAGTCCTTCGCCGCGGACCGCAAGTCCAAGGCCGAGGACGAGGGCGTCCGGATCGTCGAGAAGGCCAAGGGCGAGGCCTCCCAGCTGCGCGCCGAGGCGCAGAAGGACGCGCAGTCCAAGCGTGAGGAGGCGGACGCCCTCTTCGAGGAGACCCGCGCCAAGGCCGCGCAGGCCGCCGCCGACTTCGAGACGAACCTCGCCAAGCGGCGCGAGCAGTCCGAGCGGGACCTGGCCTCCCGTCAGGCCAAGGCCGAGAAGCGGCTGGCGGAGATCGAGCACCGCGCCGAGCAGCTCCGCCTGGAGGCGGAGAAGCTGCGCACCGACGCCGAGCGCCGCGCCCGCCAGACGGTGGAGACGGCCCAGCGCCAGGCCGAGGACATCGTGGCCGACGCCAACGCCAAGGCCGACCGCATCCGTTCGGAATCGGAGCGCGAGCTCGCCGCGCTGACCAACCGCCGCGACTCCATCAACGCGCAGCTGACGAACGTGCGCGAGATGCTGGCGACCCTCACCGGTGCCGCGGTGGCCGCCGCGGGCGCGCCGACCGAGGACGAGCCGATCTCCCGCGGCGTTCCGGCCCAGCAGACCCGCTGAACGGCGTTCGCCGGGCCCGACCGCGGCTGACATCCGCCGCTGACCGCGAAGCTCTCTGCCCCAGGGGTGGCGGAGAGCTTCGCGGCGTTCTAGCGTGTCTGCCATGATCGAACTGGAGGGGTTGACCAAGCGGTACGGAGACAAGCTGGCGGTCGACGGCCTCACCTTCACGGTCCGGCCGGGCACCGTCACCGGGTTCCTCGGGCCCAACGGCGCCGGGAAGTCCACGACGATGCGGATGATCCTCGGCCTCGACCGGCCCACCTCCGGGTACGTCCGCATCGACGGCCGGCACTACCAGCAGCTCAAGGATCCGCTGACGTACATCGGCGCCCTGCTGGACGCCAAGGCCATGCACGGCGGGCGCAGCGCCTACAACCACCTGCTGTGCCTGGCGCAGAGCAACGGCATCCCCACCCAGCGGGTGAACGAGGTCCTGGACACCGTCGGACTGACCCCGGTGGCGCGGAAGAAGGCGAAGGGGTTCTCGCTCGGCATGAGCCAACGGCTCGGCATCGCCGGCGCGCTGCTCGGCGACCCGCGGATCCTGATGTTCGACGAGCCGGTCAACGGCCTCGACCCCGAGGGCATCCACTGGATCCGCGGTCTGATGAAGGCCCTCGCCGCCCAGGGCCGTACGGTGTTCGTCTCCTCGCACCTGATGAGCGAGATGGCGCTGACCGCGGACCACCTCGTCGTCATCGGCCAGGGCCGGCTGCTCGCCGACACCTCCATGGCCGACTTCATCGAGCGGAACTCCCGCTCCCACGTGCGGGTCCGCACCCCGCAGCGCGAACGCCTGCTCGACGTGCTGCACGACGCCGGGATCACGGCCGTGCCGGGTGAGGGCGGGCTGCTCCAGGTCGAGGGCGGCAAGGCGGAGCGCATCGGGGAGCTGGCGGCACAGCACCAGGTCGTGCTGCACGAGCTGAGCAGTCAGCAGTCTTCGCTGGAGGAGGCGTTCATGCGGCTGACGGCCGGTGCGGTGGAGTACCACGCGCACGCCGGAGGGGCCGCGCCGGAGGAGGCGCCCGCCCAGCCGTCGGGCGCCGACAGCGAGAGGGAGGGCTGAGCGATGGCGGCGACTCAGGTCATCAGGTCCGAGTGGACCAAGATCCGGTCGGTGGCGTCCACGGTGTGGACGCTGTCCCTGACGGCGGTCGTCACGATCGCCCTCGGCATGCTGCTCTCGGCCCTGTCGAAGCACGAGTTCGGAAACATGGACGCCCGGGACCGGGTCTCCTTCGACCCCACCTATGTCAGCTTCGCCGGCATGGGCCTGGGCCAGCTCGCGATGATCGTGTTCGCGGTGCTGGTCGTGTCCAACGAGTACAGCACCGGCATGATCCGCACCTCGCTGGCCGCCGTTCCGCAGCGCGGGGCCTTCCTGGCGAGCAAGGTGGCGGTGGCCGCCGGGCTGGCCCTCGTGGTCGGCATGGTCACCAGCTTCGCGTCGTTCTTCCTCGGTCAGGCGATGCTCGGCTCGATCGGCACCTCCCTCGGCGAACCGGGTGTGCTGCGCGCGGTCGTCGGCGGCGGCCTCTACATGACGCTCATCGCCCTGTTCTCCATGGGCGTCACCGTGATGCTGCGCTCACCGATGCTGTCGCTGGGCATCCTGATGCCGTTCTTCTTCCTGATCTCCAACATCCTGGGCAATGTCTCGGCGACGAAGAAGGTCGGCCGCTTCCTGCCCGACCAGGCCGGGAGCCGCATCATGCAGGTGGTCCCCCGGGTCGGCGACGACACCCCCTACGGTCCCTGGGGCGGCCTCGGGATCATGCTGCTGTGGGTGGTCGCGGCGCTCGCCGGAGGATACGTACTGCTGCGGAGACGGGACGCCTGAGCACGCGGGCTTTTACTTTCCTTTGGGCGGAACCGTCAGCGCCCGGATATCCTCCTAACCCTTACGGGGGGCATGCGCCCCGCGGACCTGAACCGTTCGATGGGTGCGGAGCATGATCGAGGCAGTCGGCCTGACCAAGCGCTATGGCGACAAGACCGCCGTGCACAATCTCTCCTTCCAGGTGCGGCCGGGTGCCGTCACCGGCTTCCTCGGTCCGAACGGCTCGGGCAAGTCCACGACGATGCGGATGATCCTGGGTCTGGACAACCCCACCTCGGGGACGGTGACGATCGGCGGCCATCCCTACCGGACGCTGCCGAACGCGCCCCGCCAGGTCGGCGCCCTGCTGGACGCCAAGGCGGTGCACGGCGGCCGGTCCGCGCGCAACCACCTGCTGTCCCTGGCGCAGCTGTCCGGCATCCCGGCCCGCCGCGTCGACGAGGTGCTCGGGGTCGTCGGCCTCCAGGAGGTGGCGAGGAGACGCTCCAAGGGCTTCTCCCTCGGCATGGGCCAGCGGCTGGGGATCGCCGCCGCGCTGCTCGGCGACCCGCAGGTGCTGCTGTTCGACGAGCCGGTGAACGGTCTCGACCCCGAGGGCATCCTCTGGGTGCGCAATCTGATGAAGTCGCTGGCGGCGGAGGGACGGACCGTGTTCGTCTCCAGTCACCTGATGAGCGAGATGGCCCTGACCGCCGACCATCTGATCGTCATCGGTCGCGGGCAGCTGCTCGCCGACATGGGTGTGACGGACTTCATCTCCGCGAACTCCGCGGACTTCGCGCGGGTCCGCACGCCCGACAGCGAGCCGCAGCAGCGGGAGAAGCTGACGTCCGCGCTGACCGAGGCGGGCGGGCACGTGCTGCCCGAGCAGGACGGCGCGCTGCGCGTGACCGGGCTGCCGCTGGCGCGCATCAGCGACCTCGCGCACGAGGCGGACGTACGCCTGTGGGAGCTGTCGCCGCACCAGGCCTCGCTGGAGGAGGCGTACATGCGGATGACCCAGGGGGTCGTCGACTACCGCTCCACCACCGACCAGAAGGCCGGGCTGATGCAGCCCCTGCCACCCGGCGCCGAACCGCCGATGCCGGTGCCCGGTCAGGGCCAGCCCGGCTGGTACGCCCCGCCACCGCCCCAGCCGGGCGGACACCCGTACGCGGGCTCGCAGCCGAACCCGTACGCGGCTCCGGGCGCGCGCCGTCCCGGCCCCTACGGCGCCCCGGACGCGGGCACCCCGAACCCGTACGCGCGGAACGCGCCGCAGGCCCCGCAGGTACCCGCGCAGCCCGCCACGGCGCCGCACGCGGAGGCCGCACCGGCCGCCTCCCCCGCGCCCCAGGCCCCCGCACCCGCCGCCGACCCCGCCAAGCCCGAGGACGACCGATGAGCACGCCGCAGACCCCTGTGCCGCAGGCCGCGCCGCCCGCCTGGGAGGCGGCGGCCGGCTCCCCCCACTCCGGCTACACCTCGCCGATCCCCGTCGTGCGCACGCACCTCGGGCACGCCGTCGCCTCGGAGTGGACGAAGATCAAGTCGGTGCGCTCCACGATGTGGACGCTCGGGGTGTTCATCCTGCTGGTGGTCGGGATCGGGCTGCTCGTCTGCCTGGTCGTCTCCGACGCCGGCGGTGAGATGCACGGCGACCAGAACATGCTGTCGCTGGGCTTCTTCGGGCTGCTGCTCGGCAGCATCTGCGTCATCACCCTCGGCGTGCTGACCACGGCCTCGGAGTACGGCACCGGCATGATCCGGACCACGATGACGGCGTGCCCGAGCCGTGGGCGGGTGCTCACGGCCAAGGCGGTGGTGTTCTTCCTGGTCGCCTTCACGGTGACCCTGGTCTCCACCGGCGTGGTCGGCCTCGCGCAGACGGCCATGCTGCAGGGTGTCGGCGCCCGGCAGCCCACCGGCGCGGAGTGGTTCAAGGCCACCGTGGGCGTCAGCCTCTTCATGGCCCTGCTCGGGCTGTTCTCGCTCGTCATCGGCTCGGTGCTGCGGCACTCGGCGGGCGCCATCACGATCATGATCGGTGTCGTGCTCGCCCCGCTGGTGATCGCGCTGTTCATGTTCACGCGCTCGCTGGAGAAGGTGCGCGAGTTCCTGCTCGAGTATTCGATCCCGAACCAGTTGAGCGTCTTCTACTCCAACTCCCTCACCAGTTCGGGCCCGAGCGGCTGGGACCCGCTGTGGATCCTGCTGGGCGCGACGGCGGCCGCGTTCGCCGGCGCCCTGGTCCTGCTGCGCACGCGGGACGTCTGAGCGACGGGAGCCGCGGCCTAGAACCGCGGTGCGTTACGGGACCGCTGCACCCGCGTGGTGCGGCGGTCCTTGGCGTTCCAGCACGCCTTGTGCCAGTGCCGGCGGTCGTCCACTCCCGCGTGCTGGGGCCAGGCCACCACGTGCGGGACGCCGGAGGGGATCAGCTGGTCGCAGCCGGGGCAGCGGTACGTCTTTCCCTCGGCGGCGGAGCCCGCGACATGGCGCACGCTGAAGTCCTCGCCCTGCCAGCTCTCGGTGGACTGCCAGCCGCCGTAGCGGCCCGCGCCGTCGTCCTCGGCGCTCCGGCCGGACGAGGCGGCGCCTCTTCCTTCCTTGGGTCGGTTGCGGCGGGGAGACACGGGACACCTCACGAAGCTGTGCGGAAGACAGGGACCTCCTCCAGCGTACGCGGCGCCATCACGGGCATGTGGGGAGAACCAACCACCACAAGTCCCCTTCCCGGACGACCCATTCCGCTGACAATCCGCAAATCTCTTCGCCAGGCCGTGTCCTCGGCACGTGTCCCGCGGTTATGCCGGGTGGGGGAGCTCCGTGTCGGAGCCGAGGAAGCAGGAAAGAGCAATGCGCGTTGGAAGTTTCGTGCTGGCGGCCCAGTTCCCCGGGCAGGGCCAAGGCGAGGCGCTGCACCGGGCGGTCCGCTCCGCGGAGGTCGCCGAGGAGGCCGGTCTCGACGCGGTCTGGCTGGGCGAGCACCACTTCGTCCCGTACGGGACGTGCCCGTCCGCGATCACCCTGGCCGCGCTGCTGCTCGGCCGCACCCGCCGGCTGCGGGTGGGTACGGCGGTCAGTGTGCTGCCCACGGTCCACCCGGTCGCGCTCGGCGAGCAGGCGGCGCTGCTGCACGTGACGAGCGGCGGGCGGTTCTCGCTCGGCGTCGGGCGCGGCGGCCCGTGGGTGGACCTGGAAGTGTTCGGCATGGGACTGGAGGCGTACGAGAAGGGGTTCCCGGAGTCGCTCGACCTGTTGGTGCGCTGGCTGCGTGAGCCGGCGGTGTCGGCCTCGGGGGAACGCTTCGCCTTCCGCGAGGTCCCCGTCGTACCGCGCCCCTCGGAGGCGCTGACCCAGGTCACGGGCCCCGAGGTCGTCGTCGCCTGCACCTCCGCGGCGAGCGTGCGGCTGGCCGCCGAGCGCGGGCTGCCGATGCTGCTGGGAATGCACATCGGGGACGAGGAGAAGGCCGAGATGGTCGCCCACTGGCAGCGGTGCGCGCGGGCGGCGGGACGCACGGGCGAGCAGATCCGGGGCGCCGCCCATGTCTCGGCGGGCGTCTGCCAGATCGCGGACCGGCGCACGGACGCGGTGGAGACCCTGCTGAAGGCGATGCCGGGCTGGCTGAAACAGGGTCTGGACGCCCATGTCACCGTGGACGGCCGGGCCCGCGGGATGCGCGATCCGCTGGAGTACACCGAGCTGCTCTGCGGGCTGCACCCGGTGGGCACCCCGCGGCTGTGCGCCGACCGGCTCGCGGCCACCTCCGAGCGGACCGGCATCTCCCGCTTCGCCCTGTTCACCGAGGGTTCCGGCGATCTGGCGGCGACGGAGGAGAACCTGCGACGGCTCGGTGCCGAGGTACTGCCCCAGCTGCGGTGACCGGGAGCAGTCGTGGGCTTGCCGCCCCTGAAGTCCAAGCACCTCCCGTGGACGGAGCGGCAAGCGGCGACTCACGGCGTCAGCAGTCCCGCAGTTCCGAGGACTGGTTGAGGAGCTGGCTGCGCACCGAGGTGAAACGGGCCAGCGTCTCGTCGACCGAGGCGTCCAGCGGGAACACCGCCACCCGGTGGCAGTTCTGGAAGGCGAGCCGCACGCCGAAGTGCCGCTGAAGCGCGCCGCGCATGGCGTCACTCGCCAGCACACGCAGCAGTTGACCGCGTGCCTGCTCGTCCGGCGGGGGCGTCTGGTTGTCGGCGAACTGGCCGCCGTCCACCTTCAGCTGGGCCACCAGGGAGCTGATCATCTCCCATGCGTAGGGCAGGGAGGTCCGGACGCAGTCGACGAAGTCAGCTTCGTCGACCTCGCCTCGCTCGGCCTGTTCGAGTAGGGCCGGTGAGACGTCGAGCGACATGGGTTCTCCTCTCGCACCCCCGAACGACAGGGGTTGCCGGACAGATAAGGGGATACGCGACTCCCAATACGGTGAGTGCACGGGTCGCGACCTCCCGTTCACTACGGTAGGCACAAGAACGGACGCCCACCAGGCGAATGCATATACAGACCGGGCTAGTTGGGCACACAATCGGCCACAAGTGAACACGGGTGATCCAGGGAAAAATGGGGCGACCCACGGGGAGTCCCGGCCTCCGCCCGGCTGGAGGTCCCCGGGCGAATCGCGCGCACCGCCGTCCGTCCAGTAGCGTTGCCGACCATGCGTCTCGTCATTGCCCGGTGCTCCGTCGACTACGCCGGCCGGCTCACCGCCCATCTGCCGTCAGCGCCCCGTCTGATCCTGGTCAAGGCGGACGGCAGCGTCTCGATCCACGCGGACGACCGCGCCTACAAGCCGCTGAACTGGATGTCCCCTCCGTGCACGCTGAAGGAGGGCACCGGCGAGGAGGAGGGCGTCTGGACCGTCGTCAACAAGGCGGGCGAGAAGCTCATCATCACGATGGAGGAGGTCCTGCACGACTCCTCGCACGAACTCGGCGTGGATCCGGGGCTGATCAAGGACGGCGTGGAAGCGCACCTCCAGGAACTGCTCGCCGACCGCATCGACACGCTCGGCGAGGGCTACACGCTGATCCGCCGCGAGTACATGACGGCCATCGGCCCGGTCGACATCCTGTGCCGGGACGCCGAGGGCCGGACGGTCGCGGTCGAGATCAAGCGGCGCGGCGAGATCGACGGTGTGGAACAGCTCACCCGCTATCTCGAACTGCTGAACCGCGACCCCCACCTCGCCCCGGTCCGCGGTGTCTTCGCGGCCCAGGAGATCAAGCCGCAGGCCCGTGTCCTCGCCACCGACCGCGGCATCGGCTGCCAGGTACTGGACTACGACGCCCTGCGCGGCATCGAGGACGACAAGCTGCGGTTGTTCTGACGACAGGCGCCGGCCGGTCCGGGAACGGCCGCGGGGCTCTCGTACGACACCGGGGGCCGGGTCCGTATGACACGGACCCGGCCCCCGTTTCCGTGCGCGTCAGGCGACCGTCGCGGTGTCGGACGCCGTCGGAGGCGTGCCGCTCTCGGAGGTGTCGGCCGACAGGCCGGACGTCGGCGCCGAGGTGCCGCCCGACGGCTCCCCGGACGCGCCGCCGTCGGTGGGGTCGGTGGTGGTCCCGCCCGAGGGGTCGCCGCCGGGATCTCCCGAGCTTCCGCCCGTGGGATCGCCGCTGCCTCCGGTGGAGGAGCCGCCGCCGCTCGTGGGGCCGCCTGCTCCGCCGCCGCTGGAAGGGCTTCCGCTGCCTCCGCCCGGCGTGCCGCCGCCCGTGCCCCCGGTCTTCCCGCCGCCCGACCCGCCGTTCGACCCACCGGTCTTCCCGCCGGTGCCGCCGCCCGCGGATCCGGTGGAGTCCGACGGCTTCGGGGACTTGGGCGTGCCGTCGCCGCCCGGCTCGAGGCTCTCCGAGGGTTCGGCGCCGCCCGGCGCCGGGTCCTCGGCCGTGCCGGAGGCGGTGCCGTGGCCCGGATCCGTCGGACGCGTGGTCGCCGTGCCGGTGTCGCCTCCCCCGCTGCCGTCCTGCTTCGGCGTGTCGACGCCCAGGCTGCCGTCGTCCAGGTCCTGGCCGGCCGACGGGTTGAGGTTGTCGGAGGGGGTCTCGGGGCCGTTCTGGGAGGTGGCGCCGAGCGTCACCACGGTGCCGAGGACGGCCGCGAGCAGCGCGCCCGCGCCGGCCGCCACGAGGTTGCGCCGGGCCAGGCCCTTGAGGCCGACACGGTGCTTGGCCGGGGCGTACGGTTCGGACGGCGAACCCGGTACCGACGCCTGGTGGGTGACCAGCGTGGAGGCGTCCTGGCCGGGCTGCTTCAGCGCCGGGAAGGGCGCGGGCACCCCGCCCGCCGGTGACGCCGACACCTCGGTGCGGGCCTCCGGCACCTCCTCGCCCGCCGTCGCGCCGAGGGCCACTGCCGTGCCGGAGCGGTCGGCGACCAGGGCGAGGGCGCGGCGCCCGGCGACCGTGCCGCGCTTGTCGGCGAGCGCACCGCGCAGCCCGATGGAGGCCTCGAGCTCGGCACGGGCCCGGTCGAGCTGACCGCCGCAGAGCGCGATGATGCCCAGCTCGTGGTGGAAGTAGGCCTGTTCGGCGACGTCTCCGGCGAGCCGGGAGGCCTCGGTGCCGTAACGCAGCGCCCTCGCCCAGGCGTTCCAGTCGAGGCCCGCGGCGAACGCGGGGGCGGCGGCGCGGGCGAGCCGTACGGCCGTGCTCTCCTCGTCCGCGTCGGAGGGTGCGGTGAGCGGCACCAGGACGGCCAGCGCGGCGAGCAGGGCGTCCGCCTCGGCGCACACCCGCTCCGGCGCGACCGAGGGGTGGCCGGCCCACCAGGTGTAGTGGCGGGCCGCGGTGAGGGCCTGCTCCTCGATGTCCTCGCCGTATCCGGCGGCTTCGAGCTGGGTCAGCACACCGGCGGCGAGCCGGTGGCGGGGGCCGGCCGGGGCGACCAGGCCGCAGGTCGCCAGCTCGCCCAGCGCGGCGTCGGCGTGGGTGTCGCCGATCAGCGCGGGCAGGTGCGACTGGTGGGGCACCTCGCCGCCGAGCGCGACGGCGAACCGCAGCGTGGCCCGCGCGGAGGCACTCAGCCGGGAGGCGAGCAGCGGCGCGGGCGCGGCGGCCTCACCGAGCGAGGGCAGGGGCAGGCCGTCGCCTTCGCCGTCGTCCAGGACGGCGTCCACGGGCGGCGCGTCCTCGAAGACGCCGAACTCCTCGACGGCGTTCGTACCGGCCCGCAACTGGTCGTGCTGGCTCAGCAGGGCACCGGCCTGCACGAAGCGCAGCGGCAGGCCCTCGGACTCGAACCAGAGGTCTCCGGCCCAGTTGGCCTCCTCCTCGGTGAGCACACGGCCGACGGCGCGCTCGATGAGCTCGACGCCGCCGGCCCGGTCCAGACCGCTGAGGGCGACCTCCTCGATCTCCGACTCCGCGGACGGCGCCGGCACGTCCGGGGTCGCGCCGAGCAGGAAGGCGCACTCGGGGGTGGCGTCGATCAGCTCGTCGAGCGCGTCGCCGCCGATCTCGATGTCGTCCACCACGACGACCGCGCCGATCTCGCCTACGTAGGCAAGCAGTTCGTCCGGGCCGGGCCGGTAGTGCTGTGCGCTGTGCACGGCGTGGAAGAGGTCGTGCAGCAGGTCGCTCGCGGTGCGGCGGTAGCCGCTGAGGCGGACGACGCCGTCGGGGGCGAGGTCCCCGCAGTCCTCGGCGACGAGGTCGAGCAGGCTGGTGCGGCCGGAGCCGCCCGGCCCGGTCAGGCGTACGGAGCGGCCGCGGGCGAGCAGCCGCACCAGTTGCTCGCGCTCGTGCTGGCGCTCCAGGAGCGGCAGTGCGGACGGGGCGGGGCCGGGCAGGGCGGGCGGTACCGCGCCGCGGTCGTGCTCGGCGCGCTCGGCCGGTGTGTACTTGCGCGGCCGGTCGGGGTGCTCGCCGGGCGGGCAGACCTCTATCTCGCTGCCGTCCACGGGGTTGACGGTGAGCAGGAAGTCGCCGGAGACGAGCCGCGCCGTGCGGGCCGGTGCGGGCGCGTGCTGGACGAAGTCGGATGCGAGGGAATCCCTGGGTGGGCGCCGGCTCGGCACGTGACCGTCGCCGCCATGGCCCATGTCCTCGGGTTCCCGGGTGTTCGGGTCCATAGGTTCCAAGCCCCCCAAAAGCGTCATGTGCCGGCCACGGCCGGCCCCTCCCGGCCTTGCCGCACACCGCGCTGTCGCTTCTGGTCCGGACCCGCTCGAGGGTTGCTGAGCTGCGGGCGACCGAACCCTAAACCTTCGGCCAGTATCCACGACAGCCCGGGGTACCGCGCGGCCCGAGACATCACGGTCTCGTGAGGATTGCGCACCACGTACGGTTCGCCGACGTGCGCCCGGGTCTCCCCCGTCGCCCGGTTCACACCTGTTCGGGCGGGGCTGGAAAGTACTGGTCCAGGGTCTTTCGTTTGGATCAGGCCGGATCAGGGAGCGGGGTCTGGTGCCGTGGATCGCAAGGCGGAGGAGGGCGGCAGGGCGGAGCCCTGCCAACCGACGACAACGCGGCGAGGCGCGGTGCCAGGGCCCGCGAGCCCGGCATGATCCAAACGAGAGGCCCTAGACGCGGGGCAGGGACTCGACGCCGATGCCGCCCTCGATGGCGAGGATGCGGTGCAGCCGGGTGGCCACGAGCAGGCGCTGCATCTGCGGCGGCACGTCCCGCAGCACCAGCCGCCTGCCGCAGCGCCCGGCCCGCCGGTGGACGCCCATGATCACGCCGAGTCCGGTGGCGTCCCAGGAGTCGAGCTCGGACAGGTTGAGCACCAGGTCCCCGGCGCCGTCGTCGACGGCCGAGTGCAGGACCGTACGGGCGTCCGCCGCGCTGCGGACGTCGAGGCGGCCCCCGACGACCAGCTCGGCGTGGTCGCCCCTGATGTGCATATGCGCTCCCCGTGAATGCTGTGGCGTACTCCGTGGCGGTGGCTGTGCAACCTCTGACTGCTTCCGCGGCGATCTGGTTGCTGCTTGTAAGCGAACCGATACCGAATTCACCCCTGAGGGTGATCCCAGTGGCCCCTGTGCGGTCTCAGTGCTTGTAGAAGCCCTGCCCGCTCTTGCGCCCGATGTCACCGGCGTCAACCATCCGGCGCATCAGCTCCGGCGGTGCGAACTTCTCGTCCTGGGTCTCGGTGTAGATGTTGTCGGCGGCGTGCAGCAGGATGTCGACGCCGGTCAGGTCCGCGGTCGCGAGCGGGCCCATGGCGTGGCCGAAGCCGAGCTTGCAGGCGAGGTCGATGTCCTCGGCGGTGGCGACGCCCGACTCGTAGAGCTTGGTCGCCTCGACGACGAGCGCCGAGATGAGCCGGGTGGTCACGAAGCCGGCCACGTCCCGGTTGACCACGATGCAGGTCTTGCCCACGGACTCGGCGAACTCCCGCGCCCGGGCGAGGGTTTCGTCGCTGGTCTTGTAGCCGCGGACCAGCTCGACGAGCTGCATCATCGGCACCGGCGAGAAGAAGTGCACCCCGACGACCCGCTCCGGGCGCTCCGTCACGGCCGCGATCTTGGTGATCGGGATGGCGGAGGTGTTGGAGGCGAGCACGGTGTCCTCGCGCACGAGCTTGTCCAGGGTGCGGAAGATCTCGTGCTTGACCTCGATCTTCTCGAAGACGGCCTCGACCACGACGTCCGCGTCGGCGGCCGCGTCCAGGTCGGTGGTCGCGGTGATGCGGGCGAGGGCGGCGTCGGCGTCGTGCGCCTCCAGCCGGCCCTTGGCGACGAACTTGTCGTACGAGGCCTTGATGCCGTCCGTGCCACGCCTCAGTGCCTCGTCAGTGACGTCCCGCAGGACGACGTCCCAGCCCGCCTGCGCGGAGACCTGGGCGATGCCGGCTCCCATGAGACCGGCCCCGATGACGGCGAGCTTCCGTGCCACTGACGACTCCCCTTCGAAACAACTGCACGACGACTGAGCGAGGACTGCGCGACACCCGCGCGAGCGCTTGGCGCTCACCCGCTGCTTACGCATCGCTCCTGTGCGGACATTAGCGCTCACACGGGTCCTTGAGACCCGTAAGTAATGCGTGTCACTGTCTCAGGGCGTGAGACGCCCGTCACGTCCGGTAAGTTGGGCCCGGCCACGAATTCCGCGCGGTCCGGGCCGGGTTGGCGCCACCGCGGAAACGGCGCACCGCGTCCGGCGCGGGAGCGTCTAGATTGGGCCCATGGTCAACCTGACGCGCATCTACACCAGGACCGGGGACAAGGGCACCACCGCCCTCGGCGACATGAGCAGGGTCGCCAAGACCGACCTGCGGATCTCCGCGTACGCCGACGCCAACGAGGCGAACGCGGCGATCGGCACCGCGATCGCGCTGGGCGGGCTCGGCGAGGACGTCGTCGAGGTCCTCACCCGGGTGCAGAACGACCTGTTCGACGTGGGTGCGGACCTGTGCACGCCGGTGGTGGAGAACCCGGAGTTCCCGCCGCTGCGGGTCGAGCAGTTCTACGTCGACCGGCTGGAGGAGGACTGCGACCGCTTCAACGCCGAGCTCGACAAGCTCCGCTCCTTCATCCTCCCCGGCGGGACGCCCGGCGCGGCCCTGCTCCACCAGGCGTGCACGGTGGTCCGCCGGGCCGAGCGCTCGACCTGGGCCGCCCTTGAGGCGCACGGCGAGACGATGAACCCGCTCACCGCGACCTACCTCAACCGGCTCTCGGACCTGCTGTTCATCCTGGCGCGCACGGCCAACAAGGCCTCCGGGGACGTGTTGTGGGTACCGGGCGGCGAACGCTGAGCCACGCTCCGCCGAGGGCGCCGGCTCACCGTCCGGCCGGGGTGCGCTCCTCGTCCGGGCGGGCCGGCCCGGCCTGAGCCTTCTTGGGGAAGAGCAGGTACGACAAGGCGATCAGCCCGTGGATCGCGGCGATGCGCAGCGTCGTCCCCTGCCAGGCCCTGAGCGGCCCGGTGACGGACGCGTCGCCGACGTAGAGGATCGCCGCCTGGAGCAGGGCGAGGGCGACGCACGACGCGAGCACGGTGCGCAGCCAGAGGCCGCCCTCGTGGCGGGCCCGGGCCAGGCCGTGGCGGGGCGGCTTCCGCGGGCGCGGACCGCCGGCCAGGCGGTGGGCCGCGTGGGCGTCGAGCCGGCGGACGGTGCGGTGGCCGTAGCCGGCGGTGAAGCCGATGTACAGGGCGGCCAGGCCGTGTTCCCAGCCGGGCTCGGCGCCGTTCCTCAGATCGACGGCGCCGGCCACGAACAGGACCAGGTCCAGCAGCGGCACGCACAGCAGCAGGGCCGTGCCGGTGCGGCGCCACCGCAGGAGGTGGCGGGCGGTCAGGCCCAGCACCGGCAGTACCCAGAAGCCCACCTCGCAGGCGACGATCAGCGCGACGATCACTATTGCTCCCCTCGATTGCGTCTCCAGGCTCGCGGCGGACCGCGTCCGGCGCGTCGTCGGCGGTGACGAACCGCGGGTGCATCCTTCGATGTACGCGGGGACCCTCCCGGGGCATCAGGCGGCGGGCCTGTCCCCCGTGTTGGATGGACGCATGGCCCGAGGACTCCGCCCGCACCGCCACGACGTGTACATCGCCGTGAGCGGGCTGCTCGGCGGACTGGCGCTGATCGGCGCCGGGCTGTACACCCGCACCGGCCACCACCCGGCCTCCGTCCTGGACCGGGGCTGGGCGGTCGCCGTCCCGCTGCTGGTGACGGCGGGCTGCGAACTGCTGCGGCGCACCCGGCCGGGGCCCGCCCTGCTCGTCGGCACCGCGGCGCTCGCCGCGGACCTCCCGACGCGGGGCAGCCTGGCCACCCTGGTGATGTTCACCGACCTGGTCTACGCCGCGGTGCTGTACGGACCGCCCGCCTCGGCCCGCCGCATCCCCTGGATCACCGGTCTGCTCACGGTGCTCGGCACGGTCGTGCCGCTCGTCGTACGGCGCACACCGCAGGCACTGCTCTTCGGCGTGGGCGTCGCGCTGGTCGGCCTGGTGCCGGCGGCGACCGGCTGGGTGGTCCGCAACCACCGTGACACGGCCGTCGCCGAGCGGCTGCGGGCCGAACAGACCGCGCTGCTCGCGGACATGGACCGCGCGCAGGCGGTCGTCGCCGAACGTGCCCGGGTGGCGAGGGAGTTGCACGACATGATCGCCAACCACCTGTCCGCCGTCGCCATCCACTCCACGGCCGCGCTGTCCCTGGACGATCCGGAGACCTCGCGGCAGGCGCTCACCGTGATCCGGGAGAACAGCGTCGAAGGACTGGCTCAGATGCGGCGGCTGATCGGGATCCTGCGCGACAGCGGGGACGAGCGGTCCCCTGCCGCCGCACCGACCCTGGACGGCCTCCAGGCGCTGGCCGAGACCGCCCGCGGCAACGGGCTGCAGGTCACGCTCGACGCCCGCCACGGCAAGGTGCCGGCGTCGGTGGAACTGGCGGCGTACCGCATCGTGCAGGAGTCGCTGACGAACGCGCTCAAGCACGCGGCCCCGGGCCGGGTCACCGTCGCGCTGGCCCGGCGCGCCGGTGCGCTGGAGGTGCGGGTGAGCAGTCCCTACGGGCACCGGGACGGACCCCGCGCCCCGGGCTCCGGTGCCGGTCTGGTCGGGATGCGGGAGCGGGCCGCGCTGCTCGGGGGCGCGTTCGCCGCGGGTCCCGAGGGCGCCGTCTGGACCGTCCGCGCCACCCTGCCGCTGGGTGACGGCGAAGGAGATCCCGCATGATCCGTGTCCTGGTCGCCGAGGACCAGTCCGCCGTCCGCGCCGGGCTGGTCCTGATCCTGCGCAGCGCGCCCGGCATCGACGTGGCCGGTGAGGCCGCCGACGGCGAGCAGGCGGTGGCGCTGGCCCGCGAACTGCGGCCCGACGTGGTGCTGATGGACGTTCAGATGCCTGTTCTCGACGGGGTGTCGGCGACCCGGCAGGTGGTCGCGGAGCGGCTGGCGGACGTCCTCGTGCTGACCACCTTCGACCTCGACGAGTACGTCTTCGGGGCGCTGCGCGCGGGCGCGGCCGGGTTCCTGCTCAAGAGCGCCGAGGCGCGCGAACTGGTGGAGGCGGTGCGCACGGTGGCGCGCGGGGAGGGGATCGTCGCGCCCGCCGTCACCCGGCGTCTGATCGCCGCATTCGCCGCCGGGCCGGTACGGGAGCCGAAGGCGGCCCCGGCAGCGCTGGGCACCCTCACCCCGCGGGAGCGCGAGGTGCTGTCATGCCTGGGCGAGGGGCTGTCCAACGCCGGGATCGCCCTCCGCCTGGGCCTCGCGGAGGGCACCGTGAAAACGCACGTCAGCCGCCTGCTGGGCAAGCTGGAGCTGCGCAGCCGGGTGCAAGCGGCGGTCTTGGCGCAGGAGTTGGGGCTCTGAGGCGCCGAAGGAACTAGTGGTCCAGACCTATTGACCCGTGGTCCAGACCTTTCTATTCTCGCGGCACCGGTGGCGTGATGGCTCAGTCACGCCCCCGACCACAACCCCCACCGCCGAAGGGGCGGCCACAGCGCCCCGCAGGCGACATCACAAGAGGAGGCGCGGTATGCGCTTCAGACACAGAGCCGCGGCCGGGTTCGCGACCCTGCTGCTCCCGCTGGCCGGCCTTGTCGGCCTCGCGGGCTCCGCCCAGGCCGCGACATCGGCCACCGCCACCTACGCCAAGACCCAGGACTGGGGCACCGGCTTCGAGGGCAAGTGGACGGTGACCAACTCGGGGACGGCCGCGATCAGTTCGTGGACCATCGAGTGGGACTTCCCCTCCGGCACCTCCGTCACCTCCGCCTGGGACGCGGACGTGACCAGCTCCGGCACCCACTGGACCGCCAAGAACAAGTCCTACAACGGCACCCTCGCCCCGGGCGCCTCCGTCTCCTTCGGCTTCAACGGCGCCGGCGCCGGCTCCCCGAGCAACTGCAAGCTCAACGGCGGCAGTTGTGACGGCGGCAGCACCGTGCCCGGCGACAACCCGCCCTCCGCCCCGGGCACCCCGACCGCCTCGAACATCACCGACACCTCGGTGAAGCTCACCTGGGGCGCGGCCACCGACGACAAGGGCGTCAAGAACTACGACGTGCTGCGCGACGGCAGGACGGTCGCGACCGTGACGACGACCTCGTACACGGACACCGGGCTGACCGCCGGCACCGACTACTCCTACAGCGTCCAGGCCCGCGACACCGCGGGCCAGACCGGCCCGATCAGCGGCTCGGTCGCCGTGCGCACCACCGGCGGCGGCACCACTCCCCCGCCCGGCAACAAGGTCCGGCTCGGCTACTTCACCGAGTGGGGCATCTACGGCCGCAACTACAACGTCAAAAACATCGTGACGTCCGGCTCGGCCGCGAAGATCACGCACATCAACTACGCCTTCGGCAACGTCACCGGCGGCAAGTGCACGATCGGCGACTCCTACGCCGACTACGACAAGGCGTTCACCGCCGACCAGTCGGTCAGCGGCGTCGCCGACACCTGGGACCAGCCGCTGCGCGGCAACTTCAACCAGCTTCGCCAGCTCAAGGCCAAGTACCCGAACATCAAGGTGCTGTGGTCCTTCGGCGGCTGGACCTGGTCCGGCGGCTTCGCGGACGCGGCCAAGAACCCGACGGCCTTCGCCCAGTCCTGCTACGACCTGGTGAAGGACTCCCGCTGGGCCGACGTGTTCGACGGCATCGACATCGACTGGGAGTACCCGAACGCCTGCGGTCTGACCTGTGACACCAGCGGTTCCGCGGCCATCAAGAACGTGGCGGCCGCGCTGCGCGCCAAGTTCGGCAACAGCGCCCTGGTCACGGCGGCCGTCTCCGCCGACGGCACCTCCGGCGGCAAGGTCGACGCCGCCGACTACGGCGGGGCCGCGCAGTACCTCGACTGGTACAACGTGATGACGTACGACTTCTTCGGCGCCTGGGACGCGAAGGGCCCCACCGCCCCGCACTCCCCGCTCACCTCGTACAACGGCATCCCGCAGGCCGGCTTCACCACGGCCGACGCGATGGCCAAGTACAAGTCCAAGGGCGTCCCGGCGAGCAAGCTGCTCATCGGCATCGGCCTGTACGGCCGCGGCTGGACCGGCGTCACCCAGGACGCCCCGGGCGGCACGGCCACCGGCCCGGCTAACGGCACGTACGAGCAGGGCATCGAGGACTACAAGGTGCTCAAGACGTCCTGCCCGGCCACCGGCACCATCGCCGGCACCGCCTACGCCAAGTGCGGCAACAACTGGTGGTCCTACGACACCCCGGCCACCATCGGCACGAAGATGTCCTGGGCGAAGCAGCAGGGTCTGGGCGGCGCCTTCTTCTGGGAGTTCAGCGGTGACACCGGCAACGGCGAGCTGGTGAACGCCATCAACAGCGGCCTGTCGTAAGGCCCACCGGTCCCCGAGACCAGCAGAGCGCCCCCGGACCACGGTCCGGGGGCGCTCTTCCGTCCCTACGCCACGTTCACCCTCTGGCCGGGCGGCGCCGCCTCCAGCCAGGCGAGGAAACCCGTCAACGCGTCCTCGCTCATCGCGAGTTCCAGGCGCGTACCGCGATGCAGGCAGGTGAGGACGACCGCGTCGGAGAGCAGGGCGAGTTCCTCCTCGCCCTCGGGCAGACGGCGGCCGGCCACCTCGATGGAGGCCCGTTCCAGGGTGCGGCGCGGGCGAAAGGCGTAGGAGAAGACACGGAACCACTCGACGCGGTCGCCGTTGTAGCGGGCGACACCGTAGCTCCAGCCCTTGCCGCTGGTGTCGGTCTTCTCCGGTACGTCCCACCGCAGACTGCAGTCGAAGGTGCCGCCCGAGCGCTGGATGAGTCTGCGTCGCAGGCCGAAGACGAACAGTCCCATCACCACGAGCAAGACCACCAGCCCGCACACAGTCAGAGCGAGGACCATCGGCACCGACCTCCTCGTCTCCTAGGTAATGGAACGGAAAAAACACCCACATTCACCTCAGCCGCGGCCGGTACCGGATTGCTCCGGTACCGGCCGCGGCTGAGTGACGTCATCACACGGCTGGCTGGGTTCAGCTCGCCGTCGCCGCGCGCAGTCGGATCTCCGCGCGGCGCTCGGCGTGAGCGTCACCCTCCGCCTTCGCCCGTTCGAGCTCTCGCTCGGTGCGCTGGACGTCGATCTCGTCCGAGAGTTCGGCGATCTCCGCCAGCAGCGACAGCTTGTTGTCCGCGAACGAGATGAAACCGCCGTGCACCGCGGCGACGACCGTTCCACCTTCACTCGTACGGATGGTCACCGGGCCCGACTCCAGCACACCGAGCAGCGGCTGGTGACCGGGCATGACGCCGATGTCGCCGGACGTGGTGCGCGCGACGACCAGGGTGGCCTCGCCGGACCAGACCTGGCGGTCGGCAGCGACCAGCTCGACGTGCAGCTCAGCAGCCAAGAGTGGCTCCTCGGGTCACCACCCGGCGGGACTGCCGGGTGTTGGGGTCAATTCTAAGGGGCGTGGGAGAGGGGGCGGGACCGCACCCGCCCCCTCGGGTGAGCCGGAGGCTCAGGAGACGCCCAGCTCCTTCGCGTTCTTCTTCAGGTCCTCGATACCACCGCACATGAAGAACGCCTGCTCGGGGAAGTGGTCGTACTCGCCGTCGCAGATCGCGTTGAACGCCGCGATCGACTCGTCCAGCGGCACGTCCGAGCCGTCCACACCGGTGAACTGCTTGGCGACGTGGGTGTTCTGGGACAGGAAGCGCTCCACGCGACGGGCACGGTGGACGACGAGCTTGTCCTCCTCGCCGAGCTCGTCGATACCGAGGATCGCGATGATGTCCTGCAGGTCCTTGTACTTCTGCAGGATGTTCTTCACGCGCATGGCCGCGTTGTAGTGGTCCGCCGCGATGTAGCGGGGGTCCAGGATCCGGGACGTGGAGTCCAGCGGGTCCACGGCCGGGTAGATGCCCTTCTCCGAGATCGGACGGGAGAGCACCGTCGTCGCGTCGAGGTGGGCGAAGGTGGTGGCCGGGGCCGGGTCGGTCAGGTCGTCCGCGGGGACGTAGATCGCCTGCATCGAGGTGATCGAGTGACCGCGGGTCGAGGTGATGCGCTCCTGGAGGAGACCCATCTCGTCGGCCAGGTTCGGCTGGTAACCCACCGCGGACGGCATACGGCCGAGCAGCGTGGAGACCTCGGAACCGGCCTGCGTGAAGCGGAAGATGTTGTCGATGAAGAACAGCACGTCCTGCTTCTGGACGTCGCGGAAGTACTCGGCCATGGTCAGGCCGGCCAGCGCGACGCGCAGACGGGTGCCCGGGGGCTCGTCCATCTGACCGAAGACCAGGGCGGTCTTGTCGATGACGCCCGACTCGCTCATCTCGTCGATGAGGTCGTTGCCCTCACGGGTGCGCTCGCCGACGCCGGCGAACACGGAGACACCGTCGTGGTTGTTGGCGACGCGGTAGATCATCTCCTGGATGAGCACCGTCTTGCCGACGCCGGCGCCGCCGAACAGACCGATCTTGCCGCCCTTGACGTACGGGGTCAGCAGGTCGATGACCTTGACGCCGGTCTCGAACATCTCGGTCTTCGACTCGAGCTCGTCGAAGTTCGGCGCCTTGCGGTGGATCGGCCAGCGCTCGCCGTCGTACTCGGCGTCGACGTTCAGCACCTCACCGAGGGTGTTGAACACCTTGCCCTTGGTGAAGTCGCCGACCGGGACGGAGATCGCCGAGCCGGTGTCCGTCACCGGGGACTGGCGGACCAGACCGTCGGTGGGCTGCATGGAGATCGTGCGGACGATGCCGTCACCGAGGTGCTGGGCGACCTCGAGCGTCAGCGTCTTCTGCTCGCCCTCGTTCGCCGGGTCGGCGACCTGGACGTGAAGGGCGTTATTGATGTCCGGCATCGCGTCGACGGGGAACTCCACGTCGACGACCGGGCCGATGACCCGCGCGACGCGGCCCGCCGCCGTGGCCGTCTCAACAGTGGTGGTCATTACTTGTCACTCCCCGCGGTCGCGTCGGCCAGGGCGCTCGCGCCACCGACGATCTCGCTGATTTCCTGGGTGATTTCGGCCTGGCGGGCCGCGTTGGCAAGCCGGGAGAGCGTGTTGATCAGCTCGCCCGCGTTGTCGGTGGCCGACTTCATCGCGCGCCGGGTGGCGGCGTGCTTCGAAGCGGCCGACTGGAGCAGCGCGTTGTAGATACGGCTCTCCACATAGCGCGGCAGCAGCGCGTCGAGGACGTCCTCCGCCGAGGGCTCGAAGTCGTACAGCGGAAGGATCTCGTCCTTCGCCGCGACCTGCTCCGACACCTCTTCGAGGCGCAGTGGCAGAAGCCGGGCGTCGATCGCCGTCTGCGTCATCATCGAGACGAACTCCGTGTAGACGATGTGGAGTTCGTCCACGCCGCCGTCCTCGGTGTCCTGCTGGATGGCCTCGATCAGCGGAGCCGCCACCGTCTTGGCGTCCGCGTACGAGGGCTCGTCGGTGAAGCCGGTCCACGACTCCGTGATCTTGCGCTCACGGAAGTTGTAGTGGGCCACACCGCGCCGGCCGACGATGTAGGCGTCGACCTGCTTGCCCTCGCCCTCGAGGCGCACGGTCAGCCGCTCCGCCGCCTTGATGGCGTTGGAGTTGAAGGCGCCGGCCAGGCCGCGGTCGCTCGTCAGGAGCAGCACCGCGGCGCGGGTCGGGTTGTCCGCCTCCGTGGTCAGCGGGTGCTTGGTGTTGGACCCGGTTCCGACCGCCGTGACCGCGCGGGTCAGTTCCTGCGCGTACGGCGTGGAGGCCGACACCTTGCGCATCGCCTTGACGACGCGCGAGGCGGCGATCATCTCCATCGCCTTGGTGATCTTCTTGGTCGCGGTGACGGATCGGATGCGACGCTTGTAGACCCGGAGCTGGGCTCCCATGAGTCAGGTCCCTTCCTTACGTCACTTGGCGGCAGCGGCCGGGGTGTCCTCGCCGAGCAGCTTTCCGTCGCCCGTCTCGAACTGCTTCTTGAACTCCGCGATCGCCTCGGCGGCGGCCTGGAGCGTGTCGTCGGACATCTTGCCGCCCTCCTTGATGGAGGTCATGAGGCCCTGCTCCTTGCGGTGCAGGTACTCCAGGAGCTCCTTCTCGAAGCGGCGGATGTCGGCGACCGGCACGTCGTCCATCTTGCCGGTGGTACCGGCCCACACGGAGACGACCTGGTCCTCGGTGGCCATCGGCTGGTACTGGTCCTGCTTCAGCAGCTCGACCATGCGCTGACCGCGCTCCAGCTGGGCCTTGGAGGCCGCGTCCAGGTCGGAACCGAAGGCGGCGAACGCCTCCAGCTCACGGAACTGGGCCAGGTCCACGCGCAGACGGCCGGAGACCTGCTTCATCGCCTTGTGCTGCGCGGAACCACCGACTCGGGAGACGGAGATACCGACGTTCAGCGCGGGGCGCTGACCGGCGTTGAACAGGTCCGACTCCAGGAAGCACTGGCCGTCGGTGATGGAGATGACGTTGGTCGGGATGAACGCCGAGACGTCGTTGGCCTTGGTCTCGACGATCGGCAGACCGGTCATCGAGCCCTTGCCCATGTCGTCGGACAGCTTCGCGCAGCGCTCCAGCAGCCGGGAGTGCAGGTAGAAGACGTCGCCCGGGTAGGCCTCACGGCCCGGCGGACGGCGCAGCAGCAGCGACACGGCACGGTAGGCGTCGGCCTGCTTCGACAGGTCGTCGAAGATGATCAGGACGTGCTTGCCCTGGTACATCCAGTGCTGGCCGATGGCGGAACCGGTGTACGGCGCCAGGTACTTGAAGCCGGCCGGGTCGGACGCCGGGGCGGCGACGATGGTCGTGTACTCCAGCGCGCCGTTCTCCTCCAGCGAGCGCCGGACCGACGCGATGGTGGAGCCCTTCTGGCCGATGGCGACGTAGATGCAGCGGACCTGCTTGTTCGGGTCGCCGGTGCGCCAGTTGTCGCGCTGGTTGATGATCGTGTCGACGGCCAGGGCGGTCTTGCCGGTCTGGCGGTCGCCGATGATCAGCTGACGCTGGCCGCGGCCGATCGGGGTCATGGCGTCGACGGCCTTGTAGCCCGTCTCCATCGGCTCGTGCACCGACTTGCGCTGCATGACCGTGGGGGCCTGCAGTTCGAGGGCGCGGCGACCCTCGGTCTCGATCTCGCCGAGGCCGTCGATCGGGTTGCCGAGCGGGTCCACCACGCGGCCGAGGTAGCCCTCGCCCACGGCGACGGACAGGACCTCACCGGTGCGCTGCACCGGCTGGCCCTCCTCGATACCGCTGAACTCACCGAGGACGATGGCACCGATCTCGCGCTCCTCGAGGTTGAGGGCGAGGCCGAGGGTGCCGTCCTCGAACTTCAGCAGTTCGTTGGCCATGGCCGAGGGAAGGCCCTCGACCTTCGCGATGCCGTCGCCGGCAAGGGTGACCGTACCGACCTCCTCGCGCGAGGCCGCGTCCGGCTTGTACGACTGGACGAAGTTCTCCAGCGCGTCCCGGATCTCCTCCGGCCGGATCGTGAGCTCCGCCATCTGGGTTCCCTGCTCTCCTTGTTGGGCCCGAAGTTTCACTTGGGGGGTATTCCACGAGTCGGGGACTCCCCCCAATAAGAGGTGAATCCTCTGCACGGCCCAACCAGGGCCGTCGTGTACGTCTTGCGTGTTGAGTTGCTGCTAGCTCGCCATGCGGCGGGCGGCGTCCTCGAGCCGGTCCGCGAGGGAGCCGTTGATGACCTCGTCGCCGACCTGCACCCGCATCCCGCCGACGACGTCGGGGTCCACGTCGAGGTTGAGGTGCATCTGACGGCCGTAGAGCTTGGCGAGGGCCGCGCCGAGGCGCTGCTTCTGCGTGTCGCTCAGCGGGACCGCCGAGGTGACGACCGCGACCATGCGGTTACGGCGTTCGGCGGCGAGCTTGGTCAGGGACTCCAGTCCCGCTTCCAGGCTACGTCCCCGCGGCGCGGTCACAAGGCGCGTCACCAGACGCTCGGTGGTCGCGGCCGCGCGGCCGCCGAGCAGGCGGCGCAGCAGTTCCTTCTTGGCCGAGGCGGCCGCGGCGCGGTCGGTCAGGGCCGCGCGCAGCCCGGTGTTGGAGGAGACGATCCGGCCGAAGCGGAACAGTTCGTCCTCGACGTCGTCGAGCGTGCCGTTCCGCTGTGCCGCCGTGAGGTCGGCGACGTCCGCCAGCTCCTCCAGCGTGTCGACCAGGTCGCGGGGCTGCGACCAGCGGGAACGCACCATGCCGGACACCAGGTCGGTGGCCGTGCCGCCGATCTGCCCGCCGAGCAGGCGCTGCACCAGCGTGGCCTTGGCCTCGCCGGACTGCGCCGGGTCGGTCAGGACCCGACGCAGACCGACCTCGCGGTGGAGCAGCGCGGTGACGGCCGCCAGCTCGTCGGCGAGCGGGCCGGCGTCCACGGAGGTGGAGTCCGTCAGCGCGTCCAGACGCTGCCGTGCGGCGGTCAGCGCCTCACGGCTGGCTCCGTGCATGGTCATCGAGTCGCCTCGGCCTTCGAAGCGGCTTCGTCGAGGCCGTCGAGGAAGCGGTCGATCACACGGCTCTGCCGGGCGTGGTCCTCGAGGGACTCGCCGACGAGCTTGCCGGCCAGCTCAGTGGCCAGCGTGCCGACGTCCTGCCGGAGCGCGGACGCGGCGGCCTTGCGGTCGGCCTCGATCTGGGCGTGGCCGGCGGCGACGATCTCCTCGCGCTGACGCTGGCCCTCGGCCCGCATCTCGGCGATGAGCGTGGCGCCCTGCTCCTGTGCCTCCTGGCGCAGGCGCGCGGCCTCGTGGCGGGCCTCGGCGAGCTGAGCCTTGTACTGCTCAAGGACGCTCTGGGCCTCGGTCTGCGCGGCCTCGGCCTTCTCGATACCGCCCTCGATCGCCTCGCGGCGCTCCTCCAGAACCTTGTTGATGTTCGGGAGGAGCTTCCAGGCGAGGAAACCGAAGACGATGACGAAGGCGATCAGGCCGATGACAAGCTCGGGGATCGGCGGGACGAGCGGGTTCTCCGTCTCGGCCGCGACCGTGAGCAGCGGGCTCATGTTTCTGCCTTTCGTCTAGTCGGCTGGAAGTGGATCAGCGGATCACTTGCCGTAGACGAACGGCATGACCAGACCGATCAGCGCCAGCGCCTCACAGAAGGCGAAGCCGAGGATCTGGTTGGCGCGGATCAGGCCGGCGGCCTCGGGCTGGCGGGCCAGGGCCTGGGTGCCGTTACCGAAGATGATGCCGACGCCGACGCCGGGGCCGATGGCAGCGAGGCCGTAACCGATGGAGCCGAGCGAGCCGGAAACAGCGGCAAGGGTCTGGGACATGCCAGTTCTTCCTTTTCTTTACGGACCGGTGGGGGTTGGCCACCGGACGATCAGGGGGTTCTCCGCGGGACGCTCAGTGGTGCTCTGCGAGCGCGCCCTGGATGTAGGTGCACGTGAGGAGGACGAAGACGTACGCCTGCAGTGCCTGGATGAAGAGCTCGAAGGCCGTCATCACGATCGTCATGACGAAGCTGACGCCCGCGTAGGCGATGCCGATGCCGTTGAGCAGGTACCAGCTGGCGATCGTGAAGAGCAGCAGCAGCGTGTGGCCCGCGAACATGTTCGCGAACAGTCGCACCGCGTGGGTGAAGGGCCGCACCAGCAGGTTCGAGAAGAACTCGATGAGCATGGCCAGCGGGAGCACCGCGCCCAGCGACTTGTCGTAGCCGGTTACGTTCTTGAAGAAGCCCACGAAGCCGTGCCGCTTGAAGGTCAGCGAGACCCACAGCACGTACACGACCAGGGCCAGGATGGCCGGGTAGGCGATGATCGACGTCACCGGGAACTGGGCGACCGGGACGATCGACCAGAGGTTCATCATCCAGATGAAGAAGAACAGGGAGACGACGAGCGGGACGTACTTCTCGCCTTCCTTCTTGCCGATCGTCTCGTAGACGACACCGCGCCGGATGAAGTCGTAGCCCGCCTCGGCGACCATCTGAAGCTTGCCCGGCACGACCGTCGGCTTGCGGAAGGCGGTCCAGAAGAACCCGATGACGATGATGGAGCCGAGCAGCGCCAGCAGCATCGGCTTGTTGAAGTAAAGGTTGCTGTCCGCGTTGCCCCAGAGGGGCTCGAACAGGAACGAGTGCAGGCCCGGAGCGGGGAAGCCACAGCCGGCGAAGATGTGGCAGTCGGTCTCGAAGGCGAGCACCTGCGTCGGGTCAGCACTCACCGCGGGCTCCTTCAGCGTGGCGCATAGGTACGGCAACCTCGTTGTGTCGGCGCGGCGTGCTGCCGCGGTTCGGCACGGGACTGGTGTTACGGATGTGGGGGCGGCAGTGGGGCATCTCGCCTCGCGATAGAACAGGCGTCAGCTCGGATGCCCGCGCCCGCGATGCCGCAGTTGGCACCGGACGATAGCAGGATCTCTCATGCGTCCTTATCCCGGCCCTACCGCTCACGACGAGCGCTCCGTCTTTTGGGACTTCTCGTCGGCCGTGGACGGAGCCGAGTCGGGCTCGACGTAGAGGATCTTGGACTTCATATGGGCCCGCGTCTGCGCCGCGATCCATGCCAGTGTGGCGGCGACCAGCGTGAAGGCGAAGGCCCGGGGGTTGAACAGCGACGTGTGCTTGAACACGGCCAGGAAGACGAACAGCAGGAGGATCTGCGCCGCGTAGAGCATCAGGCCCATCGCCTGGAAAAGGTGCGGAAGCGACTTGGCGGTGCGCTGCAGGACGTAGAGGCCGATCCCCATGAAAAGGATCGCGATCACGGTCGCGACGACCGCGCCGATCGCCCCCTTGCCGCCGGCGACCACACCGCTGATGACGGCGGCGACCGCACCGACGGCGGCTGTGGGCACAGCGGCCTCGGCCAGGATCCGGGCGTCATTGGACGGCATCGCGGCAACTCCGCATTCACAGGGGGCAGGGCGTCGTCATGGGACGAGCGTAGTCCCGGTGCCGAGGGGGAAAACCTCGGCCCCACCAGGACCTTCGCTCTGTGGCCCTTTGGCTCTCCGGGATACTCGTGAACGGTATCACAAACTATTTGATGAGGTCTTTACCTCAAAGGTGTGCTGACCCTCACACGTGAGAGTACAGCTGCACTTCTGTGCAAATTCCAGGCCCATTCGCCCGATATTGGGGGGATTTGACGCCCCACGAGTTGGCAACGCCTTAGTCAGATTCTTACCTTGACGTCGTCAGCGCGACGTTCCGGCTCTCCGCTCGTCCAGGACGCGCGAACGGGCTCCGACGGCGGTCGCTCCGTTGACACCGGCCGCACCGGCACGGACTCCCACGCCCGCCGCCACGGGCGTCTCCCCCCGCACCGGGCTCTCCGCGTCCGGCGAAGGCCCTGCGGACTCCTCCTCGGACGCGGGGGACGCGGAGGACGCGGAGGACGCGGAGGCGTCCGGGACCGCGACCCCGCGGCGGCGCCGGTAGCGCGGCGGCACGAACTGCTCGGCCCAGCGCGGGGCGCGCGGGGTGAAGCGCGGCAGCAGAAGCAGTACCAGGCCGATGAAGCTGAGCACCACGATGCCCAGCACGATCCACATGGACGCCGACTTGACCGAGTAGGTGAGCGCGCCGAAGCCGATCAGGGCCGCCCAGAAATACATGATCAGCACGGCCCGGCTGTGTGAGTGGCCGATCTCCAGCAGGCGGTGGTGCAGATGGCCGCGGTCGGCGGCGAACGGGGACTTGCCGTGCCAGGTGCGCCGCACGATCGCCAGGATCAGGTCGGCGGCCGGGATGGCGATGATCGTCAGCGGCATCAGCAGCGGGATGTAGACCGGCACCATCTGGTGCACCGCGTTGCGCTCGGAGCCGGAGAACAGCTTCATCACGTCCGGGTCGACCTGGCCGGTCACCGAGATCGCGCCGGCCGCCAGCACCAGGCCGATGAGCATGGACCCCGAGTCGCCCATGAAGATCCGCGCGGGGTGCATGTTGTGCGGCAGGAAGCCCAGGCACATGCCCATGAGAACGGCCGCGAAGAGGGTCGCGGGGGCGGCCGCCTCGATGTTGTATCCGTACCAGAGCCGGTAGGCGTACATGAAGAACGCGGCGGCCGCGATGCACACCATGCCGGAGGCCAGGCCGTCGAGGCCGTCGACGAAGTTGACCGCGTTGATGGTGATGACGACCAGCGCGACCGTGAGCAGGGTGCCCTGCCACTGGGTGAGCGCGACCGTGCCGATGCCGGGCACGGGCAGCCACAGGATCGTCAGACCCTGCATCACCATGACACCGGCCGCGATCATCTGGCCGCCCAGCTTGATCAGGGCGTCGATCTCGAACTTGTCGTCCAGGACGCCGATCAGCCAGATCAGGGCGGCGCCGGAGAGCAGCGCGCGCGGCTCGTTCGACTTCGCGAAGACCTCGTTGAGGTTGGTCAGGTGGTCGGCCACCAGCAGGCCCGCGCACATTCCGAAGAACATCGCGATACCGCCGAGCCGGGGAGTGGGCTCCCGGTGCACATCACGTGCCCGGATCTCCGGCACCGCCCCTGCGACGATCGCGAACTTTCGTACCGGCCCTGTCAGCAGATACGTCACCGCGGCCGTGATGCAGAGCGTCAGCAGGTATTCACGCACGGGCTTCCCCACAGGTCTCGCTGGCCTTCTCAGCCCCACACCCTAGCGACGCAGGCATATGTATGGGGACTTCCGGGTAGCGACGATGGTTGCACGTGTGGCTGTGTACGGTTTTGTACGACCGTTCTGCTACCCCGTCTCAGCGTGGATACGGCGGATACCGGCCCGTGAGTTCGCGCACGTCCTCGCGCGCGCTCACCGAGTCGATCTCGCCGCGCAGCACCTTGCCGAACAGGACGGCTGTCCACTCCATCTCCTGCTGGCCCATGCCCTGGGTGGTCACCGCGGCGGTGCCCAGGCGCAGACCGCGGCCGTCGGCGTGCGGCAGCGCGCAGCAGTCGAGGACGATACCGGCGGCGGCCAGCCGTCCGCGCGCGGCACGGCCCTCGATGCCGAGCGGTGCCGGGTCCGCGGTGATCAGGTGGGTGTCCGTGCCGCCGGTGGTGACGGCCAGGCCCTCCGCGGCCAGCCGGGCGGCGAGCACCCGCGCGTTGGCGACGACCTGGTGGGCGTAGGCGGCGAAGGCCGGGGTCGCGGCCTCGCCGAACGCGACGGCCTTCGCGGCGATGGTGTGCATCTGGGCGCCGCCCTGGGTGAACGGGAACACGGCGCGGTCGACGCGCTCGGCCAGCTCGCCCCCGCACAGGAGCATCCCGCCGCGCGGCCCGCGCAGCACCTTGTGGGTGGTGGCGCACACCACATCGGCGTACGGCACGGGGCTGGGCGCCGCCCGGCCGGCGACGAGCCCGATGGGGTGGGCCGCGTCGGCGATCAGATAGGCGCCGACCTCGTCGGCGACCGCGCGGAAGAAGGCGTAGTCGATGTGGCGCGGGTAGGCGATGGAGCCGCACACGATCGCCTTGGGCCGGTGCGCGCGGGCGAGCGTGCGCACCTGCTGGTGGTCGATGAGTCCGCTCTCGGCGTCGACGCCGTAGCCGACGAAGTCGAACCAGCGGCCGGAGAAGTTCGCGGGCGAGCCGTGCGTGAGGTGCCCGCCGTAGGGCAGGCCGAGGGCGAGCACGGTGTCGCCGGGCCGCAGCAGCGCCGCGTAGGCGGCGAGCACCGCGGACGAGCCCGAGTGGGCCTGCACATTGGCGTGTTCGGCGCCGAACAGGGCCTTCGCCCGGGCCACGGCGAGGCGTTCGGCGGCGTCGACGAACTCGCAGCCGCCGTGGTGCCGGGCGCCCGGATAGCCCTCGGCGTACTTGTTCGCCAGCACCGAGCCGAGCGTGGCGAGCACCGCGGGCGAGGTGAAGTTCTCCGCCGCGGTCAACTGGAGTGTCGTCGACTGCCGGTCCAGCTCCCCCAGCAGCACGTCGGCCAGCTCGGGGTCCTGCCGGCGCAGGAGATCGGCCTCGAGAACGGGGATGACCGACATGTCGCGCTCCGGACGGTCGACGTTGGCGTACGTCCAATGTAGGCCCACGAGCCCCACCCCGCGCGGCCCCTTAGGCCGTCACGGCAATGCCCAGGAGCCCCTCGTGTCACGCCCACGGGGCCTGGGCGGGAAACCGGGAAAGCCACGACGCGCCACGGGGCGCACACGGACCGGTACACCCCGGCCGCCCCTCTGCGAGCCTCCAGCGGGGGCCCAGCGGCCCGGGAGAGCTTCCTGGCGGGCCCGCGGCCGGCCGAGCCCTGCGATGCCGCAGTACGGCGGCACGGGCGCCCACACTGGCTCGCGGGACATCTCCGGCCTCCGGGCCGGGGTACGGGCCCTTCACGGGCCTCCCGGCCCGTCGTGCGCCGCGCGGTGGGTCAGGCGCGCGCCCGTACGCCCGTCAGGGCCGTCACCACCGGGTCCAGGGCCTGGTGTATCTCGTCGCCCACGGAGCGGAAGAACGTCAGGGGGGCGCCGTAGGGGTCGTAGACCTCGTCGGCCTCAGCGGTGGGGGCCAGGAGCCACCCGCGTAGAGCGGCGGCAGCGCGGACCAGGGCGCGGGCGCGTTCGACCACGCCGTCCTCCAGGGGCGGCAGCGTGGCCGGGTCTATCGCCTTCACCAGGCGGGTGAACTCCTTGAGGGTGAAGGTGCGCAGGCCGGCCGAGTGGCCCATGGAGATGACCTGGGCGCGGTGGTCGAGGGTCGCGGTGAGCACCAGGTCGGCGCGGATCACGTGCTCGTCCAGCAGCTCCCGGCCGGTGAAGCCGGAGGCGTCCGCGCCGAAGTCGGCCAGCACGGTCTCCGCGTTGGCCTCCATCGGCGCGCCCTCGTGACCCCAGGTGCCCGCGCTCTCCACGATCAGCCCGCCGCCCCGCGGATCCCCGAGCCGGTCCGCCACGAAGTGCCGGGTCAGCCGCTCGGTGATGGGCGAGCGGCACACGTTCCCGGTGCTGACGTGCAGGATGCGGAAGGTGTCGCCTATGCCACGCCCCGCGTCAGGGGCCGTCAATTCGCCACCTCGAGGTCGGGTACCACCTTGCGCAGTTCCTCCGGCGACAGGGCGCCCTCACGCAGCAGCACGGGCACCTTGCGGCTGACGTCCACGATGGAGGACGGGACGTTGCCGGGGGTCGGCCCGCCGTCGAGGTAGACGGAGACGGAGTCGCCGAGCATCTCCTGCGCGGCGTCGCAGGTCTCCGGCGCCGGGTGGCCGGTCAGGTTCGCCGACGACACGGCCATCGGACCGACCTCCGTGAGCAGTTCGATGGCGACCGGGTGCAGCGGCATCCGCACGGCGACCGTGCCGCGGGTGTCCCCGAGGTCCCACTGGAGGGACGGCTGGTGCCGGGCGACCAGCGTCAGCGCGCCCGGCCAGAAGGCGTCCACGAGTTCCCAGGCCATCTCGGAGAAGTCCGTGACCAGTCCGTGCAGCGTGTTCGGGGAGCCGATGAGCACGGGCGTGGGCATGTTGCGGCCCCGGCCCTTGGCGGCGAGCAGGTCGGCCACGCCCTCGGAGGAGAACGCGTCGGCGCCGATGCCGTAGACGGTGTCGGTGGGCAGCACCACGAGCTCGCCCCGGCGGACGGCGGACGCGGCCTCGCGCAGACCGGTCACGCGGTCGGTGGCGTCGTTGGTGTCGTATCGCCGTGCCATTGTCAGCGGGCCTCCTCGTACACGTACTGCTGGTCGGACGTCCTGGTGGGGGTCACGGCAGCGCCTTGCGGGCGGTGGCGAACCGCGGCCGGTTGTTGAGGTCGGGGTGGTCGGCGGCGTCGGCCCAGCCCCGTTCCTCGGTGAAGATCCACGGCACCTGTCCCCCCTGGGTGTCGGCGTGCTCGACGACGACGACTCCGCCGGGCCGCAGCAGCCGGTGCGCGGTGCGCTCGATGCCGCGGATCAGGTCGAGGCCGTCCTCCCCGGAGAACAACGCCAGTTCCGGGTCGTAGTCGCGGGCCTCGGGGGCGACGTACTCCCATTCGGTGAGCGGGATGTACGGCGGGTTGGAGATGACGAGGTCGACCTGGCCGTCGAGGTCGGGGAAGGCCGTCCGGGCGTCGCCCTGACGCAGGTCGACCCTGGACCCCTCCGTGTTCTTGCGGGTCCACTTCAGCGCGTCCTCGCTCAGCTCCACGGCGTGCACACGCGAGCGCGGCACCTCCTGGGCGAGGGCGAGCGCGATGGCGCCCGAGCCGGTGCACAGGTCGACGATGCACGGCTCGACCACGTCCATGGCCCGTACGGCGTCTATGGCCCAGCCGACCACCGACTCGGTCTCGGGCCGGGGCACGAACACCCCTGGCCCGACCTGGAGTTCCAGATACCGGAAGTAGGCACGCCCGGTGATGTGCTGGAGCGGCTCGCGCTGCTCGCGCCGGGCGATGACCTCCCAGTAGCGGGCGTCGAAGTCGGCGTCCTTCACCGTGTGCAGCTGGCCACGCTTGACTCCGTGCACGAACGCGGCGAGTTCCTCCGCGTCGGTGCGCGGCGAGTCCACTCCCGCGTCGGCCAGCCGCTGGGTGGCCTGCGCCACCTCCGCGAGCAGCACGCTGCGGGGACTCGGGGGCCGCCCCCCGGATTCTTGCTGCACGCTGGTCCTCCGTTGGTGCTCGTACGTGCGCACGCCCCGCGTGCGCACGTGTCTTACGCGGCCGCGAGCTTGGCGGCCGAGTCCGCGTCGACGCAGGCCTGGATCACCGCGTCCAGTTCGCCGTCCAGGACCTGGTCCAGGTTGTACGCCTTGAATCCGACGCGGTGGTCCGAGATGCGGTTCTCCGGGAAGTTGTACGTGCGGATCTTCTCGGAGCGGTCGACGGTGCGGACCTGGCTGCGGCGGGCGTCGGCGGCCTCCCGTTCCGCCTCCTCCTGCGCCATGGCGAGCAGCCTGGAGCGCAGGATACGCAGTGCCTGCTCCTTGTTCTGCAGCTGGCTCTTCTCGTTCTGGCAGGAGGCGACGACCCCGGTGGGCAGGTGCGTGATGCGCACCGCGGAGTCGGTGGTGTTGACGGACTGGCCGCCGGGCCCGGAGGACCGGTAGACGTCGATGCGGAGGTCATTGGGGCTGATCTCCACGTCCACCTCCTCGGCCTCGGGGGTGACCAGCACACCGGCCGCGGAGGTGTGGATACGGCCCTGGGACTCGGTGGCCGGCACCCGCTGCACCCGGTGCACTCCGCCCTCGTACTTCAACCGGGCCCACACGCCCTGGCCGGGCTCGATCTGGCCGCGGGTCTTCACCGCGACCTGGACGTCCTTGTAGCCGCCCAGCTCGGACTCGGTGGCGTCGATGATCTCGGTCTTCCAGCCGACCCGCTCGGCGTACCGCAGGTACATGCGCAGCAGGTCGCCGGCGAACAGGGCCGACTCGTCGCCGCCCGCGCCCGCCTTGATCTCCAGGATGACGTCCTTGTCGTCACTGGGGTCGCGCGGGACGAGCAGGAGGCGCAGCTTCTCGGTCAACTCCTCGCGCTGCTGCTCCAGCTCCTTGACCTCGGCCGCGAAGTCGGGGTCGTCCGCCGCGAGTTCGCGCGCGGTGTCGACGTCGTCGCCGGTCTGCTTCCAGGAGCGGTACGCGGCGACGATCGGGGTGAGCTCGGCGTAGCGCTTGTTGAGCTTGCGCGCGCCTGCCTGGTCGGCGTGGACCGACGGGTCGGCGAGCTGCTTCTCCAGGTCGGCGTGCTCGGCGACGAGTTCCTCGACGGCCTCGAACATCTTTCGGCTCCTGTTACTGCCTGTACTGCTGGGGTGGGGGAAGGCGGGCGACCAAAAACGCCGGTCCCGGCGCACCCCGCGGTGGGGGCACGGCCATGGACCGGCGAAATGGGGCTCGCTACTTCTTGGAGCCGGCGGCAGCCTTGCCGAAGCGGGCCTCGAAGCGGGCCACACGGCCACCGGTGTCGAGGATCTTCTGCTTGCCCGTGTAGAACGGGTGGCACTCGGAGCAGACCTCGGCACGGATGGTGCCGGAGTCGATGGTGCTGCGAGTGGTGAACGACGCGCCGCAGGTGCAGCTGACCTGCGTCTCGACGTACGCGGGGTGGATGTCGCGCTTCAAGGTGTCTCCTATGTTCCGGGAGGGCGCCGGGTCGCAGCCGCGGGATGCGGAGCGTGAACCGGAGCCGACGTACCAGTCTGCCAGGACTGGGGCCATCCACCCAAACCGGGGGGTGGGGTCGGGTATTCCCGGCGGGTCCCTGCGCGTCCCTGCGGGGCTGTGGCGGGTTTTCCGCGTGCCCGGGGTGCCGGGTGCTCGCCGCGGGCGTGTGCCGGTGGACTGTGGCTTGTCGCGCAGTTCCCCGCGCCCCTGAGGGCGGCCTAAGGGGCGCTCACCACTCCGCTTGCCTTGCCGGTGGCCGTCCCCTGGGTGGCCGACTTGGGGATGGGGCGGTCGTTCCTGAGGGCGGTCCAGATCTGCTGGGCCTTGGCCTTCTCCACGAGGACGCGGTTGGGGTTGGCCGGGTCGTACTGCACCGGCATCGTGACCATGGTCATGTGGGAGGAGCTGATGCCCTTCAGGCCGTCGGCGAAGGCGATCAGGGAGTTCACCGAGCCGAGGTCGGAGTCGGCGGTGACGGCCTTGGTCGCGGTGTCGGCGAGGTCGTAGAGCTTCTTGGGGTTGGTGAACACGCCGATGTGCTTGACCTGGTCGGCCAGGGCCTTGACGAAGGCCTGCTGGAGCTGGATGCGGCCGAGGTCGGAGCCGTCGCCGACGCCGTGCCGGGTGCGGACCAGGCCGAGGGCCTGCCGTCCGTCGAGGGTGTGCGTGCCGGCCGCGAGGTCGAGGTGGCTGCGCGGGTCGTCGATGTTCTTCGTCGTGGTGACCTGGACCCCGCCGAGTTCGTCGACGAGCTTGCGGAAGCCGCTGAAGTCGACCTCCAGGTAGTGGTCCATGCGCAGGCCGGTCATCGACTCGACCGTCTTCACCGCGCAGGCCGCGCCGCCGGCGGAGTACGACTCGTTGAACATCGCGTTGTGCGCCGCGGCGTGCGTGCCGCCCTTGGCGTCGGTGCACTGGGGGCGGTCGACCAGGGTGTCGCGCGGTACGGAGACCACGCCGGCCCTCTTGTGGCCCTCGTACACGTGCACGATCATCGCCGTGTCGGAGCGGGCGCTGCCGTCGTTGGTGCCGCCGCCTATTTTCCTGTTGCCGCCGGCGCGGCTGTCGGAGCCGAGGACCAGGATGTTCTCGGAGCCGTTGTCGGCCTTGGTGGGCCGGTCCCGGCCGAGGGCCTGGTTGATGTCGATCGTCCTGAGATTGCCGTTGAGCTTGAAGTAGAGGAAACCCGCCCCCGTACCGCCGAGCACGACGATTCCCGCGGCGGTCCAGGCCATCGCCGTCAGGGCCCTGCGCCGCCCGGTGGGAGGCTTGCGACGACGGCCCCTGCCTCCTCGGCGGCGGGGCCTGGCGTCGTCGGGCTCCCCTGGTATGCCCGGTCCTCGCGTGCTGTCGGCAGGCATGCGCTCCTCGGTTCCGTGTCTACGGTCGGTTACCCCCTGCGGTCGGGGTCAGGCCCCGGTCCGTTCTCGGTCATGAGACCCGTACCGCACTATCCTCGCTCGTCCGGTCAGACGGGGGAACTCGGGAAAGGGTTGCACAACGCTCTGTGCCCACCACATGCGGACATGGGTGCCATGCCCGGCTGTGCATCCCTTGGCAACCCGCTCACCTGCGGTGACGCGGGGCCCGACCGTGCCGTGGAGGGCCGGGGCGGGGCACGGCGCCTGTGGTGAAGGTCTCGTACGGCCCGTAGCGCTCGTACGGCCCACAACGGCGGAAGGCCGCCCCCTGGAACAGGGAGGCGGCCTTCCGACCTGGCGGAACGCTCAGTCGCCGTTGCCGGGGGTCGGCGTCGTCTTCTGGATCTGCATCAGGAACTCGACGTTCGACTTGGTCTGCTTCATCTTGTCGAGAAGCAGCTCGATCGCCTGCTGCTGGTCGAGCGCGTGCAGCACCCGGCGCAGCTTCCAGACGACGGCCAGCTCCTCGTTGCCGAGCAGGATCTCTTCCTTACGGGTACCGGACGCGTCCACGTCCACCGCCGGGAAGATGCGCTTGTCGGCGAGCTTCCGGTCGAGCTTGAGCTCCATGTTGCCGGTGCCCTTGAACTCCTCGAAGATCACCTCGTCCATGCGGGACCCGGTGTCCACCAGGGCGGTGGCGAGGATGGTCAGCGAACCGCCGTCCTCGATGTTGCGGGCCGCACCGAAGAACCGCTTCGGCGGGTACAGGGCGGTGGAGTCGACACCACCGGACAGGATGCGCCCGGAGGCCGGGGCCGCCAGGTTGTACGCACGGCCCAGACGCGTGATCGAGTCCAGCAGCACGACCACGTCGTGACCCAGCTCCACCAGGCGCTTGGCGCGCTCGATGGCGAGCTCGGCGACCGTGGTGTGGTCCTCGGCCGGACGGTCGAAGGTCGAGGAGATGACCTCGCCCTTGACCGACCGCTGCATGTCGGTGACCTCTTCCGGACGCTCGTCGACGAGGACGACCATCAGGTGGCACTCGGGGTTGTTGTGCGTGATCGCGTTGGCGACCGCCTGCATGATCATGGTCTTACCGGTCTTCGGCGGGGCCACGATCAGACCGCGCTGGCCCTTGCCGATCGGCGAGACCAGGTCGATGATGCGGGTCGTCAGGACGCCGGGGTCGGTCTCCAGACGGAGCCGGTCCTGCGGGTACAGCGGCGTCAGCTTGTTGAACTCCGGCCGCCCACGGCCGTGTTCGGGCGCCATGCCGTTGACGGAGTCCAGCCGGACCAGCGCGTTGAACTTCTCGCGGCGCTCGCCGTCCTTCGGCTGGCGGACCGCGCCGGTGATGTGGTCGCCCTTGCGCAGGCCGTTCTTGCGGACCTGGGCGAGGGAGACGTACACGTCGTTGGGACCCGGCAGGTAGCCCGACGTACGGATGAAGGCGTAGTTGTCGAGGATGTCCAGGATGCCCGCGACCGGGATCAGGACGTCGTCCTCGGTGATCTGCGGCTCGGAGACGTCGTCGCGGCCACGGCGGCCACGGCGGTCGCGGTAGCGGCCGCGACGGCCCCGGCGGCCGCCGTCGAAGTCGTCCCCGTCCTCGTCGGGCCGCTGCTGGCGGTCCTGACGGCCGCCGCCCTGCTGCTGGCCCTGCTGGCGCTGCTGCTGACCGCCCTGCTGGTCGTCGCCCTTGCCGCGGCGGTCGCGGTCCCGGCCGCGCTCACGGCGGTCGCGACGGCGGCCCTCGCCGCCGTCACCGTCGCCCTGCGGCTGCTGCTGCGGGTTCTCGGTCTTCGACTCGCTCTTCGCCTCGGCGGCGACGGTCTCGGCGCCACCCGCCGGGGTGCCCGCCTCGGCGGTGGCCCGGCGCCGGCGGCGCTCGGCCGGAGCGTCCTCCGCCCCGCGCTCGGCCTCTCCCCCACGGACGGTGCCCCCAGCGGGCTGGCCGGGGATCTCGATCTGCTTCTGCGCCACGGACTTGGCGGAGGCGTCCGACTGCTCCACGTCGTTCGAGAGCTTCGCGGCGGGGGCCTCGGCCGCCTTCTTCGCGGGCGCGGCGTCGTCGGCCGTACGGGTCCGTGAGGTGGCGCGGCGCTTCGGCTTCGTCTCGGTGGCGTCCCCCGCGGCGGGCGCGGCCTTCGCGGCAGGGGCGCCCCCGGCCGCCTGCGCCTCCTTGATGACCTCGATCAGCTGGCTCTTGCGCATCCGCGCGGTGCCCCTGATGCCGAGGCCCGATGCGACCTGTTGCAGCTCGGCCAGCACCATGCCCTCGAGGCCGGTACCGCGGCGCCGCCGGGAGCCGGCACCGCCGGCAGGCGCGGAGGCGTCCGTGGCGGGCGCGGCAGCGGTCTCCTCGACACGTGCGCCCATCAGATCGGTGGTGTCGCTCACGAAGGGTCCTTCCCTGGAGCGGACGTCGGCCTGTCTGGCTCGGCGACCGGTTGTGCTGTCCGGCTTCGGTCCTTGCTGGTGAACCGTGCCGGGGCGGTGGTCCGCCCTGAACGGCGGAAGAGATATCTGGTGATTGGCGCTTCCTCGGCCATCAGCGACACCCAGTGTCACTGAGTCACGTGGCGCGGTCGCACCGATTCCGGAGCGTGCCCGGCGGACCGCTCAGTGTGCGCATACGAGGTACTGCCCACGTACGACGTACACCACACAGTGCGGCTTGGGGGGCTCCCGGAGGAATGTCTGTCCCGGACGGGGACACGAAGCACCTCGCCATGGTGGGGTCGGGTGCAGACTTGAGGTTAACACTACCGGATCCAACAAACATTCCCCCTCTCGAAATCCGGCAACCGCCGGCTTTCAGATCTCCGCGCCTGCCGCGAGCGGCAGTACGCAGGCTCCTTGCAGGTCAAGACTCAGCCGGTTGGCGGCCCAGTCGGCGCCCGCGAGTTGCTCCACCTTGTCCGCGGTGCCCGCGTCGGCGAGTGCCATGACGGTGGGTCCGGCGCCGGAGATGACCGCGGGGATGCCGTCCGCCCGCAGCCGCTCCACCAGCGCCGCGCTCTCCGGCATGGCAGGGGCGCGGTACTCCTGGTGCAGACGGTCCTCGGTGGCCGGCAGCAGCAGCTCGGGGCGCCGGGTGAGGGCCTCGACGAGCAGTGCGGCGCGGCCCGCGTTGACGGCGGCGTCCACGTGCGGAACGGTGCGCGGGAGCAGGCCGCGCGCGGTTTCGGTGAGCACCGGCTTTCCTGGCACGAAAACCACCGGAACGATGGAATCGGAGGGCTCCATCCTGATGGCCCTGGCGCCTCCGGCCTCCATCCAGGACAGGGTGAACCCGCCCAGCAGACAGGCCGCCACGTTGTCCGGGTGGCCCTCGATCTCGGTGGCCAGCTCGAGCAGCGCCGTGTCGTCGAGCCTGGCCTCGGCGCCTATGGTCACGGCGCGGGCGGCGACTATTCCGGCGCAGATGGCGGCGGAGGAGGAGCCGAGGCCGCGGCCGTGCGGAATGCGGTTGGCGCAGACGATCTCCAGGCCGCGCGGCTGTCCGCCGAGTACGTCGAAGGCGGTGCGCAGCGAGCGGACGAGCAGGTGCTTCTCGTCCCGCGGCAGCGTCTCGCTGCCCTCGCCGGCGATGTCGATGTGCAGCCCGGAGTCGGCCACCCGGACCACGACGTCGTCGTAGAGCCCCAGCGACAGGCCGAGGGCGTCGAAGCCCGGGCCGAGGTTGGCGCTGGTGGCGGGGACGCGCACCCGGACGGCGGCGGCGCGGAACGCGGGACCGGCCATCGCTCGTTGACTCTCCTTGAGCTGCGTGATGGTCGAATGACACTCGATAGGAACGGGGAAGGCCCTCGGGCCGCGCGGACGGCGCGGCGCCGCCACCTGCGTGGGCGTGTGCGGCGGTCGGGTTCCCTACAGCTTATCGAAGGAAAGTTCAGTGGCGACATAGGGCGCACGGGAGGCGCACGATGCGTGTCGCAAGCCCCCTGTGCCACCCTCCGCGGAAGTCCCCTTGTGGGAGACGCCTCCGCACGCCACGTGGTTGCGTCCCTTGCGCGGTGCGCGTGCGTTGCGCCGACCGGGCGAAACGGGGCGGGCGGAACGCGGCGGGCGCCGAAGTGGCGGGGTGTCGCGGGTGGAGTGTCGGCGGGTGGGGCGTCCATGCGCGGCGTCGGCATCGAGTGCCATCGGGCCGGACGTCATCGGGCCGTACTCGGGGCGGCGGGCGGCTGGCTCAGCCGACGACGGCCTGGCGGGCGGCGGCTCGACGGTCACCGGCTCACACGGTCAGCGAGTCGGCCGGCGCCGGCTCGACCGGCGCCGGCCCCTGCGGAGCCGGGCGCGGTCGATCGTCGTAGCAATCACCGTGGCGGTCGTCGTCGTCACGGTTGTCGTCGTCACGGTTGTCGTCGACGGCGCGGACGTGCGGCGGTGGCGCGGACGGCGGCGGTGGCGCGGTGGTACGGGAGCCGGTGCCGTCAGCCCAGGCCCAGGCGTTCGGCCGCCGTGGCCGCGTCGACCGGGACCGTGACCGGCTGGGGAGCGCCGGCGACGGCCCAGTCGGGGTCCTTGAGGCCATTGCCGGTGACCGTGCACACGATGCGCTGGCCGGGGTCGACCTTGCCCTGCTCGGCGGCCTTCAGCAGTCCGGCCACGGACGCGGCGGACGCCGGCTCGACGAAGACACCCTCCTGCGCGGCCAACAGCCGGTAGGCGCGCAGGATTTCACGGTCCGTCACCTCGTCGATGGCGCCGCCGGACTCGTCGCGCGCGGCCAGGGCGTACGTCCAGGAGGCCGGGTTGCCGATACGGATCGCGGTGGCGATGGTCGACGGGTCCTTGACCACCTCGCCGCGCACGATCGGGGCGCTGCCGGAGGCCTGGAAGCCCCACATGCGGGGCGTCCTCGTGGCGACGCCGTCCGCGGCGTACTCGCGGTAGCCCTTCCAGTAGGCGGTGATGTTGCCCGCGTTGCCGATCGGCAGGACGTGGATGTCGGGCGCGTCGCCGAGCATGTCGACGATCTCGAAGGAGGCCGTCTTCTGGCCCTCGATACGCACCGGGTTGACCGAATTGACCAGCGCCACGGGGTAGTTGTCGCTGAGCGCGCGGGCGAGCGTGAGGCAGTCGTCGAAGTTGCCGTCGACCTGGAGGATCTTCGCGCCGTGCACGAGCGCCTGGCCCATCTTGCCGAGCGCGATCTTGCCCTGCGGCACCAGCACCGCGGAGACCATCCCGGCCCGTACGGCGTAGGCGGCCGCGGACGCGGACGTGTTGCCGGTGGAGGCGCAGATGACGGCCTTCGCGCCCTCCTCCTTGGCCTTGCTGATCGCCATCGTCATGCCGCGGTCCTTGAAGGACCCGGTCGGGTTCGCGCCCTCGACCTTGAGGTGGACCTCGCAGCCGGTGCGCTCGGAGAGCACCTGGGCGGGCACGAGGGGCGTACCGCCCTCACGGAGCGTCACGACCGGCGTACTGTCGGAGACCGGCAGCCTGTCCCGGTACTCCTCGATGATTCCGCGCCACTGGTGGGTCATTGCTGGTTACTCTCCTTCAACCCGCATGATGCTGGCGACACCCCGCACGGTGTCGAGCTTGCGCAGCGCCTCCACGGTCCCGCCGAGGGCGGCGTCGGAAGCACGGTGGGTGACGACGACGAGGGAGGCCTCGCCGTCCTTGCCCTGCTGGCGAACAGTGTCGATGGAAACCCCGTGCTCGGCGAACACGGTGGCGACCTGGGCGAGCACACCCGGTTTGTCGGCGACGTCCAGGCTGATGTGGTAGCGCGTGACGACGTCGCCCATCGGTGACACGGGCAGCGCCGCGTACGCCGAATCGCCGGGCCCGGTGGACCCGTTGAGCCGGTTGCGGCAGACGGCGACGAGGTCGCCGAGCACGGCGGAGGCGGTGGGCGAGCCGCCGGCGCCGGGCCCGTAGAACATCAGCTGCCCGGCCGCGTCGGACTCGACGAACACCGCGTTGTAGGCGCCGCGCACGGAGGCCAGCGGGTGGGTGAGCGGAATCATCGCGGGGTGCACGCGGGCGGTGACGGACCCGCCGTCCTCGGCCCGCTCGCAGATGGCAAGCAGCTTGATGGTGCAGCCCATCTCCTTGGCGGAGACGAAGTCCGCGGCGGTGACCTCGGTCATGCCCTCGCGGTAGACGTCGTCGAGCCGTACCCGCGTGTGGAAGGCGATCCCGGCGAGGATCGCGGCCTTGGCGGCGGCGTCGAACCCCTCGACGTCGGCGGTCGGGTCGGCTTCGGCGTACCCGAGCGCGGTGGCCTCGTCGAGGGCCTCCTGGTAGCCGGCCCCGGTGGAGTCCATCTTGTCGAGGATGAAGTTGGTGGTGCCGTTGACGATGCCGAGCACCCGGTTGACCTTGTCCCCGGCGAGGGACTCGCGCAGCGGCCGGATCAGCGGGATGGCGCCGGCGACGGCGGCCTCGTAGTAGAGGTCCCTGTCGTTGGTCTCCGCCGCGGCGTGCAGGGCGGCCCCGTCCTGGGCGAGCAGGGCCTTGTTCGCGGAGACGACGGAGGCGCCGTGCTCGAAGGCGGCGGTGATGAGCGTCCGGGCGGGCTCGATCCCGCCGATGACCTCGACCACGACGTCGATGTCGCCGCGTTTGACGAGCGCGGTGGCGTCGGTGGTGATGAGCTCGGCGGGGATGCCCTCGCGCACCTTGCCGGGGCGTCGCACGGCGACCCCGGCGAGCTCCACCGGGGCCCCGATCCTGGCCGTGAGGTCGTCGGCGTGCGTCGTCATGATGCGCGCCACCTCTGAGCCGACAACCCCACAGCCCAGCAGCGCCACCTTCAGCGGACGCGTACGCATCATCCGACCTCGTTTCCTCATACCGTCTACGGTTGGACCAGTCTCACTCACCGGAACGAAGTTTCTGCTATTTGTCCGGATCGTGAGACGTTTATTTCATTTTCGTCGGCCCGGAAGACAGGAGATCTTCCGGCCGCCCCGCGCCGTCACCGGCCTCGGTGGCGTGGGCGTCATCCGACGTCGAGCCGCAGGAGGTCCTCCTCCGTCTCCCGGCGGACGATCACCCGGGCCTCCCCGCCCGCGACGGCGACGACCGGCGGACGCAGCGCGTGGTTGTAGTTGCTGGCCATCGACCGGCAGTACGCGCCCGTGGCCGGCACGGCGATGAGGTCACCGGGTGCCAGGTCGGCCGGCAGGAAGGCGTCCTTGACCACGATGTCCCCGCTCTCGCAGTGCTTCCCCACGACCCGGACGAGCATCGGCTCCGCCTCGGAGACACGGGAGACGAGCGCGACGCTGTACTCGGCGTCGTAGAGCGCGGTGCGGATGTTGTCCGACATGCCCCCGTCGACGGACACGTACGTCCGCAGCCCCTCCAGGGGCTTGATGGTGCCGACCTCGTAGAGCGTGAAGGCGGTCGGTCCGACGATCGCGCGCCCCGGCTCGACGGAGATACGGGGCGTACGGAGCCGGGCGGCCTCGCACTCACGGGTGACGATCTCGGTCAGCGCCTTGGCGATCTCGTGCGGCTCCCGCGGGTCGTCGTTGCGGGTGTACGCGATCCCGAGCCCGCCGCCGAGGTCGATCTCCGGCAGCTCCACGCCGTGCTCGTCCCGGATGTCCCTGAGCAGCCGCACCACGCGGTGCGCGGCCACCTCGAACCCGGACATGTCGAAGATCTGCGACCCGATGTGGGAGTGGATCCCGATGAGTTCGAGCCCGTCGAGCTGGAGGGCCCGCCGCACGGCCTCGGCGGCCTGTCCCCCGGCCAGCGGGATGCCGAACTTCTGGTCCTCGTGCGCGGTGGCGATGAACTCGTGCGTGTGCGCCTCCACGCCGACCGTGATCCGGATCTGCGCCCGCTGCCGCTTCCCGAGGGACTGCGCGATGTGGGCGACCCGCACGATCTCCTGGAAGGAGTCGAGCACGATCCGCCCGACCCCGGCCTCGACGGCCCGCTCGATCTCGTACGGGGACTTGTTGTTGCCGTGGAAGGCGATGCGCTCGGCGGGCATCCCCGCGGAGAGCGCAGTGGCGAGCTCGGTGCCGGAGCAGACGTCGAGGTTGAGCCCCTCCTCGTCGAGCCACTTCACGACGGCCCGGGACAGGAACGCCTTCCCGGCGTAGAAGACGTCCGCGTCGTGCCCGAAGGCGTTGCGCCAGGCCCGCGCCCGGGCCCGGAAGTCGGCCTCGTCGAGGACGTAGGCGGGGGTGCCGAACCGTTCGGCGAGGTCGGTGACTGCGATGCCGCCGACGGTCACGACACCGTCCTCGCGCCGGCCGACGGTCTGCGCCCAGACCTTGGGTTCGAGGGCGTTGAGGTCGGTGGGCGGGGCGGAGTAGTGCCCCTCGGGCAGGACATCGGCGTGACGGGGCCCGGCGGGGTGTGCGGAACGGCTCATGTCAGTGCGGCTCTCTGTGGGCTCTCTCAGAGGTGTTCGGGTGCGTCGATACCGAGCAGGGACAGGCCACCGGCCAGCACCGTCCCGGCGGCTTCGGCAAGGGCGAGCCGGGCGCGGTGGGCGGCCGAGGGTTTCTCCTCCCCGCGCGGCAGCACGGTCGCGAGGAAGGGCAGCACGGCATCGGCAACGCTGACGAGGTGCCGGGCGAGAACGTCGGGAGCGTGGTGGTCCGCGGCCCGGGCGAGCACGCGGGGATGGTCGGCGAGCAGGGCGACCAGCTCGGACGGTACGACGTCGAGGGGCCCCGCCTGGGCACCGAAGCCCAGGTCGGCCGCGTTGCGCCCGAGGGCCCGGACGCGGGCGTGGGCGTACCGGACGCGGAAGAGCGGATTGCTCTCGCGCTGGACGAGATGCTCGACCCCGACACGAGGCCGGTCGTGCCCGGCGGGGTGGAGGAGAACCCAGCGAGCGGCGTCACGACCGAGAGGAAGGGGGTCGGCGGGGGCGGGAACGGGCCGGATGTGGACGGCGGGAACGGCGTCGTCGCCGACGGGTTCGGCATGGACGCCGAGGATCTGCTCCCAGCGGACGGGAACGGGGCCGACGGGGACGACCCGTGCCTCGCTCCCCTGGGACCGGAGAAGCCGGGCCACGACATCCGCGACGACGAGGGCACGGACCTCACGCGGACAACGCAGCTCGACGACGGTCCCGGCCGTCCCCTGGGCGTACCCGTACCGCTCACCACCCCGCCGGACGTCCTCCACCAGCCGCGCGAGGGCGGCCTCGGCGTCGGCGTCGCGGAGGCTGATGTTGAGGAACCCGGGTCCGGTGACGGTGACGTCGTCGATGCCGTCGAGACCGAGCAGATGCCCCCGAAGCACCTGGGCGACGACCGGGGCGGGCTGCCCGGCGGGCCGGGCGAGCTGGAGGGCGACGTTGGTGGCGTAGTCACCACAACCACCGGGCCGAGGCGGCGTGACCACGACCCGCTCGGGCACGCTGACGTCGAGTTCCCCCACGTCGACAGCGCGACGGACCGCGCTGAGCACGGTACGGGAGAGCTCCACGGGGGTCACGGGACAAGCGTAGGGGAGGAGGGGGGTGGGTATGGAAACTCATTTGGGCGCGGTATCGCCATGTGGACGGCAGGGACGGGAATCACAGGGGGCACGGCGGGACGACGAATTCACGGCGCCGGGTCAGCCGCTACTGGCGTACGACGCCGGGTCAGCCGCTGCTACGTCCGGCGGGCTCGGCCTCCCCGGCCCCACGAGCCCCACCGTCGATCAACCGTCGCACGAGCCGCACGAGCTCGGCCGGCTCGAAGGGCTTGGCGAGGAAGGCGTCGACGCCGACGTCGAGCCCGGCCTCGATCTCGTACTGCGAACAGGCGCTGACGATGGCAAGGGGAAGATCACGGGTGAGCGGGTCGGCCCGCAGCCGGGCGGCAGTCCGCAGCCCGTCCAGTCGCGGCATGACGACGTCGAGCGTGACGACATCGGGCCGCACCCGATGCACGACATCCAGACACTCGGCACCGTCGGCCGCGGTCACGACCTCGAGCCCCTCAAGCTCAAGATTGACCCTGATCAGCTGCCGGATGACCTTGTTGTCGTCCACAACAAGCACCCGTCCCGAAGCGGCTGGCACCACTCGAGAGTAGGTCGGGACCGGCCACCGCGTCCGGCTTTTCCCCACTTCCACCCCGTCCGGGGGACCCACCCCGAGGCCCCCACCGGAAAACGTTCATGACCACCCTCCCGGAACTGGTAGTGTTCTACCCGTCGCCGCGCAGACAACGCGCCCGACCCGCCCCCGTAGCTCAGGGGATAGAGCAACGGCCTCCGGAGCCGTGTGCGCAGGTTCGAATCCTGCCGGGGGCACCCTCGATGAGGTGCCCAAAGACCCCGTGACCAGCGGAAACGCTGAGTGCGGGGTCTTCTTGTATGTGCAGGCGTATGCCGCCCGAAGCGGCCGTATGTTGGGGTCCGTGGACTATTCGTGGACAGGATCTTGAGGCATCTGCCCAGGTCAGCCCCAGCAAAACGAGAAAGCCCCCGGCCGAGTCCGGGGGCGTGAAGCTTGGCACAGCGTGAGTCACTCGTACTCGCGCAGCAGTTCTTCGATCTTGCGGTTGGCCACCTCCTGCCGGCCGTCGATGCACTTGGCATAGCGGGACAGGAGGACCTCAACGCTGTTGCCCGCGCGCTCGGCGACCTCGGTTGCGTCGACTCCGGAGTTGAGCCAGGTCGACAGCGCCGAGTGCCGAAGGTCGTACGGCCGCGCGGCGAGCGGCGAGGCGACCGCAGCCGGCGGGAGGGCGAGCGGCCGAGCCTCCTGCCAGACGCGGTAGTACGTCGAGGAGCCGACCACTCCCCCGCGCTCGTTGGTGAACAGCCGTCCGTCCTCTGCGGTGCCGAAGGTGTCCAGATGCTGCCGAAGGGTGATGACGAGCTGGGGCGGGATCGGCACGAGCCGCACTTCCTCGGCGGGCCGATTCTTCAGGCCCCGGTCGTCATGGGTCTCGCCCGAGTCCGTCCACTGCTTGCCGGCGCTGGGACGCGTCCGGTTGAGGAGTGCCGTACCCCAGCCCGCTTCTGGCAGCTTCAGGTCTGCCGCAGTGAGGCCCACAGCCTCAGCAGGGCGGAAAGCCCCGTAGTACATGCAGGCGAACAGGCCGACGAGCCGTCGGCCGCGAGCCCGACCGTACCCACCGACGTACGACACAGCGGTCAGCAGGGAACGAGCCTGTTCGGGATTGGCAACCACCCGAGGATCGACTTCTCCGGCGATCTTCGGTTTCTTCCAGCGAATCCCAGTGATCGGGTTCTCCTTGAACTCGCCGAGATCCACCGCGTAATGCAGGGCGTTGACGAGGGTCCGGCGCTTGCGCCGAACAGTCTCCGCAGCTGCCGCCGTGCCGTCGAGCTTCAATTTCAGGGAGTCCAGCACGGCCCTGGCTATGGCAGCATCGCCGAGATCGGCGAGGGGGCGCGAGGCCTTCGACACCCAGTGCAGTGCGTGCGCGATCTCATCTGGCAGCTCGCGGTCATCCGGCCCAGGAAGGACGAAAGCCCAGTTACGGAGCGCCTTCCTGATCAGCTCTTCCGGCGGCTGTCCCGGACGGTCGTCGAGCAATGCCATGGTCACCGCGGTCAGCGACTCATTGATACCGCTTCGCGTGTTGGGAGCCGCGTGCGGCCACTTCATGGCGAGATACCGCAGAGCGAAGGCGTACCAGCTCATCGAGGCTGCCTTTTCAACCATCGAGTCAGGCAACCCTGTGACTGTGTCGAACTCTTCGCCCCCGTGAGCGGCACGCAGGAGCTTGGAACGGTAGTGATCCGCCAGTCCTTTGGTACGGAACTGCTCGGAGAACACGTTCCCGGCCACGATCCAACGGACGTCGTAGGACGACCTTTTCGTGTTTCTCCTTCGAACGCCCCACACCTTCACGTCGAGAGATTTCACGCCGCCGCCTCCAGTTGACGCAGCCACGTGGTGAAGTCGCTCCGCCAGACTCGCAGCTCACCGTTCGGCAGCTTGAAGGCAGCCGGCCCCTGCCCCAGCTCGCGCCATCGGTAGAACGTCCGCCGTGAAACTCCGCCCAGCTCATCGAGGATCTGCGGGACGGTCATCAGCTCGTCTTTCACGTCAGGTTCCTTCCAGGGCTGAGAGTTCTTCGCGGGCGATTTCGCGGTTGAGCTGGAGATCGCGGGCGATGGTGGCGGCGAGCGCGGATTCGCCGGGGGTGTGGCCGTGGCCGGCGTACTGCCAGTCGGCGAGGACGAGCACGGTGTCCGGCTCGCGATCCTCCACGCCGACGGCAGCGTGTTCCTGTGCGGCGCGGTAGTCGGCGCGTGCCTGGCGGAGGGTGCCAAGGGTGGTGGAGTAGCGGCGGGACTTGGAGGAGAAGTGGCCGCGGAAGCCGAGCATGTGAGCCCAGGCCCACAGCCGCCGGTCGGGGTAGAGCGGATCGAGCGTCTTGCACGCCTCGATGAGCCGGCGGGCCTGCTCGGGGACGCCGTGGCGGTCGAGTTCGGACAACTCACCCACCCGGCGGTCGAGGGTGCCGGTGTTCTCGGCGGCTTTGGTGGCGTACTTGGCCACGTAGGAGGCGACCGCCTGCTCAGTGATCTCGGAGCCGTCCCCGAACGCCTTCACCGGCCGGACGTCGAGCTGGGTGCCCCAGCGGAAGGTTCGGGCCGGTTGGTCGGCGGCGGCCGGGACTGAGACCGAGGTGTAGGAGTGCGCGGCGGCGGCGCGGATCGCGTCGGAGAGCAGGGCAACGGTGGCCCAGGATGGGGGCGGGGTGTCCGGCCCGTCGGGTCCGTCGAGGCGGATCACGGCGTGGAAGTGGATGGCGCCGCGCTTCTGGAACTCGGCGACCTTGCCGTAGGACAGCCGGGCGCGCTCTTTCAGCTCTCGTTGGGTGATGCCGGCGCGGGCGGCGATCTCGCGGCGCAGGCGGTTGGTGAAGCGCTGCCAGAGCTGTCCGGCGTGGTTGTTGAACAGCACGGCGCCCGCGTAGTCATAGGTCACCGGGTCGAGGGCGGTGCCCAGCTCCGGGGCGTCCGGGGTGTGGCGGGTGCCGCAGCGGCAGGTGCCATGGTCGGGCCGGTTGTGGACCGGGCCGAACGAGGGGGCGGTGAGGGTGGCGAAGACCCGGGGATGATCGCGGACGGTGGCGGGGATGTCGCGGCGGTCGTCCCCGGCCAGGCCCGCGCGGATCAGGTGGTAGGTGTCGCCCGCGTACGTCCAGGCGCAGGCCGGGCAGCGGGAGGCGCGGCGGTTGCCGCAGGCGACGCGGAGTCGTCCGCCCGGCTCACCCTCGGTGCTGTAGTGGTGCAGGGTCTCGCCGGTGGTCTTGTCCTTGTGCAGGACCCAGCCGGTCAGGTGGATGGGGTCGGCGCAGCCGCCGGTGCGGCGGATCTGGTCTTGCCAGCGGTCGAAGCCGGGGGACCCGGCCACCCGCAGCAGGTCGCCGAGGGTGGTCGGGTCCAGGCCCGCCAGGGTGGCGGTGTCGGTCACGCTGTTACCTCCCGGCCCGGACGAGGGCGGCAGGGAGGGCGTGACCGGTGCCCTTGCAGGTCGAGCAGGCGACGCGGAGGGTGGCGCGGGAGCCGTCGGCGTAGCGGGTGCCGGTGGTGATGGCGACGGTGGCGAAGCCGTCGCAGTCGCGGCAGATACGCCGGGTCGGGGCGTGCTGGGGCATCATGGGCTTGCCTTTCGGGTCCGTTAGATCTGGAGGGTGGGGAGGCGCCCGGAGCGGACGAAGTTTGGCGACCGAGGCCGCTCCGGGGGCCGCTCAGCGGCGCCGGTTGTCGGCGTTGATCAGGGAGCGGATCACCAGGGCGCAGACGGCGACCGAGGCGCCGGTGATGGCGACCGCGAGGAGCATGGAGACCAGGACGGCGCCGACGACCAGGACGACGGCGGTGCCGCCACCGACGAGGGCGAGCGCGGTGCCGGGCGTGAGCTGGATGGTGGGTCGGGTAGAGGCCGGGGCGACGGGGACCGGCGGCGGGGCCGGGGTGCCCGGAGTGATGGCGGTGGGCTCGATGACGACCGCGGGCGGGGTGACCGTGCCGGTGGGCTGGGGCATGGTCGGGAGCTTGGGCCGGAACATCAGCGGTTCTCCTTTCGCGGGTTACTTGACGGCGGTGTCGATGACCGGGGCCAGGAGGCTGTCGGCTAGGAGGTAGCCGCCCAGGAGCAGGGCGGCGATGAGCCACCAGGGCGGGCGGATGAGCTTGACGCCGAGGTAGCCGACGACGACCAGGGCGAGCCAGAGCGGGACGTCCATGGGCGGTGGTCTCCTAGCGGACGTTGCAGCGGTGGGTGCGGGCGGCGAGCTGGGCGGCGGACTGGGAGGTGTAGTCGGCGGACCAGCCGCAGCCGTCGGAGCTACACACGGCGGCGTGCTTGGTGGTGCCGTGGCGGTCGCGGTGGGTGCCGATCTGCACGGGGCCGATCCGCATCACGGAGTGGAAGAAGTCGCGGGCGGGCATGACGGGTTGTCCTTTCGGGTCAGGTGAGTTGGGCGGCGACGGCGTCGGCCAGGTGGGGCGGGACGCCGAGGCGGGCGCGGAGGGTGTCGGTGTCGATCCGGGTGCCGGTGCGGGCGTGGTGGTCGTCGGCGACCTTGCGGGCGTGGTCGACCAGCGCAGCCGGGACCGGGGCCACCGCGGGCGGTTCGGCTGTGGGCAGGGCCGAGGTTTCCTCGGGCGCCGGGACCGCGACGGATTCGGGCGCCGGGTCCGGCTCGGTGACGGCGATCGGTTCGGGCTCCACCTCGGGCACGGGGTCCGGGTCCGGGGTGGCGGATGCCGGCGGGGCCGGGGAACGGTGCGCGGGTGAGTGGGCAAGCAGGGTGCCGCCGAGGAAGGCCAGGGCTGGCCATCCGGCGACGCCAAGGCGGAGCAGGGCGGGCGGGTGGTCCAGGTCGAGGAACCCGGCGGTGGCCACGTTCGCGCCGAGCGAGGCGACCAGGGCGATCAGGAACCAGCACCAGGCCAGCCGGGACGGACCGTCGGAGCGGAGCCGACGCCAGGCGGCAACCAGGAGCAGATCCACGCTGACCGGGTAGGCCCACGCCTTCCAGCCGTCCTGTCCAGCCGCGGCGGCGAGGTCGTGCAGGTGGGCGAAGGACAGGGCACCGGCGATGACGGCCTGGACCAGGACGGCATCCACGCGCAGGTGGGACCGGGTCATGGGATGTCCTCCTTCCTGGCTCAGTCGGCGGCGTGGCCGGTGCCCCAGCAGGTGAGGCAGAGGGCGGTTTGGTGGTCGTTGGTGGCGCGGCCCTTGCGGGAGCCGACGCGGACGGTTTCGGTGATCTCGCCCTTGCCGTCGCAGTCGGGGCACTTCGCGGGCGCCGGCGGCGGGGGCGTCTTGCGGCGGGTGGCGGGCTTCTTCGCGGCGGGCACGGTCATCCCTCCTGGCCGGGGTACTGGGGGCCGTCGGTGGGGTCGTAGCCGGGCGGGAAGAAGCCGGGCGGCGGCTCGGGCAGCGAGACGGCCAGGCACGGGCCGACAGCGTCGACGAAGCCGAGGTCGGCGCCGATGGTGTGGGCGTACAGGGCCAGGTCGCCGAGCAGAGCCACGGTGCGGGTGAAGTCCTCGGAGCGCGCGCTCATGGCGGGTGCTCTCCCTTCGTTCGGTTGGGACCTACGCGGGTGAGGGTCAGGCGGCGGCCGGGGCGGACTCGACCGCCGGGGCCGAAACCGGCTTGAGGGCGCCGAGGACGGGCCGGAACGGGGCCAGGGTGGGCAGGTCCGGGGTCAGGTCGGCGTGCCGGTTGCAGGTGTTCACGGCCTGGCGCAGCGAGGTGTGCGGGGCGCGGATGCGGGCCCAGCCGCCGGTGGAGTCGCCGGTGATGGCGACGCCAGGGGTGTCGGTGGGGATCTGGATCGCGGCCAGAACGGCGTCCGGGGCGATGTCGCCGAAGGCCATGTTCGCCGAGGCTTCGTCGTTGACCCGGTGCGCGGTGCGGCCGGTGAGCTGGGCGCGGAGCATGGTGATGCCCTTGCCGAGTTCGGAGCCGAAGCGCTGCCCACAGATCTCCAGGTAGATGCCGGCGGCGCGGCCGAGCTGGGCGAGCCGGGCCAGGGCGGTGATGATGCGGTCCCGGCGCTTCTCCTCCTCCTTGGTGGCGAAGAGGGCGAGTTCGGCGACCTCGTCGACCAGGACCACGATCGGCACCGGCCGCAGCTCCTCGCGCAGGTCCCAGATGTCGGCGGCGATCTCCGCATCCGGCACGTCAGCGGTAATCCGCTGCTCGGCCCGGATGAGCTGATAGACGCCCTCCATGTGGGACACCAGCGCATCAAGGAGTTCGGCAGCGGTGTCGGGGTTGTCGGCGAGCGCGGAAAACCGGCGGGCCAGCGGGAACAGCTCCACCCCTTGCTTGCAGTCGATGCCGACCAGGGCGACGTTCTGCGGGGCGAGCGCGGCCACGAGGTTGCGCTGATAGACGGACTTGCCGGACTCCGTGGCGCCGAGGGTGAGCGCGTGGGGCACCGCGCGGTAGTCGCGGTAGTGCACGGCCCCGTCCTCGCGCAGGGCGACCGGGACCCGCATCGGCCGGGTGTCGACCAACGTCGGCATCTGCACCCGCTTGAGCACGTCATAGCCGGTCATCCGCACCTCGACCACACCCGAGCGCAGCTCACGGGAGGTGACGCCGTACAGGGCGAACGAGTGCCGCAGCCGGTCACACGAGGCGGCCACGTCGAAGGCGTCCTGTCCGGGGCGGAGCTTGAGCCGCAGCACCAGACCTGTCCGGGTCGGCCGAAGGCGCAGGATGCGCGGGGCACGAGGACCGGGAACGGGCCGGTTGGTGGCCCGCGCTAAGGTCAGGCGCCAGCGGGGGGCCGGGACCGTCAGGCCGCAGGCGTCCATGACCGAGCCGTACCGGACCAGGACCCGCAGCGCGGCGAGGGTGACCCCGAGAGTCAGCCAGTACCAGGCGGGGCGCCGCCACCGCAGGAGACCCGCAGCGGCGGCGACCAGCACCAGGGCGACGAACAGCCACGTCATGGCTCAGGCCGCCTTCGAGGCCGAGCCCGCGGCGGCCAGCGAGGTGACCGCGACCGCGCGGAAGGCGATCCCGTGCCGCTTCTGGCCGTTGAACTCGTTCTCCCACGCCGAGGCGACCAGGCCGGTCAGCGCGACCGGGGTGCCCATGGTCAGGTCCTCGGAGACGCCGGGCTGCGGGACGGTGAGCTTAAGGATCTCCACCTCGTCGGGCGTGGAGAACATGACCTCCACGACCATCAGCGTGACGCCGTCCTTGTCGGTGGCGATCTCACCGGTACGGCGGTCCTTGACCTTGGGCTGCGGAGCCTTGGCGACCATCACGGTCGCGTTGGTGGTGTCGACGGGAATCTGTCGCATCGTCTGTTCTCCTGATCCAGCGGGGAGTTGATGCCGCCGCTCGGCGGTGAGATCAGGAGACCGCGAAAGGTAGTGGACACATCACGGTCCGTATGGACGTTTGGGGACGTCTGAGCTATCGTCAAAACGTCCCTACGGCGTCCCATGGAAGGACATGTCATGGCGAACGAGCGTCTACGCGCTGCGATTTCAGCGAAGGGCGAGACGATCCAGTCCGTGGCACAGCACGTCGGGGTGGACCCCAAGAGCGTGGAGCGGTGGATCACGACGGACCGCACGCCGCACCGGGGACACCGTTGGAAGGCCGCGAGCTTCCTTGGCGTTGACGAGGTCTACATCTGGCCCGCCGTTCAGAAGCAAGCCGAGTCGGCGAGCACCTCAGAACTGATCACGTACTACCCACACCGTGGGGCAGTGCCGGCAACACTGTGGTCATCGCTGATCGAGAAGGCGAAAGACCACGTAGACATCCTCGTGTACGCGGGACTGTTCCTCTTCGACAACCACCCGGATCTTCCAGACCAGTTGGCGGAGAAGGCCAAGGCCGGCGGGCAAGTCCGTGTCCTGCTCGGTGATCCGGACTCGGAGATGGTCCGCCAGCGCGGCGAAGAGGAAGGCATCGGCGGCGATCTGGCCGCACGTGCACGGATCACCCGGCGGTACCTCGAGCCAGCGATGACAACGCCGGGCGTCGAAGTCCGGCTGCACGACACGATCCTCTACAACTCGATCTACCGGTTTGATGACGACGTGTTGGTGAACCCGCACGTACTCGGAGCGCCCGCGGGGCAGAACCCGGTGCTGCACTTCCGCTACATCCCAGGGGCCCGGACGTTCCGGCACTACATGCGAAGCTTTGACTACGCGTGGGAGCACGGGCGCCCCGAGTAGGCAGCCCGGATACGTCATCCACCCGGTGGAGCGTGTAAGGCTTGGCGCATGGCCCGAGTCGACTACTTCAACGATCCGAAAGCCCCAAAGGCGAACAGCATCGTTCCGTCCGTCACCGCAGTGGCGCTCAACGATGCCGGGGAAGTCCTGCTGATCCACAAGACGGACAACAATCTATGGGCACTGCCCGGCGGCGGGGTCGATGTCGGCGAGTCAGCCCTCGATGCCGCAGTACGCGAGACGAAGGAAGAGACCGGATTCGACGTCGAGGTGACGGGACTGGTCGGCATCTACACCAACCCCGCGCACGTCATGGCGTACGACGACGGCGAGGTACGCCAACAGTTCTCGATCTGCTTCCGGGCCCGCATCGTCGGCGGCGAGCTGCGCACGAGCAGCGAGAGCAAGGAAGTGGCGTTCGTCCATCCCAGCCGGCTGGACGGGCTGAACATCCACCCGTCGATGCGGATGCGGATCGATCGCGGGCTGACTGATCGCCCCGATCCCTACATCGGCTGATCAGCGAGGCGAGAGCGCGTCCGCTCGACGGCGGCCCCGAGGTACGGACGCGCCTTGCTGATCGCGTTGTGCACCTCACTACCCGGCTCGTACCGCTCCAGAATCTCGTCAATGCGGTGATCGAAGTCGAAGGACTGCCCAGCCGGCCCGGTCGTCATGTCCGCATAGATCAGCGCGTCCAGGACGGGGGAATCCTCCCGTTCGTACGCATCCAGCTCAGCAGTCAGCCCACGCTGTTCAGCCTCGTACACGGCTCCGGAGTGGTGGGCAACGAGACGCACGAGCCGGGACGGCGCCCCAAGCGTCTCCAGGTGTCGGGCACCGTCGAGCGGATGGAATCCCGTGTCTCGAAGTTCCGGGGCATAGCCGATGTCATGCAGCCAGGCAGCGGCGACGAGTAGATCACGGTCCCCTTCGGACACAGCCACGGATGCTTCGCACGCACGAGCCGCCACCGCCTGAGTGTGCAGCCAGCGGTTCCCGAGCGGGGGCAAGAGCGACTCGGCCAGTTCGGCCGCACCTTGAGGCGTGTCCAGTCCAGAGGGCATAGATCGCACGGTAGCCCAGGTGGGCGCGTAGCCGACACCCCGGGATCAGCCGCCCGGGTCATGGCGCGGTAAGACTTTCCCTACTTCATCAAGGCGGCTCGCTCCGCTCACCGCGCGCGGCCCGGCCCCCGGCCGGGCCTGCGCTCCTGTCTCCGCCCCGCTCCAGCCCGGCCGGCGCCCGTGCCGCGCACATAGCAGCGAGCCGAAGGCCACGAGTCGAGTGCCGCATGGGAGCGTCCGCGGTCAGAACAGAGCCTCCGGCGGGGGATCGGCCGGCACCGGGATGGAGGGGCACCGTCGCCGACTGCAGGCCCATAGTGGCGTGCGCGAGGAGCTCCCATCCCGTCCGCCGTCAACCCAGGCAGAGCCGAGCAGACGTGGGGGGGGGGGGGGCGGGGGGGGGGGCACGGGGGCGGCCCACCAAGGCCCCCCCGACCACCCCCCCCCCCACCC
>NZ_JBIBWH010000024.1:0-88877 GCF_043081205.1 Streptomyces sp. NPDC014889
GGCCACCTCGCCGAGGTGCTGGAGAAGTGGCTGAACTCGGCGGACCTGCCGGTCCGCGTCTGCACCGTCGTGGAGCCGGAGCCCCTCGGCCGCGGCGGCGGCCTGAAGTTCGCCGCCGCCCAGCTGCCCCACCCGGACCAGCCCTGGTACGCCACCAACGGCGACATCTGGACCCGGTTCTCGCTGCGCGACATGGCCGACTTCCACACCGAGCGCGACGCCATCGCCACGCTCGCGCTGGCCCGCCCGCGGATCCCCTGGGGCGCCGTGCGGACCGACGGCTTCGGCCACATCACGGACTTCATCGAGGCCCCGCCCTCGACCTTCGAGATCAACGCGGGCGTCTACGTGTTCTCGTCCGAGTTCGCCGCCCTCCTCCCGGAGCGCGGCGACCACGAGCGCACCACCTTCCCGCACCTGGCCCGCCAACGCAGGCTCGCCGGCTTCACGATCCCGCAGGGCGCCTACTGGCGCGCCATCGACACCGCGAAGGACCTCACCGAGGCCGCCAAGGAACTGGCGGCCCTGGGGAGGTGAGTCCGCGGCGCCGCGCCCGTGCGGCGCCGCGGAGGCCGGGCTATCCCAGCAGTCCGCCCACCAGCCCGGGCTGGCCCGAGGAGGACCCGCCACCGCCGGAGCCGCCGCCGCTGGAGCTGGGTCCCCCGGAGCCACCGCTCGATCCGGTGCTGCCACCGGTCGCGGTACCGCCCGATGCCGGACCCGAGCTGGTGCTGGGCGCCTGCTGCGCCGGGGCGGAGTGCCGCGGCGGGGTCTGACCGGTGCCCTGGGTCTCGCTGGGCACGCCGCCGGGCGCGGTACCGCTCTCGCGGGCCGCGCCCGGCGTGCTCGCGGGGCCGCTGGACGGGCTCGCCGAGGATGATTCGTGCCGGGTGGCCGGCGAGGCCGGCGCCGACGGCTGCTTCTGCTGCCGCTCGCCCGTGTCCTTCGGCAGCGGCGAACCCGGCAGCTCGTTGCGCGGGGCCTCGCCCGGTCCGGGCACGACCACCCGGCCGGCGTCGCGGACGGCACCGCCGAGCAGCGAGCCGACGAGCAGCGTCAGACCGGTGACGACCACCGTGACCAGGGCGCCGCGGCGCAGCACGAACCGGCGCAGCTCCCAGATGTCGGAACGCGGCCCGAGCCGCCGCCAGGCGGAGGCGGCGAGACGGCCGTCCACGGAGTACACGGGCGCGCCCGCGATGACCAGCGGGGACCAGGCGGCGAGGTAGATGATGTCCGGCGCGTCGTAGGCGGGCACCGTCTTCCAGCTCACCGTCACGATCAGCGCGGCCGACAGCAGCGCGCCGATCGCCGCGGCCACCCGCTGCCAGCAGCCCAGGACCGTGAGGATGCCCACGACGACCTGGAGGAAGGCGATGAAGAGCCCTGAGCCGACGGGGTGGTGGAGCGCGAACTGGCGCAGGGGCTCGGCGACTTCCCAGGGGTGCAGGGAGTTGAGCCACTTGACCATGGAGCCGCGCTTGCCGCCGTCGAAGTACAGCGGGTCGCACAGCTTGCCCATGCCGGCGTAGAGGGAGATGAACCCGAGGAAGATGCGCAGCGGGAGCAGCACGACGCCGAGGTTCAGGCGCCGGCCCGGGTAGTACGCGTGCCGGGACGGGTCGTCGGCGTGGCGCCCGCCCTGCCGGTGCCCGTCCTGTTCGCCGTACGGGTCGTAGGCGCCGTCCTCGTCGTACTCGTCGTACCCGTCGTCCGCGAAGCCGTCGTCGTCGTACCGCGGTTGGCCGTACGCCGGGGTGCCGTACCCGCTCTCGCCGTGCCCGGCGCCGTCGTACCCTGCACCGCCGTACCCGACGCCGCCGTACCCCGCGCCGCCGTGGGCGGACTCCTCGTAGGCACTGCCCGCGGTCCGCATGTGCGGCAGCAGCCGGGTCTCGCCGGGCTGGGGCGCGCGCTGGGCCCCGACGACGGGGGTCTCGACGGTCCGCTCGAGGTCGTAGGCGTCGTGGCGCGGCGTGCCGCCGACGCGCGGGATGACCCGCGTGGCCCCGGCGTCCGCGGACGGCTCGTCGGTGTACCGCACGCTTCCGCTCCGCGCGGCCTGGAGCAACCGGTGGGCGCCGGTGTCGTCCGGGGCGGACCGGCCGCTCCAGACGACCGGACGGCGGTGGGTCGCGGCCCCGGCCCGGCCCCCGGCGACGGGCACGCCGCCAGTGTAGTCGGTGCCGCCGGGATGCCGGGCGATCCGCCGGGACTGGGCACGTCGCGAGGTGGCGCCCAACTGCACGCGGAAACTCGCGTGGTTGACGATGACCTGCGCCGGATCGCTCGGCACCTTCACCATGCTCAGCGCGGGAGCGTCGTCGTATCCCGACGAGCGGTCCCCCGTGGGTGTGCGGGGTGTTCTGGTGTCCACACTCATCTAACCGAGTGACGAGGAGTTAGGACACTGCCACGACGCGTCGGATCTGTCCGGACCGCGTCAAGGTTGTGCGGATCGCCCGGTTTCACCCGGGCGGGTGACCGTACGGACGACCGTTCGACCACCCGCGCCCGGCTTCGGGCGGCCCGTCACGAACGCCTGCGCGCCGCCTCGTAGAGCACGATCCCGGCCGCCACACCGGCGTTCAGCGACTCCGCGCCGCCCGGCATCGGGATCCGCACCCGCAGGTCGCAGGTCTCGCCGACCAGCCGCGACAGACCCTTGCCCTCGCTGCCGACGACGATGACGACGGGACCCTCCAGGGCGTCCAGGTCACCGAGTTCCGCCTCGCCGTCCGCCGCGAGGCCGACCACCGTGATGCCCGCCTTCTGGTACGACTCCAGGGCGCGGGTCAGGTTGGTGGCGCGGGCCACCGGCGTACGGGCGGCCGTTCCGGCGGAGGTCTTCCAGGCGCCGGCGGTCATACCGGCCGCGCGCCGCTCGGGGACGACCACGCCGTGCCCGCCGAAGGCGGAGACGGAGCGGACGACCGCGCCGAGGTTGCGCGGGTCGGTGACCCCGTCGAGGGCGACGATCAGCGGGTCCTCGCCCTCGTCGTAGGCCGCGTCGGCGAGGTCCTCGGGGTGCGCGTACTCGTACGGCGGCACCTGGAGGACCAGGCCCTGGTGGTTGAGCCCGTTCGTCATCCGGTCGAGCTCGGGACGCGGGGCCTCCATGAGGTTGATCCCGCCGCGCTCGGCCGCGAGCTGGAGCGCCTCGCGGACCCGCTCGTCGTTGTCGATGAACTGCTGGACGTAGAGCGTCGTGGCGGGCACGCCCTCACGCAGCGCCTCGACGACCGGGTTGCGGCCGACCACCAGCTCGGAGGACGACCGGCCCGAGCCGCGCCGCTGCTGCGGACGGCCCTGGGCGCGGCGCGCCTTCGCTTGGGCGGCACGCTGCTTGACGTGACCCTTGCGCATCTCGGCGGGGGGCGTCGGCCCCTTGCCCTCGAGCCCCCGGCGCCGCTGGCCGCCGCTGCCGACCTGCGCGCCCTTCTTGCCGGACATGCGGCGGTTGTTCCCGGCCATGACCTACCTGTCTGTCGAAGCGTCGTTCGTACGTACGTCTATGCAGTGTGCCGCCCGGAGGGCCGGGCGGCACAATCGATCTTCCGCAATGGTGGGCGGGCTCAGCGCGCGCCCAGGCTCCAGCGCGGTCCCTGCGGGCTGTCCTCGATGACCAGGCCCGACTGGTTGAGCTGGTCGCGGAGGGCGTCGGCGGTCGCCCAGTCCTTGCGCGCACGGGCCGCCTCGCGCTGGTCGAGGACCATGCGGACCAGGGTGTCGACCACGCCGTGCAGATCGTCACCGCGCTGCTCGCCCGCTCCGGCCCAGTGCGGGTCCAGCGGGTCGAGGCCGAGGACGCCGAGCATGGCCCGCACCTCTGCGAGCCGGGCCACGGCGGCCTCCTTGTCGTCCGCGGCGAGCGCGCTGTTGCCCTGGCGGACGGTGGTGTGCACCACGGCGAGCGCCTGCGGCACGCCCAGGTCGTCGTCCATCGCCTCGGCGAACGCGGGCGGCACCTGCTCGGCCGGCTCGACCGGGCCGGCCTTCTCCACCACGCGCTGGACGAAGCCCTCGATCCGGGCGAACGCGGACTCGGCCTCGCGCAGCGCCTCCTCGCTGTACTCGATCATCGAGCGGTAGTGCGGGGTGCCCAGGTAGTACCGCAGCACGATGGGCCGCCACTGCCTGACCATCTCGGAGACCAGCACGCTGTTGCCCAGCGACTTGGACATCTTGTCACCGGCCATGGTCACCCAGGCGTTGTGCACCCAGTACCGCGCGAAGTCGTCGCCGTAGGCCTTGGCCTGGGCGATCTCGTTCTCGTGGTGCGGGAAGACCAGGTCCAGGCCGCCGCCGTGGATGTCGAAGGCGCTGCCGAGGTACTTGTGCGCCATCGCCGAGCACTCCAGGTGCCAGCCCGGACGGCCCGGACCCCACGGGGTGTCCCAGGTCGGCTCGCCCGGCTTGGCCGCCTTCCACATGGCGAAGTCGCGCGGGTCGCGCTTGCCGGTCTCGCCCTCGCCCGAGGGCTGGAGCAGGTTGTCCAGCTCCTGCCGCGAAAGCTCCAGGTAGCCGGGGAAGGAGCGCACGTCGAAGTAGACGTTGCCGTCGGAGGCGTAGGCGTGGCCGCGCTCGATGAGCCCCCGCATCATCTCGATCATCTCCGGCACATGGCCGGTGGCGCGCGGCTCGTAGGTGGGCGGCAGGCAGCCGAGCGCGGTGTAACCGTCGTCGAACGCGCGCTCATTCTCGTAGCCGATCGCCCACCACGGGCGGTGCTGCTCGCGCTCCTTGGTGATGATCTTGTCGTCGATGTCGGTGACGTTGCGGATGAACGTCACCTCGTAGCCGCGGTAGGCGAACCAGCGGCGCATGATGTCGAAGTTCAGCCCCGAGCGGATGTGCCCGATGTGCGGGGCCGCCTGCACGGTCGCGCCGCACAGGTAGATCGAGACACAACCCGGCTCGAGCGGGGTGAAGTCACGGATCTGCCGGGCGCTGGTGTCGTACAGGCGAATAGTCACCACTCCAGGGTAGTGGGCGCCGGGCAGTGCCTCGCCTGCCTCCCGCCGTCCGCCCGCCGTTTTCCCGCACGGGTTCCGCCCCTTCGCCGCGGGAGGGCAGCGGTCACAGGATGCCGACGACCTTCCGCGGCCTGATCCGTACGATCACGCGCTCGGCGTCCTGCGCCGAGGAGGGGTTGAACTCGGCGTACTTCTTGCCGGTGTACTTCATGGACAGCTCGTCGATGAGCTGCCGCCCGCCCGCGGTGGTCATCTCGGCGGTGCCGCGGATCTCGGCGTACTCGTAGGGCGATTCGGGGTCCTGCACGACGACGCTCACGCGGGCGTCGCGGTCGAGGTTCTGCTTCTTGCGGCGGTCGACGGTGGTGGAGACGAGGACGTCGTCGCCGTCCCGCTTCGCCCACACCGGGGACAGCTGCGGGCCGCCGTCGGGCTGGATCGTGCCGAGGACGACGAAGACGGGACCGTCGAGCAGTGACTTGAGGCGGTCGGGCAGGGCGGCGGACATGGGGGACCTCCGTGAACCTGGTCGCGCGCGGGGTACTGGGGCGGGGCGTACGCGGGTACCCTCGCACGCCGTCAGTCCACTCGCACCACGAGCGCCGTGGCCACCGCCATCAGTCCCTCGCCACGGCCGGGGAAGCCGAGCCCGTCGGTGGTCGCGCCGGAGACGGTGACCGGCGCCCCGGCCGCCTCGGACAGGACCTTCTGGGCCTCATCCCGGCGCTTGCCGATCTTCGGCCGGGGGCCGACGACCTGGACCGCGACGTTCCCGATCCGGAAGCCCGCCGCGCGGACGATCCGCGCGGCCTCCGCCAGCAGGGTGACCCCGGACGCGCCGGACCACTCGGGGCGACCGGTGCCGAAGTGCTGTCCGAGGTCGCCGAGGCCGGCGGCCGAGAACAGCGCGTTGCACGCGGCGTGCGCGACGACGTCGGCGTCGGAGTGCCCGGCCAGTCCCGGGCCCTCGCCCTCCCACTTCAGGCCCGCGCACCACAACTCGCGGCCCTCCTCGAAGGCGTGGATGTCGGTGCCGATGCCGACCTGCGGAAGCGGGGGCGCGTCAGAAGCCATCGTTCAGCCTCCGCCGGGCCAGGACCGCCTCCGCGAGGACCAGGTCCAGCGGGCGGGTGACCTTGAAGGCCTCCTCGTGGCCGGGCACCGCCACGACCGGCTCGCCGAGCTGCTCGACCATGCTCGCGTCGTCGGTGACGTCGTCGGTGACGGTCTCGTGGGCGCGGACCAGCGTCGCCCGGTCGAAGCCCTGCGGGGTCTGCACGGCCCGCAGCCGCGACCGGTCGGGCGTGGCCACCACCGGCTCGGGCCCGCCGGGCACCGCCGCGGGCTCGACCTGCTTGACGGTGTCGGCGAGCGGCAGCACCGGCACGACGGCGGACGCCCCGGCCCGCACGGCCTCGATCACCGCGTCCACGGTGTCCACCGGCACCAGCGGGCGGGCCGCGTCGTGCACGAGGACGATGTCGTGGCCCGGCGGCAGCGCCGCAAGACCGAGCCGGACCGACTCCTGGCGGCTCTCGCCGCCCGGCACGACGAGGAAGTCCGTGCGCTCGGGCAGCGCGTGCGCGTCGAGGAGCGACTTGACCTCGGCGGCGCCGTCGGGCGGGGCCACGACGACCACCAGACCGACCGCCCGTGAGGCGGCCATGGCCCGCACGGCGTGGATGAGCATGGGTGTGCCGCTCAGCGCGCGCAGCGCCTTGGGGGCGCCCGGGCCGAGGCGTACGCCCCGGCCGGCGGCCGGAATCACGGCGGCGACGGAGGCTCCCGGCCGGCCGCTCGTGGGCGAGGGACGCGATTCGTCAGACATGGTTCCTGTCAGGTTTGTGTGGCGGCCCGGCGTGGGTATGGCCTGGGGGAGCACCCCCCTTGCTCGCAGGAGCCCGGGGGAAGTGCCGGGCACGCGGCCTCGACCGGACCCTTCCGTGACCCTGGTCGAGCCGGCTGTCCGGGCCCGGCACACAGTATCGGGGGCCTCCCCCGCCGTACGGCATGGAGGAGACCCGCGCGGGCCCGCGCGGGTACGAACATGCCGCAGCGCCCGGCGACATGAAACGCGCCATCGGGCACCGCGGCATTTTCTGTGCTGAACTGAGGCGGGTGTGACGGTCGCCTCGCGTCAGGACGCGAGAACCTCGTCGAGCAGGGCCTCGGCCTTGTCCTCGTTGGTGTTCTCCGCGAGGGCGAGCTCGCTCACCAGGATCTGGCGGGCCTTGGCGAGCATGCGCTTCTCACCGGCGGAGAGTCCGCGCTCGCGCTCGCGACGCCACAGGTCACGCACGACTTCCGCGACCTTGATGACATCGCCGGAGGCGAGCTTCTCCAGATTTGCCTTGTAGCGACGCGACCAGTTCGTGGGCTCCTCGGCGTACGGAGCACGCAGGACCTCGAAGACCCGGTCCAGCCCGTCCTGACCGACCACATCACGCACGCCGACGAACTCCGCATTGTCCGCTGGCACACGCACCGTCAGGTCACCCTGGGCGACCTTCAGCACCAAGTAGGTCTTGTCCACGCCTTTGATCTGGCGAGTTTCGATAGCCTCGATCAGCGCGGCCCCGTGATGGGGATAGACCACGGTGTCGCCAACCTTGAACGTCATGTGACAGGTACCCCTTCCGTGGCTATCCAGGGTAACACGGATACGGCGTCTTCTGAATGGCGTTTTCGCAGGTCAGGGCATATCTCGGGGCTTGACAACAGCGACGGGGACGTGCTTCGGAAGGGCCCCGGAGGCCAAGAGGAAGGGGGTATTCGCAGGTCGGAGGGGCTCTGCGCGCGGGCTGAAACGCGTACGTTACACACATCCGGCGCCCCGTCCAAACGGCTGAACATCCCGTTTTGTCTGGTTCCAAGCGCTCGACTTCCGCTACTCCGTTCGGTGCTTCCCAGCCGTCTCCAAGACGAATCCGGAATTGATCACGCCGTTCGTCCCATCCACCGGACGGGCGGCCGGTGATCAATTCCCGTCCCCGGCGCACATTCCTTCACCGGAAATCCCCAGTGGGCCGATGCCACGCTAAGAGCGGGCCTATGCGGGGGCGCTTATGGGAAAGGCGGACGGTCGCACGGCCAATCCGCGGGCACCCGCGCGAACCGGATCACCCGACCCGAGCCGGGACGCCGGGACGGCCGTGCCGCGGGGGTGCGGGGTGTGGCGAGGAGCACAGGGGGCGGGTCGGGTGCGGGCCTGCGGGAACGGCTCGATAACCTATGGCCGCTGACAGACGCTTAGGGCGGCTTTATAAGGGAGCCGCCCTGTTCCGCCCACGTTCAAGGAGTTGCCGCCGCCGTGAGCAGCAGCCTTCGACGCGGCGCCCTCGCCGCCGCCGCCATCGCGTTCTCGCTCGCCTCGCTCGCCGCGTGCGGCGCCGGCAACGATGCCCAGACGCTCCAGGTCCACCCCGACAACGCGGCCACGACGGTCGGCACGATCAAGGTCCAGAACGCGGTGGTCGTCACTCAGCCCGGCGTCCAGACCAAGGGCCCGGCCGTGATCATCGCGACGCTGTTCAACAGCGGCGCGACGGACGAGACGCTGGACGCGATCCGTGTCGACGGCGACGGCTCCGCCCAGCTCACCGCGGCGCAGGGCGGCGGCAAGGTGACCGTCCCCGCGCACGGTTCCGTGATCCTCGGCGGCAAGGGCAACGCTTCCGCCGCGCTGACCAACCCGGGCCCGGTGCTCAAGGACGGCAACGCGCAGAAGATCACCTTCACCTTCAGCAAGACCGGTGACGTGAGCCTGCGCGCCTTCGTGGTCCCGGCCGAGAGCTACTTCGACAAGTGGGGCCCGAGCAACATCCCGGCGGCCCCCGGCGAGCCGGCCGCGTCCCACTCCCCCGCGGGCAAGCACTCGAAGTCGCCGTCGGACCAGCCCTCCGAGTCGGCCACCGCGTCGGAGGGCGCCGACGCCGGCGCGACCCCCAGCGACTCGGCCTCGCAGTCGGCGGCCGGTCACTGAGACCCGCTCCACGAGCGGCACGACACGCACGACAAGGGCGGCACCCTCCCGGAGGATGCCGCCCTTGTCGTGCGTCGCGGGGGAAGAGGCGGTGCGTGCGCCCCGGCCCGCACCGGTCTACGGCTCGAACTTGTAACCGAGCCCCCGGACCGTCACCAGATAGCGCGGGGCCCCCGGGTCCGGCTCGATCTTCGCGCGCAGGCGCTTGACGTGAACGTCCAGCGTCTTGGTGTCGCCGACGTAGTCGGCGCCCCAGACACGGTCGATGAGCTGCATCCGGGTCAGGACCCGGCCGGCGTTGCGCAGCAGCATCTCCAGCAGGTCGAACTCCTTGAGCGGCAGGTCGACCTTGGAGCCGGAGACCGTGACGACGTGCCGGTCGACGTCCATGCGGACCGGCCCGGCCTCCAGAGCCGCCGGAGTGACCTCCTCCGGCTCACCCCGCCGGCGCAGCACCGCGCGGATCCGGGCGACCAGCTCGCGCGAGGAGAACGGCTTGGTGACATAGTCGTCCGCGCCTATCTCCAGGCCGACGACCTTGTCGATCTCGCTGTCCTTGGCGGTCACCATGATCACGGGGACGTTGGAGCGGCCGCGCAGCTGACGGCACACCTCCGTGCCGGGCAGGCCCGGCAGCATCAGGTCGAGGAGGACGAGGTCGGCGCCGTTGCGCTCGAACTCGTCGAGTCCGTCGGGCCCGGTGGCCGCGACGGCGACCTCGAAGCCCTCCTTGCGGAGCATGTACGAAAGGGCGTCGGAGAAGGACTCCTCGTCCTCGACGACGAGCACTCGGGTCACGGAAGGACCTCCGGGGCGGGAAGCGGTTCGTAAGGGGCTTGATCGTTGAGTGGCTGCCCGGCCTCCTCGTCGAGGGCGGGGTGCTGCTGCGCGCGGTCGCGGGCCTCTCGGGCCGCGGCCGCCTCCGGCAGCCGCAGGGTGAAGGTGGAGCCCTGTCCCTCGGCGCTCCAGAGGGTGATCTCCCCGCCGTGCGAGGCGACCACGTGCTTCACGATGGCCAGACCCAGGCCGGTGCCCCCCGTGGCACGCGACCGGGCCGGGTCGACGCGGTAGAAGCGCTCGAAGATGCGCTCCTTGTCCTTGTCCGAGATGCCGATGCCCTGATCGGTGACGGCGATCTCGACGAGGTCCCCGCCGGGAACCTTCACCTGGCGGGCGGCGATGCCGACGCGGGTGCGGGACGGGGAGTAGTTGACGGCGTTCTCCACGAGGTTGCCGAGGGCCGCGGCGAGTTGGCCCCGGTTGCCCCACACCCGCAGGTCGGCGGTGCCGCCGGCCCGCCCGCCACCGACCTGATCGAGCCCTTCGGGCGCCACCATGTTCGTGGCCATGGTGATCTGCTTGGTACCGGCCTGGTGGCGGCAGCGGTCGATGGCCTCGGCCACCAGTTCGTCCACCCGGACGGGCTCGGCGTCCTCCAGCGGGTCGTCGTTCTGCACCCGGGAGAGGTCGATGAGCTCCTGCACCAGGTTGGTGAGCCGGGTCGCCTCGATCTGCATGCGCCCGGCGAAGCGCTCCACGGCCTCCGGGTCGTCGGAGGCGTCCATGACGGCCTCGGACAGCAGGGAGAGCGCGCCGACGGGGGTCTTCAGCTCGTGGCTCACATTGGCGACGAAGTCACGTCGTACGGCCTCGATGCGGCGGGCCTCGGTCAGGTCCTCCACCAGGAGCAGCACCAGCCGGGAGCCCAGCGGCGCGACGCGCGCGGAGACGGCGAGTGCCTCGCCGCGTCCGGTGCCGCGCCGCGGCAGGTCCAGCTCGACCTGCCGTATCTCTCCGTCCCTCCTGGTGTCCCTGGCCATCTGGAGCATCGGCTCCACGGCCAGCGTGCCGCCGCGGACCAGCCCGAGGGCGTACGCTGCCGAGCTGGCCTTGACCACGGCGTCGGCCTCGTCGAGGACGACCGCCGAGGAGCGCAGAACGGAGAGGACGGTGTCCACACCCGGCGGCAGGACCGGGTCGGTGTGCAGGGAAGTACGGGTCGGGCGCTTCTGCTCGCGCTCGCTCCAGCGGAACGCCAGCATGGCGACGACACCGGTGAGCACTCCGGCGATCGCTGCCGCTGCGGCGACCGCCGCGTTCACGTCCATGCGACCAGGTTAGGCACGGGACAGGACCGGACCACAGCCGTCGATGTGCGACCTCGGACACTCGTCGCCCAGAGTTCACCTTGCAGCCAGTATTGGTTCATTTGGGGTGACGGAAACGGACGCGTACGCCCCGGACCGTGGGAGCGTGGGGTTCGCACCCCGGGCTCCGCCGCGGCCCCTCGGCCCCGGAAACCCTACGAACCCCCGAACGACGACGCACGAGAGGGAACCCTGATGCGGGACGCGTACCACGAGGAACTTGACTCGATCGGCGACGGTCTGGTGGAGATGGCCCGGCTGGTCGGGTCGGCGATCGGGCGCGCCACGACCGCCATCCTGGACGCCGACCTGAAGCTGGCCGAGAGCGTGATCGAGGCCGACCAGCGGGTCGACGAGCTGCAGCACGACCTGGAGGCCCGGGCGATAGCCCTGCTGGCCAGGCAGCAGCCGGTGGCGACGGATCTCAGGATCGTCGTGACGTCCCTGCGGATGTCCGCCGACCTGGAGCGTTCGGGCGACCTGGCTCAGCACGTGGCCAAGCTCGCCCGGCTGCGCTTCCCGCAGCGCGGGGTCCCGCAGGACCTGCACGCCACCATCCTGGAGATGGGGCAGCTCGCCCAGCGCCTGATGGCGAAGGCGGCCGAGGTGATCGTGACCAAGGACGTCGACCTGGCCCTCCAGCTCGAGCAGGACGACGACGAGATGGACCTGCTGCACCGGACCCTGTTCACGCACCTGATCGACGACCGCTGGAAGCACGGCATCGAGACGGCCGTGGACGTCACCCTGCTCGGCCGCTACTACGAGCGGTACGCCGACCACGCGGTGGCGGTCGCCAAGCGGGTGGTGTACCTGGTGACCGGCGAGCACGCGGACGAACTCCAGCAGGACATCCAGCCGGTGACGGGGGTGGAGGGGGCCTGACGGCCGGGGGCGGCGTGGGCCGGCCCGGGGCACCTGGGCGCGTACGAGCCACCGTGCGCCGTTGATGCGCCCAGGGAAGCGGGCATGGAATGGGCAAAGGCACCAGTCTCGAGGAGGGACCCATGGCCGAATCCCCCAGCACCACGCCCGACCCCACGCAGGAACGCGAGACCGAGCAGCCCGCCGAGATCAAGAGCCTCCCGCTCTTCGGCGCCTGCGGCTGCGGCTCGGGCTGCGGCTGCGGGTGCCAGTCGGGCGGCCCCTGCCAGTGCGGCTGACGGGCCGCCGCCCACCGAGTTCGACCACGACCCCACCACGGCGCAGGCCGCCGCGGTGATCGCAGGGCCCCGGTACTCACCGGGGCCCTGCGACGTATGTACGGACACCGTACGCACGAGCGGTCGAAACGGGTGCCGGCTGTTACCCACTGGAGAGTGACGGCCGTCCGGCGCCCGGGGTGGCGCGCCCTGGCGAGCGCGCACGGGGACTCAATGCCCGCAAGGACCTTCCCGCCGACGGGCCGTCAACCGCCCGTGTTCGGCGGCTGAATGAGCCCTACAGCCAACCGTCACAGAAATATGGGCACTCTGTAACACCAGTCGGGAATCACCCCCATGTCCCGGAATCGGCGGACAAGGTATGAGGGCGCGGCCAGCCGGCCGCCACCGTACAGCGCACACCCTCCCGCGTGGCTCGTCCCCGGGGGCGGAGTGTGCTCGCACCAAGCAGGGAGAGCCTGTGTCCGTTTCCGTTTCTGTGACCGCTCGTCGTCTGGCCGCCACCGTCGCCGCTGCCGGAGCACTGGTCGGTACGGTGGCGCTGCCGGCGTCCGCGGCCGACCACGCCCCGCGTCCGCACCGCCAGAACGTGGTGATCAGCAACGTGCACCTCGGCTCCGAGGGCCGCGACCACCGTTCCCACCGCGCCCTGAACCAGGAGTGGGTGGCGATCACGAACAACAGCCGCCAGAACGTCAATCTGAGCGGCTGGACGCTGTCCGACAGGCAGGGCCACACCTACACCTTCCGTCACTTCCGGCTCAACGGCCACGCCACGGTGCGTGTCCACACCGGTGTCGGCCGCGACACCCGCGCCGACCTGTTCCAGGACCGCCACCACCAGATCTGGGACCGCCGCGACACCGCCACCCTGCGCAACGAGCGGGGCCGTGTGGTGGACACCAACAGCTGGAACGACAACCGGCACGACCCCCGCGACGACCGCGACCACCGCAACGACCGCAACGACCGCGACCACCACGGCGGCCGCCGCTGACCCGGCAGCCCTGCGGCCCCCTGCCGGCGGAGTCTCCGCCGGCAGGGGGCGTCTTCGTGCGGGCGCCGCGCGCGAAGTACCCCTATCCACCCGGGAGTTGTGGAGACGAGCACGCCACCCTGACCCAGAGACCGCCGAGTGGGCACTCGACCGGCTCCCCGACTGAGCAGACGGACGGAATCAGGACGCGGCGCGCGCCTTCGCGTTCCGCCAGGAGGAGAGAGCCAGCATCGCCGCGGCGAAGAAGGCCGCCGAGGCGATGAGCGAGGCGAAGAGTGCGACACCGAGCGAGTTGCCTATCTGGCGTGCCACGTTGAACACCGCTGACGCCACACCGGCGTTCTCGGCGGGGGCGGCCCGCACGATGGCGGCGGTGGCCGCCGGAACCGTGCACGGGAATGGCGAGGCCGGTCGCGACGAGAGCGGGCAGCAGCATCCAGTACGGGGTGTCGGCACCGGCGAGCAGCCAGCCGAGGAAGCCGGCGGCACCGAGCAGCAGGCCTCCGGTCATCAGGGCGTATGGGCCGTGACGTGCGGTCAGCCAACCGGAGAGCGGTGCCGCGACGACGGCCATGCACACCGTCGGCAGCAGGGCAAGGCCGGCGCCCATCGCGTCGTAGCCACGCTCGTTCTGCAGATAGAGCGTGGAGAGGTAGAGCATGCCGTAGTAGCCGAGGTTGAGCAGGACGCCCACCGCGGCGGTGGAGGAGAAGCCGGGTGACCGGAAGAGCGACATGGGCAGCAGCGGCGGCTTCTCCGCGGCCCCACGTGCCTGCGCCCGTCGCTCGGCCAGTACGAACAGAGTGAGCGTGACCGCGCCGAGGGCACCGGTGCCCAGCACCACCGGCGAGGTCCAGCCCCGGGTGCCGGCCTCGTTGAGCATGGCGGCCGGCGCCAGCACACCGACGACGCCCAGCACCTGACCGAGCGGATCCAGGCCGCGTGCCCCCGCCCGGACGGCTGGGGCAGGAACGTTCTTGCGGGTCAGCCACACGGCCAGCAGAGCGATGGGGACGTTGATCCAGAAGGCGGCGCGCCAGTTCAGGCCCGCCACCAGCAGACCGCCCACGAGGGGCCCCGCCGCGAACGCGATGCCGGAGATGCCGGCCCAGACGCCCAGGGCCCTGGCCCGCGCCGCCGCGGCCGGGTGGGCCGCGGTCAGCAGCGCCAGCGAGGTGGGCACCAGCAGGGCGCCGCCGGCCCCCTGCACGAGGCGCGCGATCACGAGCGCCGCCGGAGTGGTGGCCAGGGCGCAGCCGGCCGAGGCGAGGGCGAAGACGCCGAGGCCGGTGAGGAACACCTTCCGGTGCCCGATCCGGTCGCCGAAGCCGCCGCCCACGAGCAGCAGGCCGCCGAAGACGGCGCTGTAGCCGTCGACGACCCAGGCCGTCGCCGAGGCACTGGCGCTGATCGAACCACGGATGGCGGGGACCGCCACGGTGACCACGGTGACGTCCAGCATGACGAGGAAGTAGCCCAGGCTGAGGGCGATGAGCGAAGGCCACACCAGTCGCCCGGTCGCAGGGTGCGGCGCCTTGTTCACCGCTGTCGTTCCGGTCGTTGTCCTCATACGGCCAATCCTCGGCCGCCGACACTTAGCCGTTCGCCGAAGTGTGCTTGCATGGCCGGCATGGGGAAGCCTGAGACCAAGCCGCGGAGCGGACCGCGGACAGGACCGAGCCGGAGCCGGCACGCGCCGCACGCCTGCCGGCACGCGCCGCACTCTCCGAACAGCGGTGAGGGGCGGCAGTCGTGAAACGGGTCGTCCCCTGGAGTGAGGCGGCGTTCGTCGCCGTCGTCTGCTGGGTGGTCAGCGGGCTGGGATACGGCGTGTTCGCCGCCCTCGACGAGCCGCAACTGCCCGTTGCGCCCCTCATCGGCATGGGGCTCGGCCAGTGGTTCTGGGTGCGGCACCGCTGCTGGCCCGCCGCGGTCGCGGCGGGCCTCACGGGGTTTGCCGTGCTGTTCGCTCTCGTCGACACCCTGCGTCCGGGTCTGGGCCGGTACGTCGCGGACGCGCTGGCCACGGGGGCCGCGGCGACGGTCGCCCTGGCCGTCTTCACCCTGGTCGGCCGCGGGGTGGGACGCCGGCGTCACGCAACGCGCTGAGGCGGACCTCGTCGCCCGTGACACCTCCCGGGCCGGGCGGGCTACGGCATTTGTGCACCCGCACGGCTATTGACCTGCACAGATCCCCTGTGCTTCGCTCCCCGTGAGGGCCTGGGGCACCGCTACTGACCGTGGCTGTCCGCTCTGAAAGGCACACCAAGGGCACGGATGGCGTGCAGGGGCGGACGAGGGGGTATTCACGTGTCTCGGGGCTTGGGGAGATACATCGGGATCGCGGGCGAAGAGACCGCTCCGCCCAACCGCGTACCGCAACCGGACCTGCCCCGACGACGGGCGAGACTCTGGGCCGTGGCGGGCGCCGCGGCCCTCGGATTCCTCATCCTGCTGGAGTTCGCCGCGCGTCGCTACGGCCTGCCGGGGCCGATCACCGGCCAGGTGCGAGAGCTGGTGGCCGCCCCCAAGTCGGGCGGTCTGCTCTACGCCGCCATGGCGTTGATGATGGTGGTGCTCACCTGGCGGCAGCGCTTCATCGCGGCGGCTGCGGCGATCGGTATCGACATCGCCTTCGCGCTGGTCCGGTGGGCGGTGGACGCCCGGACGACCGGCGGCCACCCCTTCGGCAACGGTGCGTTGTGGGTGATTCTGGGCTGCGCGGTCATCGCCGTCACTCGCCGCACCGGCCAGGAACGTCTCCTGCTGCTGAAGGGCGTCGGGCTGGGCCTGCTGCTGGTGGCCGGCCGCAAGACCGGCGACACATGGCTGCTCATCACCTCGAAGACGCGCCCGGCGGTGCTCGACCAGTACGTGGCGACAGCCGACCACGCGCTGGGCGATCCGTCGTGGCTGGTGGGCCGGGCCGTCACGGCCACCGGCCCCTTCGGCTTCAATCTCCTCGACATCGTCTACGGCCAGCTCGCGGTGGCCGCGGTCGTCGTCGCGCTGTACCAGCTGCGCGGCGTGGCGGTCGAGCGCCACTTCCCGGGCCATCACCTGGTGCGCACCTTCCTGGTGATCGGCCTTCTCGGGCCGGCCTTCTACATGATCTTCCCGGTGGTCGGACCGATCTTCGCCTACGGCAACGGCACCGACTACTGGGCGACGGTCAGCCTGTGGTCGCCGGACATTCCCTCCAGCGGGCACTGGGCGGTCGCCGACCTGTGGCCGCAAACGCCCCCGCCGGTCACTGGTCCGCACGCCATGCCGTTCGACGAGATCACCCCGCGGAACTGCATGCCCAGCCTGCACACGGCCTGGGCCACCGCGCTCTTCATCCATTCCCGGAAGGGCCCGCGCCTTCTGCGGTACGCGGGCACGTTCTGGCTGATCGCCACGCTCACCGCAACGCTGGGCTTCGGCTACCACTACGGCGTGGACCTCATAGCCGGCGTGGTCTTCGTGCTCACGATCGAGGCAGCCCTGCGGTCGCTCGACCGCGGCTGGGACCGATCCGGGATCCGGCTGACCGCTTACGGCACAACGGTCTTCGCCGCGCTGCTGCTGTCCTACCGCTTCCTGCCACTGCGGATGGCCGAACATCCGTGGCTGTCCGGACCCCTGCTCCTCCTGGCGATGGCCTCGGTGATCTACGGCTACGTACGGACCACGGCAGTCTGGGACCCGAGGCCCACACCGGCACGCCACCCGCAACCGCAACCGGAACCGATCTGAACCGTGTGTAGCCGTCGCCCCGACAAACCAGGCCGGCGACCGAATTCGAACGAAGTGGGCGCACGATCTGAAGGCCGGTGTGCTTCAGTGCGCCCGGCTGCCACTCGCCCCGATCGCTGCTAGCTTCCGAATGAGTCACTGGCCAGGTCCCCGGGGGGCCTGGCCAGTCCGTTCTGCTCAAGGGGGAGCAATCGGATGACGTCAATTCTCATCTTCACCGCCGGAGTGGCGCTGCTGATCTACAGCGCCGAGAAGCTGATCACCTACCTGGTCGGTGCCGCGCGCGGCCTGGCGATCTCGCTCTTCTTACTGGCCATCGTGTTCACCGGGATCGAGTTCGACGACCTCGCCTTCGGCGTAGTGCTCAACGTCGAGGGCCTGGAAGACGTCGCGCTCGGCGTCGTCTTCGGAACCGTCATCTCGCTGTCGGGCCTGGTGCTCGCGATCGCCGCTCTGGTCGCGCCCTGCCGGGTGGAGATCCCCAAGGACTACATCGCGTTGTTCGCGATCGCTCCTCTGATCCTGGTCGGGCCCGCACTGCTCGGCGCGCTGGGGACCGTCTTCGCGATCGTTCTCGTCCTGCTGTTCGTGCTGTTCGTCGCCTACATCGCCTACCGCGAGTCCCGTCGGGCGGTGCCGACGTTCCGGAGCGCGGAAGTACTGGAAGCGGTGGACAGCCCCGAACTCGTCGGCGTCGCCGCCGGGACGGCCGGGGGTGCGACCGGTAGTACCGGGGACGGGGACCACGGCACCGGTGGCCTCTACGAGACCGGCCAGGTCGGCGCGGCGAAGTCGGCCAACCGGCCGGGATGGTTGCTGCTCGGGCTGGCGATCCTCGCGCTGACCGGGATCGTCGGCGGCGCCTGGATCATGACGAAGGGCACCGAAGGCATCCTGGAGAACTTCGCGATCAGCGGCACCGTCTTCGGGGCGACGATCGCGACGCTGGTGCTCTCCCTCGAAGACATCTTCCTGACCGCGGAGCCGGCCCGGCGGGGCGCACCCGCGATCGGTGTCGGCAACGTCATCGGCAGCGTCGTGTTCTCGGTGACCGCGAAGGTGGGCATCATCGCCCTGGCCGGCGGCGCGCTCGTGATCACCCCGGAGATCTTCAGCTGGCACCTGCCGGCCCTCGTGGTGATCAACGGGTTCGCCGCCTACGCCCTTTTCACCGGGCACCTCAGGCGCTGGCACGGCGTCTTCCTCCTGGTGGCCTACATCGCCTACTGGGCCGTCGGCTTCTCCGTGTTCGGGCTCGTTCCCGTCGACGACGCCCCGGGCAGCGACGACGACGCACGGCGACCGGGCATCGAGGCACCGGCGGTCCCGGGCGCGCCCGCGCCCGACGCGGCTGCTCCAGTTGCCCTCATCGCCCTGCCGGCAAGCGTGGCCACGACGTCGTGATCCGGCCTTGGCCAGCCCCCTATCACTCGGTTGGCGATACGCACGAGGTCCGCCATCACCGCAAGTGCCGGTAATGTGACGTTACGTGCCTGTTTCGATGGGGTGACGGCACTTCTCAGATGCACCCGGGTGCCACCGCCGACCCTGCCCCTGGACCGGCCCCGCCCGGACGAACCACCTGGAGATCTTCGAGATGACCACTTCCGTGCAGCTCGACCGCAGCAAGAAGCGCTTCGACAGCTGGGACGTGAACGGCGACGGCCACATCGACCGGTCCGACTGCGATGCCGAGTCCGAGCGCATCCTGCGGGCCTTCGGCGAAGCTCCCGGCTCCCCGAGGGGCCGCGCGCTGAGCGACGCCTACCTGGGCATGTGGCACTTCTTCGCCGACAAGGCCGGGATCGACAAGGAGAACGGCCGGCTGACCCCCGAGCAGTTCAACGCCATCGTCGAGGAACACGTCCTGGAGAACGGCGGCGCGGACTTCGGGAAGGCCGTCAAACCGACCATCCAGGCCATGATCGCGCTGGCCGACGTCGACGACGACGACCAGATCAGCCCGACCGAGTTCAAGACCTGGCTGGACGCCATGGGTGTCGACGACATCGACCCCGCCGACGCGTTCCGCCAGATGCACGCCAACGGCAACGCCCAACTCTCCGCCGACGAACTGGTTCAGGCCGTCCTCGCCTACCACCTGGGCGAGATCGACGTCCCACTGCTCGGCCGCTGAGCCTCACCGGAACATACTGAACACCGGATGGCCCGGAGACGGGCCCAGTGCAGCAACAGGCCCCCTGCCAGCGGCGAACCCGCGGGCAGAAGGCTTTGTTCGTGCGCCTGGCGGTCATCGTCGGTCGTCATTGGCCACCGTTGAGCGACCTCGGACGTTCCGGAGACAGCCCAACGAGCCAACGGGCTACTCGCCAGGGTTCAGTCGCTGCCTGGCATGCCTTTGGCCAACACGGAACCGTGCGAGGTGTGTTCGCTGTAGTGCCATGGCGTGGACACAGCCAAGCCGAGATCCGACTCCTGCTTCCCTTGGGCGGGCTCCGCATTGTTCGGGGCCGCCATGGGCTGCGTCGCCTGGTCGCTGACCGTCTGGGCCCGCGCGTACTGCGACGCGGGTTACGACGCCGGCGGACGCTTCGAACTCAACTTCTTGCTCCCTCTGGTCATTGGAGCCGAAGCACTCGTTGGCCTCATGGCGCGGACCATCGGCCGTCGGCTGGGACTTCGCGCGCCAACGGCGGTCCGCGTCTCACTGCCAACGCTGCTGGTGGTAGTCGCGACGGTGTGCCTGGCATGGTGGTTCTTCGCGACCCGAGGAACGCTGGACGGCTACCCCGGCGACTCCGGCCTCTGCCCCGTGAGCAACGTCCCACCGCACTGGCCTGACTGGATCCCGGTCTGATCAGCCACAACTGACCAACGGTGGCCGCAACCTCCGGTCGCCACCCCGCTGAGCGTCGCGCGACTGATCGCAGCCAACACACCACATGGCAGCGGAGGCGGAGAGACTCTGGCTGGTGGACGGTTTCAGGGCCTCGTCGCGGATCCCGGAGCGTAGCGGCACCGACGGTCACCCACATGGCGCATGCACCAAGTCGGGGCCGCCACTCTCGGCAAGGACCCGGTCCGGGTCGACCTGACAGCGCAAAGACGGCCCCTGCTGACGAAAAAACCCTTCCCAGCGGAGAAGCCGCAGGGAAGGGGCTTGTTCGTGGGCGCTTACTTCTTCTTGCCCTGGTTCTTGACCGCCTCGATGGCGGCGGCCGCCGCGTCCGGGTCGAGGTACTTGCCGCCCGGGGTGACGGGGCGGAAGTCGGCGTCGAGTTCGTAGGAGAGGGGGATGCCGGTGGGGATGTTGAGGCCCGCGATGTCGGCGTCCGAGATCTGGTCGAGGTGCTTGACCAGGGCGCGCAGGCTGTTGCCGTGGGCGGCGATCAGGACGGTGCGGCCGGCCAGGAGGTCGGGGACGACCGAGTCGAACCAGTACGGGAGCATGCGGACGACGACGTCCTTCAGGCACTCCGTCTGCGGGCGCAGCTCCGGCGGGAGGTTCGCGTAGCGCGGGTCGGAGAACTGGGAGTACTCGGCGTCGCGGTCCAGCGGCGGCGGCGGGGTGTCGTAGGAGCGGCGCCACAGCATGAACTGCTCCTCGCCGAACTCCTGAAGGGTCTGGGCCTTGTCCTTGCCCTGGAGGGCACCGTAGTGGCGCTCGTTCAGGCGCCAGGAGCGGTGGACCGGGATCCAGTGACGGTCGGCTGCCTCCAGCGCGAGCTGGGCCGTGCGGATCGCGCGCTTCTGGACGGAGGTGTGGACCACGTCGGGCAGCAGGCCGGCGTCCTTCAGCAGCTCACCGCCGCGGACCGCCTCCTTCTCGCCCTTGTCGTTGAGGTTGACGTCCACCCAGCCGGTGAACAGGTTCTTCGCGTTCCACTCGCTCTCGCCGTGGCGGAGCAGGATCAGCTTGTACGGTGCGTCGGCCATGCCTCAGAGCGTAATCCACGCATTCGGGCCCCTGCCCCGGTGCCCGCCAGGCGGACGGCCACCCCGCGGAGGCGGCCGACAGTTGACGGCTTCTGTTAATCGAGTGGTCCTGCACGGGCCCCGCCACGTAAGTTGTGCTCGCCTTATCAGCCGCTTACATCCGCGTACATCCCCGGGGGGTCGTCCATGTCCGTCGCCAGTCTCAGACGCGCCGCCCGCGAGACCGTCTCGGGACTCCCCCGTGAGTTCTGGTGGCTGTGGACCAGCACCCTCGTCAACCGGCTCGGTGCCTTCGTCGCGACGTTCATGGCGCTGTACCTGACCCTCGACCGCGGCTACTCCGCCTCGTACGCCGGTCTGGTCGCCGCGCTGCACGGGCTCGGCGGGGTCGTCTCCTCGCTCGCCGGGGGCGTGATGGCCGACCGGTTGGGACGGCGGCCGACCCTGCTGGTCGCCCAGTCCGCCACCGCCGTGTCCGTCGCGGCGCTCGGGTTCGTCCGGGATCCCGTCGCCATCGCCGCCGTCGCCTTCCTGGTCGGCATGGCCAGCAACGCCTCCCGGCCCGCCGTGCAGGCGATGATGGCCGACATCGTGCGGCCCGAGGACCGGGTCCGCGCCTTCTCCCTCAACTACTGGGCGATCAACCTCGGCTTCGCCGTCTCCTCCATGGCGGCCGGTTTCATCGCCGAGTACAGCTACCTCGCCGGCTTCCTGATCGAGGCCGCGATGACGATGGCCTGCGCGATCGTCGTCTTCCTGAAGCTGCCCGAGTCCCGGCCGGGCCCGGACGCGCAGGTGAGCCAGGAGGGCGGCGACGCCGTCCGGCTGTGGACCGTCCTGAGGGACGGACGCTTCATGGGCGTCGTCGGGGCGTCCTTCCTGATCGCCGTCGTCTTCCAGCAGGGGTCGGTCGGGCTGCCGATCGCCATGGGCCGGGCCGGGTTCACGCCCGCCGACTACGGCACCGCCCTCGCCGTCAACGGGTTCATGATCGTCGCCCTGCAGATCCCGGTCACCCGTTTCATCGAGCACCGGGATCCCGGGCGGCTGCTGATCATCTCCTCGCTCCTCGCCGGGTACGGCTTCGGGCTCACGGCGTTCGCCGGATCGGTCGGCGTGTTCGCGCTCACGGTGTGCGTGTGGACGCTCGGCGAGATGATCAACGCGCCCACCCAGACCGGTCTTGTCGTCCGGCTCTCCCCGGTGCACGGGCGCGGGCGCTACCAGGGCGTCTACACCCTGTCCTGGTCGGTGGCCGCCCTGGTCGCGCCCCTGATGTCCGGCGCCGTCATCGACCGGTTCGGCGCCGAGTGGCTGTGGGGCATGTGCGCGGCCGTCGGCACGGCCGCCGCCCTCGCCTACTGGGCCCTGATGCGCCGCCTGCCGAAGTCCGCGCCGGCCGTCGTGGAAACCCGCGCCGAGCCCCGTACCGAGGTCGGCACAGGCACCGTGTAAGCCCACGTGGACCAGGCGCCGGCGCCGCTACGGGTGCATCTGCGCTCCCTTCAGCACCTTGTCCACCGCGTTGCGCGGCCCGTACACCGCGAGCCCCACCAGGTCCAGCTCGGCGGTCGGCACGGCCCTGACCGCGGCCCGGTTCTCGCGGTCGTTGCCCGTGGTGAACAGGTCGGAGGTGAAGACGGCGCGCGGCAGGGACCGGGACAGGGCCCGCCCGTGCGCCGCGGTCAGCGTCTCCTTGGTGCCCTGGAAGACCAGCACCGGCTGGCGGAACATCGGCAGGTACGGCACCTCGCCGGCGTCCTCGTACGGCTCCCCGATCACCTCGGGGACCGTCGTGCCGAGGCCGCTGACCAGGAACGCGGTGACGTTCAGGCGCTGCCAGGGCTCCAGGTCCTCGCGCAGCAGGACGGCGATCTTGGTGTCGAAGCGGATGGGCTGCTCGTCGTTCATGGAACGAGGCTCCCGAACGCCGTACCGCGCCGTCTTGTACGTTCTTTGCATGGCCCCGCAGCGGAACGTCTCCGCCTGGCGCCCGCGTGTCCCGGGCGTCGTGGAGGTGTTCCACGCGCACTTCACCGAGTACGCCTACCCGATGCACGTCCACGAGGCGTGGACGCTGCTGATCGTGGACGACGGCGCCGTACGGTACGACCTGGACCGGCACGAGCACGGCACCCCGCACGACACCGTGTCCCTGCTGCCGCCGCACGTCCCGCACAACGGCTCGCCCGTCGGCCCGCGCGGCTTCCGCAAGCGGGTGCTGTACCTGGACACCACCCACCTGGGCGACGAGCTCATCGGGGCGGCCGTGGACGGTCCTGACCTGCGCGATCCGGTGCTGCGGCGGCGGGTCGGGCAGGTGCACACCGCGCTCACGCTGCCCGGTGACGAGCTGGAGGCGGAGAGCCGGCTGACGCTCATCGGCGAGCGGCTGCGCGCCCATCTGCGGCCACGGCTCGCCGTCGGGGCCCCGCGCCGCGACCCCGCCCTCGCCCGCCGGGTGCGCGAACTGCTCGACGAGCGGCTGCCGCGGGGCGTCACGCTCGACGAGGCCTCGTCCCTCGTGCAGGCCCATCCCGCCCATCTGGTACGGGCGTTCAGCGGCGCGTACGGCATCGCTCCGCACCAGTACCTGATGTCACGCCGGGTGGACCGCGCCCGCCGGCTGCTGCTGGCGGGGCGGAGACCGGCCGAGGTGGCCGCCGAGACCGGCTTCTACGACCAGGCCCATCTGACCCGGCACTTCAGGAGGCTCATGGGGGTGACTCCGGGGCGCTACGGCCGCGGGATCTCACGGGGCAGGCTCGGCACCTCATCTGAGGCGGGGTGAGGGTCAGTCGGCCGGGCGCCGGGTCAGGTGCGCGAACGCCTCCAGGTTGCGGGTCGATTCGCCACGCGAGACGCGCCAGGCGTACTCGCGGCGGATCGCCGAGGCGAAGCCGAGCTCCAGCAGGGTGTTGAAGCTGCCGTCGGCCGCCTCCAGGACCTGCCCGAGCAGCCGGTCGACCTCGTCGGCGGTCACCGCGGCCAGTGGCAGCCGGCCGGTGAGGTAGACGTCGCCGAGCTGGTCGACGGCGTAACTCACGCCGTACAGCTTGAGGTTGCGCTCCAGCAGCCAGCGGTGGACGGCGGACTCGTTCTCGTCGGGGTGCCGGACGACGAAGGCGTTCAGGGACAGCGAGTGCCGGCCGACGATCATCGACAGGGTGGTCGACAGCTTGCGGGTGCCGGGAAGTTTCACGACGTAGGTGCCGGACCGCGGGCTCTCCCACTCCAGTTCGGCGCTCTTGAGGACGTCCTCGACGACCCGCGTCGCGCGCTGCTGCTCCGCCTCACCCGTGGCACCCGTGGCGCTACCCATGGGGCGAGCGTACGCGACGCCGGTGGGCCTGCAACGCGGCCGTGTACACGTCGGCCGTGGCCGCCGCCGACGCGTCCCAGCCGAAGAACCGCGCGTGCCGGGCGGCGGCCTCGCCCATCCGGTCGGCAAGGTGCGGGGCGTCGGCGAACCGGCTCAGCACGTGCGCGTAGTCGGCCGGGTCGTGGCCCTGGACCAGGAATCCCGTCTCGCCGTCCCGTACGGCCACCGGCAGGCCGCCGACCGAGGCAGCGACGACCGGGGTGCCGGTCGCCTGCGCCTCTATCGCGACCAGGCCGAAGGATTCGCTGTAGGAGGGCATGACCAGGACGGACGCGGCCCGGAACCAGTCGGCGAGCCGGTCCTGCCCGACCGGCGGGCAGAACCGTACGACGTCGGCGATGCCGAGCCGGGCGGCCAGCTTCTGCAGGCCCTCCGGCTTGGCGAGGCCGCTGCCGCTCGGGCCGCCGACGACGGGTACGACGATGCGGGAGCGCAGCTCGGGCCGCCGGTCGAGGAGGACGCCCACGGCCCTCAGCAGCACGTCGGGAGCCTTGAGCGGCTGTATACGGCCGGCGAACAGCGGGATCAGGGCGTCCTGCGGCAGGCCGAGGCGGGCGCGGGCGGCGGCGCGGCCGTCGCCGGGGCGGAAACGGGTGAGGTTCACGCCGGGGTGCACGACGGCGACCTTGGCGGGGTCGGCGCTGTAGTGCCGTACGAGTTCGCCGGCCTCCTCGTCGGTGTTGGCGATCAGCCGGTCGGCGGCGTTGACGATCTGGGTCTCGCCGATGACGCGGGCGGCGGGCTCCGGGGTGTCGCCCTCGGCCAGGCTGGCGTTCTTGACCTTGGCCATGGTGTGCATGGCGTGCACGAGGGGGACGCCCCAGCGCTGGGCGGCGAGCCAGCCGACGTGGCCGGAGAGCCAGTAGTGGGAGTGGACGAGGTCGTAGTGGCCGGGGCGGTGACCGGCCCAGGCCTGCATGACGCCGTGCGTGAAGGCGCAGAGCTGGGCGGGCAGTTCCTCCTTGGCCAGGCCCTCGTAGGGGCCGGCGTCGACGTGCCGGACGAGGACGCCCGGGGAGAGTTCGACGGCGGGCGGCAGATCCCCCGCGGTGGCCCGGGTGAAGACCTCGACCTCGACGCCCTGGGCGGCCAGCCGCTGGGCGAGCTCGACGATGTAGACGTTCATGCCGCCGGCGTCGCCCGTGCCGGGCTGGTGGAGCGGTGAGGTGTGCACGGAGAGCATGGCGACGCGCCGGGGCCGGCGGTGCAGTCGCAGTCGCGCGGGTGCCGTCGGGGAACGGCGCCCGAGCCTGCTGACGTACTGGCTCACGTGGCGCTCCTCCTCGTTGCGGACATGCCGGACGGAGGGCGCCGAGCGCCCTCCAAGACCCAACGCCAGAGGCCCCGACTCCATTTCCGCCCCGGGCTCCTTTGCCCAATCATTACCGACCATCGCTCAACCGTTCGACGTGGGGGCCATGGCCGCCAGGACGCGAGCAGTGCCGGACGCGCCGCGGGAGCCGCACGATCGGGACATCACCTCCGGCGGCCGGGCTTCCGACGGCTTCCTGTGCAGCCGCGTCCGCCCACAGGCGCGGCCAACGCTGCGGGTACCGCGGGACCAGGGCGTTACGCACGCGTGCGCAACCTGCCACGACCGCCGCGCGGGCCGTGCCGCGCGGCGGTCGTGGCAGGGCACGCCGTGAGACAGGCCCACGCCACCGCCCGGCGGCCCGTCCCGCCTTCCCGACGCACCCGCACACGTCGTGGCGGGCCCGGCCGCAGGACGGGGCCGTGCCCCGCACGCCGCCAAGCCCGTGCCTTCGAACCCGGCCCGCGCGACGCGCCTGCCGCCGGACGCGCACCCGCCGCGCAACGTGCCGCGCCCGCCAGAGAATCACGGCGACCGGCGGCGCCCAGGTCGCCCGGCAGGTCGGCGGGCCGGCGGGGTGCGCAGGCCGTACCTCGCACGGCGCTACCCCCCGCGCCCGAACCGAGCAAGGCGGCGGGGCTCGTGCGGGAGGGTGGTACGTCCGTGCCGTGCGGTTCGAGGGGGGCCATACCCTCGTATGCATGACATCCCGCGCAGCGACCCTCCCCCAGTCTCGGCTTCGCTCGAGCGGGGGGACCCCCGTCGTGGGAACGGTGACGCGCGGGACGACCAACCCCAACCGGCTCCGCCGCATGGACCGCTGGATCGCGGCCGTGCACGGCGCCGAGCTGCGCCGCGCCGCCGAGCCGGTGGCCGTCGACCTCGGCTACGGCGCCGCCCCCTGGACGGCGGTCGAGCTGCTGCACCGGCTGCGCACCGCCGCTCCACGCGCGCGCGTGGTCGGCGTCGAGATCGAACCGGCCCGGGTCGCGGCCGCGAAACCGTACGAGCGCGACGGACTCGTCTTCCGGCACGGCGGCTTCGAGGTTCCCGTCCCGCGGCGCCCGCACCTCATCCGCGCGGCGAACGTGCTGCGGCAGTACGACGAGGGAGAGGTCGCCGCCGTCTGGGAGCGGCTGCGCGCGCGGCTCGCCCCGGCGGACGGGCACTCGCGCGGAGGGCTGCTGGTCGAGGGCACCTGCGACGAGATCGGCCGCCGGCACGTATGGGTCGCGCTCGGCCCGGAGGGCCCCCGCACGGTGACCTTCGCCACCCGGCTCGGCTCTCTTGACCGCCCGTCCGACCTGGCCGAACGCCTCCCGAAGGCGCTCATCCACCGCAACGTCAGGGGCGAGCCGGTGCACGCCTTCCTGCGCGACTTCGACCGCGCCTGGGCGAGCGCGGCGCCGTACGCCTCATACGGCGCCCGGCAGCGCTGGATCCGCACGGTGCGCGACCTGGCGGCCGACTGGCCGGTGACGGACGGTCCGACGCGATGGCGGCAGGGCGAAGTGACGGTCGGCTGGCGGGCGTTGGCGCCGCGCGACTGACTGACCGCTGTCGGGCGCGCGGCAGTTCGCACATCCGCCGTGACCTGCGGGGAACGATCTTTGCGGGTCGTTCGTCACACAGACGGGGAGATCGCCGGGAGATCGCCACACCTCTGTCGCTTTGCGCCGAGTCGTGGCACGATCACCCGAGCGTCCATATGTTACTGACGGTTAACCAGCTGGGGGGGGCGGAGTATGGGACGGGGCAGGCACAGTGTGCTCGCGGCGGCCGTGACCGTGGTCTGCGCGGTGACGCTCCTGGGAGCACCCGGCACCGCCTTCGCACGCGCGTTGCCGGACCCGACGTCGCCTGCCGCATCCGCTTCCCCGCCCCCGCCCTCCCCCTCCGTCACGCTCGCGCCCGACCAGGATCTCGAGGCCGTCCGCACCAAGCTGGACAAGCTCTACCACGACGCGGCCGTCGCCACCGATGCCTACAACCTGGCCGACGAGAAGGCGAAGAAGCAGTCCGCCGAGATCACGGACCTGAACCGGAAGATCGCCGACGAGCAGGGGAAACTCGACGGGCTGAAGGACCGTGCCGGCGCCGCGGCCAGCGCCCAGTACCGCACGGGCGGTCTGCCGCCCCAGGTCCAGCTGATGCTCGGCAACGACCCGCAGGACTTCTTCGACGGGGCCGGCCAGTTGCTCCAGAGCCAGCGTGCGACCAAGAGCCTGATCGAGGAAACGACCCGCGCCCAGCAGGACTTGAAGCTGTACGCGGACGACGCCGCCGAGCGCCTGCGGGAACTGGAGGCGGGCCGCAAGGCCAAGGCCGCCGCGAAGAAGCGGATCAAACAGCGGATCAAGGAGGCCAAAGAGCTCGAGGCCAAGCTGGAGAAGCGGCAGCGCGAGCGCCTCGCCGAACTGGAGCGGCAGGCCGCCGACCAGGCCCAGTCGGCCTGGCTGAGCACCGGGATCCTCGACGAGCTCAAGGGCAAGGCCTCCCCGGCGAGCAGGAAGGCGGTCGAGTTCGCCACGGCACAGCTCGGCAAACCGTACGAATGGGGCGCCGTGGGTCCGCGGACGTACGACTGCTCCGGCCTCACCTCCCAGGCCTGGGCGGCGGCCGGCCACCCCGTCCCGCGCACCTCGCAGCAGCAGTGGCGGCAGCTCCAGCGCGTGAACATCAAGGACATGAAGCCCGGCGACCTGATCATCTACTTCGACGACGCCAGCCATGTCGGGATGTACGTCGGCGACGGCACGATCGTCCACGCCCCGCGGCCCGGGCGAACGGTGACCCTCGCCGGAGCGGGCTCGATGCCGATCCTGGGAGTCGTACGACCCGCCACGGAATGAACCCCCACGGACTGAACCCCCACGGCGGGACACGGGCCGATCCCCCACGGACCAGCCCCCTCGCCCTCCCCCGGTGACCCCGGCCACGTGACCGATCGCACCCCAGGTCGCCGCCAAACCCACGGGTGACGTGACCTTCGTCATTCCGGCCCCGGCGCCGCCGTGTCCAACTCCGGTAGGGATCGCGGCATATGACAACGGCGAAAGCCGGAGCGACGCGCCTCACACCATTCCCCCGCGGCGCCCACTACCGCTAATGTCCCCGTCGGCGGCCCGAGGTCCCTCGGTACCCGCCATGCCCTCGGGGGGAGGGAAGGAACCCAGGACAATGCCCGTGCCCGTACCGCGGCAGAGGACAGTCCCGGCCGCGGAGTGCGACCAGGCACAGACCGCGTCCCACGGCGACGGCACCTCCGCAGCGAAGGCCCCGCGTAAGGAAGCAACGGTCGAGAACGACAACCGCGCCGCCACCCCGGCCAACACGACCCAGCTCACGCTGCTGCTGATCGAGGACGACCCGGTCGGCTCGCCGATGGTGCCCGAACTGCTCGACTCGTCCGGCAAACCGATCCGCGTGCGCAGGGCCCGCAACCTCACCGAGGCCGGGCGGCTGCTCACCGACGACGTCCACTGCATCCTGCTGGACCTCGCGCTGCCCGCGCCCGGCCGGTCCGCGGGCGACGACGACGAGCTCGCCGTGCTCAGGCACGTGCTCGAACTCGCGCCCCGGCACGCCGTCCTCGCGCTCACCTCCTCCGGTGACGCCGAGCGCGCCGCCCAGGCCGTGCGGGTCGGCGCCCAGGACTACCTGTTCCGCGACGAGCTGGACGGGCGGCTGCTGAGCCGTGCCATCCGCTACGCGGTGGAGCGCAAGCGCTCCGACTCGGCCGAGCGCAGGCTCGCCGAGGGCCGGCTGCGCGCGCAGGAGAACCGCCGCCTGGAGCGTGGCCTGCTGCCGACCCCCCTGCTGGACGGGTCCACGCTGCGCTTCGCCGCCCGCTACCGCCCCGGCCGCTCGCGCGCGCTGCTCGGCGGCGACTTCTACGACGCCGTCCGCACCCCCGACGGCACCGTGCACGCCATGATCGGCGACGTCTCCGGGCACGGACCCGACGAAGCGGCGCTCGGCGTGGAGCTGCGTATCGCCTGGCGGGCGCTGACCCTGGCGGGGCTGTGCGGGGACGAGCTGCTGGGCACGCTCCAGCAGGTGCTGGAGCACGAGCGCTCCGACGACGAGATCTTCGCGACCCTGTGCGCGGTCGACATAGCGCCCGACGGGCGCCACGCGGGTCTGTGCCTGGCCGGCCACCCGTCACCGCTGGTGATCACTCCCGGCCGGCCCGCCCGGCTGCTGCCGTACGAGAACAACGGCCCCGCCCTGGGCCTGCTGCCCGGCGCCCGCTGGCCGCGGATGCAGGTGCAGCTCGGCGCCGAGTGGAGCCTGATGCTCTACACCGACGGCCTGATCGAGGGCCGGGTCGGGGACGACGGTGAGCGGCTGGGCCAGGACGGCATGGTCGACGTGGTCCGCCGCCAGCTCGACCAGGGGCTGCGCGGGGAGGGGCTGCTGCGGGCGACGGTGAATGAGGTGCGCGGGCTCAACGGCGGCGAGCTCACCGACGACGTGGCCGTGGTCCTGCTGGACCGGGAGCCGTAGCCGACCGGCGCGGGGCGTCGTCGACCCCGGGGGTCACCGGCCGCCGTTGTAGGGGCCGTACGGGCCGTCGCTGCTGCTGCCGCGGCGGCGCCCCCAGCCGTTCCCGCCGGAGACCTGCTTGAGCGCGGGCCGGACGTCGACGATGTAGACGATGCTCGCGATGACGCCGATGATCGGCAGGAACGAGAAGATCGAGAACAGGTAGCTCACGGCGAGCGCGATGCCCAGGATGATCAGCCAGAACACCTTGTTCTGTTTGTCGGCCGCGCGGAAGGCGTCCTCGCGCCGGAACGCGGCGTCGAACAGCCCGAACGCTGCCAGGGCCATCAGGACGATCTTCAAAATCCCCAGGAGCCCCTGGAAGCCCAGCATCAGCATGTTGCCCACCGCCCGTTCTCTCCCGATTCCTACGCCGCCACCGTACCCGTAGAACGGGCCGGACACCCCAAGGGTGCCCGGCCCGGGTGCCTGTCGCCCATACGGGTGAGGCGTTCCGGCGTGTCGCCGCCTCCCGGCGCCGCCTACGGGGCGGGCGGGGTGGTCTTCTTCGCCGTGGGCGGGGCCTTGCGCACGCCCGGGCCCTTCTTCGCCTGGTTCTTCTTGGCCGTGATGGGCGTGGCCTCGGCCGGCCCCTCCTCCTTGACCACGACCGGCTCCGCCTTCGGCTCGGGCCCGGGCTCGACCGCGACGGCGAGCTCCTCGACCTCCTCGGCGATGTCCTCGATGCCGTCGGCGGCCTGGCCGCGCCAGGTCCGCACGGTCTGCTCGCCGTGCTCGGCGACCTTCTCATAGGTCTCGCGGGCCTTGACGGCGTACTCGGCGGCGACGCCGACCCCGCGCAGGGCGAGGTCCTGGGCGCTCTCGCCGAGCCTCTTCAGGTCGGCGTCGAGGTTGGTGCTGAGCCTCTTCAGGTCGGTGTCCAGGTAGTTCAGGAAGCCGTTGACCCTGGTCTGGAGGTTCTCCTGCGTCTCCCTGACCCGGAGACCGGCCTCCTTGGCGCGGGCGGTGGCCCGCGCCTGGACGGCCTTCGGGTCGGTGTTGCGCACCGCGTCGATACGGGCCGGGGCGTCGGCGCGCAGTTGCTCCACCAGGGCGGGCACCTTCTTGGCCTGCTGGAGGGCCAGATCCGCGGTGCCCGCGGCGAAGTAGAGCGGCGTGGGGTCGCTGAGGGTCTTGCGCAGGTCGTCGGTGATGGCCATGGAGATGGTCCTCCCGGATCGCTTGTGGCTGAGGGTTCTGGGTTTCCGCGGTGGCCGGGCCTGGCGCCCGGCCCCTGCGGGCCGTGCCCGTGGGATCGCTGGGATCAGCCCGCCGCCTCCCGCGGATCGGCGTCACTGCCGCCGGACGTGCGGGTACCGCTCTGCCCGTCGGGGGCGGGCCGGACGGGTATGGAGCCCTGGTCGGCGCCGGCGCCGTCGTCCGCCGCGCGGGTGCCGTGGCCGGTGGTGCCAACGGTGTCGCCGGTGCCGTCCGTCTCGGCGGTCCCGAACCCGTTCTCCTTGCGGAAGGACTCGTAGATCTGGAGCAGCACCTGCTTCTGCCGCTCGTTCAGCGACGGGTCGGAGAGGATGACGGCGCGCGTCTCCACGTCGTCCCGGTCCCGCTCGGCGTCGAGGATCCCGGCCCGCACGTACAGCGTCTCCGCGGAGATCCGCAGCGCCTTGGCGACCTGCTGGAGCACCTCCGCGCTCGGCTTGCGCAGCCCGCGCTCGATCTGGCTCAGATACGGATTGGACACCCCGGCGGCATCGGCGAGCTGCCGCAACGACAACTGCGCGTTGCGCCGCTGCTCGCGCAGATACTCACCGAGATTGCCGACGTTGAGCGATGCCATGCCTCCACCTTGCACCACCACCGCTAACAATTGCAAGCAACCCGCTTGCAAGAGTGCGCTGTGCCGGTGACGGGAGGCCACCGGAGATCCATAATCCGGCCATGGACATCTCGGACGAGGGCCTGGAGCCGGCCCCCAGGTGGCAGGAGGCCGCCAACAACCTGTGCGGCGTCCTGCGGGGACGCCGCACTTCGGCCGTGGCCGGGCACTTCGTCGGGGCCGGCTGGACGTCCCGTTCCTTTCGACGGGCCGGACACCTTGCTGAACGGTGTCGTCGACCCGGGCAGGCTCGATCTCCTCACGACGCTGCTGTCACGGAATCACCGGGCGAGGAGCTTCGGGTTGACCTTCACCTTGGGGGAGGTCGGAGCATCGAGGGGCCGGGCGATGTGCCCGGTGTGAGGGGGCGGGCATGGGGTTGCTGACCATCGGGGCGTTCGCGAGGGCGTCCCGGCTGTCGCCGAAGGCGCTGCGTCTCTACGACGAGCTCGGCCTGCTGACCCCGGCTCGTGTGGACCCGGTGACCGGCTACCGCCTCTACGCACCGGAACAACTGGACCGGGCCCGGCTGGTCGCCTGGCTCCGGCGTCTGGGGATGCCGCTGACCCGCATCCGGCACGTCTGCTCGCTGGAGGCGGCCGCGGCGGCCCAGGAGATCCGCGCGTTCTGGGCCCGGGTCGAGGCCGACACCGCCGCACGGCGTGACCTGGCCGCCTTCCTCATCGACCACCTGTCCTGGAAGGACCCTGCCATGTCCCCGACCACCAGGCCCCTGGGCATCCGTTACGCCGCTCTGTCCGACACCGGCCTCGTCCGCGAGAGCAACCAGGACACCGCCTACGCCGGGTCCCGCCTGCTCGCCGTCGCCGACGGCTACGGCAGCCAGGGAGCCCCCGCGAGCGCGGCCGCCGTCGACGCGCTCAAGCACCTCGAAACCGACAGCATCCCGGCGGGCAGTCTCCTCAATGTCCTGGAGGACGCGATCGAGCAGGCCCAACGGGCCGTTCACGGCATCGCGGGGGCCGGTTCGTCCCCCGAAGAGGCCGGCACCACGCTCACCGCGATGCTCTGGACCGGATCGCAACTCGCCCTCGTCCACATCGGCGACTGCCGCGTCCACCTCCTGCGCGACACGGAGCTGTTCCAGATCACCCACGACCACACCATGGTGCAGACGATGGTGGACGAAGGACGCCTCAGCCCGGAGGAAGCCGCCTCCCACCCCCAGCGGTCGCTCCTGATACGAGCCCTGGGCCAAGGAGCCGACGGCACCCCCGACATGCGTCTGCACGACGCCCGGCGAGGAGACCGCTACCTGCTCTGCTCCGACGGCCTGTCGAGCGTCGTGCCGGCCGAAGAGATCCAGCGGGTGCTCTCCGAGACCGGGGAGCCGGAGCGGACGGTCCGCGAACTCGTCGCCCTCGCCAACGGCTCCGGCGGCCCGGACAACGTGAGCTGTGTGGTCGCCGACGTCGTGGAGCTCGGCTAGGCCAGAGCCCGCGCCAGGTACGGGTTTGCCGTGGCTCGGACCGTCAGGCCCAGGAAGCCCGTGGCCTCGGCGAGGGTCATCGCGTAGGAGTCGACGGCTCGGCGGACGTTCGGGGCGTCCAGGCTGGCGCCGGTGACCAGGCGGTCCAGGTCCACGTAGGCGGAGCGGACGGTCTCCAGTCGGTGGTACACGCGCCAGTCCTGGCGCCAGCCGGCCGTGTACTCGGCGGGCAGGCGGCGTTCCCAGCGACTGAACATGCGCTCGCGGATCTCCGGGCGGGTCGGTGTGAGGTGCATGTGGCGGACCAGGTCGTACAGCGGGTCGCCGATCAGGGCCATCTCCCAGTCGATGACGGTGAGGGCGAGGGCGTCCTCGCGGCGTACGAGGTTCCACGGGTTCAGGTCGCCGTGCAGGAGCGACGGGCAGCGGGGGCTGACCCAGAAGCGGGAGAGGATCTGCCGGAGCCGGGACGCGCCGGGCAGGCCGAGGAACCGGGCCAGCTGCCGCGACTCCTTGGGCAGCTTCTCCACCAGGAGCACGAGCTGGTCGCACAGCCAGGTGAAGAAGGCCTCCTTGCCCGCGACCGGGTCGAGCTCCCGGTAGTCCACGCCGGTCAGCGCGCAGAGCTGGTCGACGAGCGCGTCCGCCTCGTGCGGTCGCAGGCCGTGCTCCGGGTGGCTGGGCGGACGGTCGGGGTCCTCGGGGCCGACGTAGGTGTGGATGGCGCAGGGTTCCCCCCGGTGGCTGCGGCCCAGGGCGAGCACCTTCGGCGCCGCCACGGGGACGCCGGACTGCTCGATGGCCCGCAGCACGGCATGCTCGCTGAGGAAGCTCGGCTCACGGCGGCAGACGTTCGCCACCTTGCGGCGTACCACCACCGGAACATCCGACTCGGGCACGCGGACCACCGAGTTGAGGTGGGTGGTGCCCTTGAGGACCCATCTGGCCGGGGCCGTCCCCTCGGCGAGCAGCGCGTGGCGGATCGCGGAGCCGGGGAAGTCGGGCCGCTCCGGAAGGCGCGGGTCCCACGACCAGGAGACCGTCTCCGCGGCCTGCCTGGCACCGCCGGTCCGTCCCGCCGTCCGGGAGGCCCGCCAGCGGAAGAGGATGCGTTCGATCTGCGCGGTGTCCGGAACGTTCCTGAGGCCGAGCGGTTCGGCGGCCGTCTCCAGCGCCCGCTGGACGGAGGCCGTCGCCTCGTCCAGGCTCTTCTGGTCGGGCGCGTCCTCCAGGGCCCTCGCCGCCCGCATCACGTCCGGGTAGACGGACTGCGCCCGCTCGAAGGCGACGTAGTGCCGCAGGTCGTTGCCCAGGCCGTTGACGGAGGCGGGGCGGATGTGGCTCATGGCCTCGGCCCAGGCGTCGATCACCTCGTGCCACTGGTGGCCCGGATACTGCATGCGGACCAGGTGCGTGGCGAGGTCGTGCAGCGGATCGCCGTAGGTCGCCAGCTCCCAGTCGACGCAGATGAGGGCCGGGTCACCGTCGTAGGACATGATCAGGTTGTCGCGGTGCAGGTCCGCGTGGAGCAGGCTGTACGGCCGTCTGGCCATCGCGGGCACACGCTCGGCCAGTTGGACCAGGGCGTCCTCGGGGATGCCCAGGGCCGCGAACAGCCCACCGAAATCCTGCCAATTGGCCTGCCTGATCTGCCGGTCCGCGAGCCGCGCCAGCGTCTGCAGGAACGCCTGGCTGTCCTTGTCGTTGCGCGGCCACTCGGACGGCAGCGGGGGCAGCACCTCCCTGCGGACCTGGGTCATCCGGGCGAGCAGTTCCGCCAGCGCCTTGACCAGCAGCGTGTCGACCGGCTTGCCGTTGCCGCAGACGCTGGAGAGCGGAACGCCCTCGACGTAGCTGTGGATCGCGAAGGAGTCCTGCTTGACCAGGCACTCCGGAACGTTGGGCAGCACGCCTCTGACGGTGTCGAGGATGTCGGCCTCGTCCCTCCAGGTCCTGATCACCACGGGCAGCACCCGGGCCCGGCGGATGCGCACCGTCACCGACGTGCCGGCCTCCCGGCCCAGCAGCCGCGCCATGCGTTCCGTCAGCGGCAGCACGTGGTTCTGGTTGTGGTGGCCGCTGCTCGCCCGGCCCAGCCTGGCGGCGAGCCGCACGAACGCCCTGACGTCGCGGAGGGCGTGTTCCCCGAGAAAGGGACGGGGAGGAGGTGCGCCCACGGCCGCTCCAGTTGCTCAAGTGCTCAGAAGTGATGGTGTGAAAAAAGGTACGCCACGCCCCATAAAGGACACGATCGGAGCGCACCCGGCGTCGGCACAACGGGTGGTGTGCCCCTGCCTGTGGTCTCCGGACTGCGTCGCACCGTCGAGGTCGCCTTCACGCCACCTCTTGCGTGCCATACGTGAGAAACGGAGCTGTCGCTCATGCGGTGCGCGCATGCTACCGGACAGCGTGTGGCGGAGGTGCCGCCGCGTCATTCCGACAGCAGTGCCCACACGGACTCGAACCACGACTGCATCGAGGTCACGAAGACCGACCCCGGCGAGTCGGCGTTCGCGTCGCGCACGTGATGGGTCAGGGTCGACCCAAGACCCAGCACGTCGAGCGCCCTGACCTCCTCGCCGGTCTCGAGCACCACGGGGCGTTCGATCACCTCGTACGGCCCGAAGAGGACCTCCGTGCCGTTGAGGACGTAGAGCTTGAAGGCCGGGGTCAGCGGTGCGTGCCGGATCTGCACCTCGACCGCGGGCACCAGTTGTTCGGTCCGCAGTTCGCGCAGTACACCGCGCAGCGAGTCGGTGTGCCGCCGCGTGATGGCGAGCAGGCGGTCGTGCAGGCGGGGGGCGTTCTCGTCGTCCATGGCCCGCGGGTAGGGCAGCGGCAGCGACGTGGCCGGCAGGAGCATGCGCAGCACGATGCTCTGCGGCCGGATGAAGCCGCCCCTGATGCGTTCCGCCTGGAGCCGGATGTGCGCGTCCAGCGACTCCGACGTCAGCGTGTAGACGTCCAGCCGAACGTCGGGCTGTTCGAACGCCTCACTGATGAGCGGACCCAGCGTGACGCCACGGGCCGACCGGGTGGCCTTGGCCGCCGAGGACTGTATGCGCTGGTTCTTCTTGACGCGGGTGCCGCTGCCCCGCCGGGACTCCGTCCAGCCCTCGTTGCTCAGCTCCCGCAGCACCCGCTGGACGGTGTCCCTGGAGACGCCGAACTCCTCCGCGAGATCGCGCTGCGAGGGCAGGAAGGAGCGCACGGGGTACCTGCCGTCCGCCATCCGGGCCCGCAGCTCGTCGGACACCCGGCGAAACTCCCTGCCCCCGCCGTCGATCGCGCGTTCCTCGCCCACACCCTGACCGTACCGCCGACGGACCGCCAACAAACCGGCCTTTCGGGTCTGTTGGCAGTCAATCCGGCCTGCCGCGTTAAGCGATCAGCCGGGCAGGGGACATCCATTCCAAGACAACCAGCCCAATTGGCCTGCTGGTTGACCGCCTCACTGAAACTGGAAGGGTTGGTGGGGAACGTGGTCCTGCTGCAACTGCTCCGGATCCTGGGGGAGTTCCTCCTGACAAACGAGTCACGGGCCCGGCTGGGCGTGCTGGGCCCGGCCCTGCTGGTCGCGGTCACCGTGGGCATACGGGCCCGCGACACCCGGGTCGCGGTCGGTGCGGCCGTCGCCTTCACCCTGCTGATGACTCAGGCCTGAACCGGCGGGACGCCCAGGCCCCGCAGGATCCTCAGTACCGGTTCCAGGGAGTCCACGACCACGGTGGCGCCCGCCTCCCTGAGCAGCTTCTCCTTGCGGGCGTTGCGGGCGTAGCCGAGGAAGCGCACACCGGCCCGCAGGGAGGCCTCGTGGTCGGTGGGGGTGTCGCCGATCATCAGGGCCCGGCCGGGAGCCGTGCCCGTGGCGCTCAGGGCGCGGTTCAGGCAGTGCGGGTCGGGCTTGAGGGGTTCCAGGTCCCGGGTGCGCCCGTACACGTGGGGGGCGAAGCAGTCGCCCAGGTCGCGGCCGTCAAGGTACTCGCGCACCACGAGGGGCGAGTTGTTGGTGGTGATGGCCAGGCGCGAGCCCAGGGCCTTCCAGGTGCGTATCAACGGGTCGGCGTACGGGGTGGGTTGCGCGGAGGGGACGGCTCGCCGTTCCTCCTCGGTCAGTCGCGCCTCCAGCTCCGTGACGAGGTCGCTGCCGGGGTGCCGGCGGTCCACGGCCCGCAGGACGACGTGCGGGTCGAGCGACTGCCGTTCGGAGCCGGTCAGCAGGCCGTGCAGGCCCTGGCCCTCCAGCCACCGCACCAGTTCGTTCGCCACCCGCTCCGCCGAGTGCCCGGCGAACAGCCGGCAGATCGGCCCGTCGAAGTCCCAGAGCACGACATGGGCATCCGCGATCAGATTCCGCAGTTCCTCGGTCTCGTTCCCGGTCTCGGCTGTCACCGCTTCGGTCTGCGTCGTATCAGAAGTCACTAGGAGAGTGTCAGATCCGACGTGATGGTTTCCCAGAGGGCGTCGAACCACTTCTGCGATTCCGCCACGAACGCGGCGTCGCGCTGCCCGGTCGCCCTCTCGAAGGAGAACAGCAGGGACTCCGTGCCGAGGACGTCGTACATGTCCAGCGTCCCGTCGTCCGCCCACTCCTCGCGGCGGGTGATCATGTAGTACGCCATCAGCGCCTCCGCGCCGTTGAGCAGGTACAGCTTGACCGGCGGGGTGAAGGGCAGCGCCCGGAAGGTCACGCGGACGTCGATGCCGTGGGTCGCGCGCAGAGCCTTGAGGTTGTGGCTCAGGACGTGCCCCTGGGCGTTGCGCTGGGCGAGCCAGCGCTCGTGGACCGGGTCCTCCTGGCCCGGCCGGTCCACCGAGACCGGGAAGGCCAGGTCGATGTTGCGGGACGGCAGCAGAATGCGCACGTCGATCGACTCGGGGCGCAGCCGGCCCTCGTGGATCAGGCGCAGGGGCTCGCCGACGGCGATCATCAGGGACTCGGCCGTGAGGCAGGCCGCGTCGATCCTGACCTGCGGGGCGGAGAAGGCCTCCACGAGCCGGGGCGCGAGGCCGACCATCGTCGGCTGCGGCTCCGCGCGGGCGGCGACGGGCACGGCGACGCGCGGCGGGCTGCCCTTGGTGACGTTGCTGAGCAGGCCGTCCTCCTGGAGCACCCGCAGCGCCTGGCGCACGGTGCCGCGCTCCACCCCGAACTCCTCGGCGAGTTCGGCCTGCGTGGGCAGGCGGTCGCCCGGCCGGAGCTCGCCGGAGCGGATCCGGTCCCGCAGTGTGTCGGCGATCTCCTGGGGCGAGCTTCTTCTGCTGCCGTTCACGGCCACGCTCTCCTGGTTCACAACCAAACGCTACAACTTTGACCCATCTAAAGGGAGTTGTTTGAAACTTGTTTATGGATGGCAGCCAAGTGGGGACATCTAAAGCATAGTTGGTCACCAACTTGATTGAGTTGGCAGAAGTATTGCCCTCTCTCCGACACCCCCCACGCCCGTCCCGGCCCGTCATCGTCCGAAGGGGGAACCACCGTGCCTGCTCTCGCTCTTGTGTCAGCCATCTTCGTCGTCGGCTTCGAGGAACTCGTGCAGTGGAAGTACGGCGCGATGGGCATCGTCGGCCTGCTGCTGCTCACCGTCGGCCTCAAGGCCAAGAACCCGACCCTCAGCTCCGTGGGGGCCGTGGTGCTGGCGATGCTGCTCGCGGGGCCCGCCCTGTGACACGCGGGTCCCCGGCGGCCGGGCCGCTTTGCGTGGGAGGCGTCAGCTCGTGAGCAGCAGCTCCGAACTGATCGTCTCCCACAGTGCGTTGAACCACACGTGGGACTGCTCGACGAAGGTGGTGTCCCGCGCCCCCGCGCCCTGCTCGAAGGCGAAGAGGATCGACCGCGTGCCCTCCGCGTCGTACAGCTCCAGCGGCTCCTGGTCGATCTCCTGCTCACGCCGCCGCAGCGTGTAGTACGCGAAGAGCGCCTCCCTGTCGTTGAGCAGGTACAGCTTGACCGGCGGGGTGAAGGGCAGCGCCCGGAAGCTCACATGCACGTCGATCCCGTGGCTGGCGCGCAGGGCCAGCAGGTTGTGCTTGAGCACCTGGCCCTGGGCGTTGCGCTGGGCCAGCCAGCCGCGGCGCAGCCGGCCCGCGTCGGAGGCGTCCACCGGCGCCGGGAAGGCGAGGTCGATGTCCCGGCTGGGCAGCAGCACGCGGACGTCGACCTTGGCCGGTTTCAGTCGCCCGGCGTGGATCTGCCGCAACGGCTCACCGATGGCCAGGGTGAGCGAGATGGCGGTCAGGCACAGGGCGTCGATGGCGACATGGGGGGCGTCGAAGGCGGCCGCGATACGGGGCGCGAGCGCGGCCGTGGTGGGCAGCGGCGGGGCGGCGGGGCCGGTCAGGGCCCCCACCGGGCCGGCCGCGACGGTCGCCGGGCTCCCCTTGGACACATTGGTGAGCAGGTGCTCCGACTGGAGGATGCGCAGGGCCTGGCGCACGGCCCCGCGCTCGATGCCGAACTCGTCGGCCAGCTCGGCCTGGGTGGGCATGCGCTGGCCCGGCCGCAGCACTCCGGTCCTGATCCGACGCCGCAGCTCGTCGGCCACCTCGCGGTGTGACCTCTGTGGCCGCTGTGACCTCTTCCGTCCATTGACGGAGGCATGTTCCGGGTCCACGGCCAAACGGTACAACTTCCCGCCATCTTCCGGCAGTTCCCTGGAAGGTGGTTATGAGCCGCTTCCAAGCGGAGATAACAGCAGTGAAGTTGGTAGCCAACTTGAGCGACATGGCCAGACCTTCCAAGTGTTGGCCACCAGGTGACGGTTGGTACGTACGACCGTGCTCCCTTCCGGAGGGGAGCCGGGAGCCCGGTCGGTCGGCACGCCAACGGGGAGCGGAAGCCGGCATCGGCACCGCGCAGGCACAGCCACAACTGAACAGCCGGCGCACAGCCGGCACGAGCAACCGGCGCACAGCCGGCAGGCACAGCCACAACCGAACATGCCGCACAGCCACAACTGAACACCGTCTCGTACCGCCACAACCGAACAGCCAAGCTACGGATGCGTGACGCGTCATATCCGTCACCCGGCACCGGCAGGAAGGAGCGCTCAGAACATGTCCGGGCACCAAGGCCGCCTGGACGTACGCAGCAGGGCGTCGGCCCCACGGGCGGCGCCCGCTCGTTCCTCCCGGACCCGGCCCAGCGCGGCGAGCCGCACCGCGGACTCGTCGCCGAGCCACAGGGCCGCCAACTCCGCCACGTCCAGCGTCAGATCGGCGCTCCCGGTCGTCGGCGTACAGTTCCCTCCGGCGGGCGACGCCTCGAGGCGCCAGCGCCCGCCGGCCATTCCGGCCGGGTCCAGGACCTCGAGCACCAGCGTCCCCGTGCCCTCGTACGTCCGCGCTTCCAGGGCCCGTCGGACGTCGAGGATCCGCACCCACAGCCAGTCCGCGTGCGTGGTGATCGTGGCGGCGCGCGGGTCCGGCAGGAAGAGGGGGAGCAGGTCGTCCGGGGCGCGCCAGCCGCTCTTCACCTTCATCACGTAGTCGATCGAGCACAGGTGCAGCCACAGGGCGCGCTCGGCGGCCGGGGTCACCGCGATCAGGTTCTTCACCGTGGCCGTGTTCAGCGGCTGCTTGGCGTCCGACCACGTCTCGTCGCACTGGTACGCCGCCAGTCCCTCGACCGTGCCGTCCGCGGCGCGGTAGACGGCGTGGAACCGCTCGGTCCACCGGCTGGGGTCCGGGCACACCACGCCGGTGCTGACCTGCCACCAGCGGTCGGAGCGGTCGACCGCGCCGGGCTGGGCGCGGCGCAGCCGCTCGTGCAGCTCCGGCCCGAGCTTGCGTACGTCGTCGGCGTCCACGAGGTCGACCCGGCCGCCGTCCTCCGGTCCCGACCGGCGGCGGTCGAGGCCGGCCCGGGGCACGTCGATCGCCCACTCGGTCGTCCAGGCGGCCGGACCGAACCCGTAACGGCCGTAGATCGGGTACTCGGCGGCGATCAGGGTCGCCACGACGTCACCGCGCTCCTTCGCGGCCGCCAGGTCCTGGGCCATCATCCGGGACAGCAGGCCGCGGCGGCGGTGGGTGGCGGTGACGCTGACGTTGGTTATCGCGTCGGCGGGAACGGTCGCCCCGCCGACAGCCGTGATCTCCTGCGGGAAGGACCGGAACGTCGCCACGCACCGGCCTGCGTCGAAGGCGCCGAGGGCGCGGGACGGCTCGATGTACGTGCGCAGGTCGGCGATCTCGGCCTCGGAGACGCCGGGGGGACGCAGGAAGCCGGTCTTCAGGGCGCGGGCCCAGTCGGGGATCTCGGCCTCGGTGATGGGACGTACGTCGATGTCGGGGCTGGCGGCAGTCATGGGCTGACAGTAGGGGCGCCGGGGGCGGGGTGTCGCGATGTTTTCCCCCACCCCGCCGTCCCGGCCCGCGCCCCCTCCCGGCCCCGCCGCGGCGGGGTGTCGTGGTCCTCCGCCGTGGTCAGAACGCCGCCCGGATCTCCCCCACCTGCCGGCCGCCGCCCAGCAGCGGGGCGTGCCCGACGCGTTCGAGCACCGGGGCGTCCAGGCCCATCAGGGTCAGCGCGCGGGCCAGGACCGGGCCCAGGGTCCTCGTCCCACCGTCGTCGATCTTGAAGGCCAGGGCGCGGCCGTCCGCGAGCGCGACGGCCTGGACGGCCTCCGCGCCCATCTTGGACAGGGTGCCGGGGACCTCGCGCATCAGCCAGGTGTCGGGGCGGCGGGTGCCGGCGACGTACTCGGGGTGGGCGCGCATGGCGTCCGCGACACGGCGCTCGGGGGTGCCGGGCGCGGCGAGAACGAAGGACCGGTAGGCGCGGGCGAGGCCCGTCAGGCTGATCGCCGCCAGCGGCGCGCCGCAGCCGTCCGTGCCGACCGCCGCCACCGGCTCGCCCGCCGCCTCCTCCACCACGGTGTGGACGATCCGCTGGAGCGGGTGCTCGGGGTCGAGGTACGACTCCAGCGGCCAGTCGCGCAGCGCGCACGCCGCGAGCATCGCGGTGTGCTTGCCGGAGCAGTTCATCACCACCCGGTCGCGCACCGACCCGGCGGCCAGGTAGGTCTCCTGCTCCTCCGGGTCCAGCGGCAGGTCCGGCGGGCACCGCAACTGCGCCGGGGTCAGCCCGTGCTCGCCGAGCATCTTGTGCACGAGGTCGCGGTGGAAGACCTCCCCGGAGTGGCTGGCCGCCGCGAGCGCCAGGCGTTCACCGGCCAGGTCGAGCCCGGCGCGCAGCACCCCCGCCGCCTGCATCGGCTTGTTGGACGAGCGCGGGAAGACGGGCGCGTTCACGTCCCCCAGCGCCCACTCCACCGAACCGTCCGCGGCCAGCACCACCAGGCTGCCCCGGTGCCGCCCCTCCACGAACCCCGAGCGGACCACCTCGGCGAGCACGGGCGGCACCGCCTGTGCCGCGCCGGACGCGGACGCCGGGGCGGAGGAGGAAACGGCGGAGGAGCCGGAGGAGGAGACTGTGGACGCGGACATCGGCGGTGGCCTTCCGGGCGACAGGTGGAACAGGCGGAGCAGGCGCGATCGAGGCGACCTGCTCCCCGCCCCGGTCCCGGGGTCTCCGCGGCCGTCGCGTCAGACGAGCAGGTCGTCGACCTGAGCCTCCCCCTCACGGTACCTGCGGGCGATCTCCGTGCCGCATCCGTCGGCCGTGCGCTGCAACTGCTGCCGCCGCCCGGACACCTGCTGCTCGTACCGCTCGAGCCGTCCCATCGCGGCGCCCAACTCCCGGTCCGTACGCGCCCCGAGGTCCGACAGTTCGACCTCGGCGAGCATCTGGGCGGCGAGTTGCCGGTACTCCTCCCCGTGCGGTGTGCCGAGCGTCACATGCCGGGCGGAGGAGCGCTGCCGGGCGGGCGCGTCCTTGAGGATCTCCGCGAGCCGCTCGACGACGGACCCCTGCTCGGGCGCGGGCACCTGCCCGGCGCCCAGGACGGACTCCGGCCCGCGCCGGGCCAGTTCCGCGCGGAGGATGTCGATCCGCCCCTGGAGCAGCCGCCGTACGTAGCTCAGGTCGGCCTCGTCCCGCTGCGCCTGCCGGCGCAGGGCGCGCAGCTCCGGCAGGCTCAGCACGGTCAGGTCGGGATGGCGGGCGTACCCGGTGCTCGACGAGCTGGGCTCGGGGTCCACGGCGGGTGCCCCGGGGCTGTCGGTGCGCTGCACCGGCGGCCGGTGGGCGTCGGCGGCCTCCGCGAGGATCGGCGAGGCCGCCGCCGGGTGCCGCTCGGTACTCGATGTGCTCATGGCGCCTCAACCGTCCCCTCGACCGGCGCGTACGACAGCATCGTGCCACCCTGAGTGGCCGGGATGTGACCGAGTGCGCCCGATCAGCCCCGGATGGGGGGTTACGGAGCGGAAAGAAGCACGATATGGCCCCCTCGTGGCACCCGGACGGCCGAGAGGCATCATGGTCGGCATGCGTGCAGTGGTGCAGAGGGTGGACGGCGCGAGCGTCGTCGTGGACGGCGAGACGGTGGGGGCCATCGAGGGCGAGGGGCTGTGTGTCCTCGTCGGGGTCACCCACGAGGACACCAAGGAGAAGGCGGCGCAGCTCGCCCGCAAGCTCTGGTCGCTCCGCATGCTGCACGACGAGAAGTCGTGCAGCGACACCGGGGCCCCGCTGCTCGTCGTCAGCCAGTTCACGCTGTACGGCGACGCCCGCAAGGGCCGCCGCCCCACCTGGAACGCGGCCGCGCCCGGCGAGGTCGCCGAGCCGTTGGTGGACGAGGTGGTCGCGCGGCTGCGCTCCCTGGGCGCGACGGTGGTGACGGGCCGGTTCGGCGCGCGGATGCGGGTGGCGCTGACGAACGACGGCCCGTTCACCGTCCTGCTGGAGATGTGAGAACCCGGAACCCGGAGATGTGAGAACGCGGAGGCGTGAGCCCCGGGGACCCGTGAGTCCCGCGCAGGCTACGGCTCCACGACCACTTCCTGCGCGGCCGCCGTCTCGCCCGCCATCAGCCGCGCGTCCACCGGGACGTTCCGCTTGACCAGGGCGAGCGCGACCGGGCCGAGCTCGTAGTGCCGTACGGACGTGGTGATGAAGCCGACCTTGCGGCCGTCCGGGCCGTCGTCGGCGAGGCGGATCTCGGTACCGGGCACCGGCAGGTGGACCTCGCTGCCGTCGAGGTGCAGGAAGACCAGGCGGCGCGGCGGCTTGCCCAGGTTCTGCACCCGGGCCACGGTCTCCTGACCGCGGTAGCAGCCCTTCTGGAGGTGCACCGCCGTGCCGATCCAGCCCAGTTCGTGCGGGATGGTGCGGTGGTCGGTCTCGAAGCCGAGCCGGGGCCGGTGCTGCTCGACGCGCAGGGCCTCGTGGGCGAGGATCCCGACCGGCGGGCCCGCCTGTTCGGCGTAGGACTCCAGGTCCGCACGGGGCAGGAACAGGTCGCGGCCGTAGGCGGTCTCGCGGACGACGACCCCGTCGGGCGCGTCGGCGATCGAACCGGCCGGCAGGTGCACGACGGCGAAGTCGGCGGTGCGGTCGGCGACCTCGACCCGGTAGAAGAACTTCATCGACTCCAGGTAGGCGATCAGCGCCTCCTGGGTGCCGGGTTCGACATGGGCCCAGACCGTCTCGCCGTCGTCGACCAGGTAGAGCGCGTGCTCGATGTGGCCGTGTGCGGACAGGATCAGCGCCTCGGTGGCCCGGCCGGCCGGCAGCTCACTGACGTGCTGGGTGAGCAGCAGGTGCAGCCAGCTCAGCCGGTCCTCGCCGGAGACGGTGATGACACCGCGGTGCGAGAGGTCGACGAATCCGGTGCCGTCCGCGAGGGCGCGCTGCTCGCGGAACAGGTCGCCGTAGTGGGCGGCGACGCCTTCGTCCACGCCCTCGGCCGGAACGGCGCCGGGCAGGGACAGCAGGGGGCTCTTCATGAACACAACCCTACGACTCGGTACTTGGACTCCTGCCGGCCGAGGCACCCGAAGCCGCCGCGGCCCTGCGCGCGCAGTCCGCGCACCGCCCGAAGATCGCGAAGTGCTTCATGTCGGTGTCGAAGCCGAACTGCTCCCGCAGCTTGGCGGTGAACTCGGCCGCCACCGACAGGTCCGCCTCGATGACGTTCGTGCAGTCCCGGCAGACCAGGTGGATGTGGTGGTGCCGGTCCGCCAGGTGGTACGTCGGCGCCCCGTGTCCCAGATGGGCATGGCTGACCAGCCCGAGCTCCTCCAGGAGCTCCAGGGTCCGGTACACGGTGGAGATGTTCACCCCCGACGCGGTCTTCCTCACCTCGCCGAGGATGTCGTCCGGTGTCGCGTGCTCCAGGCTGTCGACGGCTTCGAGCACGAGTTGCCGCTGCGGGGTCAGCCGGTAGCCACGCTGCCGCAGATCGCTCTTCCAGTCGGTGCTCACCACACCCCAAGTCTAGGGCGACCCGCCGGGACTCACTTGAAGAAGGCGATTCCGTCGTCCGGAAGATCGTCCGGGAGGGCCTTGGCCCAGCGTTCGACCTGCTCGGGGGTGACGACCTTCTTCAGGTGCGCGGACATGTAGGGGCGCAGCTCGACGTCCGGCGTCTGCTTCTCGCCGACCCACATCAGATCGCTCTTGACGTAGCCGTAGAGCCGCTTGCCGCCGGTGTAGGGGCGGGAGGCGGCGGTACGGGCGACCGCGTCGGTGACCAGCTCGATCTGCGGCTTCTTGTGGGCCAGCTCGCCGTACCAGATCTCGATGACGCCGTCGTCGCGGGTCATCGTGACCTCGACCTTGCGGTCGGCGTCGATCCGCCAGAAGCCGGACTCGGACTCCAGCGGCTTGACCTTGTTGCCGTCGTTGTCCAGCACCCAGGTGCGGGAGTGGTACTCGAGGAAGTCACGGCCGTCGTGGGTGAAGCTGAGCTCCTGGCCGAAGTTGCACTTCTCGGCGCCCGGGAAATCGTGCACGCCTGCACCGGCCCAGTCGCCGAGCAGGAAGACGAGGGGGACCAGGTCCTTGTGGAGGTCGGACGGGATCTCGATCATGAGCGGCGGTTCCTGTTCGGGGTCAGCGCTGGCCCTGGTACAGCTTCTTCACGGTCAGGTAGGCGAAGGCGAGAACGCCGACGCAGACCAGGACCAGCAGGGTTTCGAAGAAGATCTCCACGGGGTGCTCCTCGGTTGAGCAGGTGCGGTACATGCACAGGGCCGGTCCCCAGCTTAGTCGGCCGGGGTCCGGCCCTCGTGGTGAGGTGCGTCTGCCCGGTCAGGCGAGCAGTTCGCCCTGCAGACTCACCGTCTGCTGGAAGGGAACGGCGGGCGCGGTGCCCTTGCGGGTCTGGAGGACGACCGCGAGGGTGTCGCCCGCCGACAGATACGCCTGGCGCACCTGCTCGGCGCCGTACGGCTTGGCCTCGGCATAGACGGAGTACGTGATGATGTCGATGCGGGCCCGGTCCGGGAAGTCCTCGTCGGGCACGGAATCCGCGGCTCCGCGCACCTGGTAGGCCGGACTGTCATACGCGGTGATCCTCGTATCCGTTCCGAGCAGGTGGTCCACGAGCGCGGCGCTGTTGAACTGGAGCAGGTAGATCCGCGTGTGTGTGCCGTCCCGCGTGGTCCAGCCGCGGGCCGCGATGTGCCGCAGACCGTGGTCGGTCAGCTGCTGCGCGAACTTCTTCCGGTCCTTCTGCCGCGCGTACTCCGCGAGGAAGTCCTTCGTCTCCAGCCAGCCGTCCTTGCCGCGCAGGGCCTTGTCCTCACGGGCCCCCACGGGCGCGGGCAGCACGAGCGCCCGCAGGTCGGCGTGGTGCGCCCAGGTCTTGTTGGACGCGGCGAACGGAGCGGGGCTGCCGGACGGCAGCGGCGGTTTGACGAGCCGCGGGTAGTCCCAGCGCCCGTCCGAGGAGGTGGCGAGTCCCGGTACGTCCGTGCGGTCCATGCCGGTGATGCCGTACGCCGTCGCCGCCCCCGCCGCCGCGAACACGACGACGGCCGCGGTCCAGCGCAGTACGGCCCGCAGGACGCGCCGGTTCCTCCGGGGCACGGGCACCGGGACGACGGCGGCCGGCGGCACGTCCGGCACCGGCGGCACGTCCGGCACCGGCGGCACGTCGGGTGCCGGGGGCATGCCGGGCGCCGGGGGCACGTCCGGCGCCGGTGGTACGGGGGTCACAGGTGCCTGCTGCTCGGTCATACGGCCTTCCCCGGGTCCTTGATGCGGTCGAGCTGGTCGCGGAGCAACTGGGCCACGCCCTTCCTGTCCAGCGGCTTGACCCCGTACGCGGTGGCGCTGACCAGGACGTCGCCCTCGTACGCGGAACAGGCCACGAAGTCGATCTTCTTGCCGGAGTCCGCAGGCGGCAGGAAGCAGCGGGCGTTGCGGTGGCCCTCGATCCGGGGTCCCGCCCGAAAGATCTTCATCGCGGCGAGGAACTCCTGCTGGGCGACCGCGATGGACCGCACGGTCCCCCGGTTCTCCATCCGGGACAGCACGATCTCGACCACGAAGGCGCCGTCGACATCCACGTAGCCACCCGGGTCCTCGACGCTGAGGTAGCTGCGCATGGCCATGCCCGTGATGTGCTGCTTGTCGATCTGCCGCTCCAGCTCCCGCCGCTGGGGACGCGGCAGGTTCCGCAGCGACTCCTTGCGCATCGCCACGGCCTGCGCGCCGCTCAGTTCGGCGTCGGCACCGTACTGGGCGAGGTCCGGGCCGCGCCCGAATCCGTTCGTGCCGTAGGGCAGCAGCATCGCCTTCAGGCCGGTGTCCGCGGGCCGCTCGCCTTGCGTCACCGTCTGCGGCAGGCGCCACACGGGTTTGCCGGGGTCATGATCCGCGCCGCGGACGGTGACCGCAGTGAAACCGACGCCGCCGGCGAGCGCGGCGAGCAGTACGACGCATCCGGCGATCAGCCCTGCGCGGCGGCGCCGGGTGGACGGGACGGCCGCCTCCGTGCTCGGGTGCTCGCTCACAGCCGCCCCACCTGCCGTTCGGCCAGGCTCATGATCTCCTTCTTGGACACGGGCTTGGTGTCGTAGACGTAGATGTCCATCGCGATGTCGCCGCGCCAGGCATGCGCCTCGGCCGAGTACGCGGGAAGGTAGCCCGGCTTCCGGTCGGGCGTGCTGTCCACGTAGGCCCTGCCGTCACTCGTACCGGGAATGAGCCAACTGCGGTTGCCCGAGTCGCGCTCGGCCCAGTACATCCCGTTGCCCATCTGCCCGACGGCGGCCACGTCCTCCTCCTGGTGGTACTGCACGAGGTAGATCTCGACGGAGTGCGTGTCGGTGGTCCGCCACGAGGTGACCGCGGCGCGGCGGAACTCGCTCTCGATCTGGCTCTGGAAGGCCGTGTGCGGCTTGTTGTAGATGCCCGCGTACTGGACGAGGTTCATCCAGCCGTCGTTGCCCGGCGGGAGCGGGAGGTCCCGCACCCCGCCCGGCCGCGGCAGCAGCAGCTTGCGCAGATCGCCGTCGGTCCGCACACGGCGGTCCTGGGCGGCCGAAAGGGGTTCCGGAGCCGGGCCCTTCGCCCGCTCGAGCGTGGGCTGCGAGAGGGAGGGCAGCCGGGTGGGTTCCCGGTCGGCCTGGATCAGATAGCCGGTGCAGGTGCCGGCCAGCACCCCGAGGACGGCGGCGGTGGCGATGAGCAGTGCGGTGCGGCCGCGCCGGCGGGCGCGGGGTGCGCCCGCCGACACCTCGGGCGCGTTCGGCGTGTCCGGCACCTCGGGTGCTTGCTGCGCCTCAGGTGCTTCCTTCGCCTCAGGCGGTTCCTGCCCCCCGGGTGTCGCGGTCGACGGTTCGGATCTTTCGGGTACTTCCAAGACGTCCCCACCCATAACATGAAGCGCGCCTTCCGTATGCGCGCTTCACGGGAGACTCGTGGATGGCGTCCGTGGTTGCAAGGGAGTTGTTTACGATTCCGGTATGGCGAAGAAGCTGGTGATCAAGGTGACCGCGGGGGCGGACGCTCCCGAGCGGTGCTCCCAGGCGTTCACGGTCGCGGCGGTGGCCGCGGCCAGCGGGGTGGAGGTCTCCCTGTGGCTGACCGGGGAGTCCTCCTGGTTCGCGCTGCCGGGCCGGGCCGCCGAGTTCGAGCTGCCGCACGCCGCTCCGCTGCCCGACCTGATCGAGTCGATCCTCGCGGCCGGCCGTCTCACCCTGTGCACCCAGTGCGCGGCCCGCCGGGACATCACGGAGAAGGACGTCATCGAGGGCGTGCGGATCGCGGGCGCGCAGGTCTTCGTGCAGGAGGCGCTGGCCGACGGGACGCAGGCGCTCGTCTACTGATCGATCCCGGTCTGTTGAACGATCCTGGGCGGACCCGCACGAGCCGCGGGCTACCGGCGCTTCTTGCCGTCCAGCTCGTCCCACCACTCGTCGGACTTGGGGTCGCCGGAGGGGTCGTCCCACCAGCGGTCCTCGGGTCCGCGCCGGTTGGCGACCATGGCGGCGACCGGCGGGATCACCATGGCGACCAGGCACATGCCGACGGCCGCGGGGACCGACCAGATGCGCACGACACCCCACGCCAGGACGAACAGCCCGATGCAGATGCCCATCATGGCGAAGTACACATGCCGACGTCGTGCGTACATACCTCCAGGGTAGATCCGTACGGGCGTGTCGCGCCGGGGCCAGAACGCCGAAAGGACCGCGCCCCGGGTGTCCAACCCGTGGGGCGCGGCCCTTCGGCCGTACCGTGCTCGGACCGCCCGGACAGACCGCTCGGGCGGACCGCTCAGACCGCGATCGCGACCTCCGCGAGGCCGCCCTGCTGGGCGACGACCGTGCGGTCGGCGCTGGCGCCGGGGACGAGGGCGCGGACGGTCCACGTGCCCTCGGCCGCGTAGAACCGGAACTGGCCCGTCGCGGAGGTGGGGACCTCCGCGGTGAACTCGCCGGTCGAGTCCAGCAGACGGACGTAGCCCTTCACGGGCTCGCCGTCGCGGGTCACCTGACCCTGGATCGTGGTCTCACCGGGCTTGATCGTCGAGGCGTCCGGGCCGCCGGCCTTCGCTCCACACATGTGCTTCTCCAGAGGTTCGATGAGGTCGAAACGGTCTGAGCCGTCGTGCTTACTTGCCGGCGCCGAGCTCGATCGGCACACCCACCAGGGAGCCGTACTCGGTCCAGGAGCCGTCGTAGTTCTTGACGTTCTGCACACCGAGCAGCTCGTGCAGCACGAACCAGGTCAGCGCCGAGCGCTCACCGATACGGCAGTAGGCGATGGTGTCCTTGGCCAGGTCGACGTCCTCCTTGACGTAGAGCTCCTTGAGCTCCTCGTCGGACTTGAAGGTGCCGTCGTCGTTGGCGTTCTTCGACCAGGGGATGTTCCTGGCGGACGGGACGTGGCCCGGGCGCTGCGACTGCTCCTGCGGCAGGTGCGCCGGGGCGAGCAGCTTGCCCGAGAACTCGTCGGGCGAGCGGACGTCGACCAGGTTCTGCACGCCGATGGCCTGCACCACGTCGTCGCGGAAGGCGCGGATGGAGGCGTCCTGCGGCTTGGCCTTGTACGCGGTCGCCGGGCGCTCCGGCACCTCGGTGCCGTCGACCAGCTCGCGGGCGTCCAGCTCCCACTTCTTGCGGCCGCCGTCGAGGAGCTTGACGTCCTGGTGGCCGTACAGCTTGAAGTACCAGTAGGCGTACGAGGCGAACCAGTTGTTGTTGCCGCCGTAGAGGATCACCGTGTGGTCGTTGGCGATGCCCTTCTCCGACAGCAGCTTCTCGAAGCCGGCCTGGTCGATGAAGTCACGGCGGACCGGGTCCTGGAGGTCCTTGGTCCAGTCGATCCGGATGGCGTTCTTGATGTGGTTCTTGTCGTACGCGGACGTGTCCTCGTCCACCTCGACGATGGCGATGCTCGGGTCGTCCAGGTGCTCCTGGACCCAGTCGGCGTCGACCAGGACGTCGCTGCGGCTCATGCTCAATCTCCTCCGGGGCAGGTACGGCGGGGCGTGCGAGTGCGAAGGGGCACGCGGGTACGCGTTCGATGCCGGCGTACACGGCGCGCGGGTGGGCCCCGGGTCGTCGCGGGGCGGGGGGGGATACGGGAGAAAGCTCCCGCTCAGGAAGTGCGACAGAGCATGGCGGCAACACGGCACAGGTCCACTGCCCGCCGCTTCGTGAGATCCGCCTGTCGCTGCATGGTGTCGATCGTAGGGAGGGAAAGGCGGACATGTCACCGGCGTGTCGGATGTTGAGACACGATCGTCCGGGATGTGGGAAAGGAGTGGCGTCCGGGGTGTCGCCGCGCGGCCTCCGGGCGCGCGCGTCCGTTCTCGGCCGGACAGCCCATCTACGCTGCGGACGAGGATGTCTCGCTACTCGGACACCTCTTCGTCGCCCGCATGCTGCCTACCCGGCCAGCCTGACGTCCGAACCCTTCACCGTGATCTCGACGCCGTCCTTCGCCGCCCGTACCGAGTCCAGCCGGACCTCGCCGGGCAGCCGTTCGATCGCCTGCTGGAAGTCGGTGATCGCCCGGACCCGGCTCTCGGGAAGCCGCAGGCCGCCCACCACGGGGAGGTCGTCGGCGCTCACCTCCACCTTCTTGCCCCGCACGGTGACGGAACTGAGCACGGAGAACGTCTGCTTGATGCCCAGCGCCCGGGCCTCGACCTCGAGGCCGACCTTGACCTTGCCGTCGCCGCCGTCGGACAGGCCGACCACATGGGCGGTGACGCCGGGAAGGACCGGCGTCGGCTCGGACTTGGCGGCCTTCAGCAACTCGTCGTAGGCGATGGTCGCGGTGCCGGTGGCGGTGGCCGCGGTGGCCGAGCTGTAGTCGCCGGAGAACTTCACGCCCCGCATGTCGGCCTCGATGTCGGCGATGCGGATCTTCTGGCCGTCGTTTCCCGTGGCCGCCTCGTAGTCCTTGATGCCGACCCGGACGTCGTCCAGCTCGCCGCCTGCCACCTGGGTGAGGAACGGGAAGCCCTTGATGGAGACGTCCGGGGTGCTCGCCAGGTTCTCCGTGGTCCTGAGCCTGTCGGCCGCCTGTCCCTCGGCGAAATACACCGCGACCCGGTCGACCACCGTGAACAGCACGCCCAGGACCACGACGACGACCAGGAGTACTCTCAGCGCTCGCAACCGGTTCCCCCCTCGGCGGTCCTTCACGACCGGATGGCCGTCACGTGCGAGCGTAGACCTCCCCGGGGACCGGGCCGGGGATTTGTCGAACACCTGTCGAAGGGACCCGGTCCGGGGTGCGGTCAGCCCAGCGCCCGTCCCAGCACCCACACCACCGGCGCCGCGGCCGACAGCGGCAGGGCGACGCCGGCCGTGAAGTGCACGAAGCGCGAGGGGTAGTCGTAGCTCGCCGCGCGGTGCCCGATCAGCGCGCACACCGCGGCGCCCGCGCCGAGCAGCGCGCCCTTGGCGCCCAGGTCCGTCATGCCGCCCACCGCGATGCCCGCGCCCGCCGCGGCGAGCAGCGCTACGACCACCGAGGCGGCCGTGGGCAGCGGCAGCGCCCGCGCCAGGACGGCCACCGCGACCGCCACCGCGCCGACCGCGACCGCGTCCCGCGGGGCGGCCAGGTAGCCGGTGGCCACGATCGCCAGCGCCGCCGCGGCGACGGTCGCCATCAGGCCGTACATCCGCTCGTCCGGGTCGGCGTGGGAGCGCAGCTGGAGGACGAGGGAGAGCAGCACCCACACCCCGAGCGTGCCCAGGATCGCGCCGGGCGCGTGGTCGCGGCCCGCGGCGAGCACCGCCGCGTCCGCGGCGAGCGCGCCCAGGAAGCCGAGGGCGATGCCCTGCCGGGCGGGCCACATGCCGTTCAGCCGGAACCAGCCCGCGGCCGTGACTCCCTGGAGCACGACCAGCGGCAGGAGCAGCCCGTAGACGCCGAGCTCCGCCGCGCCGGCGAGCAGCAGCCCGAGCAGCGCCGTGAGCGCGGCCGGCTGCATCCCGGGCTCGATGATCGGCGAACGTCCCTCGGCGCGGGCCCGCTGCGCGTCGGTGACCCGGGCGTTGCCGGCGAGGGTGGCGGGCCCGTAGCCGGGCCCGTCCCCGGCGGGGTCGGCGGCGGCCGGGGCGGGAGCCTGCGGCTGCGGGGCGTGCTGCCCGACCGGGTGCAGGTACGCCGTCTGCGCGGCGGCGGACGGGGCCGGAGCCTGCGGCTGCGGGGCGTAGGAGGGCGCCTGCGCACCCTGGGCCCCGCCGCCCTGGGCCCCGTGGGACGCGACCGGGCCCTGGTGTCCCACCGGGGGCAGGTACGCCGTCTCCGCCGCCGCGGGGGCCGCCGGTGGCCGGGCGTGCGTCTGGGTGTCCCAGGTCTCGCCCTGCCACCGCTGCGTGTACTGGTCGGCCTCCCGCGGGTCGTACGCCTGCGGCTGCTCGGGCCACGCCTGCGGCTGCGCGGCCTGGTGGGGCTGCTGCGCGGCGGGCGGGTACGGCTGGTGTGCCGCGGGCTGCTGGGCGTGCTGCCCCGCGTACGGGTCGTACCCGCTGTAGGGGTTGTCGTACGGAGACCCTGGGGACCCCTCATACGGCCGGTCGGTCATCGCTCACCCTCCTGCGAACGGGGGGAGCACCTCGACCGTGCCGCCCTCGGTCAGCCGTACCGTCTCGTGCGCGCGCTTCCCCACCGGGTCGCCGTCGATGAGGAACGAACACCGCCGCAGAACGCGGTCCAGCTCACCGGGGTGCCGCCCGCGCACCGCGTCCAGCACCTCGGCGAGCGTCTCCGCCTCGTACGGCTCCTCGGCGACCCCGGCCGCGGCCTTCGCCGCCGCCCAGTAGCGCACCGTGACCTCTGCCATCCCGTCCCTCGATCACTCGTCCATGAACAGGGTCAGGCTAGCCCGCCTGTGCGAGGGTCCAGCGCGCGATGCGGTGCAGGAGTTGGTCGTCGGCGGCGTTCTCGGCGTGGCCCATGCCGTGCTCCAGCCACAGTTCCCCGTGGTCACCGGCGGCAGCGGCCAGCATCCGGGGGTGGTCGAGGGGGAAGTAGCCGTCCCGGTCGCCGTGCACGATCAGCAGCGGGGTGGGCGCGATGCGCGCGGCGGCCCGGAACGGCGGCAGCGGGACGGGGTCCCAGTCGCGGTGGTGGATCCGGGTGCGCAGCCCGTAGCGGCCGAGCAGGCGGCCCTCGGGGCGCGTGACCAGCCAGTGCAGCCGGCGCATGGGTGCCGTGCCCCGGTAGTACCAGCGGGCGGGCGCGCTGACGGAGACCACGGTGTCCGTACGCGTGTCCGCGCGCCCCGCGTCCGGTGCGGCGTCCTCCGGGCCGCCGTGCAGGGCCGCGTGCCGCAGGACGACCGAGCCGCCCATGGAGAAGCCGACGGTGGCCACGCGCGCGTGCCCGAACCCGCGCGCCCAAGCCACCGCGGCCGCCAGGTCCAGCACCTCGCGGTCGCCGACGGTGGAGCGCCCGCCGGAGGCCCCGTGGCCGCGGAAGGAGAAGGTGGCCACGGCGCCGTAGTGCGCGAGGACCCGCGCCACCCTGCGCACGTGCGGGCGGTCCAGTTCGCCGGTGAAACCGTGTGCGACCACGAACACGAGGCCGGCGCGCCCGCCGCCCGGGCCGTCGTACGCGGCCGCGCCCGGCTCGTACAGGGCGTCGAGCGCCACCCCGTCCGCCGTGCGCAGGAACGTCCTGACCACGCCTGCGACGCCCGTCCCCAGCGGTGTCCCGCCCTCCGCGACGCCTGTCGAACGCGCCACACGACCTGCCGATCCCGACCTCATATCGGCTATTCTGCTGCGAAGAGGACTCGGGCAGCGCAGCCCCCGGGTCCTTTTGTGCTTTCGGCGTGCTTCGGCAGGCATGGTGCACGGCGCGGGAGTCCGCGGGCGCACGGCCCGCCGATCGCGCGGCGGGCAGGGATCCGAGGAGGAACCAGAGCCATGGACGAGCGAACGGTGCACACGCGTACGACGGCCCAGGCACGGGGGTTCCCCCTGCAGGTGCCCCGACAGGCGACGGACCACGGCCGAGATCCCGGGGGAGGCACGCGATGAGTTCGCTGCTGCTGCTGACCAACGCCCTCCAGCCGTCGGCCGAAGTGCTCCCCGCCCTCGGTCTGCTGCTGCACCACGTGCGGGTGGCTCCGGCGGAGGGGCCCGCGCTCGTGGACACCCCGGGCGCCGACGTCGTGCTGGTCGACGGGCGGCGCGACCTGCCGCAGGTGCGCGGACTGTGCCGGCTGCTGCGCTCCACGGGGCTCGGCTGCCCGCTGATCCTCGTGGTGACCGAGGGCGGCCTCGCGGCCGTGACCGCCGACTGGGGCATCGACGACGTGCTCCTGGACACCGCCGGTCCCGCCGAGGTGGAGGCCCGTATCCGGCTGGCCGTGGGCCGCCGGCAGATCGTCGACGACGACTCCCCGATGGAGATCCGCAGCGGTGACCTGTCCGTGGACGAGGCGACCTACAGCGCCAGGCTCAAGGGACGGGTCCTCGACCTCACCTTCAAGGAGTTCGAGCTGCTGAAGTACCTCGCGCAGCACCCGGGCCGCGTCTTCACCCGCGCCCAGCTCCTCCAGGAGGTCTGGGGCTACGACTACTTCGGCGGCACCCGGACCGTCGACGTCCACGTACGGCGGTTGCGAGCCAAGTTCGGACCCGAGCACGAATCGCTGATCGGGACGGTCCGCAATGTCGGTTACCGATTCGTTACTCCCGAGAAGGGCGACCGCGCCGGGGACGCCTCGGACGAGAAGAAGGCCGGGACCGCCCGACCAAAGGCGGAGAATCAGGACACCACGGCGAGGCAGGCCCGCGCGGAGAGGTGAGGAGCGCTCCCACAGGGCGTGTCACATACCCCTCCACGCCGCGGTACGCCCTGCCGGGAGCGGGTCCATCCGCGTAGACTCCGCGCCGTGGCCAAGGTGACTCGGGATGACGTGGCGCGGCTGGCAGGGACGTCGACTGCCGTCGTCAGCTATGTGATCAACAACGGACCCCGGCCGGTCGCCCCGGCCACCCGCGAGCGAGTCCTCGCCGCGATCAAGGAGCTGGGGTACCGGCCCGACCGGGTCGCCCAGGCCATGGCCTCGCGGCGCACCGACCTCATAGGCCTGATCGTCCCGGACGCCCGCCAGCCCTTCTTCGGAGAGATGGCGCACGCGGTGGAGTGGGCCGCGGCCGAGCGCGGGAAGATGGTCCTGGTCGGGAACTCCGACTACGTGGCCGAGCGCGAGGTCCACTATCTGCGGGCGTTCCTCGGGATGCGCGTCTCCGGTCTGATCCTGGTCAGCCACGCGCTGAACGACCTCGCCGCCGCCGAGATCGAGGCCTGGGACGCCCGGGTGGTGCTGCTGCACGAGCGGCCCGAGGCCATCGACGACGTAGCCGTGGTCACCGACGACCTGGGCGGCGCCCAGCTCGCCGTGCGGCATCTGCTGGAGCACGGCAACGAGTACGTGGCCTGTGTGGGCGGCACCGCCGAGACTCCCGCCGTGGGCGACCCCGTGTCCGACCACGTCGAGGGCTGGCGGCGCGCCATGGCGGAGGCCGGCCTTTCGACGGAGGGACGCCTGTTCGAGGCGCCGTACAACCGCTACGACGCGTACCGGATCGGCCTGGAGATCCTCGCGGGCCCGGACCGCCCCCCGGCGATCTTCTGCTCCACCGACGACCAGGCGATCGGCCTGCTGCGGGCCGCGCGCGAGCTGCGCATCGACGTCCCCGGCGAGCTCGCGGTCGCCGGCTTCGACGACATCAAGGAGGCGGCGCTGACCGACCCGCCGCTGACGACGGTCGCCTCGGACCGGTCGGCGATGGCCCGGGCGGCCGTGGACCTGGTCCTCGACGACGGGCTCCGGGTCGCCGGCTCGCGCCGGGAGCGGCTGAAGCAGTTCCCGTCACGGCTGGTCGTACGCACCTCCTGCGGCTGCGCCTGACCCCCTCTCCGGGGGCTCTGCGGGGCCCTCCGGGGAACGTCCTTATATCGGGCATACGAGGTTCTGTCGGGCTTCTCAGCGGGGACTCAGGAAGCTCTCATGATCCCGGGACACTCTCAATGTCATGAGCGAGAGCATCCGCCGCAGCGGCGAGTACGAACACCCCCAGGGTGACGGGCAGGCCCCGGCTGCCGACTCCGTGCAGTCGGCGGACCCGCGCGGGGCCTCCACCCCGGTGAACCCGGAATGGCCGCCCCCGCCGCCGTACGCCCCCGGTCGGCCGTTCGCGGCCGGACCGGACGCCCACGGCGGTCAGGGCGGCGCGGACGACGGCGGCACCGCCGCCTTCCCGGCCTTCCCGGCCTTCCCGGCGGGACCCGCGCACGCCTCCGGCTCCCGCAGGCGCGCCCGGGGCCCGCTCGCACTGCTCGCCGCGGTGGCGATCGCCTCGGCCGTCGTGGGCGGCGGTACCGCGTTCGCCTTCCAGGAGCTGACCGGCAAGGACACGGTCGCCGCCTCCAGCAGCACCGCCACCAACGTGGTGCCCTCCAGCCAGCGCGGCAGCATCGCCGCGATCGCCAAGGCGGTCACCCCGAGCGTCGTCGAGATCAACGCCACCCTCGACAACGGCACCTCCACCGGCTCCGGCGTGATCGTCAGCAGCAAGGGCGAGATCGTCACCAACAACCACGTGGTGGCGGGCGCCTCCTCGATCAAGGTCCGCACCAGCGACGGCACCTCGTACACCGCGCGGACAGTGGGCACCGACAGCTCCAAGGACCTCGCCCTGATCAAGCTGCGGAACGCCTCCGGCCTCAAGCCGGCGGCCCTCGGCGACTCCGACGGGCTCACGGTCGGCGACCAGGTCGTCGCGATCGGCTCCCCGGAGGGCCTGACCGGCACCGTCACCAGCGGTATCGTCTCCGCCCTGCACCGGGACGTGACGGTCCCCACCGACGAGAACCAGGGGCAGGGCGACGGCGGCTGGCCCTTCCAGTTCGGCGGCCACCAGTTCAACGGCGACACCGGCTCCTCCACCACCACCTACCAGGCGATACAGACCGACGCATCCCTCAACCCGGGGAACTCCGGCGGCGCGCTGATCGACGCGAGCGGCAACGTCGTCGGCATCAACTCGGCGATGTACTCGGCCAACCAGGCGTCGGACTCGTCCAACGCCGGCAGCGTCGGCCTCGGCTTCGCCATCCCGATCAACACCGTCAAGTCCGACCTGGCCACCCTGCGCTCCGGCTCCCAGAGCTGAGGCGCGGCACCGGCAGGCGATCCGGACAGCGTCCGGGACCGTTCGACAAGGAGTACGACATGATCCAGCAGGTTGTGCACGAGACGACGGACACCATCGACATCACCGCCGCCGCCGGAGTCACTCTGGCCCGCGCCGTCGCGAAGGACCTGCACGGCCCGGCGGACCGGGTGCCCGAGGCCGTCGCGGTCCCCCAGCTGATGGGCCTGCGCACCTCCGCCGACCGCCCCCACCGGCACAAGGTCCCGCTGCGGCGGATCACCGCGGTCGCCGCCTGAGCCCGCGGCGCGCGACCCGCGCGCCGCACTCCGCCGCACCGAAACATGCGAGGCTGAAAGCGTCCAGCCCGGGACCGGCCGGTCCCCGCGGCCCCAGCGACCCGAGGAAAAGCGACCGATGAGTCCCGCCGATGGCGACCGTGATCACCAGCGCATCCTGATCGTCGACGACGAGCCGGCGGTACGCGAAGCACTCCAGCGCAGCCTCGCCTTCGAGGGATACGAGACCGAGGTCGCCGTGGACGGCGCGGACGCGCTGGACAAGGCGGCCTCGTACCAGCCCGACCTGCTCGTCCTCGACATCCAGATGCCGCGCATGGACGGCCTGACCGCCGCCCGCCGGATCCGGGGCGCGGGCGACACCACCCCCATCCTGATGCTGACCGCCCGGGACACGGTCGGCGACCGGGTCACCGGCCTGGACGCCGGTGCGGACGACTACCTGGTCAAGCCCTTCGAACTGGACGAGCTGTTCGCCCGGATCCGGGCCCTGCTGCGCCGCAGCACCTACGCGGCGGCCGTGGCGGGCGCGGCCGAGGAGGACGAGGCCCTCACCTTCGCCGACCTGCGCATGGACCTCGCCACCCGCGAGGTCACGCGGGGCGGCCGGCAGGTGGAGCTGACCCGCACGGAGTTCACCCTGCTGGAGATGTTCATGGCCCACCCGCGCCAGGTGCTCACCCGCGAGCAGATCCTCAAGGCGGTCTGGGGCTTCGACTTCGAACCCTCGTCCAACTCCCTCGACGTCTACGTCATGTACCTGCGCCGCAAGACCGAGGCCGACGGCGAACCCCGCCTCGTCCACACGGTGCGCGGGGTCGGGTACGTACTGCGGCAGGGCGGCGCGGAGTGAAGAAGGCGCTGCGCCGTTTCCGTGCGCTGCCGATCCGGTCCCGGCTGGCACTGCTGGTGGCGGCGGCGGTGGCGTTCGCGGTCGCGGCCGTCTCCGTCACCTGCTGGTTCATCGTCCGGGGAAAGCTGTACGACGAGGTCGACAGCCGGCTCATGAGCTACGGCAGGGTAACCGCCACCACGGCTTCGGCCCTGGCGGCCAACTGCTCGCAGACGACGGACAACTCGTCGGCCGACATGCAGCGCTCGTACCTCTACGTGCAGTTGGTGACGGCGCAGGGCAAGTTCTGCGTGGACAGCCGGTCCCCGGGCGTCATCAAGGTCACGTCCCTGGACAAGGAGGTCGCGGCCGACCCCGATCTCCGCGAGCGCACCCTCCACACCACGACCGACGCCAAGGGCAACAACGTCCGCGTGATCACCGTCGCCGTCCCGATGGGCCCCGGCCCCAACGCCGACGCGTACCCGGGCATCGCCTTCATGCTCGGGCTCTCCCTGACGGACACCGAGAACACCCTCAACGACCTGGCCCTGCTGCTCCTGTTCGTCTCCGGCGTGGGAGTCTTCGGCGCCGGGGCGGCCGGCCTCGCCGTGGCCCGCGCCGGGCTGCGCCCCGTGGACAAGCTCACCGAGGCGGTGGAGCACGTGGCGCGCACCGAGGACCTGACGATCCGCATCCCGGTGGAGGACGACAGCGAGGACGAGGTCGCCCGCCTGTCGCGGTCCTTCAACTCCATGACCTCCTCCCTGGCCAGCTCCCGGGACCTCCAGCAGCAGCTCATCGCGGACGCCGGTCACGAACTGCGCACCCCGCTCACCTCGCTGCGGACGAACATCGAACTCCTCACCCGCAGCGAGGAGACGGGCCGCCCTCTCCCCGAGGCCGACCGCAAGGCCCTGCTCGCCTCGGTCAAGGCGCAGATGACGGAACTGGCCTCTCTGATCGGCGACTTGCAGGAGCTGTCGCGCTCCGACGGGCAGCGGGGCGAACGTGTCCAGGTGATCGCCCTCCAGGACACCGTGGAGGCGGCGCTCGACCGTGCCCGGCTGCGGGGGCCCGAGCTGACGATAACGGCGGCCCTCGGCCCCTGGTTCGTGCGGGCGGAGCCGTCCGCGCTGGAGCGGGCGATCGTCAACGTCCTCGACAACGCGGTGAAGTTCAGTCCCCGGGACGGCACGATCGACGTCGTCCTGGACCAGGGGGTCCTCACGGTCCGTGACCACGGGCCCGGCATCCCCGCCGACGAACTCCCCCATGTCTTCGACCGCTTCTGGCGCTCCCCGAGCGCCCGCGCCCTGCCCGGTTCCGGGCTCGGCCTGTCCATCGTCGCCCGCACCGTCCAACGGGCGGGCGGCGAGGTGACGCTGACCCCGGCCGAGGGCGGGGGCACGGTGGCCACCGTGCGGCTGCCGGGGGCGCCCGTTCCGCCCCCCGAGACGCCCGGTGTCACCGAGGCTCGGTGACGGCCCGGTCACTCCACGGGGGAACCCCTTACCCTCATATCCATGACCAGCGACGACACCGCACCGCCCGTCCGATCCCTGGAGACCCTCGCCGAGCTCGGCCCGGAGCAGGCCGAGGCCGTGCTCGGGCTGCTGAAGGCGGCCGCCCGCGTCGACGGACGGCAGGCGGTGTCCGAGCAGGGCCGGCTGCAGTTGCGGGGCGGCGCCCGGGCGGGCGTGTCCCATCTGCTGCTGGGCGTCGACGGCGAACTCGTCGGTTACGCGCAGCTCGAGGACACCGATCCGGTGGAGGCGCCGGCCGCCGAGCTGGTCGTCCACCCGGAGCACCGCGGGTACGGGCACGGGCGGGCGCTCGGGTCCGCACTGCTGGCCACGTCCGGCAAACGGCTGCGGGTGTGGGCGCACGGGGGGCAGTCCGCCGCGCGGCATCTGGCGCAGGTCCTCGGGCTCACGCTCTTCCGCGAACTGCGGCAGATGCGGCGACCGTTGACGGGCCTCGACCTGCCCGAGCCGGCACTGCCCGAGGGCGTGACGGTACGGGCCTTCGTGCCCGGCCGGGACGACGCCGCGTGGCTCGCCGTGAACGCGGAGGCGTTCGCCCACCACCCCGAGCAGGGCTCGCTCACCCAGCGCGACCTCGACGACCGCATGGCGCAGCCGTGGTTCGACCCGGAGGGGTTCTTCCTCGCCGAGCGCGACGGCCGGCTGGTCGGCTTCCACTGGACCAAGGAGCACCGCGAGGAACGCCTCGGCGAGGTGTACGTGCTCGGCGTCCGCCCCGGCGCCCAGGGCGGCGGCCTCGGCAAGGCGCTCACCCTGATCGGCCTGCGCCACCTTGCCGCGAGGGGCCTGCCGACGGCGATGCTGTACGTCGACGCCGACAACAAGGCGGCGGTCTCGGTCTACGAACGCCTGGGCTTCACCACGTACGAAACAGACCTCATGTACCGCACGGAAACCTGACCCCCCGGCCACTCGGAGCAACGCCCACCGCCACCACGCGCGGGTGGCGTGCGCCCGCCATACACCATCCCCGAACGTCCGGCCGCCACCCACCGGCGCCGGACACCCCTCACCCGCCGCCCCGGCCGGCGCGGGCGCCCCACCACGCGCCCGCCGTCCCGACGCGGTGACTCTCGCTGCCCAGGCGGCCCACCACCGGCAACCGCCCACGGACCGGCCCGCGCCCGCAGACCGCCGGGCCCGTCTCCCGGTACGCGGGCGGACCGCTGCCCAGCCCCGCACGCCGCATACGCCCGCGCGTACGCGCCCGCAGACCCCCGGGGCCCTCCTCCCGACCTGTACCGGCCCACCCGCCGGACGGCCGTCTCGCGCGCTTCTGCCGCCCCGGGCGGCCGACCGCCCCTCACCCGCCACGCCTGCCAGCCGGTGAGGGCGCCCCGCCGCCACCACGCGTCGGCCGTCCCGACGCGGAAGCAGCCCGCCGCCCCGGCGGCCCGCCACCGGCGACGGCAGGCCGCCGACGGACCGGCCCGCGCCCGCAGACGGCCGGGTCCGTCCTCCCGACCTGTGCCGGCCCACCCGCCGGTCGCCCCAGCATCCCCGGACGGCGGGCTGCCAACCCACCGGCCGATGCAGGCGCCCGCCCCACCACCGTCATCCAACGCGGAAACGGCCCGGCGGCCCGCCACCGGCAACCGCACACCGCCCACGACCGGCGCGCCCCCGCAGACCGCCGGGCCCCTCCTCCCGGCCTCCCCCGGCCAGCCCCGCACGCCGCACACGTCGCATACGCCCGCGCGTACGCTGCCCACGCCGTCGTGCGGTCACCGGCGCCGTCGCCCGGGCCGGCTCGCGGTCGTGGTCGTCCCCCGTGGGCCGCCCCCCGGTGTCCCTCATGTCATGTGGCCGTAACCGGTGGTTCAGACGGGCTTGCGACGCTCGGGCGGTGAAGCCCGCCGCGCCAGAGCCCGAGCCGCCCCGGGAGGCGATCGCCGCCGCGCTCCCGTGCATGCCGTTCGACGCGCCTGTCCCGCCGCAGGCGCGGAAGAATAGGTTCATGAGCCAGCCAGACACCCAGGCAGCGCAGACCCCGCAGGCTCCCGCCGCCCACGTGGGAGGCCCCGCGGGCCCCGCCACCGCACAGAACCCGCAGCCCTCCGTGGGCTCCATCGCCGCGCACCGCTCGCGCACCGTGGCGGCCACGGTCTCCGACCTGGCACCGGACATCGACGCCGATCTCGACGGTTACGTGGAGGCACCGGCGGAGGGGGAGCAGCTGCCGCAGGGCCGTTTCCTGGACCGGGAGCGGAGCTGGCTCGCCTTCAACGAGCGCGTCCTCGAGCTCGCCGAGGACCCCGCCACCCCCCTGCTGGAACGCGCGAACTTCCTCGCGATCTTCGCCAGCAACCTGGACGAATTCTTCATGGTCCGGGTCGCGGGACTGAAGCGCCGTATCGCCACCGGCGTGGCCACCCGGTCCGCCTCCGGGCTGCAGCCGCGCGAGGTGCTGGAGATGATCTGGGCCCGCTCGCGCGAGCTCATGGCCCGGCACGCCGCCTGCTACCACGAGGACGTCGCCCCCGCGCTCGCGGAGGAGGGCATCCACCTGGTCCGCTGGAGCGAGCTCACGGAGAAGGAGCAGGCCCGCCTGTTCACGCTCTTCCGGCACCGCATCTTCCCCGTGCTGACCCCCCTGGCGGTCGACCCCGCGCACCCCTTCCCGTACATCTCCGGCCTGTCCCTGAACCTGGCCGTGGTCGTACGCAACCCGGTCACCGGCCACCGCCACTTCGCCCGCGTCAAGGTGCCGCCGCTGCTGTCCCGCTTCCTGGAGAGCTCCCCGGGCCGCTACGTCCCCCTCGAGGACGTCATCGCGGCCCACCTGGAGGAGCTGTTCCCGGGCATGGAGGTGCTGGAGCACCACACCTTCCGGCTCACCCGCAACGAGGACCTGGAGGTCGAGGAGGACGACGCCGAGAACCTGCTCCAGGCCCTGGAGAAGGAACTCATGCGGCGCCGCTTCGGACCGCCGGTGCGCCTGGAGGTCGAGGAGTCCATCGACCGCGAGGTGCTCGACCTGCTGGTGCGCGAACTGAAGATCAGCGAGGCCGAGGTCTACCCGCTGCCCGGCCCCCTGGACCTCACCGGCCTCTTCCGCATCCACAGCCTCGACCGGCCCGAGCTGAAGTACCCGAAGTTCGTCGCCGGCACCCACCGGGACCTGGCCGAGGTGGAGTCCGCCACCCCACCCGACATCTTCACCGCGCTGCGCAGCCGGGACGTGCTCCTGCACCACCCCTACGACTCGTTCTCGACCTCCGTGCAGGCCTTCCTGGAACAGGCCGCAGCCGACCCTGACGTCCTCGCGATCAAGCAGACCCTGTACCGGACCTCCGGCGACTCCCCCATAGTCGACGCGCTCATCGACGCCGCCGAGTCCGGCAAGCAGGTCCTCGTCCTGGTCGAGATCAAGGCCCGCTTCGACGAGCACGCCAACATCAAGTGGGCGCGCAAGCTGGAGGAGGCCGGCTGCCACGTCGTCTACGGACTGGTCGGTCTGAAGACCCACTGCAAGCTGTCCCTGGTGGTGCGCCAGGAGGGCGACGACACCCTGCGGCGCTACAGCCACGTCGGCACCGGCAACTACCACCCGAAGACCGCCCGGCTCTACGAGGACCTCGGCCTGCTCACCGCGGACCCCCAGGTCGGCGCGGACCTCTCCGACCTGTTCAACCGCCTCTCCGGCTACTCCCGCCGCGAGACCTACCGCCGGCTGCTGGTGGCGCCCAAGTCCCTGCGCGACGGACTGATCTCCCGCATCAACAAGGAGATCCAGCACCACCGCGCCGGACGCCCCGCCGTCATCCGCGTCAAGGTGAACTCGATGGTCGACGAGGCGGTCGTCGACGCCCTCTACCGCGCCTCCCAGGCCGGCGTCCCGGTCGACGTGTGGGTGCGCGGCATCTGCGCCCTGCGCCCCGGCGTGCCCGGCCTGTCGGAGAACATCCGCGTCCGCTCGGTCCTCGGCCGCTTCCTCGAACACTCCCGGATCTTCGTCTTCGGCAACGGCGGCGAGTCCGAGGTGTGGATCGGCAGCGCCGACATGATGCACCGCAACCTCGACCGCCGTATCGAGGCCCTGGTCCGGGTCACCGACCCGGCCCACCGGGCAGCCCTCAACCGGCTGCTGGAGACCGGCATGTCCGACACCACCTCCTCCTGGCACCTCGGCCCGGACGGCGAGTGGACCCGCTACCCGACCGACTCGGACGGCCAGCCCCTGCGCAACATCCAGGAGATGCTCATAGACGCCCGGAGGCGCCGGCGTGGCACAGCAACACCTTGACCCGACGGACTCCACGGCCGGGAGCTCCCCCGGGCTGCCGACCGCACGGGAGCCGGGCGGTGCCCCCACCGCCGACGCCCTCGCGTGCTATCTGCGGGCCCAGGCCACGGAGTTCCTCCGCGCGCTGCGTCTGCACCGCGAGACCGGCGGCGCGGGGCACGGCACGGAGGAGTCCACCGACGCCGCGCGCGCCCTGCGCCGCTCGGCCCGCCGCATCAGCGGCACCGCGCACACCTTCCGCCCGCTGCTCGACGAGACCTGGTCGGCGGAGCTGTGCCCGGAACTGGCCTGGCTGTCCGGCACCCTGGCCCGTGAACACGCCTGCCAGGCCTGCCTGGAGCGGCTGCTGCTCGCCCTGCACCGGCTCTCCGGCACCGCGGTCCTCCCGGCCCAGCCCACCGAGGAGGCCGCCGGCGGCCGCGGAGCGGACCGCGGCAACCTCACCGTGGGCGCGGCGAAGGCGGGCGCCCTGCTGGAGCGCCAGCTCACCCTGGCCCGGACCCGGGCGCACTCCACCGCTCTCCAGGCGCTGGGCTCCGCGCGCTTCCACGCCCTCGCGGACAAGGTGGCCGTACTCGCCAGCGACGTCCCCCTCACCCCCGGCGCCGCCACCACGGACCTGGCTCCCCTGGCCGCCGCCGCCCGGGAGCGTCTGACGGACGCCGTCGCCGCCCTCCCGCTGGTCACCGCCGGCAGCCCGTACAACGCGGAGGCCCTGGTCCACGGCCTCTCCCCGGACCCGTCGCCGCACCCGCAGGACGCCCCCTGGCACCAGGTCCGGCTGCTGCTGCGGCTGGACCGGTACGCGCGCGAGGTTCTCGACGGAGCCGGGGCTCCCGAGAGCGTGCGGCTGCCGGCGGCCGGCCAGGCGCTCGACCGGCACCGCGACGCCTCGGAGGCGGCGGCCGCCGCGGCCGCGGCGGCCCGCACCCCGCGCATCGCACCGGCGACGGCGTACGCGCTCGGCGTGCTGCACGCGGACCAGCGGCACGAGGTGGAGGCGGCCAGGTTCGCCTTCCAGCAGTCGTGGCAGAAGCAGGCCGTGGGCGCCGGCTGACAGGACGGGGGAGCACCGGTGACCGACCTCGACCCGGACGAGACGCCCGTCCTGGCGGCGGGCTGCGTGCTGTGGCGCCGCTCGCAGCCGGACGGCACGCTGCGGTTGTGCCTGGTCCACCGGCCCAAGTACGACGACTGGTCCCACCCCAAGGGCAAGCTCAAGCTCGGTGAGGACCCGCTCGCGGGCGCCGTGCGCGAGGTGGCGGAGGAGACGGGCCACGTCGCCGTCCCCGGCCCCGAGCTGTCCACCGTGACCTACATGGCGGGCGGGCGGCCCAAGCAGGTCCGCTACTGGGCCGCCGAGGCCACGGCGGGCGGCTTCACCCCCAGCAAGGAGGTGGACCGCATCCTGTGGCTGCCTCCCGCCGAGGCCCGGAAGCGGCTGACCCAGTTCCGCGACCGCGAGCTGCTCGACGAACTGACGGCGGCGCTGCGCCTCGGCTGAGCGTGCCCGTGCCGGTCAGGCGCCGCCCTCGTGCCCCAGCGCGTCCGCGCGGGCCAGGCTGCGGGCCCGGCGGGCCGGACCGTGCCATCCGCAGGTGCAGCGAGCCAGGCAGAAGCGGCCCTGTTCGACTGTCGCCGCGCGGTGTCCCACGGCGTCCCGGTTGCTGCGGTCCTCCTGGACGGGGCTCAGGCCCTCATGCTGCACCACGGTGACAAATGTAGCCACGTCAGGTGAACGGGACGTTACGGCCGCCTGTGGATCGGGTGCGTGCGTGACGGGGGCCACCCACTCGTCGTTGACCGGACGACAGGGGCCCGTGACGGACGTAGCGGCTGGGGGTAGGCAGGGCGATGGCGGTGCGGCGGCGGCTGGGTGTCCCTCCTGCTCGTGCCCGGGTGGGGCCGGGCGGCGCGGTGCTCGCGGCGGCCGTCCTGGCGGGCGCGTGCGCCACCGGATGCTCCTCCGGCGGCGCGGCCGCCGAGGACGCGCGCGCCGCGACCGATCCGGTGCAGGCCCTGCGCCAGGCGCCGGACGTGCTGCTGGAGGCGGGCAGCGCGCAGACCCGTACGTCGATGGAGATGGCCACCGGCGGGACCCGGGTGACGATCCGCGGCGAGGGCGGCTACGACTTCCGCGGGCAGCGCGGGCAGCTCACGCTGGTGCTGCCGCAGGACCCGGCCGGGGCCGCCGAGCACGTGCCGCTCACCGAGCTGCTCGCTCCGGGCGCCCTGTACATGAAGAACCGGGGGGCGGGCGTGCCGGCGGACAAGTGGGTGCGGGTGGACACGGCCACGCTCGTCGACGGCAACCTGGTCACCGGCGGGGCCACCGATCCGTTCGCCGCCGCCGAGATGCTGCGCGGCACGCGCACGGCGACGTACGTGGACAGAACGGAGGTCGCGGGGGTGCCGGTGCGGCACTACCGGGGCACCGCCGATCTCGCCCTGGCGGCGAAGAGCGCCACGGCGGCCGACGAGGCGGCGCTGAACGCGGCGGCGAAAGGGTTCGCCACGGCCTCGGTCCCGTTCGACGTCTACCTCGACGACCAGGGCCGCATCCGCAAGCTCCGGCAGCGCTTCGCCTTCGTCAACGGGCAGCCCGGCAGCACCGTCGCCGTCTTCTCCACGACGCTGCTGTACGCCTTCGGCACCCCGGTGACCGTGACACTGCCGCAGGCGCAGGACATCTACACCGGGCGGATCGCCGAGCCCTGAGCCGAGCCCTGGGCCGGGCCCTGAGCCGGGCCCCGAGCCGGGCAGGACCCGAATGGTCCGGGAAAATGACCGGCGAACTAGCCCTTTGGTGCCATGCGCCGCACGTGGGCCGCTCCCTACCCTGGGAGCCGGCAGCGGCAGACGGCAGAGAAGAGGTGACGCGCGTGGCTCCGCTCGGCGGTACGGCGGTCCAGGACCACGTGGCCCTCGCCGAGATAGAGCTGTGCGGCGAGCTGATCATCGCGGCCTCGGCGGCCGAGGACCGGCTCAGCCTGGAGAGCATCGACGAGGTGCTGCGGGTGGCCGAGGAGCGCGAGGCCGGTGCGGGCCGCAGAGCGCCGGGCGCCCGGCGGCCCGGTCCCGGCCGGTGAGCCTCAGGTGCGCAGCAGCCGTCCGATCGCCTTCGTGGCCTCCTCCACCTTCGCGTCGATCTCCGAACCGCCCTTGAGGGCCGCGTCGGCGACGCAGTGCCGGAGGTGTTCCTCCAGCAGTTGCAGGGCGAAGGACTGCAGGGCCTTCGTGGAGGCGGACACCTGGGTGAGTATGTCGATGCAGTAGACGTCCTCGTCGACCATCCGCTGGAGCCCGCGGATCTGGCCCTCGATCCGGCGGAGCCGCTTGAGGTGCTCGTCCTTCTGCTTGTGGTAACCGTGCGTGACGGGCTCGTGTCCGGTGATTCCGCTCACGTTCTCGGAGGGCGTCGTCGCGCCGGCCTCGGTGGTCGTCATCGCGTCCTCGCTCCCGTACATCTCGGCACACACCGAGGAGACATACCCCTGGCGGGTATATCGTAACGAATTCCGCCGGGTACCGGCAGCCTTGGCATGCCCCCGTGCGGAGCAGGGCAGGTCATGGGCGACACTGGGGGACGGCCCCTTAGCCGTGGCCGGATGATGCGCTTAACATCACCCTGACCCCAACCGAAGCACCCCGAGGACCCCACGTGCGCTTTCGTCTGACCCCCAGGGAGACGAGCTTCTACGACATGTTCGCCGCCTCCGCGGACAACATCGTCACGGGCTCGAAACTCCTGATGGAACTGCTCGGGGCGGACGCTTCCGCCCGGGCCGAGATCGCAGAGCGTATGCGGGCCGCGGAACACGCAGGTGACGACGCCACGCATGCGATCTTCCACCAGCTGAACTCCTCGTTCATCACGCCCTTCGACCGCGAGGACATCTACTCCCTCGCGTCGTCCCTCGACGACATCATGGACTTCATGGAGGAGGCCGTCGACCTGGTCGTCCTCTACAACGTCGAGGAACTGCCCAAGGGCGTCGAGCAGCAGATCGAGGTTCTGGCCAGGGCCGCGGAGCTGACGGCCGAGGCGATGCCGCACCTGCGGACCATGGACAACCTCACCGAGTACTGGATCGAGGTGAACCGCCTGGAGAACCAGGCGGACCAGATCCACCGCAAGTTGCTCGCCCACCTGTTCAACGGCAAGTACGACGCGATCGAGGTGCTGAAGCTCAAGCAGATCGTGGACGTGCTGGAAGAGGCCGCTGACGCCTTCGAACACGTGGCGAACACGGTGGAGACCATCGCGGTCAAGGAGTCCTGAGGCGTCCATGGACACCTTCGCTCTGATCCTGACCGTCCTGGTCGCTCTCGGCTTCGCCTACACCAACGGCTTCCACGACTCCGCCAACGCCATCGCGACCTCCGTGTCGACCCGGGCGCTCACCCCGCGCGCCGCCCTGGCCATGGCCGCGGCGATGAACCTCCTCGGCGCCTTCCTCGGCAGCGGCGTCGCCAAGACCGTCAGCGAGGGCCTGATCCAGACGCCCACCGGCGGCAAGGGGATGGGCATCCTCTTCTCGGCCCTCCTCGGGGCCATCGTCTGGAACCTGATCACCTGGTACTTCGGCCTGCCCTCGTCCTCCTCGCACGCGCTGTTCGGCGGCATGGTGGGCGCGGCCCTCGCGGGCGGTACGACGGTGTACTGGTCCGGCGTGCTGGACAAGATCGTCACCCCCATGTTCCTGTCCCCGGTGGTCGGCCTGATCGTCGGCTACCTGGTGATGACGGCGATCATGTGGCTCTTCCGCAGGACCAACCCGCACAAGGCCAAGCGCGGCTTCCGCATAGCGCAGACGGTGTCCGCGGCCGGCATGGCGCTCGGACACGGCCTCCAGGACGCCCAGAAGACCATGGGCGTCGTGGTGATGGCGCTGGTCATCGCCGATGTCGAGGACTACGGAGACCCGATCCCGGTGTGGGTGAAGCTGGTCTCCGCTCTCATGCTGTCACTGGGCACCTACGCCGGCGGCTGGCGCATCATGCGCACCCTGGGCCGCAAGATCATCGAACTGGACCCGCCGCAGGGCTTCGCCGCCGAGACCACCGGCGCCTCGATCATGTTCGCCACGGCGTACCTCTTCAAGGCGCCGATCTCCACCACCCATGTGATCACCTCGGCGATCATGGGCGTGGGCGCGACGAAGCGGGTCAACGCCGTCCGCTGGGGCGTGGCGAAGAACATCGTCCTGGGCTGGTTCATCACCATGCCGGCCGCGGCGCTCGTGGCGGCCTGCGCCTTCTGGCTGATCAGGCTGGCGTTCCTGTAGCAGCCCCGCCCGGTGTGGTGACACTGGAACCATGACGAGCAAGGCACTCCTCGAAGGCGGGCCGGAGGATCTCGCGGGCACCGTGGTGCCGGTGGTCCCTCCCGGACAGGAACTGAAGATCCCGCACCTCGGGGGATACGAGCACTACAAGGTCACCTCGCGCCACGAGGACAGCAAGGAAGGACAGGTCACCGTCTACCGGTGGTGGGAGCGCACCGAAGTCGCCGAGTGAGCGGCCGGGCGCACACCCCGGCCGGTGAAAGCGTGCGGGCCCGCCCCCGGGAGCCGGGGGCGGGCCCTTCTGCCACCTCGCGGCGGCACCGCCATGCAGCGCCGCGAGGGATCTGTGGGAGGACGCTCTAGCCGAAGCGGCCGGAGATGTAGTCCTCGGTCGCCTGCACGGACGGGTTGGAGAAGATCCGCTCGGTCTCGTCGATCTCGATCAGCCGGCCCGGCTTGCCCACGGCCGCCAGGTTGAAGAACGCCGTACGGTCCGAGACGCGCGCCGCCTGCTGCATGTTGTGCGTCACGATGACGATCGTGAAGCGCTCCTTCAGCTCGCCGATCAGGTCCTCGATGGCGAGCGTGGAGATCGGGTCGAGGGCGGAGCAGGGCTCGTCCATGAGCAGCACCTTCGGCTCGACCGCGATGGCGCGGGCGATGCACAGACGCTGCTGCTGACCGCCGGACAGACCCGAGCCGGGCTTGTTCAGACGGTCCTTGACCTCGTTCCAGAGGTTCGCGCCCTTGAGCGACTTCTCGACGATGTCGCCCAGCTCGCTCTTGCGGTAGTTGCCGTTCAGCCGCAGTCCCGCCGCCACGTTGTCGAAGATCGACATGGTGGGGAACGGGTTCGGGCGCTGGAAGACCATGCCCACTTCGCGGCGCACGGCCACCGGGTCGACCCCGGCGCCGTAGAGGTCCTCCTCGTCCAGGAGCACCTTGCCCTCGACGCGGCCGCCCGGGGTGACCTCGTGCATGCGGTTGAGGGTGCGCAGGAACGTCGACTTGCCGCAGCCGGAGGGGCCGATGAACGCCGTCACCGAGCGCGGCTCGACCGTCATCGAGATGTCCTCGATCGCCTTGTGGGCGCCGTAGTAGGCGGTGAGCCCGCTCACATCGATTCGCTTGGCCATGACTACTTCACTTCCAAAAGTCCGGGGGTCGCTGACAGGCCCCGCGCGGCAGCAGCCGCAGATCGTTAACGGGGGGCCTTCCAGCGGGCGATGCCGCGGGCCACGAGGTTGAGGATCATCACGAAGGCGATGAGGGTGAGCGAGGCCGCCCACGCGCGGTCGTACGCCGCGCCCGGGCCCGTGCTGTTCGTGTACTGCTGGTAGATGTACAGCGGCAGCGAGGACTGCGCCCCCTCGAAGGGGTTCGTGTTGATGAACGGGTTGCCGAAGACCAGCAGCAGCACGGGCGCGGTCTCACCGGCGATACGGGCGATGGCCAGCACGATGCCGGTCGTGATGCCGCCGACGGAGGTCGGCAGGACCACCCGCAGGATCGTGCGCCACTTGGGCACTCCCAGGGCGAGGGACGCCTCCCGCAGCTCGTTCGGTACGAGCTTGAGCATCTCCTCCGTGGAGCGGACCACGACGGGCATCATCAGGATGGCCAGGGCCAGCGAGCCGGCGAAGCCGAAGGGCTGCATCTTGAAGATCAGCATCAGGCTGAGGATGAACAGGCCCGCGACGATCGACGGGATGCCGGTCATGACGTCGACGAAGAAGGTCACGGCCCGGGCGAGGTTGCCGCGCCCGTACTCCACCAGGTAGACCGCGGTGAGCACGCCGACCGGCGCGCCGATCAGGGTGGCGAGGCCGACCTGCTCCAGGCTGCCGATGATGGCGTGGTAGATGCCGCCGCCCGGCTCGTTGTCGGCGACCAGGCCCATCGAGTGGGTCAGGAAGTAGCCGTCCAGGACCTTCACCCCGCGCTGGACGGTCGTCCAGACCAGGGAGACCAGCGGCACCAGGGCGAGCAGGAAGGCGACCCAGACGAGGCTGGTCGCGACCCGGTCCTTGGCCTGGCGGCGGCCCTCGACGCGGGCGGCGACGCCGTAGGTGCCGAGGACGAAGAGGACCGCGGCGATCAGGCCCCACTGGACACGGCTGTGCAGGCCGCCGGCCAGGCCGATGGCGACCGCGGCGGCCAGGGAGCCGGCGGCGATGGCCCACGGGGACCACTTGGGCAGGCTGGCGCCGCGCAGGCTGCTGGAGCGCTGGTCGGCGATGGCTGCGTGGCTCATGCGTTGGCCCCCGAGTAGTCCTTGCGGCGGGCGATGATCAGGCGGGCCGCGCCGTTGACCAGCAGAGTGATGACGAACAGGACCAGGCCGGAGGCGATCAGCGCGTCACGGCCGTACTCCGACGCCTCGCTGAACTTGCTGGCGATGTTCTGGGCGAAGGTGCCGCCGCCCGGGTTGAGCAGGCTGGCGCCGATGGTGAAGGTCGGCGACAGCACGGTGGCGACGGCCATCGTCTCGCCGAGCGCGCGGCCGAGACCGAGCATCGAGGCGGAGATCACGCCGGAGCGCCCGAAGGGCAGCACCGACATGCGGATGACCTCCCAGCGCGTGGCGCCGAGAGCCAGGGCCGCCTCCTCGTGCATCCGCGGGACCTGGCGGAACACCTCGCGGCTGACGTTGGTGATGATCGGCAGGATCATGATCGCCAGCAGGATGCCGACGGTGAGCAGCGAGCGGGGCGCGCCGCCCTCCCAGGAGAAGACGCCGGTCCAGCCGAGGTAGTCGTTCAGCCAGCCGAACAGGCCGTCCAGGTGCGGGACCAGGACCAGCGCGCCCCACAGACCGAACACGATGGACGGCACGGCGGCGAGCAGGTCGATCACGTACGCGATGGGGCCGCTCAGGCGGCGCGGGGCGTAGTGCGTGAGGAAGAGCGCGATGGCGACCGCCACGGGGACGGCGATGACCATGGCGATGATCGAGGAGACCACCGTGCCGAAGGCCAGCACGGCGATGCCGAAGACCGGCGGCTGAAGGCCGGTGTTCCACTCGAAGGTGGTCAGGAAGTTGCCGTGGTCCTTGCTGATCGCCAGGGAGGCACGGTAGGTCAGGAAGACCGCGATCGCGGCCATGACCACCAGCAGCAGGATGCCCGACCCACGGGTGAGGCCGAGGAAGATCCGGTCTCCGGGACGGGTGGCACCGCGGGCGGCGCGCTTCTGCTCGGCCGCGGTCGGTCGGGGGGAAGGCGCGTCGGCGCCTGTCGTATGAGTCGATATGTCCATCGGGATCTCCGGTCTGCGGAGACGTACGCGGTACGGCTCCTGGCGGCGGTGCACCGGACGGTGCGGCCCGGCCCCGTCAGGGGGGCCGGGCCGCACTCGGATCAGCTCAGGCCGTCGATGGTGGTGCGGACCTTGCTGATGATCGCGTCAGGGATCGGCGCGTAGTCGTTCGCGGTGAGGATGCTCTGGCCGTCCTCACTGGCGATGTAGCGCAGGAACGCCTTGGTGGCCGGCAGGGTGTCGGCCTTGTTGCCCTTGTCGCAGACGATCTCGTACGTGACCAGGACCATCGGGTAGGCACCCTCGGCCTTGGTGTTGTAGTTGAGCTGCAGAGCCAGGTCGCTGCCGGTGCCGACGACCTTGGCGTCCGCGATGGCCTTGGTGGCGTTCTCGACTGTGGCCTTGACCGGGGCGGCGGCACCCGTGTTGATGTCGACCGTGGTCATGTCCTTGGCGTACGACAGCTCGAAGTAGCCGATCGCGCCCCGGGTCTGCTTCACCTGCTGGGCCACACCCGAGGACTGCGGAGCAGCCTGGCCGCCCTTGGCCTGCCAGGCCTTGCCGCCCTCGTACTTCCAGTTCGCGGGGGTGGCGGCCTTCAGGTACTTGGTGAAGTTGTCCGTGGTGCCGGACTCGTCCGAGCGGTGGAACGCCTGGATCTTGAGGTTGGGCAGCTTGGCGTCGGGGTTCAGCTTCTTGATCGCCGCGTCGTCCCAGTTCTTGATCTTGCTGTCGAAGATCTTCGCCAGGGTGGGGGCGTCGAGGACCAGGCTGTCCACGCCCGGGACGTTGTAGCCGACCGCGATCGGGCCGCCGACCATCGGCAGGTCGATGCCCTGACCGCCGCCGGTGCAGATCTTCTGGGAGGCGGTGACCTCTTCGGGCTTCAGCGCCGAGTCGGAGCCGGCGAAGGCGACCTGGCCCTGGGTGAACGCCGTGACACCGGCGCCGGAGCCGCCGCCCTTGTAGTTGATCTGCACGCCACAGGCCTGGCTGAACTGCTTCACCCAGGCGTCGATCGCGTTCTTCTGCGCCGAGGAGCCGTCGGCGAGGAGCTGGCCCTTGGCGTCGTCACACTTGATGGAGCTGTTGGAGGCCGCGGTGCTGCTGTCGCTGCCGGCGTTGTTCTTGCCGGTGTCGTCAGAGCCGCACGCCGTGAGGGCCAGGGCGCCGGAGACGGCGAGTGCGCCGAGAGCGAGTGCCCGCCGGGTCTTGCGCTGAAGCTTCACTTGAGTTCCTTCCAGGAGCCGCCGTCCTGTTCGGCGGCGTGCGAGGGTGTGGACGACACCGATGCACCGTCCTGCGCATCAGCACCGGGTAAGGCCGAAATTAGGCAGAACAGGTGAAGCCGCCGATGGCCGGAAGTGAACGAGGGGTGAACCCCTGCCGACAGTGCGGTGAGGTCACGGAATGCTTACGTCGAGGCCACGGAAGGAGACATGGCCGGGGCAGGCTCGCGGCCATGGGCACGGGGCGCGACCGGACACCGGAGGACGCCGCGTTCCCCACCTCGCGGACCGCACCGCGCCGGCGGCCCGCGCGACCGAGGCGGCCCGCGTTCGCGTGTCGGTGACGCCCCGACCGCCGTACTGTGGCAATCCTGCGGCGCGGTTCCCCGGAACCCTCCGGGCCGCCTCGTCGTCTCGTTCCGCAGGAACGCTCAGGAGGTGCGGGCATGGAACGGCGGACTTTCCTGGGGGGCGGCGCGGCCGCGCTCGCCGCGGCCGCGACGAGCGCGTGCAGCGGCGGCAGAGGCGCCTCGGCCGGGGCGGCGGCCAGGACGACCGCCACACAGATGCCGGCGGCCCCCGACGCGGCCTCCGCTCGTGCGGCGCTCAGCACGGCCAGCACCCCGTCCGCCACCGGCTGGGCCGCGCTCGCCCGCTCCCTGCACGGCACCCTGGTGCGCCCCGGCGACGCCTCCTGGACGACCGCCAGGCAGCTCTACAACACCCGCTTCGACAACCTCAGGCCCGCCGCGGTCGCCTACGTGGCCAACGCCGACGACGTCCGGACCGTCCTGTCCTACGCCCACGCCCACCGCCTCCGCGTCGCCATCCGCAACGGCGGCCACTCCTACGGCGGCTGGTCCTCCGGCGACGGCCGGCTGATCATCGACGTCTCCAAGCTCAGCCGGATACGGGCGAGCGGCTCCTCCGCGGTGATCGGCGCCGGCGCCAAGCTCATCGACATCTACCGCACGCTCACCGCGAAGGGCGTCACGATCCCCGGCGGCTCCTGCCCGACCGTGGGCATCTCCGGGCTGGTGCTGGGCGGCGGCCACGGAGTCGTCGCCCGCGCCTACGGCCTGACCTGCGACAGCCTGACCGGGGCCACCCTCATCACCGCGGACGGCCGGCAGCTGACCGCCGACGCCACCCACAACAAGGACCTGTTCTGGGCGCTGCGCGGCGCGGGCAATGGCAACTTCGGCGTCGTCACCGAACTGCGGTTCAGGACCCACCCCGCACCGCAGGCCGTGTCGGCGTACCTGACCTGGCCGTGGGCGAAGGCCGCGGCGGTGATGAAGGCCTGGCAGGAGTGGGGGCCCGGGCAGCCGGACGAGATCTGGTCCTCGCTGCACCTGGAGAACACGGCGGGCCGCACGCCCACCGTGTCCGTGGCCGCCTTCTCCCTGGGCACCTACGGCGCGCTGCAGAACGCGGTGGACCGCCTGGCCGCGGGAGTCGGCGCCCCGGCGTCGAGCGTGTCGCTCAGGCGCCACTCGTACTGGCAGGCCATGGACGCCTACGCCGGCTGCTCGTCCTTCCCCGTGGAGGCCCAGTGCCACCTGCCGGGCACGACGCCCGGCCGCTCCCCGCAGGGCAGGCTCGGCCGCGAGACCTACGCGGCCCGCTCGGACTTCTTCGACCGCTCCCTGTCCTCGGCCGGCATCCGCACGCTGGTGGCGCAGCTGCCCTCGGTGCGGGGCGGCGCGGGCAGCATCGCGTTCACCGCGCTCGGCGGGGCGGTCAACCGGGTCTCCCCGACGGCGACGGCCTTCGTCCACCGCCGCTCACGCATGCTGGCCCAGTACGTCGCCTCCTGGCGCCCGGGCACCACCGGCGCGGCGGCCCAGTCCTGGCTGACCTCCGCGCACGACGCCATGCGGCCCTACGCCTCCGGAGCGGCCTACCAGAACTACAGCGACCCCACCCTCAAGAACTGGCGCACGGCCTACTACGGCGACGCGGCGACCCGCCTGGCCAAGCTGAAGCGGCAGTACGACCCACAGGACTTCTTCTCGTACCCGCAGGGCCTGTAAGACCGGGCGGACCACCCGGAGACCCGGCGGACCGCCTGTAAGGCCCGGCGAGCCACCCGGAGAGCCGGCGGACTGCCTGTAAGACCCGGCAGGCTGGCCGTGAGACCCGCGGACCGCCTGTAAGACCCGGCAGGCTGCCGATGAGACCCGGCGGGCCACCCGCAAGGCCCGGCGAGCCGTCCGCGAGGCCGGCGGACCGGCCGCCGGAGCCGACCGGCCACCCGCCGGACCCGGCAGCGGACGGCCCGGGCAGGACAGCGGGGCGCCGGGGGCGGCCCTACGCCGCCAGGTCCCGGTCCTCCGCCGACGCCCGCTCGTCGGCGGGGCAGCCCGAGACCACCGCGTCGCCCGCACCGCCGGTACGCCGCGCCCGCACCAGCCGGCCGCCCCACGCCGACCCCTCGACCGCCTTCATCAGCGGCGTGAGCAGAGCCATGGCCAGGGGGGAGAGCAGCAGAGCGACAGCCGTACCGAGCGCGAACCCTCCGACCACGTCCGTCGGATAGTGCACGCCCATGTAGACCCGGCAGAACCCCTCGAACAGCGCCAGCCCGATCCCGGCCAGGCCGAAGCGCCGGTCGACGACGAACAGCGCGACCGCCATCGCCATGGTGATCGTCGCGTGATCGCTCACGAAGGAGTAGTCGGTCTTGCCTGGCACCAGGACATCCAGGCCCTGATGGTCCAGGAAGGGCCGGGGCCGCTGCACGAAGCCCCTTATCGGCACGTTCACGAGCACCGCGAGGCCGGCCGCCAGCGGCGCCCACACCAGCGCGGCGACGGCGGCCGCCGCCCCCTGACCGCCCCGGCGCCGCACGGACCACCAGCACCCCAGCACGAGCAGCACCATGGCGAGCAGCAGCCCGTACTCACCGACGAACTCCATGACCCGGTCGAACCAGCGCGGGGCGTCCCTGGCCAGGCTGTTGATGTCGTAGAGCAGGTCGACGTCGGGGTTCGACCCGGATTCGGCGAGTCCAGCCATCCTGCTGCGGCCCCTTCGTCGTGTCGTCGCGGGCGCACCCGGCGTGCGCCGCTCCTGCCCACCCCCGTGGTCGTAGATCCGCTTCCGCTGCACGCGCGCAGGATCCGCACGCCACCGGACATCCACTTGGCTACGTCATCAGCAACGCACGACCTCGATCGATGCGTTCCGAACTCCACCGAACGATCACGCAGACGTTATCGAAGAGAGACTCGTCGCCGCAGCTCAGGGGGGTGGCTCACGCTCCGCTCACACCGCGGAGGGGAGCGCTTTCGCGCCATCCTCGGTGACCCTGGTGGCCCCGAAGTAGTCGGGTGTGTCGACGGGATCGAAGCGGATCACGGCGCCCGGCCTCGGCGCGTCGATCATGTACCCGCCGCCGACGTAGATGCCGACGTGCCGGATGGCCCGCGAGTTGGCCAGGTCGTCGGAGAAGAACACCAGGTCACCCGGCAGCAGTTCGTCCCGCTTGGGGTGCGGCCCGGCGTTGTACTGGTCGTTGGCGACCCGCGGCAGCATGACCCCCACGCTCTCGTAGGCGGCCTTGGTCAGGCCCGAGCAGTCGAATCGTCCGCCCTGCTCAGGGGTACCGTTGCCGCCCCACAGATAGCGCGTGCCCAGCTTGCTCTGCGCGTACGTGATGGCCGCCGCGGCCTGCCGGGAGGGGTCGACGCGGGTGACGGGCGCGGCGAAGCTCTTCTCCAGGGTCGTGATCGTCTTCACGTAGTTCCGCGTCTCCGCGTACGGCGGCACGCCACCGTATTTGATGACCGCGTAGGCCCCCGCGTTGTAGGCCGCGAGCATGTTGTGCGTGACGTCGCCCGGCACGTCCTTGACGTACGAGGCGAGTTCGCAGTCGTAGGAGGCGGCCGACGGAATCGCGTCACCCGGGTTCCAGACGTCCGCCTTCCCGTCGCCGTCGCCGTCGATGCCGTGCGTGGCCCAGGTGCTCGGGATGAACTGCGCTATCCCCTGCGCCGCGGCGGGGCTCCTGGCGTTCGGGTTGAACCCGCTCTCCTGGTACAACTGGGCCGCCAGCAGAGCCGGGTTGATCGCGGAGCAGAGGCTGCCCCATCTCTGCACGAGGGACTGGTACGCGGCCGGCACGGCACCCTTCGCGAGCCCCACGGCCCCGCCGCCCGCCCCGCCCGCGATGTTCCCCGCGGTGATGTACACGCCGACGACCAGCAGGGCGACGAAGCTGAGCCCGGAAGCGACGGCGGCGACCGCCACGATCCATGCCTTACGCACCGTCAACCGCCCCTCGTCGCACGGGAGTCCGCCGACGACAGTGTAGAGGCGCCCGCGGCGCTTTCCAGGTGATCACACACGGGCGCAGTGCAGCACGGCGACCGGCCGCCGTGCGACCCCGCGGCGGGGGAGCGCGACGCGGATCAGGGAACGGCCGACGCGTCCTTGTAGAGCTGCGCCGCGGCGGCCCCCAGCACCACGCTGTACGACGTGTCCGCCGTCGAGCCGCCCGCCTCGTGCCCGCCGAGCACGCCGACGACCTCCTGGTCGCCGTTGATCCACGGGCTGCCGCTGGTGCCGCCGGTGAACTCCGGGCAGTCGATGCGCTGCTGGGTGCCGCTGTGGGTCTGCGGCCGGTTGGTGCAGCTGATGGGCACCTCGCGGGAGTCCGGGTAGCCGGTCAGGGTGACCGCGCTCGCCCCGGTCTCCGCCCCGGTGACGAACCGGTTGGCGCCGACGGCATCCTCGACGCCCTTGCCGTCCCGCGGGGCGATCACGGCGAAGGCCATGTCGCTGTCCTCGTCCTGGTGCGCGGTCCAGTCGTCGGGCAGGAAACGCTGCTTGACCGTCCACACCCCGTAGGGCGCCCGACCGTCCCGGTACCCCGGCACGAACACCAGGTCGGAGTCCCCGCCCAGGCAGTGCGCGGCGGTGACGACGAGATCGCGGTGGGGACTGTGCACCACCGAGGCCGTGCAGAAGTGGTTGCCGGCCAGATCACCGGCCTTGTCCGCGCCGAACAACGCCCCGACCCGGGCACTCTGCGGCGTCCTCGACGTGACGGCCGTGACCCCGAGCGGTTCAGGCTCGACGAACGGGCCGGTCACCCCGTGCGGACCGATCACCCCGAGGGGTCCCGGTCCGTCGTGCGCGGCCGCGACGGAGACCGAGGTCACGGCGAGCAGCACCAGCAGGGCGAACAGCGCCCGCGCACCGGCCCGGCGACGCCCGGGACGTGTGCGACCAGCGAGGCTCTCGATACCTGAGGTGCGCTTCATCAGGCTCCACTGTGACGGACGGGGATGAGAAACAGACCCCGACTTACCTGAGATTCTCCTGTGAAACGCCCGTTCATCGTATGACCGGCCTCACACCGCCTCCCCCGACGCGACCCCGCCCGCCGGGACGCAGCCGAGGGCGACGCGAACACGGTGCCGGCACGGAGAAGCGTGAGACCATCGGCCACGGACGACCGCTCACCCGACTGGTCGTCAGAACCCTTGCCGACACGTGAGAAACGTCAACGACGGAACCACATCACGGGTTGCGGTCGGACTTCATTGCCCGGCGTGACCTGCCGTGATACACAGAGTGACCATACGTACGAAACCCACAGGCAATGCCGCCAAGTCGACATACGGCGGCGTCATTGTCGGCGAGAATGAGCCTGACCTCTGCAAGAGGGCAGGGGACGCGGAACTACCCAACAGGGGCGGTGACTTACATGCTCTTTGCGGCCGACAAGGGAGACATCAACACCATCATCGGCGGGATCGCTCCGAACTGGGGCCCCTTCGGCAGCCTGGGCAACGAGGCGAAGGTGATGATCGAGGTGGTGATGGCCGTGGCCATCCTGCTCTGCCTCGGCATCGCCGTCTGGGGCGCCGCCAAGCAGCGCATCGGCGCCACGGCCCTGCGCGACACGTTCAGTGCCGAACAGGGCAAGGGCCTGATCATCGCCGGCCTGACGGGCGTGTTCATCATCGGCTCGCTCGGCACGCTCTTCACCATCGTGTACGGCATGGCCGTGTAACCGGCGCATACCCGCGCATGCCGCGCACGGCGCCCCGTGCGCACCGCCGGCCAGACCCTCCGGGCGCGCCCGGTGCCCCCGCTGCCCCTACCCACCCACCGTGCCCACCGGCTGAGGTTGCGTTTCCCTGATGTCGAGTCACCACACCGCGTCCACGCGGGAACCAGCACGGCTACCGTCGTACTTCCAGGCATTCCGGTACGAGGTCGAGGGGGCGTACGGGGCATGAGTCGATCGGACGGGCACGGGTACGGCGATTCGGCGCGCGCCGACGACGGGCCGTACGCGGGCGGGCAGACCCGCACCCGGCTCCCGGACCGGCCCGGCGACCCCTACGGAGGCGCGCGGCGCGGCGGCCGCTCGTCCTCGCGCAGCCTGATCACGGTGGTCGCCGTCGTCGTCCTCCTCATCGCCGCGATCGCCTTCGCGAACCGCTCGGGAGGCCGCTCCCCCGCCACCGACGGCAACGCCGACAAGCCCAAGGCGGCCGCCACCGCGGCCACCGGCAAGCAGCCGGTGCACACGAAGACGGACGGCATCCCGTCGGGCTTCGCCCACGACGAACAGGGCGCGCAGAGCGCCGCCGCGAACTATTCGGTGGCCCTCGGCTCGGCGGACATGTTCCAAGCCGACCAGCGGCACCGGATCGTGAACGCCGTCTACGCTCCCGAGGTCGCCGCCCGCCGCCAGTCCGACCTGGACAGCGCGTACTCGAGCGAGAAGTTCCTCAGCAACATAGGCCTCGGCAAGGACGGCGCCGCACCGGCCGGCCAGACGTTCATCTCCCGGGTCGTCCCGGTGGGCACCAGGATCACCTCGGTCAGCGCGAGCAAGGCGGCCGTCGCGGTCTGGTACACCTCGCTCTTCGGCCTGTCCGGGGAGGCGTCGACCAACCCTGTGACCGAGAGCTGGTACACCACCACGTACCAGCTGACGTGGGTCGACAACGACTGGAAGATCACCGACTTCCAGCAGGAGGACGGCCCCGTGCCGATCGGCCGCGACCAGAAGGCCTCCACCGCCGACGACATGACGAAGGCCGTCGAGGAGTACGGAGGGTTCACGTATGCGCGCTAACCACCGTTTGTCCAAGGTGACGGCCGCCGTCGCCGCCGTGCAGGCCGCCGCCGTGCTGCTGGCCACCCGCGCCGCCGCCGACCCCTCCCCCGGCCCGAGCCCCTCGCCGACGAGCAGCAAGGACCCGTGCGGCCTGATCCGTGGCCCCGCCAAGGAGTACTGCGAAAAGGGAAGCGGCGGAGGGAGGTCCAACGGCCTCACCACCGACCCCACTTCCACCCTCGACCCCCTCTCCTCCCTCGCCAAGGGCTGTGCCGACGCCGCGTCCTGGACCGTCACCAAGCTCAGCAAGGCCGTGCAGGAGACCGCGAACGTCGACTTCACCAACCAGAAGTTCCTACAGCAGTACGCGGTCGTGTTCGCCGCCTCGACCGTGCTCACGCTGCTGCTCTGGCTGCTGGCCGTCGCCAAGCGGGCCGTGCGCGGCGTGCCGCTGTCCACCGCCATCTCCGAGGCGATCGGCTTCCTGTGGCTGACCGTGCTCGCCTCGGCCTTCACCCCGCTGATCCTCTACACGGTCGTCTCGGCCACCGACGGCGTCTCCGACGTCCTCGCCAAGGCCACCGGCGACCAGGCGGGCTCCTTCTTCGGCACGTTCTCCGCCGCGCTCGGCAAGGGCGAGAACATCGGCGGCGGACCGATCATGCTGATAGTCGTCTCCCTGGTCTCCATCCTCGCCGCCGGCGTGCTCTGGCTGGAGCTCGTCATCCGCGCCGCCCTGCTCTACGTCGGCGCCCTGCTCGGCACCGTCGTCTACGCCGGACTGGTCGACAAGAACCTGTGGGGGCACGTGCGCCGCTGGGCCGGAATCATGATCGCGGTGATCCTGGTGAAGCCGGTCATCGTGATCGTGCTCGGGCTCGCCGGGGCGCTCTCCTCCGGCGACAACGGCCCCGGCGCCTTCTCCGCGGTCGTCTCCGGCCTCGCGATCATCCTGCTGGCCATCTTCGCCAGCGCCATGATCTACCGGTTCGTCCCGGGCTTCGGCGACGAGATCGCGGCCGGCCGCAACAACCGCATCATGCGCGGCGCCGAGGGCAAGGCCGCCGCGGTCATCAGCTCCCCGGCCACCCTCGTCGCGCAGGGCATCAAGACCCACAGCACCCGGGCCGACAGCAACGGCGGCGGCCAGTCGTCCGCCCCCCGCCCGGCCAACCCGGCCTCCGGCGGCGTCGCCGCGCACGGCGCGCGCGTCCCGGGCGGCGGCGGCGGATCCGCCGCACCCGCTCCCCGCGCACCCAGCCCGGTGAACTCCCCCCACGCCGGAAGCACCCGCAACAGCAGTACCAACCGCCCGGGAGGTGAAGGACGTTGACGACCGACTCCCACGTGTCCCACACGGTCGCGTCCCGCCGTACCTATCTGATCGGCCGCGCCCGGCCGAACGCGATCGTCGGCCGCAACCGCGAGACCGGCGAGATCGCCCTGATCATCGCGGGCGCGTTCATCGGCATGATGTGCGGCCTGCTCGTCCCGGTGCTGCCCCTGCGCATCCTGCTGCTGACGGGCTTCCCGCTGCTGGCCCTGGCCGCGGTCTACGTCCCCTACCGGCACCGCACCTTCTACAAGTGGTTCGAGATCAACCGCAGCTACAAGCGCACCGTCAAGCGCGGCGCCGTCTACCGCTCCGGCGTGATGGAGGCCGGAACGAGCCTGGACGGCCGCGAGGTCGAGATCGGGCCGCCGCCCGGCATCGGCCGGATCTCCTGGCTCGCCGCGCCGTTCGGGCCGGACGAGATCGCCGTACTGCTGCACGCCGACCGCAAGACGGTCACCGCCGCCATCGAGATCGAGGGCCCCGGCGTCGGCCTGCGCGACTCCGAGGACCAGGAGGCCCTCGTCGACCGCTTCGGCACCCTGCTCAAGCACGTGGCCAACGGCGACGGCTTCGTCACCCGCCTGCAGATGCTCGCCCGCACCCTCCCCGCCGACCCCGACGCCCACGCCAAGGACGTCACCGTACGCGGGGACGAACGCGCACCGCACTGGCTCCAGCAGTCCTACGACCAACTGCAGTCCATGGTGTCCACCAGCAGCGAGCAGCACCGCGCCTACCTCGTCGCCTGCATGCACTACACCCGCGAACTCGCCGCCGAGGCCCACGCCATGGCGCGCGCCGCCCGGCCCCACGCGGGCCGCAAACTGGACCGGGACGCCGGACTCGCCGTCGTCATGGCCCGCGAGCTGACCGACATCTGCTCCCGGCTCCAGGAGGCCGACATCCGCGTACGGCAGCCGCTCGGTCAGGGGCGGCTGGCCTCGCTGATCCACTCCATGTACGACCCGGACCACCCGATCGACCACATCCAGGCGATGACCAAGCGCAACGCCTGGCCGGCCGAGCTGGACGCCATGGAGCCGACGTACCTCCAGGCCAAGACCCGCGAGTCGACGACCCGCGCCCCCTGGTGCCACGCCACCGCCTGGGTGAAGGAATGGCCGATGACCCCGGTCGGCGTGAACTTCCTCGCGCCGCTCCTCGTCCACACCCCGGACGTCATCCGCACCGTCGCCGTCACGATGGACCTCGAACCCACCGAGGTCGCCATCGAGCGCATGCTGACCGAGAAGACCAACGACGTCGCCGAGGCCAGCCGCGCGGCGAAGATGAACCGCACCGTGGACCCGCGCGACGTGGCCGCCCACAGCCGCCTCGACCAGCGCGGCGAGGACCTCGCCAGCGGCGCGGCCGGCGTCAACCTGGTCGGCTGGATCACCGTGTCCTCCCGCTCCCCCGAGTCCCTGGCCCGCGACAAGCGGACGATCAGGGCGTCGGCCGGGAAGTCCTACCTGAAACTCGAGTGGTGCGACCGCGAGCACCACCGCGCCTTCGTGAACACGCTCCCGTTCGCCACCGGAATCCGACGGTAGGGGCTGATGCTCTGATGCGGGACCCGCTGACCGCACTCACGGACGCCTTCACATCCTTCCTGTTCGGGAAGGTGGAGACGACCCGGCTGCCGGTGAGAACGTCCACGGGCCAGGCCCAGGCGGTCTACCTGCCCACCGCCGCGCCCGGCCTCGGCGACTCGGGCGTCATCATCGGCCGCGAGGTGTACTCCGGAAAGGGCTACATCTACGACCCCTTCCAGCTCTACGGCCAGCAGCTCCCCGCCCCGCACTGGCTGGTCCTCGGCGAGTCCGGCAACGGCAAGTCGGCGCTGGAGAAGACCTACGTCCTGCGCCAGCTCCGCTTCCGCGACCGCCAGGTCGTCGTCCTGGACGCCCAGGGCGAGGACGGGGTGGGCGAATGGAACCTCATCGCGGAGGAGCTGGGCATAACGCCGATCCGGCTGGACCCGATGGCGGCCCTGGACCACGGCATCCGGCTCAACCCCCTGGACCCGTCGATCACGACCACGGGCCAGCTCGCGCTGCTGCGCACCATCATCGAGGTCGCGATGGGGCACGGCCTCGACGAGCGCTCCGGCTTCGCGCTGAAGGTCGCCCACGCCTACGTCAACGAGACGATCGTGGAACGCCAGCCGGTGCTGTCGGACATCGTCGAGCAACTCCGGCACCCCGAGCCGGAGTCGGCCGAGGCGATGAACGTCGCCATAGACGACGTACGGGCCTGGGGCCTGGACGTGGCGCTGGTCCTGGACCGGCTGGTCGACGGTGACCTGCGCGGCATGTTCGACGGCCCCACCACGGTCGGCATCGATCTGGACGCACCCCTGATCGTCTTCGACCTGTCCCACATCGACCGCAACTCCATCGCCATGCCGATCCTGATGGCGATCGTCGGCGTGTGGCTGGAGCACACCTGGATCCGCCCCGACCGCAAGAAGCGCATCTTCCTGGTCGAGGAGGCCTGGCACATCATCAACAGCCCGTTCGTGGCCCAGCTCTTCCAGCGGCTGCTGAAGTTCGGCCGCCGGCTGGGCCTGTCATTCGTGGCCGTCGTCCACCATCTGTCCGACGTGGTGGACGGAGCGGCGGCCAAGGAGGCCGCGGCGATCCTGAAGATGGCCTCCACCAGGACGATCTACGCCCAGAAGGCGGACGAGGCGAGGGCGACGGGCCGGGTGCTCGGCCTGCCCAGATGGGCGGTCGAGATCATCCCGACCCTCACCCCGGGTATCGCGGTGTGGGACGTCAACGGCAATGTCCAGGTGGTCAAACACCTGGTCACCGAGACCGAACGGCCGCTGGTCTTCACCGACCGCGCCATGACGGAGTCCTCCAACGACCGCCTCGCCGACGACACCCTGCGCGCCGCGGAGTTGGAGGCTGAGGAGCGGGCGGCGGCCTTCATGGGACAGCACATCGGCGACCTGGACGGCTCCTCCGAGTCGACGGTGGCCTAGTGGACGCGCGCGTGAGACCGGACGACCGCGACCACGGACAGGGCCGCCAGGTGCGTCGGGACGGCCAGGGCGGCATTCCCGACGGCCTGCTGGTCGGTGTCCTGGCCTTCCTGCTCGGCATGACCGTGCTGGTGTGGACGGCCACGGGACTGGCCGGCCTGTTCGCCCACGGCTCCTGGCCCTCCGGGGTCGCCTTCACCCGTACGCCGCCGGCGATGCGTCACCTCATCGCCGACCCGCACGACATCCCCGGCGCCTGGCCCGACACTCCGCCGGAGGGGCTGTCGGGATACGGGCTGTTCTGGGGTCTGTTCATCGGCCAGTTGATGGTGCTGTTCGTGCTGACCGTGTTCGTGATGGGCACCGTGGCCCGCTGGCGCGCCGGGAGACTGCGCCGACGGGCGGAGAGAGCGGCGGCCCGGAAGCGGGCCACGGCGCCGCAGCCCCAGGAGACCCCGGCGCCGGTCCCCCAGGAGGTCCCCACCCAGCGGACGGCCCCGGACCCCGGCCGGCCACTCGTGGCCGCCCAGCAGCCCGCGGAGGCCCCGCACGAGACCGCGGCGGAGGCCCCGCAGCCCGCGGACCGGGCGGAACCCGCGGCCCCGCTCGCGCAGGCCGGCACGCCCCTCGCGCCCCTCGCCGCCGGCGGCCACGGCGGGCCGGTCGGCGGCCGGGAGACGATCCTGACCGCCCCGCGCGAGGCCCGGCAGACGGCCGCGGCCCAGGCGATCCGGGACGCGGCGGGCCCGGCCCTCGTCGTCACGTCGAACCCCGCCCTGTGGCAGGAGACGAAGGACTCCCGGGCCAAACTGGGCCCGGTCCTCCTCTACGACCCCGCCCACCTCTGCGACACCCCGGCCCGCCTCCACTGGTCCCCGACGGCGGGCTGCGAGGACAAGGCGACGGCGGCCGCCAGAGCCGCCGCGCTGCTCGCCCCGGTCCGCCCCACCGCCAAGGTGGACCAGGCGACCGGCGACACCGCGGAGACCCTTCTGCGCAGCTTCCTGCACGCCGCCGCCATAGACGGCCGCGCGATCCGCCACGTCCACCGCTGGGCGCAGGGCACACAGGTCCAGGAGGCCGTGCGGATCCTCCGCACGAACCCCAAGGCCGCCGCCGGTTCGGCGGGCGAGCTGGAGGCCTCGCTCACCTCGTATCCCGAACGCCGTGACATGGCACAGGAGTTGACCGGCCGTGCACTGGCCTCACTGTTCACGGTCAACATCCGAGAGGCCTGCACTCCAAACCGAACTGATGCCGTCGCCTTGGATTCCTTCGTCAACGAAGGGGGCACGCTTTATGTGGTCGGCGAATCCCTCGAGGATCCCCGGACCAACCCGGGTGCGATGCCCCTCCTGACGGCACTCGCCTCAAGCGTGGTCGAGCGCGGCCGGCGCATGGCCGAACGGTCATCCTCCGGTCGCCTCGACCCACCACTCACGCTCGTCCTGGACGACGTGGCCGCCGTCGCCCCGCTTCCCCAGCTCCCGGAGCTGCTGGCCGCCGGGGCCGGCCAGGGGCTGCCCACGCTGGCCCTGCTCCGCTCCCGCGAACAGGCCCGCGCCCGCTGGCCGCACGCCGAACTGCCGGCGTGACCTCCGCCTGTCTCCGGGACTCTCAGGGGCGTTCGAGGACGTACTCCAGTTCGGACTCCGCCGAGCCGGCCGTCAGCGGCACGCTGATCCCGGTCGGCAGGAAACCGATCCTGCGGTAGAAGCGCTGGGCCCGCCCGTTGTCCTCGTGCACGATCAGCCGCGCCCGCTCCACGCCGATGTCCCAGGCCCATTGCAGGGCCTCGTCGAACAGCACCTCGGTCAGCCCGCACCCGCGGTGCTCGGGCCGCACATAGACGCCTACGAGGTGACCCTGGCGCCGCTCGACCGGGAGCCCGGCCCAGTCCGTCGTGCCGGCCTCCTCGACGAGCACGGTCACGCTACCGACCCACTCGCCGTCCGGACCCTCCACGATGAACTGCCGAGCGTCGCCCGACTCCGCGGCAGCCCCGGCCGTCCGCTCCTGCCAGAACGAGTCCGGCCTGGCCGCGGCGTCGTCGTACGTCTCCAGGAATGCAAGGTGGGCCACCGGGTCCTGGAGCGCGACCAGCCGCAGCGCCTTCACGGCGGGCCACTCTTCGGCGCGTACGGCACGGACGACATACTGCTCGGTGCTGTTGGCGCTGCTGGTGCTGCTCATGGGGCACACGGTAGTGCAACAAAAAAGAAAGGGCCCACACCTTTTCGGCGTGGGCCCTTTCATCACAATTTGTTCGGCGGTGTCCTACTCTCCCACAGGGTCCCCCCTGCAGTACCATCGGCGCTGTGAGGCTTAGCTTCCGGGTTCGGAATGTAAC
>NZ_JBIBWH010000025.1:0-80426 GCF_043081205.1 Streptomyces sp. NPDC014889
GCCGGGGGGGGGGGGGGGGGGGGGGGGGGGGGGGGGGGCCGGGGCCCCCCCCCCCCCCCCCCCCCCCCCCCCCCCCCCCGCGATTCGAGAGTGCGGTGACGCGGGCCGAGCGTCGTGCCCGGAGTCACCTCGTACGACCGGGCGACGCACAGCACAGAGCCCCGGAACCGGCGCAGGGGTCCCGGGGCCCGATCAAGGGGGCAGGTGGGCGAGTCCGCCCGGCGCGGTTCTCACACGCGCCGCAGCACCGCCACCACCTTGCCGAGGATGGTCGCCTCGTCGCCCGGGATCGGCTCGTACGCCGCGTTGTGCGGGAGGAGCCAGACGTGGCCGTCCTCGCGCTTGAAGCGCTTGACGGTGGCCTCGCCGTCGATCATCGCGGCCACGATGTCGCCGTTCTCGGCGACCTGCTGACGGCGGACGGTGACCCAGTCGCCGTCGCAGATCGCGGCCTCGATCATCGAGTCGCCGACGACCTTCAGGACGAAGAGCTCTCCGTCACCGACCAGCTGCCGGGGGAGGGGGAAGACGTCCTCGACCGACTCCTCCGCGAGGATAGGGCCACCGGCCGCGATCCGGCCGACCAGAGGGACGTACGAGGCGGCCGGCTTGCCGACCGTGTCCGTCGGCTGCAACGCCGTGGCCTGGTCCGAGCCGCGGACCTCGTACGCGCGCGGACGGTGCGGATCACGTCGCAGGAACCCCTTGCGCTCCAGCGCCATCAGCTGGTGTGCGACCGAGGAGGTGCTGGAGAGGCCGACCGCCTGCCCGATCTCCCGCATGGACGGCGGGTAGCCGCGCCGCTGCACGGAGTCCCTGATGACCTCGATCACCCGGCGCTGACGGTCGGTGAGGCCCGAGCTGTCCGCCCGGATGCCCGGAGGTCGGCCCGGCAGGGAGCGCTTGTGCCCCTCGGGATTCATGGCTTCGTTCATCGCATGCACCGGCTCGAGTCGGCCCTGGGAGCGGTCCTGGGCAGTGATGGTGGCACTGTCTGCGGTGGTGGTCACGTCGGCCCCTCTCGATGGTCTCCCTCCGGCACAACGGTAGTTGCTTTCGAAAGGTTGCGCCAAACACACGTTCGAGTGAAAAAACGCCGAGAACCGGACTTGATCACGTATCCAGGTGTATGGGCTGTGCGGTGACCGGCAGGCAAAAGGGCTCATTGTTGTACTCTTCACCGCCGGGACGGCGACCTCGTGAGTGGCCGCCCCAGTCTGCCATCCGGTGTCCCGTCATCCGGGTGCCGCCTCCCGTCTGCCCGGGAGTCCCACGCGGCCTCCGTGCGGCGCTCACGCTATCTCCGTAAGCTCCCCGGCGGACGCGGGCGCCGTCGGTGTGTTGCCGCAGCGCCCCGAGGCGCACCGCGCGGCCGCATCCGCGCGACACGCGCACATCGCCTGCCCCGGTGGAGTCAATCCCCACATCTAGTGGTTGGATGGCTACCGCGGCCCACAGATTGTGTTCCCCCCGGTCTTCGGGCCGCCGTTCATCGCCTATGCTTGTGCCTGCTTCACGGGGCCCATGGGTCTGGTGAGGTCATTGAGTCTGCTGTGAGGAGGGTTGGAGCCATGCACTGCCCCTTCTGCAGGCACCCCGACAGCCGCGTGGTCGACAGTCGTACGACGGACGACGGCACGTCCATTCGCAGGCGCCGCCAGTGCCCTGACTGCTCCCGTCGGTTCACGACGGTGGAGACGTGCTCGCTCATCGTGGTCAAGCGGTCGGGAGTCACCGAGCCCTTCAGCCGGATCAAGGTCATCAACGGTGTGCGCAAGGCATGCCAGGGGCGTCCCGTCACCGAGGACGCGCTGGCCCAGCTCGGCCAGCGGGTCGAGGAGGCGGTGCGCGCCAGCGGCAGCGCCGAGGTGGCCGCTCACGAGGTGGGTCTCGCCATACTCGGCCCCCTGAAGGAGCTGGACCTCGTCGCCTACCTGCGGTTCGCGTCCGTCTACCGGGCGTTCGACTCGCTGGAGGACTTCGAGTCCGCCATCGCGGAACTCAGAGAAGGAACGGTGCACCCCGCCGCGCAGGACGGCGACGGCGCTTGCGCGGGGTGCCAGGAAGACGGCCGCGGGCGCGGTGGGACGGCTGAGGTCCCCCCGCCGGCAGGCGCCGCCGACTGAGCAGCGGGCGGTCCGGACGGTGGGTCCGGGTCCGGCTCGGTGGCGGTAGAGGAAAACCTGTCGCGGGTGGCAGCGAGGGTGCCCGCGACACCAGACAGAACACCGTGCCCCGGAACAACAGGGGCACTTCAGGGCGTTTACGTCCGTACAGGGAGGCGGCATGACAGAGACGGCGAGCGGTCCGGCACGAGGTTCCCGAGCCAAGGGCACCAAGGCCAACAAGGGACTGCGTATCGAGCGCATCCACACCACCCCCGGCGTGCACCCGTACGACGAGGTGGCCTGGGAGCGCCGTGACGTCGTCATGACCAACTGGCGCGACGGCTCGGTCAACTTCGAGCAGCGTGGCGTCGAGTTCCCCGACTTCTGGTCGGTGAACGCGGTCAACATCGTCACCAGCAAGTACTTCCGCGGTGCCGTCGGCACCCCGCAGCGCGAGACCAGCCTCAGGCAGCTGATCGACCGCATCGTGAAGACGTACCGGCAGGCCGGCGAGGACAACAAGTACTTCGCCTCGCCCGCCGACGCCGAGATCTTCGAGCACGAGCTGGCCTACGCCCTCCTGCACCAGATCTTCAGCTTCAACAGCCCCGTCTGGTTCAACGTCGGCACCAAGCAGCCCCAGCAGGTCTCCGCCTGCTTCATCCTGTCCGTCGACGACTCCATGGAGTCGATCCTCGACTGGTACAAGGAAGAGGGCATGATCTTCAAGGGCGGCTCCGGCGCCGGCCTGAACCTCTCCCGCATCCGCTCCTCCAAGGAGCTGCTCTCCTCCGGCGGCAACGCCTCCGGGCCCGTCTCCTTCATGCGCGGCGCCGACGCCTCCGCCGGCACGATCAAGTCCGGCGGCGCCACCCGCCGGGCGGCCAAGATGGTCATCCTCGACGTCGACCACCCCGACATCGAGGACTTCATCCAGACCAAGGTCAAGGAGGAGGAGAAGATCCGCGCCCTGCGCGACGCGGGCTTCGACATGGACCTCGGTGGTGATGACATCACCTCCGTCCAGTACCAGAACGCCAACAACTCGGTCCGCGTGAACGACACGTTCATGAAGGCGGTCGAGCAGAGCGGAACGTTCGGCCTGCGCGCGCGGATGACCGGCGAGGTCATCGAGCAGGTCGACGCCAAGGACCTGTTCCGCAAGATGGCGGAGGCCGCCTGGGCCTGCGCCGACCCGGGCATCCAGTACGACGACACGATCAACCACTGGCACACCTGCCCGGAGTCCGGCCGCATCAACGGCTCGAACCCCTGCAGCGAGTACATGCACCTGGACAACACGTCCTGCAACCTCGCCTCGCTGAACCTGATGAAGTTCCTCAAGGACGACGGCAAGGGCAACCAGTCCTTCGAGGTCGAGCGCTTCGCCCAGGTCGTCGAGCTGGTCATCACGGCGATGGACATCTCCATCTGCTTCGCGGACTTCCCGACCCAGAAGATCGGCGAGAACACGCGCGCGTACCGTCAGCTCGGCATCGGCTACGCCAACCTCGGCGCGCTGCTGATGGCGACGGGCCACGCCTACGACTCCGACGGCGGCCGTGCCCTCGCCGGTGCCATCACCTCCCTGATGACCGGTACCGCCTACCGGCGCTCGGCCGAGCTGGCCGCGGTCGTCGGCCCGTACGACGGCTACGCCCGCAACTCCCAGCCGCACCTGCGGGTGATGAAGCAGCACGCCGACGCCAACGCCACGGCCGTCCGCATGGACGACCTGGACACGCCGGTCTGGGCCGCCGCCACGGAGGCCTGGCAGGACGTGCTGCGGATCGGCGAGAAGAACGGCTTCCGCAACTCCCAGGCGTCCGTCCTCGCGCCCACCGGCACCATCGGCCTGGCCATGTCCTGCGACACCACGGGCGTCGAGCCCGACCTCGCGCTGGTCAAGTTCAAGAAGCTGGTCGGCGGCGGCTCGATGCAGATCGTCAACGGCACCGTCCCGCAGGCCCTGCGCCGCCTGGGCTACCAGGAGGAGCAGATCGAGGCGGTCGTCGCCCACATCGCCGAGCACGGCAACGTGATCGACGCCCCCGGCCTCAAGCACGAGCACTACGAGGTGTTCGACTGCGCCATGGGCGAGCGCGCCATCTCCCCGATGGGCCACGTCCGCATGATGGCCGCGATCCAGCCGTGGATCTCCGGCGCCATCTCCAAGACGGTCAACATGCCGGAGTCGGCGACCGTCGAGGAGGTCGAGGAGATCTACTTCGAGGCGTGGAAGCTGGGCGTCAAGGCACTCGCCATCTACCGCGACAACTGCAAGGTCGGCCAGCCGCTCTCCGCCAAGAAGAAGGATGACAAGGCCGAGATCGCCGAGAAGGCCGAGGACACGATCCGCAGCGCGGTCGAGAAGGTCGTCGAGTACCGCCCGGTCCGCAAGCGCCTGCCCAAGGGCCGGCCCGGCATCACCACCTCCTTCACGGTCGGCGGCGCCGAGGGCTACATGACCGCCAATTCCTACCCTGACGACGGTCTCGGCGAGGTCTTCCTGAAGATGTCCAAGCAGGGCTCCACCCTCGCGGGAATGATGGACGCCTTCTCGATCGCCGTGTCGGTGGGCCTCCAGTACGGCGTGCCGCTGGAGACGTACGTCTCGAAGTTCACCAACATGCGCTTCGAGCCGGCCGGTATGACCGACGACCCGGACGTGCGGATGGCGCAGTCGATCGTCGACTACATCTTCCGCCGCCTGGCGCTGGACTTCCTGCCCTTCGAGACGCGCTCCGCGCTCGGCATCCACTCCGCCGAGGAGCGTCAGCGCCACCTCGAGACCGGCTCCTACGAGCCGTCCGACGACGAGGTCGACGTCGAGGGCCTGGCCCAGTCGGCGCCCCGGCAGACCGACCTGAAGGCGGTCGCCACGCCCAAGGCCGAGGTCGAGTCGGCCAAGCCCGCACCCCAGCAGGCGCACACCAGCGCCGAGCTGGTGGAGATGCAGCTGGGCATCCAGGCCGACGCCCCGCTGTGCTTCTCCTGCGGCACGAAGATGCAGCGGGCCGGCTCCTGCTACATCTGCGAGGGCTGCGGCTCGACCAGCGGTTGCAGCTGATCCGACGGCAACACCGTGAAGTAAGGGGCGTCGGCCACGGCCGACGCCCCTTACGCGTTACCGCCACGCACTACGACGGACGCGCCCGGCCCATGCTGTGGACGAAGGCCTCCGGGTCGTCCTCGAAGCCCTGGACGCCGGGGCGGAACTCCCAGGCGCCCGCCTCGTTCCGTGTGAACTCCGCTACCGTGGCCGCCGTCGCGCCGGGGACGCCGCCGAAGTCGTCCTCGGCGAGGACGGTGTACCCCTCGCGGACGCGCATTCCCGGAGCGAGGACGCCGGCGAAGGTGCGGTGTGCCGGACGCTGCTGGATGACGACGCCGACCACCACGCGCGCGTACCCGTCGCCGAGCCGGTCGAGCTCCAGCGTCATGACCTCGTCCCACCCGAAGCCCTGGCCGTCCCTGCTGTCCCGGTTGAGGTAGATGGTGCCGTCAGGGGCACGGCTGTCGAAATGCACCACATAGGCCGGATCACCATGCGGGTCGCCCGCCCGGTAGGTTGCGGCGACCAGATCCAGATCAGTGGGCGGCTGCCCCGCGGGACTGGGATCCCACTTGACCGCAACCTCGACCTTGCCGATCCCCTTGCTGAGTCCGCTCATTCGACTCCCCCTTGACCGACCGCGTGCGCCTCTCTGCCTCAACTTCCGTCTTACAGGCGCTTGTTGTCCATCGTGCCACGCGCGCGGGGGCGCTTGCGCGGGCGCTGTCCCCACAGGAGTGACCGAGGCCACGTCCCAGGGCCTTACCATGGCGCGGTGCTGGTCAAGTGGATTCGCTGCACCGTCGTGGACCGCCGGGGCTTCGAGCGGGGGCAGCGGAAATGGGCGGGGCTTCTGGGGGAGCCGGGGTTTCGGGGACAGGGGGGCGGGTGGAGCCGGGTACGGCCGGGTGTCGCGCACATCTTCGCCTTCTGGGAGAGCCGCGCCTTCTACGACTCCTTCATGGCCCGCTCCCACGACCGGCTGGCGGCGGCGCAGGTCGGCACCTTCAACGACGCCCGCGTCCGGCTGTTCGACTACCGGTTCGACGTGAAGACCGGCTTCGAGCCCCGCTTCTCGGACGCCGACCTGCTGCGGGTCGCCCTCTGCCGTATCCACGAGGAGCGCACGGAGCACTTCACGCTGATGCAGGAGAAGGTCTGGAACCCCGCGATGGCCGGCTCGCCCGGCATGGTGCGCGGCCTGTTCGGCGAGGCTCCCGGCAACGAGTTCCTCGTACTGTCCATGTGGCAGTCCTCCGCCGAGCACGGCAAGTACCGCACGGAACGCATTGAGCGCCTCGCGCTGCGCGCCCAGACGGAGGCCGACGTAGCGTCGCTCACCGGCGACATCGTGGAACTCGAGAGCACCTGGACGGTGTGACGGCGAACGGTCGCCCACGCGCGCGTGTGGCGCGTGCCGCACGATTTGTGTGATGTGCGCCGTACGAGGCCCGCCGGAGTCCTCGATCGGCGCCGACCCGATCTACTGTTCTGGCATGGCACGACCACGGCGCATCATCCTTGTCCGGCACGGCGAGTCAACGGGCAACGTCGATGACTCCGTGTACGAGCGCGAACCCGACCACGCCCTGGGCCTCACCGAGCGGGGCCGGCGACAGGCCGAGGAGACCGGCAAGGAACTGCGGGAACTGTTCGGGCGCGAACGCGTGAGCGTCTACGTCTCGCCCTATCGCCGCACCCACGAGACCCTCCACGCCTTCCACCTGGACCCCGACCTCATACGCGTGCGCGAGGAGCCGCGGCTGCGCGAGCAGGACTGGGGGAACTGGCAGGACTGCGACGACGTGCGCCTCCAGAAGACCTACCGGGACGCCTACGGGCACTTCTTCTACCGCTTCGCCCAGGGTGAGTCCGGAGCCGACGTCTATGACCGGGTCGGCGGCTTCCTGGAGAGCCTCTTCCGCAGTTTCGAGGACCCCGGCCACCCGCCCAACGTCCTCCTGGTGACCCACGGCCTGGCCATGCGGCTCTTCTGCATGCGCTGGTTCCACTGGACCGTCGCGGAGTTCGAGTGCCTCTCGAACCCGGGGAACGCCGAGATGCGGATGCTCGTTCTCGGGGACGACGGCCGCTACGCGCTCGACCGCCCGTTTGAGCGGTGGCGCGAGCCGGAATCGTACGGGATCACTGGATGGAGCGGCTGAGCGATGACCCCTGACTCCTCTCCGGGCGCGCGCCTGGAACGCGCGCTGGCCAGCGCGCGCGGGCTGGCGGTGGGGGACGCGCTGGGCTCGCAGTTCTTCGCTCCGGTGAACTACCCGCTGCTCAGGCGCCGCGAGCTGCCGCCCGGCCCGTGGCAGTGGACGGACGACACCGAGATGGCCTGCTCCGTCGTCACCGTCCTGGCCGCCTACCACCGTGTCGACCAGGACGCCCTCGCGCAGTCCTTCGCCCGGCGCCACGGCCCCGAGCGCGGATACGGCGCGGGGACGGCCGGGCTGCTGCGGCGGATCAGCGAGGGCGGCGACTGGCGCACCCTGGCGCCTGCCCTGTTCAAGGGGCACGGGTCGTGGGGGAGCGGCGCCGCCATGCGGACCGCGCCCCTGGGCGCCTGGTACGCGGACGACCCGGAGCAGGCCACCCACCAGGCCGAGATCTCCGCCTACCCCACCCACCAGCATCGTGAGGCCGTCGTGGGCGCCATGGCCGTGGCCGCGGCCGCCGCGCTGGCCGCCGCACCCGGTGGACCGCCCGGCGCGGAGGCGCTGCTCGGTGGCGTCATCGACCTCGTACCGGCCCGGAGCGCGGTCGGCGCCGGTCTGCGGCGCGCCCTCGACATGCTCGACTACGGCGACGTGGCCACCGTCGCCACGGTCCTCGGCTCCGGACGGCGCACGACGGCGCACGACACGGTGCCCTTCGCGCTCTGGTCGGCCGCCCGGTGCCTGGCCGACTTCGAGGACGCGTTCTGGACGACCGTCCGGGCCGGCGGTGACGTGGACACCACCTGCGCCATCGTGGGCGGCGTGCTCGCCTCGGGGGAGGCCGGGGCCCCACCAGCCGAGTGGGTGCGGCGCACGGAGGCGCTGCCGGACTGGGTCCCGTTGTCCGCGTGACTCCGCTTAGCGCGGCGATTCAGGAATGCGACCCGGCCTGAGCGGAGGCTCCCTGGCGTTGCCTCCGAGGGGGCGGCGCGAGTCGTGGATCAAGCTTCTTTTCGGTCCTCGTCTCACCTGGAAAGCGGCCGGGAGGGGCGAGGTCCGGCGGGGCCAACACGTTGTGCGGGGCGCCGTCCGGGCCGCGATGATCTACCGCATGGGAATGTGCGTGAGCGAATGGACGGCCCTTTTGGTCGACCGCTGACAGCCCGCGAATGGCGCAGGGAGACGTCCCGGAGAAACCAGGGTGTCGCAGCGGGATCCGCGCAGCGTACGCTAAGGGCGCCATGCCGTACGAACCACCCACTCACACCGTCGAACGCTCCCTCAGGGCGACGACCGGAGCGAAGGTCATTGCCGGTGTCGACGAGGTGGGGCGCGGCGCTTGGGCCGGCCCCGTCACCGTCTGCGCGGCGGTCACCGGACTGCGCCGACCGCCCGTGGGGCTCACCGACTCCAAACTGCTGACCGTGAAGCGACGTACCGTACTCGCCGCGGAACTGCAGACGTGGGTGACCGCGTACGCCCTCGGGAACGCCTCTCCGGAGGAGATCGACAGCCTGGGGATGACGGCGGCGCTGCGGCTCGCGGCGGTGCGCGCCCTGGAGGGACTGCCCGTATCTCCGGACGCGGTCATCCTCGACGGGAAGCACGATTACCTCGGCGCTCCCTGGCGGGTCCGTACGGTCATCAAGGGCGACCAGTCGTGCGTGGCCGTCGCGGCGGCTTCGGTGATCGCCAAGGTTCACCGCGACAAAATGATGGCCGAACTGGGTATCGAGCATGCAGACTTCGGGTTTGCGGCCAATGCCGGATATCCGTCGCCCGTGCACAAGGCCGCGCTGGAGGAGCGGGGACCCACCCCGTACCACCGGCTGTCGTGGGCGTATCTTGATGCGCTGCCCCGGTGGCGGCACCTCAAGAAGGTCCGCGTCTGGGCAGACGGAGGCGTTCCGGAGGTCGAAGGCCAGCTCGGCTTCGACTTCTGATCCTCCGCTCGGCCCGAAGTGCCACCCGCCCACGCGAGCCGCACCAACGTTTGATAAAAATCAGCCCATGCCTCTCATTCCCGAGGAGCCTCAGATTCACGAGAGTGCCCAGGGTCCCCGCGTCACGCCGTCCGCCGGCCGCACCGCGCCGACCCCTCGTCCCGTTCCCGGCCCCCGTCCCGCGGCTCCGCCGCGTCCTGGTCGTCCCGGTGCCGCACGGCCCGCGCCGCCGGCGCAGCGCACGTCGCGGGAGTCGGCCCCGGCCAAGCCCGCGCCGTCGCGGCCGACCGCCCCCGTCGCCTCGGCGACCCCGCAGATCCAACTGGTTCCGGCTTCCGCCGACGGCGCGCTCGACGCCGCCGAGGAAGCGGTCGACATGCTCCTGGAGTCGGGCCGTGCCCCCGGCGACGTACTGGTGATCACCACCGGTGAGCCGCATCCGTGGGCCGCGCACGAACTGTCCTTCGGCGAGGCGTCCTACTGGGCGCAGCACGACGCGCGCGACGACGTGTTCTACGCGGACGCCGCCGTGGCCTCGCGTGCCGCGTCCCGCCCCGTGGTCGTGGTCGCGATCAACGGCGGCCCCCAGGCGGCCGGCGTCGGCGCCCTGTCACTGGCGCACACCAAGGCCAGTGCGCTGCTGGTCGTCTGCGGCGACCCGCAGCAGATCAACTCGGTGCTGGGCGCGGCTGTCTGAGCCGCGTCCGGCCCGTCCGGCGGCCCTGAGCCCGTCCGGCCTCGAGTCCATTCGGCCTTGAGCCCGGTGGTCCGGAGTTCGTCCGGCGGTCCCAGAGCCCGTACGGGGGTCCCGAGTTCGTCCGGGGGCCGAAGGAGGGCAACGTCGTGCCCGCCGCGCCGTTCGACCGGCGGTGGGGCCTTCGGCGTGCCAACTCCGGTCGGTCGTCCGGGACGAAGGCGCGACGGGGGCGTGTCCGTCAGCGGGCCGCCGCGCGGCGCAGCACCTCGGAGGCCGCGCCGCCGGTGCGCGGCAGCGGGGGCGGAGCCTCGGCGGTGCCGAAGGGCTCGGGTGCCGAGTACGCGTGCGGCCGCCGGCCCCCGCGGCCCTCGCCGAGGACCTGCCAGCCGTCCCGGGTCAGCGTGATGTATGCCCCGCAGCGCAGCCCGTGCAGCGTGCAGGCGTCACGCAGTCCCCACATCCACGCGCCGTCCTCCTCGGTCCAACGCGCGTCTCCGTCACGGCAGTAGAGCAGCACGGCGGTGCGCACCGGGGTGCGGCGCCGCAGGTCGTGCGGGATGACCTGGCGCAGTTGGGCCAGCAGTGCGTTGCGGAACATCCAGCCGTCGGCAGGGGCCTGCCGACGGGCGAAGGAGGCGCTCGCCCGCAGCCGCTCGTCCGGGTCGAGGACCGCGACCACGGCGGTCGCGGGCCGGGGGTGGTGCCGGGCGTGCAGTCCGCTGACGACCTCCCGCGGATTGCGCAGCAGAGGGATGCCCGCGGCCGCCCACTCCGCGGGTTCGAGAACCCGGTGGACGGAGGTGGCGGACGTTGACAACGATGCCGCCGAGGACGGAGCGAATCCGAAGGTCACGTTCCTCCCTTCGGCTGCGCGCCCACACTGCGGGCGGGATCGGATTCGGGGGAGCGCACACCGCAGGAGAGCCCTACCGGCCAACGGCTGAGCCGTGCGGGGAGCGGACTTCAATTCTTCCTGTCGAACTGGGATGCGGCAACGAGCAATTGAGGGCACCGGCCGTTATCGGGCGACCCACGGCTTATATCCCTACCCGGCGCTCGCCCCGCGACTCCTGGCACCGCCCGCGTCGTTCCTGCGGGCCGCAGACGTGTCCCCTCAGCCCTGCACCGCCAGGACCAGTGGCATCACCGCCTCTGTGCCGACCCTTCTGAGCAGGCGTGCGGCGACCGCGAGGGTCCAGCCGGTCTCGGTGAAGTCGTCCACGAGCAGCACCGGGCCGGGGCCGGCGGCAAGGGCTGAGACCAGGGCGGGGGGTGCGGTCAGCGCTCCGTCCAGGGCCTTCAGACGCTGGGCGCTGTTGCTTCGCGGCACCAGGCGTGCGTCCGGCGTGTACTCCACACCGCCCAGCAGCGGCAGGCGGCCGACCTCCGCGATGTGCGCGCCCAGGGAGTGGATCAGCCGGGGCCGGGTGCGCGAGGGCATGGTGACGACGCCGACCGGGCGCGGCCGCGCGTCCACCACGCCCGGGGCCCAGCCGCCGGGGCCCTTCGCCCAGTCGGCCAGCACACCCACCACGGCACGCGCCACGTCCTCCGGCAGGGGAGCGTCGGAGGCGTGGGCCGCGAACATCGGCCGCAGCCGGTTGCCCCAGCCGATGTCCGAGAGCCGTCCCAAAGCCCGTCCCTCAGCGGCCTGTTCACCGGCCGGGATCCGCCCCTTGAGATCGACGCCGACCGCCGGCAGGCCCGTCGGCCACATACGCCGGGGCTGCACCTCCACACCGGCCCGGCCGAGGTCCACGCGCGCGGCGTCCAGCGCCGCCGTGGAGGTGTCCGCCGTGAAACGGGCGCCCGCGCAGTTGTCGCAGCGGCCGCAGGGCCTGGCGCTGTCGTCGTCGAGCCGGCGTTGCAGGAACTCCATGCGGCAGCCCGTCGTCGCCGCGTACTCGCGCATAGCCTGCTGCTCGGCCTCCCGCTGCCGCGCCACCCACTCGTAGCGCTGCGCGTCGTACGTCCATGGCCGGCCGGTCGCGGTCCAGCCGCCCTTGACCCGCTTGACCGCGCCGTCCACGTCGAGCACCTTGAGCATCGCCTCCAGCCGGGAACGGCGCAGCTCGACCAGGGGTTCCAGAGCGGGCAGCGACAGCGGTCGCTCGGCGCCGGCGAGCACGTCGAGGGTGCGGCGCACCAGATCCTCGGAGGGGAAGGCGAGCGACGCGAAGTACTCCCAGATCGCCTCGTCCTCCTTTCCGGGCAGAAGGAGCACCTCGGCGTGCTCCACGCCGCGGCCCGCGCGTCCCACCTGCTGGTAGTAGGCGATGGGGGAGGACGGCGACCCCAGGTGCACGACGAAGCCGAGGTCGGGCTTGTCGAAGCCCATGCCCAGCGCCGAGGTGGCGACCAGGGCCTTGACCTTGTTCGCGAGCAGGTCCTCCTCGGCCTGCTGCCGGTCGGCGTTCTCCGTCTTGCCCGTGTAGGACGCGACCGTGTGACCGCGCTGTCGCAGGAAGGCGGTGACCTCCTCGGCCGCTGCCACCGTGAGCGTGTAGACGATTCCGGAACCCGGCAGCTCGCCGAGGTGGTCGGCGAGCCAGGCCATCCGGTGCGCGGCGTCCGTCAGCCGCAGCACGCCCAGACTGAGGCTCTCCCGGTCCAGCGGGCCACGCAGCACCAGGGTGTCGAAGGCGTCGCCGGTCCCCAGTTGTTCCGCGACGTCCGCGGTCACGCGCGCGTTGGCCGTGGCGGTGGTGGCGAGGACGGGGACGCCGGGCGGGAGTTCGGCGAGCATGGTGCGCAGCCGCCGGTAGTCCGGGCGGAAGTCGTGGCCCCAGTCGGAGATGCAGTGCGCCTCGTCCACCACGAGGAGGCCCGTCGTCGCGGCTAGCTTGGGCAGGACCTGGTCGCGGAAGTCCGGGTTGTTGAGCCGCTCGGGGCTGACCAGCAGGACGTCGACCGCCCCTTCGGCGATCTCGTCCTGAACGGTGTCCCACTCCTCGGTGTTAGCCGAGTTGATCGTCCGGGCGTGGATGCCGGCGCGGGCCGCGGCCTCGACCTGGTTGCGCATGAGGGCGAGCAGCGGGGAGACGATCACGGTGGGGCCGCTTCCGCGCGCCCGGAGCAGGGAGGTGGCCACGAAATAGACCGCGGACTTGCCCCAGCCGGTGCGCTGCACCACCAGGGCCCGGCGCCGGTCGGCGACGAGGGCCTCGATCGCCTTCCACTGGTCCTCGCGCAGTCGGGCCGTGCCCGTGCCGTCGCCGACCAGGCGGGCGAGGACCGCGTCGGCCGCCTTCCGGAGGTCGGCGTTGCTCGTGTGCTCCATGGGTTCCATACAACAGGACGGCACTGACAACCGGGAAAGGCCGGAGCCGGGCGGGCGGGTCGAAGGGGGTCCGCGGACCACGGATGACGTGTCCTCATCCAGAGTTGTCCACAGGCCCAAGCGGACTTTTGCATTCCGCGAGATCGTCGGCACATGACGAATCACAGCGAAACGACCGGATCCTTCGAAAACGGTGACATCGCATACGACGGCTCCGCCCCAGAACACCAGGTCACCCTCCGCACCCCCGCCGAGCTCGCCGACGCCCTGCCGTATCTGCTCGGCTACCGCCCCGAGGACAGCATCGTCCTGGTCGCGCTGAAGGACCGGGGCGGCCGCGGCCGGTTCGGCGGCCGTGCCCGGGTCGGCATTCCCGCCAGCAGGGACGACTGGCCCTTCGCCGCCCGCCAGCTGGCCCACGGCCTGATCACGGGCAGCGAGCGCAGAGGCGCCAAGCCCGAGCAGATGGTGGCCTTCCTCTGTCAGGAGCCGGCGGCGGGCGAGTCGGGCCGGGACGTCGTGCGGCGGCTGGAGCCGCTGGCCCAGAAACTGCGCACGGAGTGCGGCCACCTCGACGTCCCCGTGATCGAGGCACTGTGCATCTCCGGCGGACGCTTCTGGTCGTACTGCTGCCCGACCGAAGGATGCTGTCCCGACGAGGGGCTTCCCATGGGACTGCCCGGCACCTCCGTGCTGGCCGCCGCGGCGGCGTACGCGGGCGTCCAGGTCAGGGGCAGCCTGAAGGAGCTGCGGGCCAGGCTGCACCCCTGGGAGACCTCCGCGGCCCTGGAACAGGAGATCGCCCTGGACACCGCGGGCCTGTCCCTGGTGCCCAGGATCCTCGACGAGACCGAGCGCGCGTCGGTGGCCGAGGAAACCCTGAAGCTCGCCGAGCGGGTCATGAACCGTCTCGCGGAAGCGCCCTTCGTGCCCGGTGCTGCCCGCGCGGACCTCCATGACGACCAGCTGCTCGATCACGAGGAAGCGGCATCGCTGATCCTGGGCCTCCAGGACCGCACGACACGGGACCGCGCGGCGGAGTGGATGGAGGGAGACGAAGCCGGACCGGCCCTGCGGCTGTGGCGAGCGCTCGCCCGCCGCTGTGTCGGTCCCTATGGAGAGCACGCCGCGGCGCCCCTGACCCTCGCCGGCTGGGTGGCCTGGTCGGCCGGGGACCAACTGGAAGCCCGGGAGGCACTGGCCATGGCGCTGGGCGCGGATCCCGACTACCTCTTCGCCCGCCTGCTCCACCAGGCCTGCAACGAGGGGCTGGACCCCGAGTCGGTCCGGCGCTGCCTGCGCGCGGAGCGCCGGGGACGGGCGGGGTCGGCAGCGGCAGACGCCGGCGCCGGCACGGAAGCGGCCGGAGCGGAAGTGGTCGGAGCCGAGGTCTCGCGGAGCGAACCGGCCGCCAGGACCGACGCGCCCCCCGCGGTCACTGCGGGCGCCGGGGACGTCGTGTTGCCGCACGGGGCGAGCGAAACCGGGGGCGGCGCTGCTGCCCCAAAGGCCCCGGACCCGGTCTCCCGTCGCGGTCGTCGAACGCGCGGGGACGGGCCCGTCCAGGCCGGATCGCGCCCCGCGACCTCGCGGACCGACGGAGTGTGCCCGGGTCCCTCCAGGGCGCCGGGTCGTCCGGGTACGCGCAGTTCAGGACGGGGCGGTCCGCGTCGCCGAGGCGCCGACAGGCCTGCTGCCGACCGGGGGAGCGGCGCCACCGAGAAGCACCCGTGAGGGAACGCCCACGGGGCTCGCGAAGGAGGGCAGGGCCGATGCGGATCGGCCGTCGACGGGACCGGCGAAGGGAGTGTTTATCGTCAGGCAGACGACTATGATCGCGGCATGCCCTACGACCCGTCAGCCTTTCCGCCTTTCGCCGTCACCGTGGACCTGGTCGTGCTGACCGTGCGCCGCCATTCCCTGTGCGCGCTGGCGGTGCGCAGGGGTGAGCCGCCGTTCCAGGGCCGGTGGGCGCTTCCCGGAGGGTTCGTACGGGAGGACGAGGATCTGGCGCAGGCGGCGGCGCGTGAGCTGGCCGAGGAGACCGGACTGCGCGCACACGACCCGTTCGCTTCGGTCCAGGACAACGGCGCGCACCTGGAGCAGCTCGCGACCTACGGCGACCCCAAGCGTGACCCGCGGATGAGGGTCGTCAGCGTCGCTCATCTCGCCCTGGCTCCGGATCTGCCCGCACCCAGGGCGGGTGGCGACGCCGACCACGCCCGTTGGGCGCCCGTGGAGGAGCTGCTGCACCAGGGCGGCTACGGCCGTGACGGAGAGCCGGTGGCGCCACTGGCCTTCGACCACGCGCAGATCCTCGCGGACGGAGTGGAGCGGGCCCGCTCGAAGATCGAGTACTCCTCGCTGGCGACCGCGTTCTGTCCACCGGAGTTCACCGTCGGTGAACTGCGCCGTGTCTACGAGGGGGTGTGGGGCGTGGCCCTCGACCCGCGCAACTTCCACCGCAAGGTGACGGGCACCCCGGGCTTCCTCGTGCCGACCGGAGGGACGACCACCCGCCAGGGCGGCCGGCCGGCCCAGCTCTTCCGGGCCGGGGGAGCCACCCTGCTCAACCCGCCCATGCTGCGCCCGGAGGTCTGACTCCGTCCGCCCGTTGCCGCCCCGAGTCCGTGTGTTCACCAAGTCGGAACGCCGGGCCCGAAGAAGCGATCCAGTCGTCCAAGCGGAAAGGGGGAGGCGAGTAAGGCCGAACGGTTGCCGAATGCGAGGCGTGATGCCCGGAAAAAGCGGACATGACGCGCTATCTTGCTGCGGGTGATCCAGGCCTTCGGACTGACCAGCGACTCCCGCAAGGACCTTCCGCCCTCCATCGACGACGTCTCCTTCGAAGCGCACGGGGGCCGTGTCACCGCGCTCCTCGGAACGGCGGGCTCGGGCAAGACGACGACGCTCAGACTCATGCTCGAACTCCAACGGGGCTGCGGCATCACCTACTTCAAGGGTCGCCCCCTGCACCGCATCGCCCATCCCTCGCGTGAGGTCGGCGTTCTTCTGGGCGACGTTCCGGGGCACCCCGCGCGCACGGTCCGCGGCCATCTGCGCATGCTGTGCGCCGCGGCGGGGCTTCCGGCGCGGCGCGCCGACGAAGTCCTCGAGGCCGTCGGGCTCGTCAGCTTCCGGGACGAGCGCCTCGGCACTCTGTCCCGGGGGTTGGACCGCCGGCTGGGCCTGGCCTGCGTTCTGCTGGCCGACCCGCACACGCTGGTGCTCGACGCCCCCTCCGACGGACTGTCCGCGCGGGAAGGCCGTTGGCTGCACGGTGTGCTGCGGGCCCACGCGGCCCAGGGCGGTACGGTCCTGTTCACCACGGGGGACCCCAAGGAGGCGGCCGGCACCGCCGACCGCGTCGTGACGCTCGAACGCGGCAGGCTCGTCGCCGATCAGGAGGCCGCGGACTTCGCCCGGCACCGGCTGCGACCCCGAGTGACCGTGCGCAGCCCGCACGCCGCCCGGCTCGGGACCCTCCTGGCCAAGGAGGCCCGTACGGGCCGCCGCTCCGTCGAAGTCGTACGCGAGAGCGGCAACCGTCTGTCGGTCTACGGCAGTACGTGTGCCGATGTCGGGGAGACCGCGTTTCGCCACGGCATCCTCATCCACCAACTCGCCCACGAAGTCGGTGACATGGGTGCCGGTGCCGGTTCGGCGCCTTCGGCGGTGGCCATGGCCTCGGTCGAAGAGCCCCGGACCGAGGCCGTGGTGACGGCCGCTCCCGACGGGGAGCAGCCGGTCACGGTCGTACCGGCCACCGTCGTACCGGCCGCCGGGAAGAGGCAGCCGCCGCCCGCGACCGCCGCTCTCGCGGCGAGCGCCGCCGCTGCGCCGCGCTCCGAGGGGGCGCGGCTCGCCGGGGGCGAAGAGGGCGGCGCATTCGCCTCTTCGCCAGCGGACGGCAGTTCCGCCGACCCCGCCCCGGGGGAGCCGCCTGTCCCCACGCGTCCGGAGGCGGCATCTCTCACTCCTCCTCCTGACGAGGCGTCCGGCGCCGCGCACGGACTCGGCTCGCCGCTGGAGCTACGGGCGAAGGTGGCTTCTCCCGTGGTGCGCAAGGGAAACCAACTCCCTGTGCTCGGCGCCGGTGAAGGGACGCCCGCCACTCGTGGCGCCGACGGCGCGGATCTCAAGAACGGTTCCGAGGGCCCGGGCACCATCGCCCACCCCGATGATCCGGTTGCCCGCGGCGCAGGCGTTTCGGGGCCCACAACCACCAGCGTCGGCGGTCCGGTCCGGACCCGTGATTCCCAGACTTCGGGAACGGCCGCCGGACCCGATGACCGGGCTCCTGCCCCCGCTACTGTGCCGCTCGGTCCCACCGACGGCTCCGAAGCTCTCGGCCTCACCGCCGTCGTCGAAACCCGCGTAGCGGCCTACGCCCCTGAAGCCGACGACTCGACCACCAGCTCCGAGCCCGAGCCCGAGCCCGAGCCCGAGGCCGCCGTCGCCACCGCCGCACCCGCTGCCACCCCTCACGTCGTCACATCCGCCCACCCCTCCATCCCCACCCCCCGCCCCGCCGAGTCCGCCGGTCTTGACGGCTCGTCCAACCTCCCGCCCCCCATCTCCGTCCGTCCCGGCCCCGGCCCCCTGCGCCCCCTGCGTTACGAGTTGCGTCGGGCCACCGGCGTCGGCACCGGATTTCTCGTCGGTGCCGCCGTTCTTGTCTGTTCCGCCCTCACGGCCCTGGTCATGGGGCGGATGGGACATGCCCCGCAGCCGCGGGTGCTGGCGGCGTGGCCGCGGCAACTGCCACTGCCGCCGGCGGCGCTCGGGGCCGGGCTGCTCGGGGCGTTCGCCTTCGGCGACGAGTTCCGCCATCCCGCGCTGGCGGCGGACCGGGGCACCGTCCCCCGCAGACTCGGACTGCTCGCCGCGAAGCTGACCGTGGCCGGCGCGACCGCGCTGCTGCTCGCCCTCCTCACGGTCGGCTGCGACGCCGAGGTGCTCTATGCCGTGTACGGGCAGGAACTCGCCCAGGTTCCCGGCGACTGGCTCTCGCTGGGGGCGAGTTGGCTGAGCCTCGTGGTGGGGTGTGCCTGGGCCGGGGTGCTGGCCGCGGGGGTGTTCCGGTCCACCACGGCAGGGCTCGCGGCCGTGCTCTCCGTACCGGTGCTCGTCGTACCCCTGGTGCAGAAGGCGATGGGAGGCAAGGCGTGGAACGCCGCCGGTCTGCCCGCTCGGCTGCGCCGGGCCCACCTGCTGCAGTGGCCTTTCGGCGGTGACCGTCAGGTGGCCGCCGCGGCGCGGTTGATCGCCCAACCCCTGGGCGGTGCTCTGGCGTTGACGCTCGTCGCGCTGCTGTGCGCGTACCTGCTGACGCTGCTGCGGAGCCGGGCCCGATGACAGGGGTTCGCTCCCTTTCGGTCGGGCTCCGTAAGCAACTTCCCAGGGAGAGCCCATTTCTTTCTGATAAAGCGTCAATTGAGGCGAAGTGAGCGATCACCCTTTCGTGTGCTTTTCACCAAAGACCTCAAGGGAGTTGGAGACGACGCCGACAAAAGATCCGTGAGTACCCTTGCGCACACCATGATGACCGCCGCCCGCTCCACAGACTCCGGTCTCGCCGGCCCGGGCGAACTCGACCGTTACCCCTACGCCGATGCACCCGTCCCCGACCGCGTCGCGAGCCCCGTCTGGGAGGGCGCCGACCCGGAGCTGGGACGCGTGGGCCGGCGCGCCGCGGGCAGCCGGGGCCGCGGACTGCACGGCCAACTCGTCCAGCAGCTGGGTCAGATGATCGTCTCCGGGGACCTGGGCGCCGACCGTCCGCTGGTGCCCGAGGAGATCGGCCAGCGCTTCGAGGTCTCCCGCACCGTCGTCCGCGAGTCGCTCCGCGTCCTGGAGGCCAAGGGCCTGGTCAGCGCCCGCCCGAACGTCGGGACGCGGGTGCGCCCGGTCAGCGACTGGAATCTCCTCGACCCCGACATCATCGAGTGGCGGGCCTTCGGGCCGCAGCGCGACGACCAGCGCCGTGAGCTCAGCGAACTGCGCTGGACGATCGAGCCGCTCGCCGCGCGTCTGGCCGCCGGGCACGGACGCGAGGACATCCAGCAGCGCCTGTCCGACATGGTCGAGATCATGGGCCACGCCCTGGGGCAGGGCGACGCGCTCACCTTCTCCCGCGCGGACGCCGAGTTCCACTCGTTGCTCATCCAGATCGCGGGCAACCGGATGCTGGAGCACCTCTCCGGGATCGTCTCGGCCGCCCTCCAGGTGTCCGGCGGTCCCGTCACGGGCTGCGACCGGCCGAACGAGGCCTCCCTCGCCCAGCACGCCCGGATCGTCGACGCGGTCGCGAGCGGCGACGGCACCGCGGCGGAAGGCGCCATGCGTCAACTGCTCACGGTGCACCCCGAGGTCGAACGGGTGGTCCCCGCGCCGCGCGAGCACTGAACCCGCGAGCATCGGTCCCTGCGTGGGCGGCACGGCCCGGGCCCTGCCGTCCTCCGGCGGGCTCCTGCGAAAGGCGGGCCCCCCGCAGACCGGCCGGCCGCGGGCATCGCCACCGTCGGGGACCGGCTGACCCCGCGCCACCCCCGTCGGGGACCGGCTGACCGCGCGCGCCACCCCCGTCGGGGACTGGCTGACGGCGGACGCCGCCCCGTTGCGACCCGGCCGACTCGGACGCGGGCCGCGCCGCCCTCCGGTCGACCGCCGGCGCCGCCCCCGCCGCGAACCCGCGGGGCCGTACGTGACCGGGGCGAGCCGCCGGTGGGATCGTCTCCGTGGTGAGCTTGGCAAGCATGGTGAGCGCCCGAGTCCATCTGCCCGCATCTGGCCGTTTTTACGCACTTACGGGGTGTGACTGGGGCCACGCAGATTGGGCGTAACACTCCTGGGTACAACGCGATGACCTAAGAGGTGACAGCCGCGGAGGGAATACGGACGCCGGTATACGGCGCTGTGCAACTTCCCGGCCCCCGCCCGCGCCGTCGGCCCAATCCCCAGGCCGGTGGTCGGCTCCTGTCCATGACGGACGGGGCCGGAAGCCGTTTTCCAACGTTCCGAGAGGTTGTTCGTGTCGGCCAGCACATCCCGTACGCTCCCGCCGGAGATCGCCGAGTCCGTCTCTGTCATGGCGCTCATTGAGCGGGGAAAGGCTGAGGGGCAGATCGCCGGCGACGATGTGCGTCGGGCCTTCGAAGCTGACCAGATTCCGGCCACTCAGTGGAAGAACGTACTGCGCAGCCTCAACCAGATCCTCGAGGAAGAGGGTGTGACGCTGATGGTCAGTGCCGCGGAGCCCAACAAGCGCACCCGAAAGAGCGTCGCAGCGAAGAGTCCGGCCAAGCGCACCGCCACCAAGACGGTCGCGGCGAAGACGGTGACCACCAGGAAGGCCACCGCCACCGCTGCTCCGGCGGCGCCCGCCGCCGACGCGCCCGTCGAGGAAGAGGCCCCCGCGAAGAAGGCCGCTGCCAAGAAGACGACCGCCGCCAAGAAGACGGCGGCCAAGAAGACGACGGCCGCCAAGAAGACGGCTGCCAAGAAGACCGCCGCCAAGAAGGACGACGCCGAGCTCATCGAGGAAGAGGTGCTCGAGGAGACCAAGGGCGGCGAGGAGCCCGAGGGCACCGAGAGCGCCGGCTTCGTACTCTCCGACGAGGACGAGGACGACGCGCCCGCCCAGCAGGTCGCCGCGGCCGGCGCCACCGCCGACCCGGTGAAGGACTACCTCAAGCAGATCGGCAAGGTCCCCCTGCTCAACGCCGAGCAGGAAGTGGAACTGGCCAAGCGCATCGAGGCGGGCCTCTTCGCCGAGGACAAGCTGGCCAACTCCGACAAGCTCGCCCCCAAGCTCAAGCGCGAGCTGGAGATCATCGCCGAGGACGGGCGCCGCGCCAAGAACCACCTCCTGGAGGCCAACCTCCGTCTGGTGGTCTCCCTGGCCAAGCGCTACACCGGCCGCGGCATGCTCTTCCTGGACCTGATCCAGGAGGGCAACCTCGGTCTGATCCGCGCGGTGGAGAAGTTCGACTACACCAAGGGCTACAAGTTCTCCACGTACGCCACCTGGTGGATCCGTCAGGCGATCACCCGCGCGATGGCCGACCAGGCCCGCACGATCCGTATCCCGGTGCACATGGTCGAGGTCATCAACAAGCTCGCGCGCGTGCAGCGCCAGATGCTCCAGGACCTGGGCCGTGAGCCCACCCCGGAGGAGCTGGCCAAGGAGCTCGACATGACCCCGGAGAAGGTCATCGAGGTCCAGAAGTACGGCCGCGAGCCCATCTCGCTGCACACCCCGCTGGGCGAGGACGGCGACAGCGAGTTCGGTGACCTCATCGAGGACTCCGAGGCGGTCGTCCCGGCCGACGCGGTCAGCTTCACCCTGCTCCAGGAGCAGCTGCACTCCGTCCTCGACACCCTGTCCGAGCGTGAGGCCGGCGTCGTCTCCATGCGCTTCGGCCTCACCGACGGTCAGCCGAAGACCCTGGACGAGATCGGCAAGGTCTACGGCGTCACGCGTGAGCGGATCCGTCAGATCGAGTCCAAGACCATGTCGAAGCTGCGCCACCCGTCGCGCTCGCAGGTGCTGCGCGACTACCTCGACTAGTCCGGTACTTCGACTGCTCCGGTCGTATGACACCGAGGGCCCGGTTCCCCCAGGGGGCCGGGTCCTCGTGCTGCGCGTCGCGTCACTGTGCATGACTCTGGGTGTTCCGTGATCGTCCGAGAGTGAGGAGCACCCATGCGACGCAGTATTGCCCGTGCCCTGATCGGGCCGCTGGTCCTGGCGGCCGCGGGAGCCGCGATACCGCTGGCAGGGGCCGCGCCAGTGGCCGCTGACAGCGTTGTCATCGGCGGATTCCCCGTCGATGTCTCGCAGAGCCCGTGGACCGTGGCGCTCTCCAGCCGTGCCCGGTTCGGAGGCACCCGAGCGGGGCAGTTCTGCGGGGGCGTGGCCATCGGCCGCACCGCGGTGCTCACCGCGGCCCACTGTCTTTCCAAGGAGGCCGTGGGCGTGCCGCCGGCGCCGGATCTGAAGGTGATCACGGGTCGCACTGATCTGCTCTCCGATCAGGGCAAGGAGGTCCCCGTGCGTTCCATCTGGGTCAATCCGCACTACGACCGCACCACCAATGCCGGTGACTTCGCCGTGGTCACTCTTGCCGAGCCCTTGCCGGAGAACGCCGTCATCCCCATGGCTGCCGCAGGCGACCCGGCCTATACGCCGGGCACGAGCGCCACGGTTTACGGATGGGGGGACACCACGGGTGCCGCCGCCTATGCGCACAGCCTGTACGGGGCGCCTGTGCATGTCCTGAAGGACGCTGAGTGCCAGCAGGCCTATCCGGGCGGCGGTGAGGGCACGTACCAGCCCCAGAGCATGCTGTGCGCGGGAGAGACCACTGGGGGCCATGACGCGTGCCAGGGGGACAGCGGAGGCCCGCTGGTCGCGCAGGGGCGGCTGATCGGGCTTGTGTCCTGGGGCAGCGGCTGCGGTCGCGCCGGGAGCCCCGGTGTGTACACGCGGGTGTCCGAGGTGGTCCGGGCGCTGGGCCGGACCGGCAGAAAGGCGCCGCATCCGTCGCCCGGCGAGTCCTGACCTGCGTGGCGGGTCACGAGGACGGGCGGTCGCTCCTGGGTGCCAGGGGCGACCGCCCGTTCGCCGGCCTGCGCCGGCTCGCTCGTCGGGCGGGAGGTCAGCGCTCTTATTCGGAGGCGTTCGCCGGAACGGAGGTCAGGCGCTCGGTCTCGTCCTGTATCTCAGCGGCGATCTTCTTGAGTTCTGGCTCGAACTTGCGACCGTGGTGGGCGCAGAAGAGCAGTTCTCCGCCGCTCAGCAGGACGACGCGCAGGTATGCCTGGGCGCCGCAGCGGTCGCAGCGATCAGCGGCCGTCAGTGGGCTCGCGGGGGTCAGAACAGTAGTCACGTCGCCTCTTCTCTAGCTCGACGAGCTGTCGTACCAGGGTCAACATCCAACCAGCCCCAAACGTTCCCGATCGTGGCTTTTCCTCGAAAAATCTTCTTCGGGGCGGCAGGCTGCTGCCGGTTTGGCGGCGAATGTGCCGTATTGCGTGTCTATGTGTCGTACGGGTTCGCGCTATCGGTCATGGTCGGTCCTCCCCGGCCGGGTTGCCGGTTGTTCATGAGGACGTGCCCGGAGCCTAAATGGTTCATGCCTCGAAGGGAACGTGATATGTGCTTCACTCGGATGAAGGATCGAACGTGTATGCGACCCTCTACTAGTCTGTGTTCCTGCCGAGGGTTGCGTTACAAGGGCTCTACCAGGCCTCGGTACCCTCTGAGCGGCTACCCAAGCCGTGCCCTTACCCAACGGGGCCCCATCTGAAATTCAGCGAGGAGCGAACCGCGTGACCGCCGAGACGTCCGTGCCGTCCACAGCGCTGCTGGCAGGAGCAGACCGTGACGGTTCCAACTACACCGCTCGGCATCTGCTCGTCCTCGAGGGGCTCGAAGCCGTGCGCAAGCGCCCGGGCATGTACATCGGGTCGACCGACAGCCGCGGCCTGATGCACTGCCTGTGGGAGATCATCGACAACTCCGTCGACGAGGCCCTGGGCGGTTACTGCGACCACATCGACGTCGTCCTGCACGACGACGGCTCGGTGGAGGTGCGGGACAACGGCCGCGGCATCCCGGTCGACGTCGAGCCCAAGACGGGTCTGTCCGGTGTCGAGGTCGTGATGACCAAGCTGCACGCCGGCGGAAAGTTCGGCGGCGGCTCGTACGCCGCCTCCGGCGGTCTGCACGGCGTCGGCGCCTCCGTGGTCAACGCCCTGTCCGCCCGGCTCGACGTGGAGGTGGACCGCGGGGGCCACACCCACGCCATCAGCTTCCGGCGCGGCGTGCCCGGCGCGTTCACGGCGGGCGGACCCGAGGCGAAGTTCGAGCCCGGGAGCGGTCTGCGCAAGGCCAGGAAGATCCCCAAGTCCCGCAGCGGCACCCGCGTGCGCTACTGGGCCGACCGCCAGATCTTCCTCAAGGACGCCAAGCTCGCCCTGGAGACCCTGCACCAGCGCGCCCGCCAGACGGCGTTCCTGGTGCCCGGGCTGACCATCGTCGTCCGCGACGAGTACGGCCTCGGCGAGGGCGGCAGCAAGGGCGAGGAGTCCTTCCGCTACGACGGAGGCATCAGCGAGTTCTGCGAGTACCTGGCGAGCGACAGGGCCGTCTGCGACGTCCTCCGCTTCACCGGACACGGGACCTTCAAGGAGACGGTCCCGGTCCTCGACGACCACGGCCAGATGACGCCCACCGAGGTCACCCGCGAGCTCGGCGTGGACGTCGCCCTGCGCTGGGGGACCGGCTACGACACCACCCTGCGGTCCTTCGTCAACATCATCGCCACCCCCAAGGGCGGCACGCACATGGCCGGCTTCGAGCAGGCCGTCGCCAGGACCATGAACGAGGTGCTGCGCGCCAAGAAGATGCTGCGCGTCGCCGAGGACGACATCGTCAAGGACGACGCCCTGGAGGGCCTCACCGCGGTCGTCACGGTCCGCCTGGCCGAGCCCCAGTTCGAGGGGCAGACCAAGGAGGTCCTCGGCACCTCGGCGGCCCGCCGCATCGTGAACAACGTCGTCACCAAGGAGCTCAAGGACTTCCTGACATCCACCAAGCGCGACGCCGCGCAGCAGGCGCGCGTGGTGCTGGAGAAGGCCGTCGCCGCGGCCCGCACACGTATCGCCGCCCGTCAGCACAAGGACGCGCAGCGCCGCAAGACGGCCCTGGAGTCCTCCTCACTGCCCGCGAAGCTGGCCGACTGCCGCAGCGACGACGTCGACCGCAGCGAGCTGTTCATCGTCGAGGGCGACTCCGCGCTCGGTACCGCGAAGCTGGCGCGGAACTCAGAGTTCCAGGCGCTGCTGCCGATCCGCGGCAAGATCCTCAACGTGCAGAAGTCGTCCGTCACCGACATGCTCAAGAACGCCGAGTGCGGCGCGATCATCCAGGTCATAGGAGCCGGATCCGGCCGGACCTTCGACATCGACGCGGCCCGCTACGGCAAGATCATCATGATGACCGACGCCGATGTGGACGGCTCCCACATCCGCACCCTGCTCCTGACGCTGTTCCACCGCTACATGCGCCCCATGGTCGAGGCGGGCCGGGTGTTCGCCGCGGTGCCGCCGCTGCACCGCATCGAGCTGATCCAGCCGAAGAGGGGCCAGGACAAGTACGTCTACACCTACTCGGACCGCGAGCTGCGCGACAAGCTGCTCGAGTTCCAGAGCAAGGGCGTGCGGTACAAGGACTCGATCCAGCGGTACAAGGGCCTCGGTGAGATGGACGCCGACCAGCTCGCCGAGACCACCATGGACCCGCGCCACCGCACCCTGCGCCGGATCAACCTCTCCGACCTGGAGGCCGCCGAGCAGGTCTTCGACCTCCTGATGGGCAACGACGTGGCCCCCCGCAAGGAGTTCATCGCGAGCTCCGCCGCGACCCTGGACCGCTCGCGCATCGACGCCTAGCGTCTTTCGTTCGGATCAGGCCGGATCAGGGAGCGGGGTCCGGTGATGGGGGTACCTCCCACGCCGTTCAGGCAGTGGGGGAGCATCGCAAGGCCGAGGAGGGCGGCAGGGCGGAGCCCTGCCGCCGGACGACAACGCGGCTGGGGTGCCCCCTGCTCGAAGCAGCTCGGGGGAGCGGTGCCGGATCCCGCGCACCCGGCATGATCCAAACGGCCCGTGCCGAGCGGGTTCTCCACCCTCGGGTGGAGATCGGCAGCGCGCGGTTTCCACCCGGGGTCCACCGCGGCTCCGATCAGCCGGACCGTGGATTTCCGTAGCGTCGAAGGCGTCGGCGGCACCAGGCTGCCGGCTTCCCCTTCCCGCTCACGGAGGCTCCTGATGTCCGGGCTCGTCAACGCGCTGTTGATCGGCGCCGTAGCCGCCCTGGTGATCAGCCGGCAGTTCCGCGCACGCCGGATCGACGCCGATCGCCGCTGGTGGGTCCTGCCCGCGATCCTGGCGTTCGTCGCCCTGCGGGAACCCGGCATGGTCGATGCCCACCACCGCGCCGAATCTCTTCGCCAAGACGGGCCTCAAGGGCCGGGCGCAGGCGGTGCGTTACGCCTATGCGAACGGACTGGCGCGCCCACCGGCGGGGTGAGTCACCTGATGGGGTGAAGACCGGGGGGAAGAGAAGTCAGGGTACTTCCGGTTCTGTCCATCCTTGGGCATGCAGTCAAGCAACGACCGCCTCCGCATCGGCGGGAGCGGTCCCGGGAACGCTCCCGGGACCGACGAAGGCCAGGCCCCGGCCGAGGACATCAGGTACCGCGACCCCTGGTACGACGCGCTGGCCTCCGGCTGGGGCGACGGCAACGGCACGGGAGCTCCCGCCGCACCGGCACCGGCGGCCCGCCGGGAGGGGCCGACCGGGCCGGGGGACGGAGCGGCGGCCGCGGCGTACCTCGAGGTGCAGCGCAGCGCGGCGTTCCAGGAAGTGCGCAGCCGGTACCGGAGGTTCGTGATGCCGGCGGTCGCCCTCTTCCTCGCCTGGTACGTGGGCTACGTCGTGACCGCGACGACCGCGCCGGGGTTCATGGCGCGGCCGGTGGCGGGCGCGGTGAACGTGGGGATGCTGGCGGGCCTCGGGCAGTTCCTCAGCACCTTCCTCCTCGCCTGGGCCTACGCCCGGCACGCACGGCTGCGCAGGGACCGTGCGGCGCTCGAACTGCGCTGGGACACCCAGGAACTGACGCGCGGCGTGCGCGGCGGTGCGTCGTGACCGGCGACCACCAGACCCTGGCGCTGGTGCTGTTCAGCGTGTTCGTGGCGGTCACCCTGGGGATCACCACCTGGGTGAGCCGCAACCGGCACGGATCGGCGGAGGAGTTCTACGCGGGCGGGCGGCTGTTCTCACCCATGGAGAACGGTTTCGCCGTCGCGGGCGACTACGCGTCGGCCGCCTCCTTCCTGGGCGTCCCCGGACTGATCGCCCTGTTCGGCTACGACGGCGTGCTGTACGTGGTGGGCTTCTTCGTGGCCTGGCTGGTCGTGCTCTTCCTCGTCGCCGAACTCGTGCGCAACTGCGGGCGGTTCACGCTCGCCGACGTGGTCGCGGCGCGGATGAGCGAGCGGCCGGCGCGGATCGCGGCGGGAACCTCCTCGGTCACCGTGTCCGTGCTGTATCTGGTGGCGCAGATGGTGGGCGCGGGCAGCCTGGTGGCGCTGCTCCTGGGCCGGACCGGTGCGGGGGTGCAGGCCTGGACCGTGATCGGCGTCGGCGCGCTGATGGTGATCTACGTGTCGTTGGGAGGGATGCGGGCCACCACCTGGATCCAGATCGTCAAGGCGGCCCTGATGCTGGGCGGCACCGTCGTGCTGACCGTGCTGGTCCTGGTCAGGTTCCACGGCGACATCGACCGGCTGCTGCTCACCGCGGCCGAGCGCAGCGGCCACGGGGACGCCTTCCTGGTGCCCGGACTGAAGTACGGCGGCGACCTGACCTCGCGCCTGGACTTCATCAGCCTCGGACTGGCGCTGGTGCTCGGCACGGCGGGCCTGCCGCACATCCTGTCCCGCTTCTACACCGTGCCGACCGCGCGGGCCGCCCGGCGCTCGGTGATCTGGTCCATCGGGCTGATCGGCGGCTTCTACCTGATGGCGATCGTCCTCGGCTTCGGCGCGGCCGCGATCGTCGGTCCTGACGCCCTGCGCGGGTCCAACGCGGCCGGGAACACGGCGGTTCCGCTGCTGGCCCTCGACCTCGGCGGCGGCGCCGACTCCACGGCGGGGACGGTCCTGTTCGCGGTGGTGGCCGCGGTCGCCTTCGCCACGATCCTCGCGGTGGTCGCCGGGATCACGCTCGCCTCCTCCGCGTCGGTGGCCCACGACCTGTACGCGTCGCTGCGGCGCCGCGGTACCCGGCAGCGCAGCGAGGTGGCCGTGGCGCGCGTCGCCGCGGTCGGCATCGGCGTGGTCGCGATCGCCCTCGGCCTGCTCGCCCGCAACCTCAACGTGGCCTTCCTGGTGGGTCTCGCGTTCGCCGTCGCCGCCTCGGCGAACCTTCCGGTGCTGCTCTACTCCCTGTTCTGGCGCGGCTTCACGACCCGCGGCGCGGTGTGGTCCGTGTACGGCGGGCTGGTTCCCGCGCTCGGGCTCGTCGTGCTCTCCCCGGTGGTCTCCGGCAGCCCCGACGCGCTGTTCCCCGGCGTCGACTTCCAGTTCTTCCCGCTGGAGAACCCCGGCATCGTCTCCGTCCCGCTGGGATTCCTCGCCGGCTGGCTGGGCACCGTCACCTCCCGTGAGGCCCCGGACGAGGCCAAGCACGCCGAGACGGAGGTGCGGTCGCTGACGGGGGCTGGGGCCGTGTAGCGGCGCCCGGGTAACGCCGTGGGTGCGGCCTAGGGTGCCACCCAGGCGTAGCGGTGCTCGGGCCGTCCCGTGTCGCCGTACTTCAGGGACAGGCGCAGGCGTCCGGCCTGTTCCAGGTGGCGCAGATAGCGCTGGGCGGTGGAGCGGCTCAGGCCGGTGCGGGTGGCCACCTCGTGGGCGGACAGGGGCTGGTCGGCGCGGTGCAGGACACCGCAGATGAGGTCCGTCGTCGGCTCCGAGTGCCCGCCGGGTGGGCCCGGGGACGCGGGCGCGGGCGCGGTGCGCAGGGCGCCGAAGATCCGGTCCACCTGCTCCTGCCCGGTGACGCCGCGCCCGACACGGTCGACGGTGCGGCGCAGGGCGGCGTAGGACTCCAGGCGGGTGCGCAGCGCGGCGAAGGTGAACGGTTTGACCAGGTAGTGCAGCGCGCCCAGGCGCATCGCCTGCTGGACGGTCGCCACGTCGCCGGCTGCCGTGATCATGATGACGTCGGTGCCGATGCCCTGTTCCCGCATGCGGTGGACGAGTTCCAGACCCGTGCGGTCGGGTAGGTAGTGGTCGAGCAGGACCAGGTCGATGCCCCCGCGCTGCACGGTGGACAGGGCCTGCGCGGCACTGTGCGCGCGGGCGGCCACCCGGAAACCGGGAACCTTTTCCACGTACTTGGCGTTGATCTCGGCGACACGGAAGTCGTCGTCGACCACCAGGACGTCAATCATCGGGCCTCTTTCCCTCAAGGCCAGGCGGGCATTGAGCTGTTGTTCGGCTCCGTTGTTGTAGCGTGAGCAAAACGAGCACAACAGGTGGTTGCGAGCAAAAGAACGGCTTGCGCTCAGAAGACTGCTGCTGTGGCCGGGGCCACGTCTACCGTCCCGGGCCATGAGCGCAGACACCAGCCCCGTCATCGAACTACGGGGCGCGAGCAAAACGTTCAGGACCCCGTCCGGGGGCCTGCACACGGCCGTCAGGGACCTCGACCTCACCGTGCGGCGCGGCGAGTTCGTGGCCGTGGTCGGCCCCACCGGCTGCGGCAAGTCGACCACCCTGACCCTGGTCAGCGGGCTGGAGGAGCCCACCGAGGGTGATGTGCTGGTGGCCGGCGAGCCGGTGCAGGGCGTCGGCGGCAAGGTCGGCTTCGTCTTCCAGCAGGACGCCACCTTCCCCTGGCGCTCGGTGCTGTCCAACGTGATGGCCGGGCCGCGGTTCCGCGGTGTGCCGAAGGCCGAGGCGAAGGAGAAGGCCCGCGCCTGGCTGGCCAGGGTCGGACTCGCCGCCTTCGAGGACCGCTACCCGCACCAGCTCTCCGGTGGTCAGCGCAAGCGCGTCGCTCTCGCCGCCACCTTCGTCAACGACCCCGAGATCCTGCTGATGGACGAGCCGTTCTCGGCGCTCGACGTGCAGACCCGGGCGCTGATGTCGGACGAGCTCCTGGAGCTGTGGGAGGGCACGGGCGCCTCGGTCGTCTTCGTCACCCACGACCTCGAGGAGGCCATCTCCCTGGCCGACAAGGTCGTCGTCATGACCGCCGGCCCCGCCACGGTGAAGCAGGTCTTCGACATCGGCCTGCCGCGGCCGCGCAAGGTCGAGCAGGTGCGCCTGCAGCCGGAGTTCATCGAGATCTACCGCGAGATCTGGGAGTCGCTCGGCGAAGAGGTCCGCATCACCCGTGAAAGAGGTGCCGCCCATGTCGCCTGAGGTTCTCAGCACCCCGGTCGTCGACACGGCCAAGACGGGCGTCCGCGCCCACTCCCGGGCCCGCGCCGCCCGCAAGCGCAGGGCACTCGTCATGTCCGGCCGCGTCCTGCTGCTGGTGGGCGTGCTCGGCCTGTGGGAGGTGCTCTCCCGGGCCAAGGTCATCGACCCGTTCAACTTCTCCATGCCCTCGAAGATCTGGGACCAGATCTGGACCTGGACCATGCACGGCACCGCGCAGGGCTCACTGGGCGAGCAGATCTGGTACACGCTCTACGAGGCCCTGATCGGCTGGGTGTTCGGCGTGGTGGTCGGTGTCGTCCTCGGTATCGCGCTCGGACGCATCACGTTCCTCGCCGATGTCCTCGGCCCCTACATCAAGGTGCTCAACTCCCTCCCGAGGATCGTCCTGGCCCCGATCTTCGTGATCTGGTTCGGGCTCGGACCGCTCTCCAAGATCGCCTCGGCCGTGGTCCTCGTGTTCTTCCCGGTGTTCTTCAACGCCTTCCAGGGGGCCCGCGAGGTCGACCGCAACCTGGTCGCCAACGCGCGGATCCTGGGCGCCAGCGACCGCCGGGTGACCCTCCAGGTGGTCATCCCCTCCGCCACCTCCTGGATCTTCACCAGCCTGCACGTCAGCTTCGGTTTCGCCCTCATCGGCGCCATCGTCGGCGAGTACATCGGCGCCACCAAGGGCATCGGCCTGCTCGTCGCGACGTCCCAGGGCACCTTCAACGCGGCCGGTGTGTACGCCGCGATGGTCATCCTCGCCGCGGTCGCGCTCGTCGCCGAGGGACTGCTCACCTTCGCCGAGCGCCGCATCTTCCGCTGGAAGCCGGCGGGCTCCGGGGACTGACGCCCGCCGCCGCACCGGCTCCCCTCCCAGAACCCCCCGCTCCCCGTACCGCCTTCTTTTCTCACAAGGACGTGACCCTCATGCGCAAGAGCACCAGATTCACCGCCTCGGCCGCCGCCGGCCTGCTCGCCCTGTCCTCCCTCACGGCCTGCGCCAACGAGGCGGCGAGCGACACCGGCAGCAGCGGGGGCGGCAAGGGAGAGAAAGTCAAGATCATGGTGGGCGGCCTGGACAAGGTCATCTACCTGCCCGCGATGCTCACCCAGCGACTCGGCTACTTCACCGAGGAGGGCCTCAACGTCGAGCTGCTGAGCGAGCCCGCCGGTGTCCAGGCCGAGACCGCGCTCATCTCCGGCCAGGTCCAGGGCGCCGTCGGCTTCTACGACCACACCCTGGACCTCCAGACCAAGGAGAAGTACGTCGAGTCCGTGGTGCAGTTCTCGCACGCGCCCGGCGAGGTGGAGGTCGTCTCCAACAAGGCGGCGGACAAGATCACTTCCCCGAAGGACTTCAAGGGCAAGAAGCTCGGCGTCACCGGCCTCGGCTCCTCGACCGACTTCCTCACCAAGTACCTGGCGGTCAAGAACGGTGTGAAGGTCAGCGAGTTCAGCCCGGTCGCCGTCGGCGCGGGACCGACCTTCATCTCCGCGCTCGAGCAGGGCGCCATCGACGGCGGTATGACGACGGACCCGACCGTCGCCACGATCCTGGACAAGAAGGCGGGCAAGGTCCTCATCGACATGCGGACGCCCGAGGGGTCGCAGGAGGCGCTCGGCGGCCCGTACCCGTCGTCCAGCCTGTACATGCAGACGGACTGGGTCAACAGCCACAAGGAGACCGTCCAGAAGCTGGCCAACGCGTTCGTCAGGACGCTCAAGTGGATGTCCACCCACAGCGCCGACGAGATCGCCGCCAAGATGCCCGCCGACTACTCCCAGGGCAACAAGACGTTGTACGCGGAGGCGATCAAGAGCACGCTGCCGATGTTCACCAACGACGGCGTGATGCCTCAGAACGGCCCCGAGACCGTCGAGAAGGTGCTCAAGGCGTTCAACCCCAATATCCAGAAGCACGACGTGGACCTGAGCAAGACCTACACCACCGAGTTCGTTGAGAAGGCCAAGGGCTGACATCCGTATGCAAGGGGGCCACGGCCTTCCCCTCCCCCCGAGCCGTGGCCTCAGGCGCGGGCCGCCCACACGTAACGGTGTTCAGGGCGGCCCGCGCCGCCGTACTTCAGCGTCAGCCGGACCCGTCCGGTGCGCTCGAGGAACTTGAGGCAGCGCTGGGCGGTCTGCCGGCTCACCCCGGTCCGCTCGGCGACCTCGTGGGCCGACAGCGGCCCGGCGGCCCCCATCAGGGTCCGGCGGACGAGTTCGACGGTCGCGGGGGAGTGGCCCTTGGGAAGCGTGGGCTCCGGCGGCGCCGACAGCGCCCCGAAGAGCCGGTCGACCTCGGCCTGTTCTGCCTCCCCGCCGCCGTCCAGGGTGCGGCGCAGCGTGGCGTACGCCTCCAGTCTGGACCGCAGCCCGGCGAAGGTGAACGGCTTGATCAGGTACTGCAGCGCACCGTGCCGCATCGCCGCCTGCACCGTCGACACGTCACGGGCCGCCGTCACCATGATCACGTCGGTCCGCAGGCCGCGGCTGCGCATCTCCCGCACGACCGAAAGACCTGTGTCGTCGGGCAGGCAGTGGTCCATGAGCACCAGGTCGAGCCGCGGCAGCGCCTCCAGCCGGTGCAGGGCGTCGGCGGCGGTGTGCGCCGCACCGGCGACGCGGAAGCCCGGCACCTTCTCCACGTAGGCGGCGTTGACCTGCGCCACCCGGACGTCGTCGTCCACGACCAGGACCTCGATCACCGCTCCTCCTCGCCCGTCCCGGCGGCGGCGCCGAGCGCGGCCGCCGGCACCGGCTCCGCCTCGGCGAGCGCCTCGGGCAGTACGACCGTGAACTCCGCGCCGCCGCCGGGCGCCTCGCCCACCGTGACGGTTCCGCCCTGCCGCTCGGCGAGCCTGCGCACCAGGGACAGACCTATACCGCGCCTGCCGTGCGCCGGCGGCTGCTTGGTGGACCACCCCTCCGTGAAGATCAGGTCGCGCCGGCCCGCCGGGACTCCGGGTCCGCTGTCGCGCACCCGGAGCACGGCGGTGCGTCCCGCCGCGCGCAGTTCGACCTCCACACGCGCGTGCGGTGTCGCCGCGACCGCGTCCAGCGCGTTGTCGACCAGGTTGCCGACGATCGTCACCAGGCCCCTGGGGTCGACGAGCCGGTCCGGCAGGTGCGTGCGATCCGACAGCCACAGGGCGACCCCGCGCTCGGTGGCGACGGTCGCCTTGCCGACCAGCAGGGCGGCGAGCAGTGGGTCCTGGATCTTCTCGGTGACCTGCTCGGCGGTGGCCCGGTGGTCGCCGACCACCTCTCCGACGAACTCCACGGCGTCGTCATACATCTCCAGTTCGAGCAGCCCGAGCAGGGTGTGCATGCGGTTGGCGTGCTCGTGGTCCTGGGCGCGCAGGGCGTCGATCAGGCCGCGCGTCGAGTCCAGTTCCCGGCCCAGCTCCTCCAGTTCGGTGCGGTCGCGCAGGGTGGCGACGGCGCCCCCGTCGTCGGTCGGCATCCGGTTGGCGACCAGGACGCGCTGCCCGCGCACGGTGAGCAGGTCCGTGCCGGTCACCCGCCCGGCCAGGACGTCGGTCGTACGGCCGTCCCCGAGCGCCTCGTCGAGCGACCGGCCCACCGCCTCCTCGCCAAGGTCGAGCAGCCGCTGCGCCTCGTCGTTGAGCAGCCGGATCCGCCCGCCGCGGTCCAGCGCCACGACGCCCTCCCGGATGCCGTGCAGCATGGCCTCGCGTTCGGCGAGCAGGGCCGCGATGTCCGAGAAGGCCAGGTCCCTCGTCTGCCGCTGGACCCGCCGGGAGACCAGCCACGCGGCCAGCGCGCCCACGGCCAGGGCGCCGCCGGCGTAGGCGAACAGGCCCGGGATGGCGTCGATCAGCTTGCCCCGCACGCTGTCGTAGGCGATGCCGACCGAGACCGCGCCCACGATGCGGTGGCCGGCGTCGTACAGGGGCACCTTGCCGCGTGCCGAGCGCCCCAGCGTGCCGGTGTCGATCTCCATGACTTTCCGGCCGGCCAGGACCGACGTCGCACTCGTCGACACATGCCGACCGATCTCCTTCGGATCCGTGTGCGACCAGCGCGTGCCCCGCCGGTCCATCACGACGATGTACTCGGCGCCGGTCGCCTTCCGGATCCGCTCCGCCTCCTGCTGCACGGGGCCGTCGACGGTCGGGACGGTGTGCTGGAGGTCCTGTGCGATCTGCCGGTTCTCGGCCGTGGTCTCGGCGATGGCGAGGGCGCGGCGCATCGCCTGCTCGTCCAGTTGGTGGCTCAGCGGCGCGAGGAACAGGCCCGTCGCGAGCACGGCGACACCGGCGGCGATCGCCAACTGCATCAGCAGCACCTGTGAGAAGACACGTCGCGGCAGACCCAGCCGCCGACGGCGGGCGGGAGGAGTGGCGCTCATGGCCATGACAGTACGTCGGGACACGGGTGCTGTTCCCGGGCTCTTCCCCTGGTGTGGCACGGATCTCTCACCCCACCGCACTGCCCTGCGACCCCGCAGCACGGTTGCCCTGCCGCCCCACCGAGCCGACGCGCCGCCGAGCGGCTGGCTCGCTCCGCCGTCCCGCCGCCCTGCCTCGCCCCCCTGGTGCCGTGCCGTCGGGCCCCCGTTGTTCGCCGTGGTGCCGCGCCGCTGCCTCGCTGCTCCACCGCCGCGCCGTTGTATCGCTCCGTCGGCTGCCGCCACCCGGGCTTGCCGTGGCGCCGCCGTGCGGCTGCCTCGCTGTCCCGCCGTGTCGACGGCGTGCTCGCCGTGCCGCCGTCCCGACGCGCCGTGGTGCCGCCCCCCCCCGCCGTGGCGCCCCGTCGAGCTGCCGTGCAGTCGCCTCGCGGTGCCGCCGCCGTCCAGACGCCCGCCGCCCCGTTGAGCCCTCGCGTCGCCCCCGTGACGTGCCGCCGGTCCGTGGGTAGTCAGGGGTCGGCCGCCGGGCGGTGAGCGTCAGACGACCGGCCTCGTGGTCGCCAGTTCGTGGACGGCGGTCACCTCCATGCGGGTCGGTCCGCCCAGCACCGACGCTCCACAGCTTTCCGGGCGGGGTGGCAGGGCGGCCCCCTGGGTCGCGGTCACGTGCCAGCGGCGTCCGTCGGTGTGGGCGACGGTGACCTCCCAGCGCGGCGCCGATCCGTCGGCGGGCACCTCATCGGTGCGTAGGACGCTCAGCGCGTCCGCGCGGTACTCGCGCGCCGTCTCCCGCACCGCGAGTTCCGCGGCCTGTCCGGGCCGTTCCCAGGCCGTACGGCCCCGGCAGCCGTCGAGAACCATCCGGCCCTCGCTGACACGGTGCAGGATCTCCTTGACGGCGTGGGCCTCGGCCCGGCCGTAGGCGTATCCGAACGGCAGCACGAGCAGGGTCGGCGAGAAGCGGTGGCCGCCGAGGTGCGTGACCTCCCAGACGTCCTGCACCCCGGAGGCGGCGAGCTCGGCCGCGAGCGGGCGGCCGAGCAGGGCGCAGCACTGGTCCCGCTTTCCGTTGGTGCACACCAGCGCGAGCGGATCACCTGTGTGCGGCCCGCCCTGGAGCGCGGCGTCGAAGGTGTGGTGGTCACCCTTGCCCAGCGCGGCGAAGTCGAGGGCCAGCAGGCGCTCCGGGTCGGCGGTCATGGCGCTGTGCAGCCATACGTTTCCCGGGACCGTATGGGCCGCGTACACATGCCGTACGGACTGGGTGCGACGGTCGGCGTGCCGCCCCGGACGGCGGATGAGCGCGATCCGAACGCCGGTGTCCCGCGCCGCGCGCTCCAGCGCACGTCCGAGCGCGGGGTCCAGGTGACTCGAAGTGAGTGCCTTGGCACCCCAGGGGCCGGGCTGTTCCAGCAATAGCCATGTCGTCGCCATGGCCGCGGTGGCGGCCATCGGCTCGTCGAGCTGCCGGGAGGCGGTCGAGCACGTACTCACACAGGTGAGCCTAACCTGACTCGGGCCCGATCTACTTCCAGCCGACGGGTGATCTTTCTCCGGGCGCTCGCGCAGCGCCCCGACGCGTGTACGGCTCGTATCCTTGGTCGGCATTCCATCCTCGTACGTGCGCAGGGCCCCGAGCCGGTGCACGCGTCGGCATGAGAGAGGTCGCGCGGTGAGTCAGCCGAGCCGGTACCCGAGTCAGAGCCGCAGCGCGGCGCAGATCCCGGTCGTGGTGCTCGCCGGTTTTCTCGGCTCGGGCAAGACCACCCTCCTCAACCATCTGCTGCACCGCAGCGGAGGCAGCCGCATCGGCGCGATCGTCAACGACTTCGGGGCCGTCGAGATCGACGCCATGGCGGTCGCGGGAGCCCTCGGCGACTCCACCATCTCCCTCGGTAACGGGTGCCTGTGCTGCGCGGTCGACGCCGGTGAACTCGACGTGTACCTGGACCGGTTGACGAGCCCGGCCGCCGGTGTCGACGTCGTCGTCATCGAGGCCAGCGGGCTCGCCGAACCCCAGGAACTGGTCCGCATGGTCCTGGCGAGCGAGAACCCCCGGGTCGTCTACGGCGGGCTCGTCGAGGTCGTGGACGCCGCCGAGTTCGGCGACACCCGGGCGAGGCACCCCGAGATCGACCGGCATCTGGCGCTCGCCGACCTGGTCGTCGTCAACAAGACCGACCGGGCCGCCGGCGGCGAGAAGGTGATCGCACTCGTCCGGTCCCTGGTCGACGGGGCCGCCGTCGTCCCGGCCTCGTACGGCAGGGTGGACCCCGAGTTCCTCTTCGACTGCCGGCCGAGCGAGCAGCGGGTCGGGCAGCTCTCCTTCGACGACCTGCACACGTCCGACGCGGACGAGGACCACGACCTCCACGCCGGGCATCTGCACGCCGGCTACGACAGCCTCTCCTTCGTCTCCGACGTGCCGCTCGATCCCCGCCGGCTGATGCGGTTCCTGGACAGCCGCCCCGACGGGCTCTACCGGATCAAGGGGTACGTCGGCTTCGGCCGGCACGATGTGCGCAACCGCTACGCCGTGCACGCCGTCGGGCGCTTCCTGCGCTTCTACCCCGAGCCCTGGCCCAACGGCGACCCCCGCCTCACCCAGCTCGTGCTCATCGGCTCCGGCATCGACGCGGACGCCCTCGGCAAGGAACTGGAGGCGTGCAAGCAGGACACCCCACACGTCGACGAACACGGCATGTGGGGCGTCCTGCGCTACGTACGGGATCCCGACGGACAAGACCCCGACGCCACGGGCTCGCCGCACCCGGACACGGTCATGGACCCGTACCCGGACACGGACCCGGACCCGGTCGAACCCCCGGCCTAAGCCGGCCCGGCGGCCACCGCCACCGTCTTCGGCAACGACACGCCCGAGCCGTCGCGGCGCGGGTCGAGCTCCGGGAGTGAGGCCGGGGTGCCGTTCTTCTGCGCGGCCAGGGCCGGGGTGGGGCCCGCCCAGGCGAAGGCCAGGCAGTCCTCGCCCTTCAGGAACCGCTGGCAGCGCACGCCGCCGGTGGCGCGGCCCTTGCGCGGATACTGGTCGAACGGTGTGACCTTGCCCGTCGTCTGCACGGAATCGTCCAGCGTGCCCCGCGAGCCGGCCACGGTGAGGACGATCGCGTCCGCGGCCGGGTCGACGGCCGTGAACGAGATGACCTTGGCGCCCTCGGTGAGCTTGATGCCGGCCACGCCGCCGGCCGGGCGGCCCTGCGGGCGGACCTGGGAGGCCTGGTAGCGCAGGAGCTGGGCGTCGTCCGTGATGAAGACCAGGTCCTCCTCACCGGTGCGCAGCTCGACCGCGCCGACGATCCGGTCACCCTCCTTGAGCGTGATGACTTCCAACTCCTCCTTGCTGGAGGGGTAGTCGGGCACGACCCGCTTGACGACACCCTGTTCCGTGCCGAGCGCCAGGCCCGGCGACGACTCGTCCAGCGTGGTCAGGCAGACCACGGTCTCGTCGTCCTCCAGGGAGACGAACTCCGCCAGCGGCGCCCCGCCGGCGAGGTTCGGCGCCGACGTCGTCTCCGGAAGCTGGGGCAGGTCGACGACGTTCACACGGAGCAGACGGCCCGCCGACGTCACCACGCCCACCTCGCCCCGGGCGGTCGCCGGGACCGCCGAGACGATCACGTCGTGCTTCTGGCGCTTGCCGTCCGCGCCCCGCGCGAACGGCTCGCCGTTCGCCGTGCGGGCCATCAGACCCGTCGAGGACAGCAGGACGCGGCACGGGTCGTCCGCCACCTGCAACGGCACCACGGCGGCCGGGGAGTCGCTCGCCTCCAGCAGCATCGTGCGCCGGGGAGTGCCGAACTTCTTGGCGACCGCGGCCAGTTCGGCCGAGACCAGCTTGCGCAGCTCCGCGTCGGACTCCAGGATCCGGGTCAGCTCCTCGATCTCCGCGATGAGCCTGTCCTTCTCCGCCTCCAGCTCGATGCGGTCGTACTTGGTCAGCCGGCGCAGCGGGGTGTCGAGGATGTACTGGGTCTGGACATCGCTCAGCGAGAAGCGCCGCATCAGGCGCTCCTTGGCCTGCGCGGAGTTCTCACTGGAGCGGATCAGACGGATGACCTCGTCGATGTCCACCAGTGCGGTGAGCAGGCCCTCCACCAGGTGCAGCCGGTCGCGCCGCTTGCTCCGGCGGTACTCGCTGCGGCGCCGTACGACGTTGAAGCGGTGGTCGAGGTAGACCTCCAGCAGCTCCTTAAGACCGAGCGTGAGGGGCTGGCCGTCGACCAGGGCGACGTTGTTGATGCCGAAGGACTCCTCCATAGGCGTCAGCTTGTAGAGCTGCTCCAGGACGGCCTCCGGCACGAAGCCGTTCTTGATCTCGATGACCAGGCGCAGTCCGTGCTCGCGGTCGGTGAGGTCCTTGACGTCGGCGATGCCCTGGACCTTCTTCGAACCGACCAGATCCTTGATCTTGGCGATCACCTTCTCCGGGCCCACGGAGAAGGGCAGCTCGGTGACGACCAGCCCCTTGCGGCGCGCCGTCACGGTCTCCACCGAGACCGTCGCGCGGATCTTGAAGGTGCCGCGGCCGCTCTCGTAGGCGTCCCTGATTCCGGACAGGCCGACGATCCGGCCGCCGGTGGGCAGGTCGGGGCCCGGAACGTGCCGCATCAGGGCGTCCAGGTCCGCGTTCGGGTGGCGGATCAGGTGGCGGGCGGCCGCGATGACCTCGTTGAGGTTGTGCGGGGGCATGTTCGTGGCCATGCCGACGGCGATGCCGGACGCGCCGTTCACCAGCAGGTTCGGGAAGGCGGCCGGCAGGGCCACCGGCTCCTGCTCCTGGCCGTCGTAGTTGGGAGCGAAGTCGACGGTGTCCTCGTCGATGGACTCCGTCATCAGGCCGGTGGCCTCGGCCATCCGGCACTCGGTGTACCGCATGGCGGCCGGCGGGTCGTCGTTGCCCAGCGAGCCGAAGTTGCCGTGGCCGTCGACCAAGGGGACACGCATCGAGAAGGGCTGGGTCAGGCGCACCAGGGCGTCGTAGATCGACGCGTCGCCGTGCGGGTGCAGCTTGCCCATGACCTCGCCGACGACGCGGGCGCACTTCACGTAGCCGCGGTCGGGACGCAGCCCCATCTCGTTCATCTGGTAGACGATGCGGCGGTGCACCGGCTTGAGCCCGTCCCGGGCGTCCGGCAGCGCCCGGGAGTAGATGACCGAATACGCGTACTCGAGGAAGGAGCCCTGCATCTCGTCGACGACGTCGATGTCGAGGATCCTCTCCTCGTACGAGTCGTCGGGCGGCGGGGTCTTCGTGCTGCGGCGGGCCATCGCTGCCGGCTCCTTGCTGAAGCGTGGACGGGATCTGACGCCGACCATTGTGGACCGCGCGACTGACAACCCGGACCACGCCCCGTCCCCACAGGGCACGTTCCGCCCTCCCGCCCCGGCCCGGGACCCTCCGGCCGTCCCGTGGCCCCTGGTGGCAGTGGCGCCTGTGATGCCGCTGCGAACTGCGGGGACGCCCCGTTCCGCGGTGCCGCCGCGCGTCGCCTTCCGTCTCGCTCTCGGCGTACGGACCGTGGGAACTTCGCCACGGGTCGTCACGCTTGCATACAGTGGCAGGACCGGCAGGAAAAGGGCGGTTCGCAGACCGCCAACGCGATCGAAGGGACGTACATGCCCAAGGGTCACACGGCCGCAGCCGAGGCAGGCTCCGGCGGCCTGACAGCGACCGAGCACCGCCTGGCCAACGGCCTGCGCGTGGTGCTCTCCGAGGACCACCTGACCCCGGTCGCGGCGGTGTGCCTCTGGTACGACGTCGGCTCGCGCCACGAGGTCAAGGGACGCACCGGCCTGGCTCACCTTTTCGAGCACCTGATGTTCCAGGGCTCCGCCCAGGTCAAGGGCAACGGCCACTTCGAACTGGTGCAGGGCGCGGGCGGCTCGCTCAACGGCACCACCAGCTTCGAGCGCACCAACTACTTCGAGACCATGCCCGCCCATCAGCTGGAGCTCGCCCTCTGGCTGGAGGCCGACCGCATGGGCTCGCTGCTCGCGGCGCTGGACGACGAGTCCATGGAGAACCAGCGGGACGTCGTCAAGAACGAGCGCCGCCAGCGCTACGACAACGTCCCCTACGGCACCGCGTTCGAGCGGCTGACCGCCCTCGCCTACCCGGAGGGCCACCCGTACCACCACACGCCGATCGGGTCCATGGCGGACCTGGACGCGGCCACCCTGGAGGACGCGCGCGCGTTCTTCCGCACGTACTACGCGCCGAACAACGCCGTCCTGTCCGTCGTCGGCGACATCGACCCGGAGCAGACGCTCGCCTGGGTCGAGAAGTACTTCGGCTCCATCGCGTCCCACGACGGCAAGCCCGAGCCCCGCGACGGCGCCCTGCCCGAGGTCATCGGAGAGCAGCTGCGCGAGGTCGTCGAGGAGGAGGTCCCGGCGCGCGCCCTGATGGCCGCCTACCGGCTCCCGCACGACGGCACGCGCGCGTGCGACGCGGCCGACCTGGCGCTCACCATCCTCGGCGGCGGCGAGTCCTCGCGGCTCTACAACCGGCTGGTGCGCCGCGACCGTACGGCCGTCGCGGCCGGTTTCGGCCTGCTGCGGCTGGCCGGTGCGCCCTCCCTGGGCTGGCTGGACGTGAAGACCTCCGGCGACGTCGAGGTGCCCGTCATCGAGTCGGCCATCGACGAGGAGCTGGCCCGGTTCGCGGAACAGGGCCCGACCGCCGAGGAGATGGAGCGCGCCCAGGCCCAGCTGGAGCGCGAGTGGCTGGACCGCCTCGGCACGGTCGCCGGCCGCGCCGACGAACTGTGCCGCTACGCCGTCCTGTTCGGCGACCCGCAGCTCGCCCTGACCGCCGTCGGACGTGTCCTGGAGGTGACGCCCGAGGAGGTGCAGGAGGTCGCCAAGTCCCGCCTGCGTCCCGACAACCGCGCGGTGCTCGTCTACGAGCCGACCGCCGCCGACGCGCAGGACGACGCCCAGGACGCGGACGCCGCGGCCACCGACGAGACCGAGGAGGCGGCGAAGTGACCGAGCTCGCCACGATGGAGTTCCACCCGCAGCCGCAGGCAGGCGCGGCCAGGCCGTGGGCGTTCCCCGCCCCCGAGCGCGGGACGCTGGACAACGGCCTGACGGTGCTGCGCTGCCACCGCCCCGGCCAGCAGGTCGTCGCCGTCGAGGTGCTGCTGGACGCGCCCCTGGAGGCGGAGCCGGCCGGCCTGGACGGCGTCGCCACGATCATGGCGCGGGCCTTCTCCGAGGGCACCGACAAGCACTCCGCCGAGGAGTTCGCCGCCGAGCTGGAGCGCGCGGGCGCCACCCTCGACGCGCACGCCGACCACCCCGGCGTACGGCTGAGCCTGGAGGTCCCCGCCTCCCGACTGGCCAAGGGGCTCGGCCTGCTGTCCGACGCCCTCAGGGCGCCCGCGTTCGCCGACTCCGAGGTGGAGCGGCTGGTGCGCAACCGGCTCGACGAGATCCCGCACGAGCTGGCCAACCCGGCCCGCCGCGCCGCCAAGGAGCTGTCCAAGGAGCTCTTCCCGGCGGACGCGCGCATGTCGCGTCCGCGCCAGGGCACCGAGGAGACGGTCGGCGCCATCGACTCGGCGGCCGTCCGTGCCTTCTACGACCGGCACGTGCGCCCGGCCACGGCCACCGCCGTGGTCGTCGGCGACCTCACCGGCGTCGACCTCGACGAGCTGCTGGGCCGGACCCTGGGCGCCTGGACCGGCGCGCCCGCCAAGCCGCGGCCCGTGCCGCCGGTGACCGCCGACGACACCGGCCGTGTGGTCATCGTGGACCGGCCCGGCGCCGTCCAGACTCAGTTGCTCATCGGCCGGATCGGTTCCGACCGGCACGCCCGCGTGTGGCCCGCCCAGGTGCTCGGCACCTACTGCCTCGGCGGCACCCTCACCTCCCGCCTGGACCGCGTCCTGCGCGAGGAGAAGGGCTACACCTACGGGGTGCGGGCGTTCGGCCAGGTGATGCGCTCGGCCCCCGACGGCTCGGGCGCCGCGATGCTCGCCATCAGCGGCTCGGTCGACACCCCGAACACCGGCCCGGCCCTGGACGACCTGTTCACGGTGCTGCGCAAGCTCGCCGCGGAGGGTCTCACCGACCCCGAGCGCGACGTCGCCGTGCAGAACCTCGTCGGCGTGGCGCCGCTGAAGTACGAGACGGCCGCCGCCGTCGCGGGCACGCTGGCCGACCAGGTCGAGCAGCACCTGCCGGACGACTACCAGGCGACGCTCTATCAGCAGCTCGCCGCCACCGGCACGGTGGAGGCCACCGCGGCCGTCGTCAACGCCTTCCCGGTGGACCGTCTGGTGACGGTCCTCGTCGGCGACGCGGCGCAGATCAAGGAGCCCGTCGAGGCCCTGGGCGTCGGCCGGGTCACGGTCGTCGAGGCCGAGTAGCGGCACACACGAACGCGGGGCCCTGGTGACCGAAGCGTCACCAGGGCCCTGTGTTGTCCTGATCTTGTCCGAATTGAGGGGGAGACCGCCTGTCTGCCCTGTGGTATGCGCTACAAAACATCTGATCCGTTTGGGAATTGAAAGCGGCCCCGTTTAGCGTCGGTCCGGCTGTTCGTCGGGCAGTGCGCCGCGTCCGCGGCACCGGACAGTCATCGCCGAGTCCCCGTACGGCGCGAGCCAGGGGAGCCGGGGACCCATCGTCCCTGGGGTGAATCGGACGCCCGCGCGCCACGCGAGGGGGCCGTAGGAGACCTTCCTGCTCCGAACCCGTCAGCTAACCCGGTAGGCGACAGGGAAGGAAAGGACCCACGTCTCCATGGCGTTCACCCGCGCCGCCGGGAAGCACCGACGGCCGAGCCGGATGCACCGCACCACCGCCCGCGCGGCGGGCGTCGCGGCCCTGGCCACCACCGGTGTCATCGGCACCCTCGCCGCCCCGGCCCTCGCGGCGGAGGCCCCCGCCCTCGAGGACACCGGCCTCACCCCGGTCGTCACCATCGGCGACAGCGTCGCCGAGAAGATCGACGCCCAGTCCGTCGCCCAGCACCGTGCCGCCGCGCGCAAGGAGGCCGAGAAGGCCGCGCGCGAGAAGGCCGCCGAGCAGGCGGCGAAGGAGCGCGAGGCCAAGGCGCGCGCCGCCCGCGCGGCCGAGCGCAAGCGCCTCAACGCCTTCGTGACGCCGATCTTCAACTCGTACATCTCGACCGGCTACCTGACCGGCGGCTACCTGTGGTCGTCCGGCGCCCACACCGGCGTCGACTTCCACGCCGCGAGCGGCACCAGCGTCCACGCGGTCGGCAGCGGCACCGTCGTCGACGCCGGCTGGGGCGGGGCGTACGGGAACCAGATCGTGATCAGGATGGCCGACGGCATGTACACCCAGTACGCGCATCTGTCGTCCGTCCAGGTCTCGGTGGGCCAGCACGTCACCCCGGGCCGGCAGATCGGCCTGTCCGGCGCGACCGGCAACGTCACCGGACCGCACCTGCACTTCGAGGCCCGTACGACCCCGGACTACGGCTCCGACGTCGACCCCGTGGCCTACCTGCGCAAGCACGGCCTCAACGTCTGACCCGCCGCCGGGCGTACCGTCCGGCATCCCCGAAGCCCCGGCTCCCGAGCCGGGGCTTCCGGTTTCCCCGCGGGCTTCCGGAGGCCCCCCGCCGGGCACGCCGAAGCCGTGCCGGCCCGTCCGGGCGGCACGGCTTCGGCGCAGGACCGTTCCTGCTGGTCAGACCGTCTCGGGCAGCTCCTCGAGCCCCTCGGCGACCAGCTTGGCCAGCCGGTCGAGCGCGGCGTCCGCGCCGTCGGCGTCGGAGGCCAGGACGACCTCCTCGCCGCCCTCGGCGCCGAGGCCGAGCACGGCCAGCATGGAGGCCGCGTTGACGGGCGTCCCGTCGGCCTTGGCGATCGTCACCGGGATGCCTGCGGCCGTGGCGGCCCGGACGAAGATGGAGGCGGGGCGGGCGTGGAGACCCTCGGCCCAGCCGACGTTGACGCGGCGCTCAGCCATGTGTTGCTGCCCTTCAGGTGATCAGGGTTGTCTAGACCAGTTTTCCACACGTGGAACAAGTCCGGAGCGGGGGTGTGCGCCGCCCCGGACGGCGTCGGACCGCGGCCTCGGTCCGACGTGTGTCCTCCACAGACTGCCTCGCGCCGCTGTCGGACGCGAGCCGTACGCTGGGGCCCATGCAGACCTCGCCGGACCGGCACGAGTACCCCGCCCACTGGGAGGCCGACGTGGTGCTGCGTGACGGAGGTACCGCACGGATCCGCCCCATCACCGCCGATGACGCCGGCCGTCTGGTCAGCTTCTACGAACAGGTGTCGGACGAGTCCAAGTATTACCGCTTCTTCGCGCCCTACCCGCGGCTGTCCGCGAAGGACGTCCACCGCTTCACGCACCACGACTTCGTGGACCGGGTGGGACTCGCGGCCACCGTCGGCGGCGAGTTCATCGCCACCGTGCGCTACGACCGCATCGGCGCGGACGGCATGCCGGCCTCGGCGCCCTCCGACGAGGCCGAGGTCGCCTTCCTGGTGCAGGACGCCCACCAGGGCCGCGGCGTCGCCTCCGCGCTCCTCGAACACATCGCGGCCGTCGCCCGCGAGCGCGGCATCCGCCGCTTCACCGCCGAGGTGCTGCCGGCCAACACCAAGATGATCAAGGTGTTCACGGACGCCGGGTACACCCAGAAGCGCAGCTTCGAGGACGGCGTCGTGCACCTGGAGTTCGGCATCGAGCCGACCGACCGCTCGCTGGCCGTGCAGCAGGCACGGGAGCAGCGGGCCGAGGCGCGGTCGGTACGGCGGCTGCTCGTGCCGGGCTCGGTCGCCGTCATCGGGGTGGGCCGCACGCGCGGCGGCGTCGGCCGCGGCATCCTCGACAACATCCGCGACGCCGGGTTCACGGGCCGGCTCCACGCCGTGAACCGGGCCTTCGGCGAGGACTGCCGGGAGATCGACGGGGTGCCCGCCCACCGCTCGGTGCGGGACATCGACGGGCCCGTGGACCTGGCCGTCGTCGCCGTACCGGCCGAGCACGTCCCGGACGCCGTCGCCGAGTGCGGCGAGCACGGGGTGCAGGGACTCGTCGTGATCTCCGCGGGCTACGCGGAGAGCGGCCCCGAGGGACGCGAGCGGCAGCGCGCGCTCGTCCGGCAGGCGCGCTCGTACGGCATGCGGATCATCGGGCCCAACACCTTCGGGATCATCAACACCTCGCCGGACGTCCGGCTCAACGCCTCCCTCGCCCCCGAGCTGCCCCGGCCCGGCCGTATCGGTCTCTTCGCCCAGTCCGGGGCCATCGGCATCGCGCTGCTGTCCCGGCTGCACCGGCGCGGCGGCGGTGTCACCGGGGTCACGGGCGTGTCGACCTTCGTGTCGGCCGGCAACAGGGCGGACGTCTCGGGCAACGACGTCATGCAGTTCTGGTACGACGACCCCGACACCGACGTCGCCCTGATGTACCTGGAGTCCATCGGCAACCCGCGCAAGTTCACCCGCCTGGCCCGGCGTACGGCGGCGGTGAAGCCGCTGGTCGTGGTGCAGAGCGCGGGCTCCGCCCCGCAGGGGCACGCGGTACGGGCGACCCGGCTGCCGCACGCGACGGTGTCCGCGCTGCTGCGGCAGGCCGGAGTGATCCGGGTCGACACCATCACCGAACTGGTCGACACCGGCCTGCTGCTCGCCCGGCAGCCGCTGCCGCCGGGGCCGCGGGTGGCGATCCTCGGCAACTCCGAGTCGCTGGGAGTGCTGACCTACGACCGCTGTCTCGCGGAGGGGCTGCGCCCCCAGCCGCCGCGCGACCTGACGACGGCGGCCTCGGCGGAGGACTTCCGGGTCGCGCTGTCCGGGGCGCTCGCCGACGAGACCGCCGACGCGGTGGTCGTCACGCTGATACCGGCGGTGGGGGAGGACGCCGCCGAGGACACGGCCCTGGCCGAGGCCCTGCGCTCGGCCGCACAGGAGGTCCCCGGCAAGCCGGTCCTGGTGGTCCACGTCGAGTTCGGCGACCTGGCAGAAGCCCTGTCCGCCGCCACGAGCACCGCCCCGCCCCCCGGCCCGGGCCCCCAACCACCGGCGACCCCGCTGCTGCCCCCGCCCACGACTCCCGCAGCGGCCCCGGCTTCGCCGGGTCGCCGGGCGGGCGCGGCTTCCGCCGGCGACCCGAACCCCGAGACCGGCACCGGACCCAAGGCAGGCACAGGACCTCAGCGAGGTGCGGGCGCCGCGGCGGCCGAGCCGGTTCCCGCCGGGTCGCGGCTGATCACCGCCTACCCCGCTGCCGAGCGTGCCGTCCGGGCGCTCGCCGAAGCGGTGCGGTACGGGCAGTGGCGGCGTGAGGCCGCGGACCCCGGCAGGGTGCCGGAGTACGAGGACATCGACGAGAAGGGCGCCGCCGCGTTCATCGGCGGACTGCTGGAGCGCGGGCAGGGCCTCACGCTCGGCACGGAGGAGACCTGCGAGCTGCTCGGCCGGTACGGCGTCCATGTGCGCCGGGCCCTGCCCGCCCCCACCCCTGACGCCGCCGCGGAAGCCGCCCGTGCCCTCGGCTACCCCGTCGCCCTGAAGGCCACCGCCCCGCACCTGCGGCACCGGGCCGACCTGGGGGGCGTACGCCTCGACCTCACCGACGAGGAACAACTCCGCTGGGCCTACGCCGAGTTGACCGACCTCTTCGGCAAGCCCGAGGAGGTGCGGCCGGTGGTGCAGGCGATGGCACCCAGAGGGGTCGACACCGTCGTGCGCGCGGTCATCGACCCGGCGGCCGGCGCGGTGCTCTCCTTCGGGCTCGCCGGGGTCGCCTCACAACTGCTCGGCGACATGGCGCACCGGCTGGTCCCGGTCACCGACCGCGAGGCCACCTCCCTGATCCGCTCCATCCGCACGGCCCCCCTGCTCTTCGGCTGGCGCGGCTCGGCCCCGGTCGACACCCCCGCCCTTCAGGAGCTGCTGCTGCGCGTGTCACGGCTGGTCCACGACCACCCGGAGGTCGTCGCCGTCACCCTGGAGCCGGTCGTCGTCGCCCCGCGCGGGCTGACCGTCCTCGACGCCTCCGTGCGCCTGGCACCCCCGCCCGCCCGCGACGACCTCGGCCCGCGCACGCTCCCGGTGTACTGACCGGGGCTCGTCGCTCCGCGGCGGTGCCTCGCAGTCAGTGCGCCCCCGTAGGATGGACGGCATGGCCAAGACCAGTACGACGACCCAGGGGCTGCGTTCGGCGATCGAACGCAGCGGCTACTACCCGGCTCTCGTGGCCGAGGCGGTGGAGGCCGCCGTGGGCGGGGAGCCCATCCGGTCGTATCTGGTCCACCAGGAGACCACGTTCGACCAGAACGAGGTGCGGCGGCACGTGACGGTGCTCGTCCTCACCGGCAACCGCTTCATCGTCAGCCACACCGACGAGCAGGCCGCCGACAGCACCTCCCCGACGCCGTACGCCACCACGTCCACCGAGTCGGTCAAGCTCGACCGGATCTCGTCGGTCGTGGTCAGCCGCGTGGTCGCCAACCCGGAGCAGTACACGCCGGGCACACTGCCGCGCGAGGTCGTGCTGACCATCGGCTGGGGCGCCGTGTCCCGTATCGACCTGGAGCCCGCCGCCTGCGGCGACCCCAACTGCGAGGCCGACCACGGCTACACGGGCAACTCGACGGCGGACGACCTCAGCCTGCGCGTCAGCGAGGCCGGCGACGGTCCCGAGACGGTCCGGCAGGCCCTCGCCTTCGCCCAGGCCATCTCCGAGGCCACAGCGGACCCGACCCGCTGATGACCCGCCCCTATTCCCCCGACGACGCCACCGCCTGGGGCCACCCGGAGCCGCTGGCCGTCGCGTCCGCACCCGTCCCGGCGTACGGAACCGGCTCGCTCGCCGACCTGCTGCCCACGCTGGCCGCCGGCATGGGCGTCCCGCGGATGACGGCCACGATCGACGAGCTGGCCCCCGTCGACCGCGCCTGCGTCTTCCTGATCGACGGCCTCGGCTGGGAGCAGCTGAAGGCCCACCCGGTGGACGCCCCGTACCTGACCTCCCTGCTCGGCAGCTCCCGCGGCGGCACCGGCCGCCCGATCACCGCCGGATACCCGGCGACCACGGCGACCTCGCTCGCCTCCGTCGGCACCGGCCTGCCCCCGGGCGCGCACGGCCTGCCCGGCTACACCGTGCGCAACCCGGCGACCGGCGGGCTGATGAACCAGTTGCGCTGGCAGCCGTACACCGATCCGCGCGCCTGGCAGCCCCACCCCACGGTCTTCCAGCTCGCCCAGCAGGCGGGCGTGCACGCCGCCCAGGTGTCCTCCCCGGCCTTCCAGAACACCCCGCTGACCAAGGTCGCGCTCAGCGGCGGCACCTTCCTGGGACGGCTGACCGGCGAGGAGCGCATGGACCTCGCGGCCGAGCAGCTCGCCGCCGCCGACCGGGCCCTGGTCTACACGTACTACTCCGAACTGGACGGCGCCGGCCACCGCTACGGCGTCGACTCCGACACCTGGCGCGGACAGCTCATGCACGTCGACCGGCTGGTCCAGCGCCTGGCCGAGCAGCTCCCGCCGCACAGCGCGCTCTACGTCACCGCCGACCACGGCATGGTCGACATCCCGTTCGACGAGCAGCACCGCATCGACTTCGACGAGGACTGGGAGCTGCGCGCGGGCGTCGCCCTGCTCGGCGGCGAGGGACGCGCGCGGCACGTGTACGCGGTGCCGGGCGCCGAGGACGACGTCCTCACCTGCTGGCGCGAGGTGCTCGGCGAGCAGTTCTGGGTCGCCTCCCGGGACGAGGCGGTCGCGGCGGGCTGGTTCGGGCCGCGCGTCGACGAGCGGGTGCACGCCCGGATCGGCGACGTGATCGCCGCAGCCCGCGACGAGGTCCTGCTCATCGCCTCCGAGCAGGAGCCGAAGGAGTCGCTGATGGTCGGCAACCACGGTTCGATGACCCCTGCCGAGCAACTGGTCCCCCTGCTGGAAGTACGCTCCTGACGCCCCTTCCCGCCCCACTGGCTCACCCCCACCGCCCTCCACACTCGCCGAAAGGTTCCCAACTGCTCATGCCCGAGCTGGTGTTCTTCTCCGGAACCATGGACTGCGGGAAGTCGACACTGGCTCTCCAGATCGAGCACAACCGCTCCGCGCGCGGACTGGTGGGCATGATCTTCACCCGTGACGACCGGGCCGGCGAGGGCAAGCTGTCCTCACGCCTCGGCCTGGTGACGGACGCGGTGGAGGTCGAGGACGGCGTGGACCTGTACGGCTACATCGTCGAGCACCTCTCGCAGGGCCGGCGCGCGGACTACGTGATCGCGGACGAGGCGCAGTTCCTCGCGCCCGAGCAGATCGACCAGCTCGCGCGTGTGGTCGACGACCTGGAGATGGACGTCTACGCGTTCGGCATCACCACGGACTTCCGCTCCAAGCTGTTCCCCGGCTCCCAGCGCCTGGTCGAACTGGCCGACCGCGTCGAGGTCCTCCAGGTCGAGGCCCTGTGCTGGTGCGGCGCCCGCGCCACCCACAACGCCCGCACCGTGGGCGGCGTCATGGTCGTCGAGGGCGCCCAGGTCTTCGTCGGCGACGTGACCCGCTCCATGGACGAGATCGGCTACGAGGTCCTGTGCCGCCGCCACCACCGCCGCCGCATGACAGCCGCCTCGGCCCGCGCGGCGGCACTGTCCCCGGACGTCCTGCCCGTGACCGCGGACTGACCGAGCGCCTGCACCTGCCTCAGAGCGGCAGACGCGCAGCTCCGACGAAGCCGGCCCACGCTTCACGTGAGACGGTGAGGACGGGTCCGGCGGTGGCCTTGGAGTCGCGGACGTGCACAACTGCCGTAGCGGATGCGACCTCTACGCATTCGCCGCCTTCGGCTCCGCTGTAGCTGCTCTTGAACCAGGTGAGGCCGGAGACAACAGTCGAGGACTCAGCGTTGTTCATAGCTCTCCCAGCAACCCTTCGATGAACGCCAGTGACTCTCGGGAAGTGAGAGCCTGTGATCGGATGATCCCATGCCGTCCTTGCGCGTGACCACGGTGAACGGTCCGTCTACACCTGCGTTTTCCTCGCAACCGAGTGGCATGACCTGGATGGCGACGTTCCGCTTCTGTCCGATCAGGAGCAGATGCTCCAACTGCCCTCGCAAGACATCTTTTCCACCGTACGGGTGCCGCAGTACCGCCTCCCCGATCACGAAGCTGAGGAGCGGGGCGGGCCAGCCATCGAGGATGACCTGGCGGCCCAGCCGTGCTGCGACCCGTTGCTCGATGGTCTCGTCGTCCAGGATCGGGCAGCGCATGGCCAACACGGCTCGCATGTACTCCTCGGTCTGCACCAGTCCGTTGAACACGAGCGTGCTGTACGAGACCAGTTCCATGGCCTCCTTCTCCAGGGTCGCCATCCCCTGAAAGAACACCGGATACTGAGCCCGCTCCACCTGCTCCCTCCACAGGCACAGCACCCCACCCGCGCCCAGCACCTCATCGGCTCGATCGATCGTCTGGGGTGTCGGAATCCGCCGCCCCTGCTCGAACGCCGCGATCGTGGAAGCCGAGTACCCTAGCCGCCTCCCGAACTCCTCGCGATCCAGGCCTTCCCGCACTCGCAGCGTCTTCATGGTCTGCCCGAACGCGAGGAGGACACCGCGTCCGACCTCGTCCTCCGGTCGCCGTCCGGCGCCGTCGTCGTTCTCCCAGCCGTCCCCGAGACTCACGACCGCCCCCGCCTCCGCGCCCTCGTGCCCCGTCATGTGCATCACCGCCTCTTTGGCCCAACGCCCTCGCAGGGGAGCCGTTACGGTGTGTGGCTCCTACTGGGGCGGACAACGCGCGTACAACGGTGCCCTGTCGTCGCGTCACCTCTGGTCACGCTGTGGGACCGACGGAAGCGTGGCCAGCGTGACGAAAGAACCCACCACCCCCTGCGTTGCGTTGCAGGCCGCTCCGGGCCAAGCCTTCGAGATGCGCTTCACCTCCACGTCCCGCGGAGCCCGTCTCGCCCGGCGCCTGGCAGCCGTCCGCCTTGACGCATGGGGAATTCCGTACGGAACCGAGGCGCACGATGCGATCGTGCTGATCGTCGCCGAGCTCACCGCGAACGCGGTGCGGCACGGTCACGTCCCCGGCAGGGACTTCCACCTCGGCCTCCACGCCACGTCCGACGGCGGTACCGTCCGCGTCGAGGTCACCGACACCCGCACCGAACGCCTTCCTCGCGGCCTCAGCGTCCCGGAGGGTGCGGCCAGGGCCGAGGAGGAGACCGGCCGCGGACTGCTCCTCGTATCGCAACTGGCGACCCGCTGGGACTGGCATGCGCGCCCGGACGGCCCGGGCAAGACCGTGTGGGCGGAGTACGCGTTCCCCTCACGGCGCCGGCTGTGAGCCTGTCCGGCCCGCTCGGCGCGGAGTGCACGGTTCGCGCCGAGCAGGCGCGCGCCGTCCTGCGGGCATGGAACGGCTGCAACCTGGGCGCGGGCGAAGAGACTGCTCCAGAGCTTCGATGCCCTTTGTCAATTGGGCCGTGACCGCACCGGTGAGTATGGCTGGGGCATCCTCATTGCGTCAGCGAGGATTGCCTGAAGGCGTGCCTGGCATTCGGCGACGAAGGTGGGGAAGGTGCGCCAGTAATAGGAGATTCCACTGACGCCCACCGCGATGGCCCACGCGCGGGCGCGGGTCCAGGTCACATTGTCGAGATTCAAGGTGTCCCAGTAGGACTGTCGTGCTTGTGGCGGCAGGTCCCAGACCGTGGAGTGCTCGGCGTCGGGAAAGCCGACTGAGAGTCCGCCGAAGTCAATCACTGCGTGGAGCTTGCCTTCTCGGACCAAGAGGTTGGTCGGCTTGAGGTCGCCGTGGAGCCACGCGTGCGGCCCGGAGGGCTCGGGCAGTGCGAGCGCGGCTCGCCACATTTGTTCCAGGGCGTCAACGTCAAGTTCAGAAGCCACGGTGGCTCGGCAGTCCTCGAAGCACCTGCTGATCCACTGGTCGCATGGCGCCAGGCCGCCTCCGCGGTACCAGCTGAGGCCGTCTGTGCGGGTCGCTCCCATGAGGTCGATGCGGTGAAGCTCTCTTACGACCGCCGCCAGATCCGCTCCGAAAGCGGGCCAGTCCCGGACGGTGTCCGGGCCGGCTTCGTCACCGTCGATCCAGCGGTAGACCGACCAGACCAGTGGGAACGCATCAGTGGGTGTCCCGGCGTGGACGGGCTCGGGAATCGGACAGGAAAGGAGGGGTGCCAGGCGAGGAAGCCATTCCTGTTCCTTCCGTACGGACTGTCCGTTGTCGGCGGTCCGTGGAAGTCGCACGAGCAGGTCATCGCCCAGTCGATACATGGTGTTGTCCGTACCTGCGCCCGCGGGCCACAACGGTAGGGCGGCCCACTCCGGGCGCTGCGCCTTCAGCAGTGACCGGACCAGTTCCTCGTCGACTGGGATCTCGTTCTCGTGAAGCGTCACCTCGGAAGTTTCCCCGCTGGATTGAGCAGAACGCCAGTGACTTCTCACTTGGAGGCGGCCGTCGCGGCCCTTGCCCTCTACGAGGTTCTCCGGGCAGGCCGGGGTCACCGTTGAAGAGACCGGTAGGTTTCACCCTCCCGAGTGATCTCCGCGGTCAACACGGGCTGCCGTGCTCACCGTGCGCTCCGAATCAGGGCGAACCGTGCACCCTCGGGATCCGTCACGGTGGCCACGCGGCCTCGGGGGGTGTCCCGGGCGGGGGTGAGGACCCGGCCGCCCAGGTCGAGCACGCGGGCGGTCGCCTCGTCGGTGTCGGTGACCTCGAAGTACGTCATCCAGTGCGGGCCCCGGTCATGGGGCAGGGCCCGGCCCACCCCGTGGACTCCGGCCACCGGGCGGCCGTCGAGGTGCAGGGTCACGCGGTCGACGCCGGCGGAGCCGTCCGGTTTCCGTTCGTAGCCGAACAGCCTGGAGTAGAACGTGGCGACGCCCGCGGTCTCGTAGGTCAGCAGCTCGTGCCACACCGGGGTGCCGGGCAGCGGCCCGGCGGTCTGCGTGCCCGGGCACGTGCGGGCCTGCAACAGGCCGAAAACCGCTCCCCACGGGTCCGAACCGATTGTCAGCCGTCCGACGCCGCCCGCCTCCAGCGGACCCACTCCGACCGTGCCGCCGCACAGCCGTACCGTTTCCGCCGTCAGGTCCACGTCGTCCGAGGCGAGATACGGCGTCCACGCCACGGGCAGGCGCCGGCCGGGCGGCAGTTGTCCGATGCCGCCCACCTCGTGGCCGTTCAGCAGGGCCCGCACGCAGGGGCCCAACCGGCTCGGACCGGGCTGGAACTCCCAGCCGAAGAGGTCCCCGTAGAAGGCCTGCGCGGCGGCCATTCCGTGCACCATCAGGCTCACCCGGCACGGTGTACCGGGCCTGTTCCGGGCAGGTGCCCGGCCGTTCGGGACGCCCGGCTCCGGTGCCTCGGTCATCGTCACCTTCTCCTCGGCCTCCAGGGCCTCTCGACGGCCGCCTCGATTCCGTTCTCCGGACCCCGAGCCGATGCGCCGCCCCCGATGCCGGCCGCGCTTCCCGAGCGCCGGCGGAGCAGGGTCCCGTCCGGAGGGTGCCCGGTGTGCGGTGTCCTGCCCGTTTCCATGCGTTTACCGAAGGATGTCGATCGGCTGTACAGCATGTGGCCGATCACGTACGCCACGTGATCGGAAGTGTCCGGCCGAGCAGACTAGCCCGACCTCGACGATGCGGCCACCCCGTAGGCGAGGATGGAGCCATGAACGCCATCATTTCCGCATCCGATCTCGCGGACGCCCTCGCGGGGCCACGGCCGCCCGTGGTGCTCGACGTCCGCTGGCAGCTCAGCCTGGCCGCGGCTGCGGGCGCGGCGCCCTTCGACGGGCGCGCCGCCCACGCGGCCGGGCACATTCCCGGCGCCGTCTTCGTCGACCTGGACCGCGAACTGGCCTCGGCGCCGGGCGGAAACGGCCGCCACCCGCTGCCCGACCTGGAGGTGTTCGGCGCCGCGATGCGCCGTGCCGGGGTGTCCGAGGCCCGGCCGGTCGTCGTTCACGACGGCGGTCAGGGCTGGGCTGCGGCGCGCGCGTGGTGGCTGCTGCGCTGGACCGGACACCCCGACGTGCGGGTCCTGGACGGCGGCCTCGCGGCCTGGGAGGGCCCGCTGGAGACCGCCGTGCCCGAGCCGGCCGAGGGCGACTTCGTGCCGAAGCCCGGCGCGCTGCCGCTCCTCGACGCCGACGGGGCCGCGGCGCTGGCCCGGTCCGGAGTGCTGTTCGACGCGCGCGCGGGGGAGCGGTACCGGGGCGAGGTGGAGCCGATCGACCCGGTGGGCGGCCACATCCCGGGCGCCGTGTCCGCGCCGACCACCGAGAACGCCGGCCCGGACGGGAAGCTCCTGCCGGCCGAGGAACTACGGGCACGGTTCGCGAAGTTGGGCGCGACCGACGGGCGCGACGTCGGTGTCTACTGCGGCTCCGGCGTCTCCGCGGCGCACGAGGCGCTGGCGCTGGCCGTCGCCGGAATCCCGGCGGCGCTGTATGTCGGCTCGTGGTCGGAGTGGTCCTCGGATCCGTCCCGGCCGGTCGCGGTGGGCCCGGACCCGCAGTGACGGGACCGGCAGTGACGGGACGTCAGGTGCCAGTCGGGGAAAGATACTCCTAACGAGTGACGGTCGTCAGCCGGAACGAACGGCCACCACCGGGCCGCCGGACCACCAGGACCCCGGCGGTGACGCCACGCACAAGGAAGGGCCGCACCCGACGGGGCGCGGCCCTTCCCTTGTACGGCCTTGCTGCCGCTGCCCGCTACTCCTGCTTCTTGCGGCGCGTGCCGAACACGATCTCGTCCCAGCTCGGCACGGCGGCCCGGCGGCCGGGCCGGACCCCGTCGGCCTCGGCCTGGCGGTCGGTGGCGCCGGTGAGGCGGTCGCGGTGGCTGGTGACGGAGCGCGGCATGAGGACGTCCGCGTAGGCGGAGCCGGCCGAGGCCGCGGGGGCCGGGGGCTCCTCGGCCACCAGGTCCTCCTCGGGCTCCTCGACGGGTTCCGGCGCGCGCTCGGGCACCACCAGGTCGCCGCGGAAGCTCGGCACCGCCTCCAGCAGGCTGGTCAGTGTGTCCCGCTCGCCGACGCTCTCCTCGGGGGGCTCGGGCGCCTGTCCCGGCAGCGCCGGACGGTCCCGGTCGAAGGGGCGCTCGCGCGGCAGACGCGCGATACGCGGCACGAACGGAAAGCTGGGTTCCGGGGAACCGAGGTCGTCGGACTCCCCGATCAGGGCGCGGGCCTCGTCGTCGACGGCCTGCACCAGGCGCCGCGGCGGGTCGTACGTCCAGCTCGCCGAGTGGGGTTCGCCCGCGACCCGGTAGACCAGCAGGACCTCCCAGGTGCCGTCGTCGCGGCGCCAGGAGTCCCACTGGACGGTGTCCTTCTCGGCGCCGCGCAGCAGCAGCCGCTCCTGGACGGCCTCGCCGAGCAGCGGACCGGAGTTCTCACCGGGGCGGCGGACCGGGGTCTTGCGGGCGCGCTCGGCCATGAAGGCGCGCTCGGCGAGCACGGGGCCCTCGAAGCGCCGGACCCGGTCGACGGGGATGCCGGCGAGCTGGGCGACCTCTTCCGCGGTCGCGCCCGCTCGTATCCGGGCCTGGATGTCGCGGGGGCGGAGATGGCTCTCCACCTCGATCTCGATCTGGCCGAGGCGGGGACGGTCGCCGCGCACGGCGGCGCGGAGCCGTTCGTCGATCGGAAGCGTGTACTCCGTACTGTCCGCAGCCTTCAGCACCAGCCGTGTGCCGTCATTGGAGACGGCCACGACACGCAGTTCGGGCATGGGGACCTCCCGGGTGGTGCCTGCCGACGTCACGTGCGTCGCTGCTTCCGCTAGTCGAGTGTGGCCTGCCCGGGTGCAGCCTGCCACAACCTTGCCGAGTTGCCCGGCGTGTCGGGCGCGGGCCCTGGAACGCCGTTATGGCACGGTTACCTGTTTGCAACGCTAAGTGACCAACGCCGTCACCCTGTGCAACCAGCCCCCTCCCGGCGGTCCAGCATGGTCCCGGACACCCCGAAGGGAGGCCGGGCCCAGGGCTCATAACGGTACTCCATTCGGGCCACGTGCGTGGATGGGCACGCCGCCCGACTTCTCGCCAGAGGCGGTACTCGGCCGCCCCGTCCGGCTTTTTCGATCATGCCCGTGGGGAACTTCACTTAATCACCGCAATCGGAACTAACGGTTTCGTCCGTACGTCCCTTTCTCATGCACTCGGCCGATCACCTGTGAAAGATCCGGCCATGTACGGAAGATGCGGCTGTGTACGGAAGAGGCGGGCAAGGTCCGGTCATGCGTGAAAGGTCCGACGGTGAGTCCGGCGGTGAGGATGTGCCGAGCATCGGCGAGGAGGTGCGGAGGATGCGGTTCGACCTGAGCGTCGCCCAGGTGGCGGGCAGCGCCCTGGCGGCGGTGGTGGCCGCGAAGCTGGCCTCGTACTTCGGCGTCTACGGCACGATCCTCGGGGCCGGTGTCGTCAGCGTCCTGGCCACCTGCGGCGGCTCGGTCCTCCAGCACTTCTTCCGGCGTACCGGCGAGCAGCTCCGCGCGGTGGGCGCCTCCCCGGGTGCTTCCCCGGCCGCCGCTCCCGGGCCGGTCCCGGCGGCCGCTCCCGCCGGGCGGACCCCACCGCCGGCGGGTGAGTTCGGCGAGGGGACCGTCTACCGGGCCCGGATCAAGAGCTGGAAGCGGCCCGTGGTCGCCGCCGCCCTCGTCTTCGGGGTGACCATGGCCGGAATCACCGCCTACGAGTTGGTGTCGGGCGACACCTTCAGCGGCGGCAGGGGCACGACGGTCGGCTACGCCGTCACCGGCCACCACGCGCCCTCCGTGACCCGCGACGGGCACGCTCCCACCTCCTCGCCCTCCGGCACACCCGGGACCGGGGACGGAACGTCGCCGGACGGCGCCGCTTCCGGTCGCCCCGACCGGGGGACCGGGGCGAGCCCGACGCCCACCCCCGAGGCCACGGGAAACAGTGGCAGCGGCGGAAGCGGCGCCACGGGGACCACCGGCACCGGCGGTCCGGAGGAAGGCAGGCCCTCCGACACCGGCACCACGGCCCCGGCGCCCGGCGCGAGCGCTACGGCCCCAGCACCCTCCGCAAGTAGTCGTTCTGGAACAGCCGCTGGGGATCCAGCCGGTCCCGCAGCGCCGTGAACTCCCCGAAGCGCGGGTAGAGCGCGGCGAGTTGGCCGGCGTCCCTGGTGTGGAGCTTGCCCCAGTGCGGCCGGCCCTCGTACGCGGTGAAGATGCTCTCCGCGGCCGTGAAGTACCGCTGGTAGGGGGTGCCCCGGAACATGTGGACCGCGATGTACGCGCTGTCCCGGCCCGAGGCGGTGGACAGGGTGATTTCGTCGGCGGGCGCGGTCCGCACCTCCACCGGGAAACTCACCCGCAGCCCGGAGCGGTCGACCATCGCCTTCAGCTCGCGCAGCGCGTCGGCCAGGGCCTCGCGCGGCACGGCGTACTCCATCTCCACGAAGCGCACCCGGCGCGGCGAGGTGAAGACCTTGTAGGGGATGTCGGTGTACGTCCGCGCGGACAGCGCGCGGCTGGAGATCCCGGCGATCGACGGGACGGTGGCGGGCACCGCGCGGCCGACCCAGTTGGCCACCTGGAAGACACCGTTGGAGAGGAACTCGTCCTCGAACCAGCCGGCCAGCCGTCCCACCGGCTGCTCGGGGCCGGCGCTGCGGTTGTTGCGCTTGGTGTTGGCGCTGCCGGTGTGCGGGAACCAGTAGAACTCGAAGTGCTCGTTCTCCGCCCAGAGCTGGTCGAACTCCGCGAGCACCCGATCGAGGCCCATCGGTTCCTCGCGGGCCGTGAGCAGGAAGAGCGGCTCCACCGCGAAGGTGAGGGCCGTGACGATCCCCAGCGCGCCCAGGCCGATGCGGGCGGCCGCGAAGACCTCCGGGTTCTCCTGCGCGGAGCAGGTGAGCACCGAGCCGTCCGCCGTGACCAGTTCGAGCCCCCGGATCTGGGCGGCGATCGACGCGGACTCGCGGCCCGTGCCGTGGGTGCCGGTGCTGGTCGCCCCGGACACCGTCTGCTCCATGATGTCGCCCATGTTGGCGAGCGAGAGGCCCTCCCGCGCGAGAGCGACGTTCAGCCTCTTGAGAGGGGTGCCGGCCTCGACCGTGACCGTCATGGCCTCCCGGTCGATCCCGCGTATGCCGGTCAGCAACTGCGGGCGGATCATGACGCCGTCCGTCGCGGCGATGCTCGTGAAGGAGTGACCGGTGCCGACGGCCTTCACCCGCAGTCCGTCCTCGGCGGCTTTGCGTACGGCGGCGGCGACGTCCGCCACCGTGGCCGGAGTGACCTCCCGCCCGGGGCGCGCGCCGACGTTGCCGCCCCAGTTATGCCACGTGCCGTTCTTCGCGCTCGTCGTGCTGCTCAACGAAGCCTCCCCGACGCGGAGCCGGCCTGCTGAGCCGGCGGTACCCGAGGAAACCGACCGCGACCGCGACGGCCCCGGACACCGCCGGAACCGCGTACCCGGCTCGCGCCCCGGCCGCGTCGATCACCCAGCCGGCCGCCGAGGAGCCCAGTGCCACCCCGACCGCGAGCCCGGTGCTCACCCAGGTCATGCCCTCGGTCAGGTGCGAGCGTGGTACGTGCTCTTCGACGAGGGCCATCGTCGTGATCATCGTGGGAGCGACGGACAGGCCCGCAACGAACAGCGCCACGGCCAGAAACGGCAGGTTTCCGACCAGTAGGAGGGGGATCATACTCACGGCCATCGTGCAGATGCCCAGCAGCCAGCGCCGGGCGGGCGGTCCCGCGAAGTGCAGCAGGCCGAACACGACGCCCGCCGTGCAGGAGCCCGCCGCGTACAGGGCGAGCACGACGCTCGCGGCGCCCTTGTGCCCCTGCTCCTCGGCGAAGGCGACGGTGACCACGTCGACCGCGCCGAAGATCGTCCCGGTCGCCACGAAGGTCGACACCAGCACCTGGAGTCCGCGCGCACGCAGGGCGGAACCGCCGCCGTGGTGCTCGCGCGGGTGCGGTGCGGGCTCGGTGGCGCGCTGGGCGGTCAGCCAGAACACGCCCGCCGCCAGGAAGCAGGCGGCCAGCAGCGGCCCCGCCTCCGGGAACCAGACCGTGGACAGTCCGATGGAGACGATCGGCCCGAAGATGAAGCAGGCCTCGTCCACCACCGACTCGAACGAGTAGGCGGTGTGCAGTTGCGGCGTCCCCCGGTACAGGGCCGCCCAGCGCGCCCGGACCATCGCGCCCAGGCTGGGCACCGAGCCGATCCCGGCCGCGCAGACGAACAGCACCCAGTCCGGCCACCGGAAGTGCGCCGCGCACAGCAGCACCGCCGAGGCGGTCAGCGCGACGAGGGTCGCGGGGCGCAGCACCCGGCGCTGTCCGTGCCGGTCGACCAGCCGGGATATCTGCGGGCCCAGGACCGCGGCGGCCAGCGCGATGGTGGCCGACAGCGCGCCCGCGAGCCCGTAGCGCCCGGTGAGCTGGGAGATCATCGTGACCACGCCGATGCCCATCATCGACAGCGGCATCCGGCCGAGGAACCCCGCGGCGGAGAAACCCTTGGAGCCTGGAGCGGCGAACAGGGCACGGTACGGGCTGGGCACAGGGTCTCCGCGGATCCGGTAAGGCGTGAAGGAAGCTGATACAGCTTACGGATCGGGCGCACCCGGCGCACGTCCCCCTATGGACTTCGGGACACATCTCCGCCCGGACTCGCGCGCACCCCCCACTCCGGACTCGCGCTCACTCGGGACCCGCGCCCACTCGGGAGGCGCGCCCCCTGCGGGCCGGGAGCCCGCCCGTCGGTGCGGAGTGGCAGGATCGAGCCATGCCTGACGTGCTCGACGCCACCCCGTACGACGCCCTGCTCCTGCTCTCGTTCGGCGGCCCCGAGGGGCCGGACGACGTGATCCCGTTCCTGGAGAACGTGACGCGCGGGCGAGGCATCCCCACCGAGCGCCTGAAGGAAGTGGGCGAACACTACTTCCAGTTCGGCGGGGTCAGCCCGATCAACGCCCAGAACCGCGTCCTGCTCGACGCCCTGCGGAAGGACTTCGCCGGTCACGGCCTCGATCTGCCGGTCTACTGGGGCAACCGCAACTGGGCCCCCTACCTGACGGACACCCTGCGGGACATGGTCCGCGACGGCCGCCGCCGCATCCTGGTCCTGGCCACCAGCGCCTACGCCTCCTACTCCGGCTGCCGCCAGTACCGCGAGAACCTCGCGGACTCGCTCGCCGCCCTTCAGGCCGAGGGCCTGGACCTGCCGAAGGTCGACAAGCTGCGGCACTACTTCAACCACCCCGGCTTCCTCCAGCCCATGATCGACGGCGTCCTCGAGTCGCTCGCCGGCCTTCCCGAGGACGTCCGCGACGGCGCCCACATCGCGTTCTGCACCCACTCGATCCCGGTCTCCGCCGCGGACACCTCGGGACCGGTCGCGGGCCACGGCGACGGCGGGGCGTACGTCCGCCAGCACCTGGACGTGGCCCGGCTGATCGCCGACGAGGTCCGTGAGCGCACCGGCGTCGACCACCCCTGGCAGCTCGTCTACCAGTCGCGCTCCGGCGCCCCGCACATCCCGTGGCTGGAGCCCGACATCTGCGACCACCTCGAGGAGCGGCACGCCGCCGGAGCCCCGGCCGTCGTCATGGCGCCCATCGGCTTCGTCTCCGACCACATGGAGGTCATGTACGACCTCGACACCGAGGCCACGGCCAAGGCCGCGGAACTGGGCCTTCCGGTACGCCGCTCCGCCACCGTCGGCGCCGACCCGCGGTTCGCCGCCGCCATCCGCGACCTGATCATGGAGCGGGCCGCCACCGAGCGCGGACAGCAGGTCACGCCGTGCGCCCTGGGCTCGCTCGGCGCGGACCACAATCTCTGCCCGGTGGCCTGCTGCCCGGCCCGTACGCCCCGGCCGGCCGCCGCGGGCGCCGACAGTCCCTACGCGTGAGGAACCCCGTGACCGACACCCTGCCCGCGGAACTGCTCCAGCTCGCCCGCCAGGCGGCCGCACGCGCCGGAGAGCTGCTGAAGGACGGCCGCCCGGCCGACCTGACGGTGGCAGCCACCAAGTCCAGCCCGATCGACGTCGTCACCGAGATGGACATCGCCGCCGAGAAGCTGATCACCGGCCTGATCGCCGACCGGCGCCCCGACGACGGCTTCCTCGGCGAGGAAGGCGCCTCCGTCGAGGGCACGAGCGGTGTCCGCTGGGTGATCGACCCGCTCGACGGTACCGTGAACTACCTGTACGGACTGCCGACCTGGGCAGTCTCCATCGCCGCCGAGCACGACGGCGAGGCGGTCGTCGGGGTCGTGGCCGTCCCGATGCGCGGCGAGGCGTTCCACGCCGTGCGCGGCCGCGGGGCATGGGCCACCGGGGTCTGGGCCGGCGAGCGCAAGCTGTCCTGCCGTGCCGCGCCGCCCCTGGACCAGGCCCTGATCGCCACCGGCTTCAACTACGTCGCCGACGTCCGCGCCCACCAGGCCGACGTGGCCCGCCGGCTGATCCCGCTGCTGCGCGACATCCGCCGCAGCGGCTCGGCCGCGGTGGACCTGTGCGACCTGGCGCTGGGCCGCCTGGACGGCTTCTACGAGCGCGGTCTGAACGCGTGGGACTACGCCGCGGGCGACCTGATCGCCCGGGAAGCGGGCGCCGTGACCGGTGGCCGCCCGGGAGAGCGCCCGTCCCGCGACCTGACGGTAGCGGCCGTCCCGGGCGTCTTCGAGCCCCTCCAAAACCTCCTGGAGGACCTGGGGGCCTGGCACGACTGAGGCCGGCTGAAGGCGCCCGCAGGCGACCGAGCCATCAACACAGAACCCCGGCGCTGGATTCGCCGGGGTTCCGTTGTGCGCGTGCAGGCTGGTCAGACGCCGGACACGCCGACCTCCACACCGTGTTCGGCGGCGAGGCGGCGCAGGTCGTCGAGTTCGGCCAGCTCGACCTCGACGAGGAAGTCGTCGCCCTCGTCACGAGCCCGGGTCAGATCGGACTCGGTCGCCTTTATGCGCTGCAGAAGTCCTGCGGTGAATGCGTCCATGCTGCGCCCCCTCGTCCTGGGTCGGTGGGTCGGTGGCACGGGGGTGTGCCGTTCGGAAGGGGCGATCACGTCTCAGCAGATGCCCGGCGCTGCCCGACCGGGGCGGCGACGGCGCTGGGCACCCACACCCACTCTGCGGAAGCGGATCGCGGAGTACCGCATGGTGCTGCGGCACATGCAGAGCGTGATCGCGGGGTGTAAACCCGTCCTCCCCCGACTCCTCGCGGCGGAAACCTCGCCCGTAAAAGAAAATTCGGGATTCACGGACCCTTCGCCCACCGCATGCCTCCCGTGCACCGGCCGCTACCACGGCTTACCGCCGACTTATGGTCGAAAAGGGCAGGATGGAGTCACACACTCTCGAAGACCCTGCCGGCGTGTGCCCCGAGCGGCGCTACGCGGGTGGACACAGGAAGGACATGCGACGTGCGCGTACTCGTCGTCGAGGACGAGCAGCTGCTCGCCGATGCGGTGGCCACCGGACTGCGCCGGGAGGCCATGGCCGTCGACGTCGTGTACGACGGTGCGGCCGCCCTGGAGCGCATCGGCGTCAACGACTACGACGTGGTCGTCCTCGACCGCGACCTCCCGCTGGTCCACGGCGACGACGTCTGCCGCAAGATCGTCGAGCTGGGCATGCCCACGCGCGTGCTGATGCTCACCGCCTCCGGCGACGTCAGCGACCGCGTCGAGGGCCTGGAGATCGGCGCCGACGACTACCTTCCCAAGCCCTTCGCGTTCAGCGAGCTGACGGCACGCGTGCGCGCCCTGGGCCGGCGCACCAGCGTGCCCCTGCCGCCCGTCCTGGAGCGCGCGGGGATCAAGCTGGACCCCAACCGCCGCGAGGTCTTCCGCGACGGCAGGGAGGTCCAGCTCGCGCCGAAGGAGTTCGCGGTCCTGGAGGTCCTGATGCGCAGCGAGGGCGCCGTGGTCTCCGCGGAGCAGCTTCTGGAGAAGGCCTGGGACGAGAACACCGACCCGTTCACCAACGTCGTCCGCGTCACGGTGATGACGCTGCGGCGCAAGCTCGGCGAGCCCCCGGTGATCGTCACCGTGCCCGGCTCCGGCTACCGGATCTGAGCCGCCGTGGCCGCGACCCCGGCGCCGCCCCAGGCGCCCCCGAAACCCACCTGGGACCCCAGAAGGCCGGAGCCGGCCTTCCCGTGGCTGCGTCCGACCATCCGGATACGGCTGACGCTGCTGTACGGCGGCATGTTCCTGATCGCCGGCATCCTGCTGCTGTCGATCATCTACCTGCTCGCCGCGCAGGCCCTGCGCACCGGCAACCAACCGCTGTTCAAGATCGTCGACTTCAACGCCCTGAGGGTCACCAGCACCGACTGTCCGGGCGTCGACAACGGCAACCTGTCGCTGTCGGAGTTCAACGCCGCGATCAGCGCCTGCATCGACCACCAGCGTCAGGCCGCCCTGGACAGCCTGCTCAGCCGCTCGCTCCTGGCCCTGCTCGGCCTCGCCGTGATCGCCTTCGCGTTCGGCTACGCGATGGCCGGCCGTGTGCTGTCCCCGCTCGGCCGGATCACCCGCACCGCCCGCGCGGTGGCCGGCTCCGACCTGTCCCGGCGGATCGAGCTGGACGGCCCGGACGACGAGCTGAAGGAGCTCGCGGACACCTTCGACGACATGCTGGAGCGGCTGCAGCGGGCCTTCACCGCCCAGCAGCGCTTCGTCGGCAACGCCTCGCACGAGCTGCGCACGCCGCTCGCGATCAACCGCACGCTCCTGGAGGTGCAGCTCTCCGACCCGCACGCGCCGGTGGAGCTCCAGCAGCTCGGCAAGACCCTGCTGGCCACCAACGAGCGCAGCGAACAGCTCGTCGAGGGCCTGCTGCTGCTCGCCCGCAGCGACAACCAGATCGTCGAGCGCAAGCCGGTGGACCTCGCCGAGGTCGCCTCGCAGGCCATCGACCAGGTGCGCGGGGAGGCGGAGGCCAAGGGGGTCGTGATCCGCGGCGAGCGCAAGCCCGCGGTCGTCCAGGGCAACGGCGTGCTGCTGGAGCGGATCGCCCTCAACCTGGTGCAGAACGCGGTGCGGTACAACGTGGCCGAGGAGGGGTGGGTGGAGGTCACCACGGACGCCCAGCACGGTCAGGCGATCCTCGTCGTCACCAACACCGGCCCGGTGGTCCCGGCGTACGAGATCGACAATCTCTTCGAGCCCTTCCGGCGGCTGCGCACCGAGCGCACCGGCAGCGACAAGGGCGTCGGTCTCGGCCTGTCCATCGCCCGCTCCGTGGCGAGGGCGCACGGGGGCCACATCTCGGCCCAGCCGCGTGAGGGGGGTGGGCTGGTGATGCGAGTGATGCTGCCGATCTGAGATCATTGCGCCGACACACGGGGATGTTCGCTTTGCGCGGAAATTCCCGGGACCGTTCCCGGGTTCACCGTGTGTGATCGATCACATGGGCGGTTTTCCGGCCATCTACTCTGCGTGGTCATGTGAACCCCCAAAATGCCGGAAAAATCCCGGTTTTCAGGGGGCATGATCACGGGAAGTACACGGTGAGACCGCTTTGGAGCGGGGCATCCGGACCGTGTACGGTCCCGATCGCCATCCAAGCCGATCACTCTTGAGGAGTGCGGTTGGGTGTCGATTGAGTAACAGACCTTGATGTGAGGCAAAATCTCCGCCTCAGGTCGGGCACAAGTCCGGCCTCTCACGCGTTACGTGCGCTGGAGACACCGCATACACCCAGAGGGGGAGAGCGACATGGCAACCGATTACGACACCCCACGCAAGACCGACGACGACGTCGACTCGGACAGCCTGGAAGAGCTGAAGGCCAGGCGGAACGACAAGTCGACCTCCGCCGTCGACGTCGACGAGTTCGAGGCCGCAGAAGGCCTGGAACTGCCCGGCGCGGACCTCTCGAACGAGGAGCTGGCCGTCCGGGTGCTGCCCAAGCAGCAGGACGAGTTCACCTGCATGAGCTGCTTCCTGGTGCACCACCGCAGCCAGCTGGCCCGGGAGAAGAACGGTCAGCCGATCTGCCGCGACTGCGACTGAGGCAGGGTCGGCCGTGACTGGCTCGACCCCTCCTTGGAAGCGCCGCATCCCCCGCAGGGGAGCGGACCCGGGGCCGTCCGACGGTCCCCACGGCGCGCGTGACGACGAGCGAGGGCCGTCCCGTACAACCGATCCGGACGGATCGGCGGGATCGCCCGCGCTCGCTCCGGTCTCCGGGCGCGGTGACCCCGCCGTCCCGGCGGGCGGATCCGCGCCCGCAGTCCGGCGGCAGGCCACGGTGTTCCGGCACCACGCCCGGACGGTCGGGAGAGCGGCCAGGAGCGGCGCACGCGTGAGCGGCGGCCACGCCAGGGCGGCCCTTTCGTACCTCACCGACCGCGTCATCGACACGGCCCCGCGGATTCCCGTGAGGGACCTCGGCGCGCTCCGCCGGCAGTTCCCGGGCCTCGGACCCGAACAGCTCGCTGACAAACTCGTGGCGGGCGCGGCGCACGCCTCCTCCACGGTCGGAGCGGGCGTCGGCGCGGCGGCGATGCTGCCGGTACCGCCCGCGATGCCGACCCAGCTGGCCGCGGAGGTCACCGGAGTCGCGGTGATCGAACTCAAGCTGATCGCGGAACTCCACGAGGTGTACGGGGCGCGGCCCCCCGGAAATCTGAAGGCTCGCAGTACCGCGTATCTGGCCGCCTGGTCGCACGAGCGCAAGATCGACGTGCGGAATCCGACAACGATCGACATCGCCCTCGGGGGCCGGCTGAAGCGCCAGCTTCGCCGGCAGATCATGAAGCGGACGGCGCGGGGCCTGCCCAAGCTGACGCCCTTCATGGTGGGCGCCGCGGCCGGAGCCGTGATGAACCGGCGCGAGACCAGTAGGCTCGCCGCCCGCATCCGCTCGGACCTGCGCAAGGTCCAGGTCCCTTGGGGCGAACTGCCCCCGCTGCCGCCCCTGGAGGCGGCCGGGCACCCGCTGCGGCTCCAGGACACCGACGACGACTCCGGTACCCCCGAGGGCCCCGACACCACCGGCAGCTCCGGGGAGCCCGAGAACTGACTGACCGGCCGCGCAGGATCAACCCGGTACGCAGCCGATCGGCCTCGGCCCTGCAGGACCCGTTACGCGGCCTCGGCCTCCGCGGCGGCCCGCGCCGTACGCAGCGCCTCGGCCAGCCGCTCCGGCTCCCGGGTCGACAGGTACAGGTAGGGCGTGGGGTCCTCCGGGTCGGTGACGATGACCCGAAGCGCCCCGGGGATGTAGGCGCGCAGCAGCAGGAAGGCGCGGGTGTCGGCCTTGTGGGTGCGCCAGGCGCGCGCCTCCTCCGTGTCCAGCACCTCCGTCTCGCCGAGCGCCGTGACCGGGATCTTCGCCTCGCCCGCGATCAGCAGACCGCCCACGACCCGGATGCGGGGCGAGCCGTAGGAGCTCGCCACGACCGCCGACGCCGCGGTGCCGCCGACCAGGCCGCCCAGCATCGGCAGCGTGCCGAAGGGAAGCAGGATCAGGGCGCAGGAGAAGCCCATCAGAAGGCTGATCAGCCACCAGGAACGGGGTGCGGTGAGGCGTTCTTCGTACGGCTGGGCGGAGAGCTGCATGAACCAAGCTTGGCACGGTGTCGGGCGCGCGCCGACGCGCGGGTAAGGTCTGCGCCTGTGAGTGGTAGTTCCGCAGCTGTTCAGCCCCCGCCCGACGCCGTGGCCCCGGTCCGGCATCCCGACGCCCCCGCGCCCGGCGAACTCCTCGGCTCGCACTACGCGGAGTGCTTCGGCTGCGGCGGGGAGCAGCCGCACGGGCTGCACCTCCAGGCCCGGGCCGGGGAGGGCGTCGCCATCACCGCCGAGTTCACCGTGCAGCCCGCCCACCAGGGCGCGCCCGGCCTCGCCCACGGCGGGGTCCTCGCGACCGCCCTCGACGAGGCCCTCGGCTCGCTGAACTGGCTGCTGCGGACGATCGCCGTGACCGGGCGGCTGGAGACGGACTACGTGCGCCCGGTGCCGGTCGGCACCACCCTGCATCTGGAGGCGGCGGTCACCGCCGTGGCCGGGCGGAAGATCTACTCCAGGGCCACCGGACGCGTCGGCGGCCCCGACGGACCGGTCGCCGTCCGCGCCGAGGCCCTGTTCATCGAGGTCAAGGTCGACCACTTCGTCGACCACGGCCGCGAGCAGGAGATCCAGGCCGCCATGAACGACCCCGACCAGGTCCGGCGCGTCCGCGCCTTCGAGGTGAACCCGTGAGCCGTGAGCCCCTGAACGTCCTGATCCGGCGTGTCGACGCCGACGTACCGCTTCCGGCGTACGCGCACCCCGGTGACGCGGGCGCCGATCTGCGCACCACCGTGGCGTGCGAACTGGCGCCGGGGGAGCGGGCGGTACTGCCCACGGGCGTGTCTGTCGCGCTCCCCGAGGGGTACGCGGCCTTCGTGCACCCGCGATCCGGACTCGCCGCCCGCTGCGGTGTCGCCCTCGTGAATGCCCCGGGGACGGTTGATGCCGGGTACCGTGGGGAGATCAAGGTGATCGTGGTGAATCTCGACCCGCGCGAGTCCGTGCGGTTCGAGCGCTTCGACCGGATTGCCCAACTGGTCGTCCAGCAGGTCGAGAGGGTCCGCTTCCAGGAGGTGGCGGAACTTCCCGGCTCGGCGCGGGCCGAGGGGGGCTTCGGGTCCACCGGCGGCCACGCCGCCGTGGACGGCGCGAGCGGCACGAACGGCCGGTCCGCCGTGGGCGGACCGGCGGGTGGGAATCGATACGCTTCGGTCGTATCCGACCGGGAAGGACAGTGACGTGTTCGGACGTCGCAAGAAGAAGGGTGCCGCCGAGGACGCGGCCGGCGAGGCCGAGCAGGTCGTCGACAGCGTCGACACCGAGGCGGACGTGGACGTGGAGGTCGAGCGCGAGCGCGAGCGCGTGCGGCTCGAGCCCGGACCGCGGCCCGACGGGCCCTGGGACGACTCCGAGGTGCGCGAGCCGGCCGAGGGCCGGGTGGACCTCGGCGGGATGTTCGTACCGGGCGTCGAGGGCATGGAGCTGCGGGTGGAGGTCGCGGGCGACGCGATCGTCGCGGCGACCGTCGTCCTGCACGACAGCGCCATCCAGCTGCAGGCCTTCGCCGCACCCAAGCGCGAGGGCATCTGGGGCGAGGTCCGCGAGGAGATCGGCAGCGGCATCACCCAGCAGGGCGGCATCGTCGACGAGGTCGAGGGGCCGCTGGGCTGGGAGCTGCGCGCGCAGGTGCCGGTGCAGCTCCCGGACGGCACGGGCGGCTACCAGGTCGTGCGGTTCGTCGGCGTGGACGGCCCCCGCTGGTTCCTGCGCGGGGTGATCTCCGGGCAGGGCGCGGTGCAGCCGCAGGCGGCCGGACTGCTCGAGCAGATCTTCCGGGACACCGTCGTGGTCCGCGGCGAGGGCCCGATGGCGCCCCGCGACCCGATCGTCCTGAAGCTGCCCAACGACGCGCAGATGGTGCCCGAGGGCGTCCAGCAGGACGACGAGGGCCAGTCGCGCTTCTCCGGCGGGATGGGCCAGCTCCAGCGCGGACCGGAGATCACCGAGGTCCGCTGACCACGGTCAGCCGGCCACCGTCATTCACGACAGGATCCAGAGCCGTTCACGACAGGATCCAGGGCCGTACCCCCGGGGTGCGGCCCTCCGCCGTGTGCGGACTTTTCCGCGGCCCCGGCCGGAAACCTATCCGGACGTCCGGCCGTTCGGATATTGAAGGGACGGGCGCGGCTGGTGATACTGGCGCCCGGTCCACGGGGGCGTAAGCGGGGAGGGCACATGAGCCAGGTGATCACCGAGACCATGGTGCGCGTGGAGGACGTCCACAAGTCCTACGGGCAGGGAGAGGCCGCCGTGCACGCGCTGCGCGGAGTCTCCTTCGAGATCCCGCGGGGCGAACTGGTCGCCCTCAAGGGCCGCTCGGGCTCCGGCAAGACCACGCTGCTCAACATCGTCGGCGGGCTCGACGAGCCGGACCGCGGACGGGTCCACGTCGACGGCCGCGACCTGTCCGAACTCGGTGAGGAGGGCCTCCTCGCCCTGCGCCGGGACCACGTCGGCTTCGTCTTCCAGTCCTTCGGGCTCATCCCGATCCTCACCGCCGCGGAGAACGTCGGCGTGCCGATGCGGCTGCGCCGGGAAGAACCGCGCGTCCGGGAGGAGCGCGTCGAGCTGCTGCTGTCCCTGGTAGGCCTCGCCGACCACGCCCGGCAGCGGCCCGGTGAGCTCTCCGGCGGCCAGCAGCAGCGCGTGGCCATCGCCCGCGCCCTCGCGAACGAGCCCGCGCTCCTGATAGCCGACGAGCCGACCGGTCAGCTCGACGCGGAGACCGGCCACGCCGTGATGGAGCTGCTGCGCGCCGTCGTCCGCAGCGAGCAGGTCACCGCCCTGGTCGCCACCCACGACGCGACCCTGCTGGACCTCGCCGACCGGGTACTGGAGCTGCGCGACGGCAAGATCGTCGAATCGTGACGCCTTGAGCCCTGGCGTTCGGCGTCCTGGCCTCCGGTCGCCGTGGCGCCGTACCGCCGCCACGCCCGCCCGCCCCGACGCCGTGCCGTCAGGCGGTGTCCGTCAGGGTTGTGTCAAAGACGGCCATCCGCCCCCGCGCGACCCCTTATGTCGCGATTATCGGCCGTAAGGTCGACGCGGCATACGGAGCCGTGACGGGAAGACAATGAGGCCATGGGACGCGGCAAGCTTCGGATCTACCTCGGTGCGGCACCGGGCGTCGGCAAGACGTACGCGATGCTGTCCGAGGCGCACCGCCGGGTGGAGCGGGGCACCGACTGCGTCGTGGCGTTCGTGGAGCACCACGACCGGCCGCGCACCGAGGTGATGCTGCACGGCCTCGAGCAGGTCCCGCGCAGGGCACTGGAGTACCGCGGAAGCACCTTCACCGAGATGGACGTCGACGCGGCGCTGCGCCGCGCCCCGGCCGTCGCCCTGGTGGACGAACTCGCCCACACGAACATCCCCGGCTCCCGCAACGCCAAGCGCTGGCAGGACGTGGAGGAACTGCTCGCGGCCGGTGTCGACGTCGTCTCCACGGTCAACATCCAGCACCTGGAGTCCCTCGGCGACGTGGTCGAGTCGATCACGGGCGTACGGCAGCGGGAGACCGTCCCGGACGAGGTGGTGCGGCGGGCCGACCAGATCGAGCTGGTCGACATGTCGCCGGAGGCCCTGCGCCGCCGGATGGCCCACGGCAACATCTACAAGCCGGACAAGGTCGACGCCGCCCTGTCCAACTACTTCCGGCCCGGCAACCTCACCGCGCTGCGCGAGCTGGCCCTGCTGTGGGTGGCCGACCGGGTCGACGAGTACCTCCAGCGCTACCGCAGCGAGCACCAGGTCTCCAGGATCTGGGGCTCGCGCGAGCGGATCGTGGTCGGACTGACCGGCGGCCCCGAGGGACGCACGCTGATCCGCCGGGCGGCCCGGCTGGCCGAGAAGGGCGCCGGTGGGGAGGTCATGGCCGTCTACATCGCCCGCAGCGACGGGCTGACCTCCGCCTCCCCGAAGGAGCTGACCGTCCAGCGCACCCTCGTCGAGGACCTGGGCGGCACCTTCCACCACGTCGTCGGCGACGACATACCCGCGGCGCTGCTCGACTTCGCCCGCGGGGTCAACGCCACCCAGATCGTGCTGGGCTCCTCGCGCCGCAAGACCTGGCAGTACGTCTTCGGGCCGGGCGTGGGCGCCACGGTGGCCCGCGAGTCGGGCCCCGACCTCGACGTGCACATCGTCACCCACGGGCAGGTCGCCAAGGGGCGCGGACTGCCCGTGGCCCGCGGCGCCCGGCTCGGCCGCGCCCGGATCGTCTGGGGCTGGACGGTGGCGGTCGCCGGGCCGGTGGCCCTCGCGCTGCTGCTGAACGCCGGGGACCTCGGCCTGGCCAACGACATGCTGCTGTTCCTGGCCCTGACGGTGGCCGCGGCCCTGCTGGGCGGGCTGCTGCCGGCGCTCGCCTCGGCAGCCGTCGGATCGCTTCTGCTGAACTATTACTACACCCCGCCCCTGCACCGGCTCACCATCGCCGACCCCAAGAACATCGTCGCCATCGCGATCTTCGTCGGCGTCGCCGTGTCCGTGGCCTCGGTGGTGGACCTCGCCGCCCGCCGCACCCTCCAGGCCGCCCGGCTGCGCGCCGAGGCGGAGATACTCTCCTTCCTCGCCGGCAGCGTGCTGCGCGGCGAGACCAGCCTGGAGGCGCTCCTGGAGAGGGTCCGTGAGACCTTCGGCATGGAGGCGGTGGCGCTGCTCGAACGGCTGAGCGATGTGGACCCCTGGACCTGCGCCGGCCGGGTGGGCACGGGCGGACCGCTCCAGCGCCCGGAAGACGCTGACGTGGACATGCCCGTCGGGGACCACATGGCGCTGGCGCTGACCGGACGGGTGCTGCCCGCCTCCGACCGCCGGGTGCTGGCCGCCTTCGCCGCCCAGGCCGCCGTCGTGCTGGAGCGCCGGCGCCTCCAGGAGGAGGCCGACCAGGCGCGCGCCCTCGCGGAGGGCAACCGCATCCGCACCGCGCTGCTCGCCGCCGTCAGCCACGACCTGCGCACCCCGCTCGCCGGGATCAAGGCGGCCGTCTCCTCGCTCAGGTCCGAGGACGTCGAGTGGTCCGAGGAGGACCGCGCGGAACTGCTCCAGGGCATCGAGGAGGGCGCCGACCGGCTCGACCACCTCGTGGGCAACCTGCTGGACATGTCCCGCCTCCAGACCGGCACCGTCACCCCGCTGATCCGCGAGATCGACCTCGACGAGGTGGTGCCCATGGCGCTCGGCGGGGTGCCCGAGGACAGCGTGCACCTGGACATACCGGAGTCCCTGCCGATGGTCGCCGTCGACCCCGGGCTGCTGGAACGCGCGGTCGCCAACCTGGTGGAGAACGCCGTGAAGTACAGTCCGCCGGACGAGTGGGTGCTGGTGGCCGCCAGCGCCATGGCCGACCGGGTCGAGGTGCGGGTCGTCGACCGCGGACCGGGTGTCCCGGACGAGGCCAAGGACCGTATCTTCGAGCCGTTCCAGCGGCACGGCGACGCCCCGCGCGGAGCCGGCGTGGGCCTCGGTCTCGCCGTGGCCCGGGGCTTCGCCGAGGCCATGTGCGGCACGCTCGAGGCCGAGGACACGCCCGGCGGCGGTCTGACGATGGTCCTCACCCTGCGGGCCGCGGAGAGCCTTCGCGCGCCCGCACGACTCGCCGAACCAGAAAGGCAAACCACATGACGCGGGTGCTGGTGGTCGACGACGAGCCGCAGATCGTGCGCGCCCTCGTGATCAACCTCAAGGCACGCAAGTACGAGGTCGACGCCGCCTCCGACGGCAGGACCGCCCTCGACCTCGCCGCCTCCCGCCACCCCGACGTGGTCGTCCTCGACCTGGGCCTGCCCGACATGGACGGCGTCGAGGTGATCAGAGGGCTGCGCGGCTGGACCCGGGTGCCGATCCTGGTGCTGTCCGCCCGGCACTCCTCCGACGAGAAGGTCCAGGCGCTGGACGCGGGCGCCGACGACTACGTCACCAAGCCCTTCGGCATGGACGAGCTGCTGGCCCGGCTGCGGGCCGCCGTCCGCCGCGCCGAGCCCGTGGGGAGCGGCGAGGACGGCGTGCTGGTGGAGACCGAGGACTTCACCGTCGACCTGGCCGCGAAGAAGGTCAACCGGGCCGGCAAGGACGTCCGGCTCACCCCGACCGAATGGCACCTTCTGGAGGTGCTGGTGCGCAACACCGGCCGGCTGGTCAGCCAGAAGCAGCTGCTCCAGGAGGTGTGGGGGCCGTCGTACGGGACGGAGACGAACTATCTTCGCGTGTACATGGCGCAGCTGCGCAGGAAGCTGGAGGCCGACCCCTCGCACCCCAAGCACTTCGTCACCGAACCGGGGATGGGCTACCGCTTCGAGAAGTGAGCGGTTACGTCGCCCTCGGGGACCCCCGGTACGCTTCAGGCATGAGTGCTGTTCCTCGTTCAGACAAGCCGGTGGGCCGGTTCCGGCGCATGCTCGACCGGCTTTCCTCGTCGCAGGAGGACCTGGAGTCCGAGGAACTGCGTGAGGACGCCGAGACCGCGGGCTGTACGCGGATCGGCGACTGCACCGACCGGCAGATCGTCACGGTTACTGGTACCTTGCGCACGGTCACCCTGCGTCCACGTGCCGGAGTCCCGGCCCTGGAGGCCGAGTTGTTCGACGGCACGGCCGCCCTGGACGTGGTGTGGCTCGGCAGGCGTTCCATCGTCGGGATAGAACCGGGGCGCAAGCTGATCGCATCGGGCCGGATCTCGATGAGCCGGGGCCGCCGGGTGCTGTTCAACCCCAAGTACGAACTGCGACCCCTGGGACGGGAGTAGCCGGTGACGTCACTCGACAAGCCGACCGAAGACACGACTGCCGACGACGATGCCCGGGCGGTGACGGAGGCCGCGCTGTTCGAGGCGTTCGGCGGGGTGCGGGGCATGGTCGAGACGGTGCTGCCCGGCCTCCTCTTCGTCACCATCTTCACGATCAACAAGGACCTGCACTGGTCGGCGATCGCCGCGCTGGCGGTGTCGCTGCTGCTCGTCGTGGTCCGGCTGGCGATGCGGGACACCGTCAAGCACGCCTTCAGCGGTGTCTTCGGCGTCGTCTTCGGTGTCGTCTTCGCGATGATGACCGGCAACGCCAAGGACTTCTACCTGCCCGGCATGCTCTACACGCTGGGCCTGGCCGTGGCGTACATCGTGACCACGCTGGCCGGGGTCCCGCTGATCGGCCTGATGCTCGGCCCGGTCTTCAAGGAGAACCTCTCCTGGCGCACCCGCAACCCGGGCCGCAAGAAGGCGTACGCCAAGGCGAGCTGGGCCTGGGGCCTGATCCTGCTGGCCAAGTGCGCGATCCTCTTCCCGCTGTACTGGTGGGCCGACACCACCCAGCTCGGCTGGGTCCTGGTCATCCTGAAGATCCCGCCGTTCCTGCTCGCGGTCTGGCTGACCTGGGTCTTCCTCGCCAAGGCGCCCGCGCCCATCGACGTGTTCGCGGAGATGGAGGCGGAGGAGAAGGCCGAGGAGGAGCGCAAGGCGGCCCTGGCGCAGGAGCAGGGCGGCGAGGCGCCGGCCGCCGGCCGTCACCGCCGCCAGGACTGAGCACCGCCCGTACGACGCCGAGGGGCGCCCGGATCACCGGGCGCCCCTCGCCGTATGCGGGCGCCGATGCCCGTACCGGGCGCCCCTGCCGTATGCGGCCCTGTACGCGGACCCTCCGGTGCTCAGCGCTCCCGGCGCACCGACAGCAGGTCCTCCAGCTGCTCCTCACGGGCCTGCGCGGCCACGAACAGCAGTTCGTCACCCGCCTCCAGGGAGTCCTCCCGGGACGGGGTGAGCACCCGGGTGCCGCGGATGATGGTGACCAGCGAGGTGTCCTCGGGCCACTCGACGTCCCCGACCTGGGTGCCGGCCAGCGCCGACTCCTCCGGCAGGGTCAGCTCCACGAGGTTGGCGTCGCCGTGGCTGAAGCGCAGCAGCCGTACCAGGTCGCCGACGCTCACCGCCTCCTCGACCAGCGCGGACATCAGCCGCGGCGTCGACACGGCCACGTCCACGCCCCAGGCCTCGTTGAACAGCCACTCGTTCTTCGGGTTGTTCACACGGGCCACGACCCGCGGCACGCCGTACTCCGTCCTGGCCAGCAGGGAGACGACCAGGTTCACCTTGTCGTCGCCCGTCGCGGCGATCACCACGTTGCAGCGCTGGAGCGCCGCCTCGTCCAGCGAGGTGATCTCGCAGGCGTCGGCCAGCAGCCACTCGGCCTGCGGCACGCGCTCGACCGAGATGGCGGTCGGCGCCTTGTCGATGAGAAGGACCTCGTGGCCGTTCTCCAGCAGCTCGCCCGCGATCGAGCGACCGACCGCGCCGGCACCGGCAATGGCGACCCTCATCAGTGACCGCTCTCCTCTTCCGGGCCCTCGGCGAACGTCGCCTCGACCTTCTCCACGTCGTCCGTCCGCATCATCACGTGCACGAGGTCGCCCTCCTGGAGCACCGTCTGCGAGGTCGGCAGGATCGCCTCGCCGAGCCGGGTCAGGAACGCCACCCGGACGCCCGTCTCCTCCTGGAGCCTGCTGATCTTGTGGCCCACCCACTTCGGGGAGGCGTGCACCTCGGCGAGCTGGACGCCGCCGGTGGGGTCGCGCCACAGCGGCTCGGCGCCCGAGGGCAGCAGCCGGCGGAGCATCTGGTCCGCCGTCCAGCGGACCGTGGCCACGGTCGGGATCCCCAGGCGCTGGTACACCTCGGCGCGGCGGGGGTCGTAGATACGGGCCGCGACGTTCTGCACGCCGAACATCTCGCGGGCCACCCGCGCCGAGATGATGTTCGAGTTGTCCCCGCTGGAGACGGCCGCGAAGGCACCGGCCTCCTCGATGCCCGCCTCGCGCAGGGTGTCCTGGTCGAAGCCGATCCCGGTGACCCTGCGGCCACCGAACCCGGGGCCCAGCCGGCGGAAGGCGGTGGGGTCCTGGTCGATCACGGCGACCGTGTGCCCCTGCTGCTCCAGGGTCTGGGCGAGAGCGGAACCCACTCTCCCGCAGCCCATGATGACGATGTGCACGACCGTCCTTCCGATGTCAATAGCGACTGCTCAGTCCCATCAGGGTCTCAGACAGAGGGACAAGCTACACATGCCCGGTCCGGGGCGGGCATCCCCCTGCCGCATCCTTAACGCCTCCGTGGCGGACGGCGCCTCACCCGGGCCCCGAGACGCCTCAATCGCCCCCGGGACGCCTCACTCGGCCCCGAGGCGGCCGCGCTCCGCCTCGAAGGGCCGGCGCCGAGTGATGCTGCGCACGCTGCGCAGGGTCAGGAATCCGAGGCCGAGCAACGCGGCGGCGGCGCCGATCAGCTCCGCGGTAGGGGGCACGGGACCTCCGGGGGGTCGGCGGGGAGCGGGGTCCAGACATCTAGGCACGGCGCACACCACACCTGCGGAATCCGCAGGGTCTTCGGTACCGGAATTCACTCGTGAGGCAGATCTCGACCGGCAGGTGCACGACCCGGGGGGCAACGGCCTACGATGCTCTGTTGTGTCCAAACTGACCGACGTGCCCAAACGTATTCTGATCGGGCGCGCACTGCGCAGTGACCGGCTGAGCGAAACGCTCCTGCCGAAGCGCATCGCCCTACCCGTCTTCGCCTCCGACTCGCTGTCCTCCGTGGCGTACGCGCCCGGCGAGGTCCTGCTGGTGCTGTCCGTCGCGGGCGTGTCGGCGTACCACTTCAGCCCCTGGATCGCGGTCGCGGTCGCGGTGCTGATGCTCACCGTGGTCGCCTCCTACCGGCAGAACGTGCACGCCTACCCGAGCGGCGGCGGCGACTACGAGGTGGCGACGACCAACCTCGGCTCCAAGGCGGGCCTGACCGTCGCCAGCGCGCTGCTGGTGGACTACGTCCTGACCGTCGCCGTCTCCATCTCCTCCGGCATCGAGAACCTCGGCTCCGCCGTCCCCTTCGTGGTCCAGCACAAGGTGCTGTGCGCGGTCGCGGTGATCGTGCTCCTGACAGTGATGAACCTGCGCGGGGTGAAGGAGTCGGGCACGCTCTTCGCCATCCCCACGTACGTGTTCGTCTCCGGCGTCTTCATCATGATCGTGTGGGGCGCCGTCCGCGGGCTCGTCCTCGGCGAGACCATGCGGGCGCCGACCGCCGACTTCCACATCAGGGCCGAGCACCAGGGGCTGGCCGGATTCGCCCTCGTCTTCCTGCTGCTGCGCGCCTTCTCCTCGGGCTGCGCCGCGCTCACCGGCGTCGAGGCGATCTCCAACGGCGTCCCCGCCTTCCGCAAGCCCAAGTCCAGGAACGCGGCGAGCACGCTGGCGATGATCGGCCTGCTGGCCGTGACGATGTTCTGCGGCATCATCACGCTGGCCATGACGACCGGCGTCCGCATGTCCGACAACCCGGCCTCCAACCTCCTGCGGGGCGGCGTGCCGGTCGGCCCGGACTATGTGCAGAACCCGGTGATCTCCCAGGTCGCCGAGGCCGTCTTCGGCAAGGGCAGCTTCCTGTTCCTGATCCTGGCCGCGGCGACGGCGCTGGTCCTGTTCCTGGCCGCCAACACCGCCTACAACGGCTTCCCGGTGCTCGGCTCGATCCTCGCCCAGGACCGCTTCCTGCCCCGCCAGCTGCACACCCGCGGCGACCGGCTCGCCTTCTCCAACGGCATCGTGCTGCTCGCGGGCGCCGCCATCCTGCTGACCGTGGTCTACGGCGCCGACTCCACCCGGCTGATCCAGCTCTACATCGTCGGCGTGTTCGTGTCCTTCACGCTCAGCCAGGTCGGCATGGTCAAGCACTGGAACCGCCACCTGGCCACCGAGCGGGACCCGGCCAGGCGCAGCCACATGATCCGCTCCCGCGCCATCAACACCTTCGGGGCCTTCCTCACCAGCACGGTGCTGGTCGTCGTCCTCCTCACCAAGTTCACCCACGGTGCCTGGGTGGCCCTGCTCGGCATGTGCATCTTCTTCGCGACGATGACCGCGATCCGCAAGCACTACGACCGGGTCGCCGAGGAACTCACGGCCCCCGACGACCCGGGCGACGACACCGTCCGGCCCTCCCGCGTCCACTCGGTGGTCCTCATCTCCAAGATCCACCGTCCGGCCCTGCGCGCCCTGGCGTACGCCAAGCTGATGCGCTCGGACACCCTGGAGGGGCTCACCGTCAACGTGGACCCGGCCGAGACCCGGGCGCTGCGCGAGGAGTGGGAGCGGCGCGGCATCGACGTACCCCTGAAGGTGCTCGACTCGCCCTACCGCGAGGTCACCCGCCCGGTCATCGAGTACGTGAAGAGCCTGCGCAAGGAGTCCCCGCGCGACGCCGTCTCGGTGATCATCCCCGAGTACGTCGTCGGCCACTGGTACGAGCACCTGCTGCACAACCAGAGCGCGCTGCGCCTGAAGGGGCGGCTGCTGTTCACGCCGGGCGTGATGGTCACCTCGGTGCCCTACCAGCTGGCCTCCTCCGAGGCGGCCAAGCAGCGCGCCCGCAGGCGCCAGGAGTGGAACGCGCCGGGTGCGGTGCGGCGCGGCCCGGCCCAGGAGCGCCCGAAGGAACCGAAGGAGCCGAAGGAGTCGCCGGCGCCGAAGGGCTGACGGCCTCGGCCCTTGCCGGCGAACGGCCGGGCCGACGGCCTCCGCCCCTGATGGCGAACGGCCGGACGGCACCCACGTAGACTGGTGGGCTGTTGTCCGGCCGTCCGCCTTTCCCGATCTGGAGTCACCCCACCATGCAGGCAGAACCGAAGAACTCGCGGGTGGGCCACGACCAGGGCGGCTCGCTGGTGGGGCAGGAGTACGAGGTCGAGATCGGCCCCGTCGCCCACGGCGGCCACTGCATCGCCCGCACCGCCGAGGGCCAGGTGCTGTTCGTCCGGCACGCGCTGCCCGGCGAGCGGGTCGTGGCCCGGGTGACCGAGGGCGAGGAGGGCGCCCGGTTCCTGCGCGCGGACGCGGTGCGGATCATCGACGCCTCCAAGGACCGTATCGAGGCCCCCTGCCCCTACGCCGGCCCCGGCCGGTGCGGCGGCTGCGACTGGCAGCACGCCAAGCCGGGAGCCCAGCGGCGGTTCAAGGGGGAGGTGATCGCCGAGCAGCTCAAGCGGCTCGCGGGCCTCACGCCCGAGGAGGCCGGCTGGGACGGCACGGTGATGCCCGCCGAGGGCGACAAGCTGCCCGCGGGCGAGGTCCCGCAGTGGCGCACCCGCGTGCAGTACGCGGTCGACCCCGCCACAGGCAAGGCCGGCCTGCGCCGCCACCGCTCGCACGAGGTCGAGCCGATCGACCACTGCATGATCGCGGCTGCCGGCGTGAGCGAACTGGGCATCGAGCGGCGCGACTGGACCGGCATGGAGTCCGTCGAGGCGATCGCCGCCACGGGCTCGCAGGACCGCCAGGTGATCCTGACCCCGCGCCCGGGCGCCCGCCTGCCGCTGGTGGAACTGGACAAGCCGGTCTCGGTCCTCCGGGTCGACGAGAAGACCGGCGGCGTCCACCGCGTGCACGGCCGCCCGTTCGTCCGCGAACGCGCCGACGGCCGCACCCACCGCGTGGGCGGGGGCGGCTTCTGGCAGGTCCACCCCAAGGCGGCGGACACCCTCGTCACGGCGGTCATGCAGGGCCTCCTGCCCCGCAAGGGCGACATGGCCCTCGACCTCTACTGCGGCGTCGGCCTCTTCGCCGGAGCCCTGGCCGACCGCGTCGGCGACAAGGGCGCGGTCCTCGGCATCGAGTCCGGCAAACGCGCGGTGGAGGACGCCCGGCACAACCTCGCCGACTTCCCCCGCGTCCGCGTCGAACAGGGCAAGGTCGAGTCCGTCCTCCCGCGCACCGGCATCACCGAGGTCGACCTGATCGTCCTCGACCCGCCCCGCGCCGGCGCCGGCCGCACCACGGTCACCCACCTCACCTCCCTCGCCGCCCGCCGCATCGCCTACGTCGCCTGCGACCCGGCCGCCCTCGCCCGAGACCTGGCGTACTTCCGCGAGGGCGGCTACCGGGTACGGACGCTGCGGGCGTTCGACCTGTTTCCGATGACGCACCATGTGGAGTGCGTGGCGATTCTTGAGCCCGCTACAAAGGGGCTCTGACGCGTAAATAGCAGCAGGTCAGGGTGGGTGTGGGCAGGGTTGGGTGCCCGGTGGCCGTGCTGGTCGCCGGGTGTGCTGGCGCTGGTGGTTCAGGCCGCGCTTTCCAGAGGGTTGAGGGTGACGGTGTAGCCGAGCTGGTTGAGGGCGTTGATCGCTCGGCGGGTGGCGTGTTCGGGGTCGCGCTGGGTGAAGTAGG
>NZ_JBIBWH010000026.1:0-65426 GCF_043081205.1 Streptomyces sp. NPDC014889
CGCCCCCCCCCCCCCCCCCCCCCCCCCCCGGCGGGTTTACGCGGGGGGCCGTGGGGGGGGGGTTTTTTTTTTTTTTTTTTTTTTTTTTGGGGGGGGGGGGGGGGCCCCCCCCCCCCCCCCCCCCCCCCCGACGCGTCCACGAAAGAAGAGGTCTATGCCCCCTGCCGCCTCCCGTCCCATCGACAACCTCGGCGATGACGACTACCCCGCCTACACCATGGGCCGGGCCGCCGAAACGCTCGGCGCCACCCCCGCCTTCCTCCGCTCCCTCGGCGAACACCGCCTGATCACCCCCCTGCGCTCGGATGGCGGCCACCGCCGCTACTCCCGCTACCAGTTGCGCATCGCTGCCCGCGCCCGCGAACTCGTCGACCAGGGCACCCCCATAGAGGCCGCCTGCCGCATCATCATCCTCGAAGACCAACTCGAAGAAGCCCAGCGCCTCAACGAGCAACTGCGCACACAGGGCCGCGAGTCCCCATCGAAGACCTCAGCCTGACAGGACGCCGGGCGCCGAGTCGGACACCGACAGCCAGCGGACAGATCAAGGTGCGGTCCAGCAGCTCGCGCCAACAGGTCCGCACCCACCTCTCCATGATCGAGTTCATTCTCGGCATCCGGGCTCCCGTCAGCACGACCTCAATCCCCCGCGATGGATCTCCCAGACGGTGGAAACGGCCACCTTCACGCCTGCGGATCAGCAGCTCACCGTGGACGCGCCTGTCCCCCCGCCCAAAATCTTCCCTTGCCAGGCGCAGGACGAGGGAGACGGTCGGTGGCCGACTCGAACATGGCCGCCTGCACGTACGGCAGTCACCCACGCGAGTGATCAAGTGCGAGACGACGTTCGAAGCTCCAGATCAAAGAGATCACATCAGGCGTCCGCGAGGAGGGGGTCGTACGGGGTGCCCGTGCGGCGGGCGGACATGAAGGAGAGGAAGTCACTCACGAAGGCGCTCCGGCCGTAGATTCCGTCGGTGGTGGGGAGGTCGCGGCGGAAGGCGGTGCGGTAGAGAGTCCGGTACTCGTCGGCGTCGATGGCCCCGCTGCCGTCCTTGTCGGTGGCGTCGAAGAGCACCTCGGCGACGCGGATGAGCGCGGGTCCGGCGAGGGAGGGGACGGCGGCGGCGTACTCGTCGGCGCTGACGCGGCCGTCGCCGTCCGTGTCGAGGGCGGCCTGGAGTTCGCGCCACCAGGCGCGAAGGCCTCGTAGAGCCGGGTCTCCTCGGGTTCGTCCAGGTCGAGGCGGGTGGAGAGTTCGCGGGCCATGGCGGCGAGGTCAGGCCGGTCAAGGTGGCCGTCGCCGGTCTGGTCCAGCACCTGGCGGAAAAATTCCTCCGCTGAACGTCGGCCCTCCCCCGTGCCCGCCCCGGATGCCGGGTCCGGATCGGTGTCACCGCCCAGCGGGGTCAGTAGGCGGAGCAGGGCGGATGCCCGCCTCATGCGGCCGCGCACGGCGGCCACGGTCCGGGAGCGGGGGTCGTCGCTCCCGGGCGAGAGCGAGAGGAGTTCGATGACGCTTTCGGCGTTGAGCCAGCCCTCGGGCAGGAAGCGGGCCAGTCCGGCGGCGAGGTAGGCGCCCTGCATGAGGGTCTGGGCGCCGGGCATCTCCGGCAGGCCGGCCCGGCGCCGGTACGGCCCGGGGAGCGAGGCGACGATGATCGCGCCGAGGAGAGGTCCGGCGACGGCCCGGCCTGCCGCCCACAGCGTCGGGGCGCCGTCGAGCAGCGGCGGGGCGGGCAGGTGGTCGAAGAGCCGGTAGAGAATGACGCGGGCCGCCTCGGTGTACTCCAACTCGTTCTCGACGACCCGGTCGAAGTACTGCCAGAAATCGTGGAGGTCTTCGGGGAGTTCTCCGGCGTCACCGTCGAGGGCTGCCAGGAACGCGCGGTACTCGGCGTACATACGCTCCATCGTGTCCTGGTCGAGCGGCTGGCCGCTCAGCCGGCACATGGTGACGGCGCTCTCGAAGAGGGTGGCGACCACCCAGGCGCGGGTCGCGCGGTCCATCGCGTCATAGGCCCGGCCTCGGGAGTCGGAGCCGCTCATGCGTGCGTGCAGCCGGTTGAGCCGGGCGGCCTCCCGCTCGCGTACCGCGGGGTCGGCGTCGAACATGCGGCGCATGCTGAGGAAGGTGTTGCGGAGCCAGCGCCAGGGGTGGGCGACAAAGGTGGAGTTGTCGACGAGGGCGGCGCCGATCTGCGGGTGGGCCGCCTCCAGCACGGTCGCGCGGACCATGGCGAGCGCCCAGCGCGGGTCGTCGAAGAACGCGTGGAACTGCGAATCCGGCCCGAACAGGGGCGGTCCGTCGGCCGGTCGCGTGGTGTCCGTGCGGGTCGCGCGGGTCGTTGCGGTTGTCATCGCGGGTCCGCATTGTGCGGACGCGGCGGTGATCTGAGGCGCGTTCAACCCGCATTGCCTCAGACCAAGACGGTGATAGTGACGCGCGTCGGGCCGCCGGCCGGGCTGTCGACGTCGAGCTGACCGTCGAGGATCGCCAGCCGTTGGACGATGCCGTGCAGGCCGCGGCCGGGTGCGACAACGGCGCCGCCGACGCCGTTGTCGCCCACCTCGACCCGCAGCACCTGCGGGTCGGTCACGTAGGTCACGGATGCCGCGGTCGCCTGGCCGTGTTTGACCGTGTTGGCCAGGCATTCGGCGATGGCGAAGTACCCGGCCGTCTGGACCGCCACAGGGATGTCCGGCGGCGGGTCGCCGGTGATGGTGACCGGCAGCGGCAGGTCGAGCGCGAGTGCCCGGACCGCGTCGGCAAGGCCGCGGTCGGCGAGTACCGGCGGCTGGATGCTGTGCATGACGGTACGGAGGTCCTCCAGCGCGCTGCCGGCGGTGGAACGGGCCTCGCCGAGCATCTCCGCCGCGGCGTCCGGGTCGCGGTGGATCAGGTCCTGAGCCATGCCGAGGGTCAGGCCGAGCGACACCAGGCGGGCCTGCGCACCGTCATGCAGGTCGCGCTCGACCCGCTTCAGCTCGGCCGCCTGGCTCTCCACCGCACCGCGGCGGGTACGAGTGAGCGTGTCCACCCGTGCGACCAAGGCCCGCTCCCGGTCGTCGGGGTGGCGGCTCACCAGGAACGCGTGTGTGCCCCACACCATGGACAGTGCCAGAAAGGTGAAGATGGGCCAGAACAGTCCGCCACCGGAGAGCGCCCAGATCGCCACGTCGTCGGTGGCGATGAGCGCGCAGAGGGCGCCGTCCAGCGCGAGCCAGCGCCGCCGGCCCGGTGGCACGCGCAACACCCACCGCAGAAGCTGGTCGGCGGCGAGCACGGTGGCCAGGCCGAACCAGACCCACCGCGGCCAGAAGTCTCCGCCACCGGTGCCGGCCCAGAGCAGCCCGGCCGCGGCGGACACCACCGCGGCCAGGCCGATCCGGACTCTGGCGGGCCAGCGCCACGGGGGGCCGCTCATGACCGGCCGTAGGTCAAGCGGCGCAGCAGGCGCTCGGCCGGCCCCCGGTACCGCCGCCTCTCCATGGCCCGTGCAGCCAGCACCGACACCGTCCACACCGCGACCGCGGCCATGACCGCGCGGTACGTGGAGCCCCCCAGGTCCAAGGCGAACGGGGCGAAGACGATGGTCCAGGCCACCGACTGGAACAGGTACCCGCTCAGCGACCGCCGGCCCAACGCGGCGACCGCGCCAACGATCTTCGGCCGGCGCGGGCCGGTGGAGAACTGCTGCGCCAGCAACCCGAACAGGGCGACGTAGCCAGGACCACCGAACTCGCCACTGACTGCGTGGAGATAGGCCATGGCATCGAGAGTACCGGGGTCGACCTGGAGCGCACCGGCGGCCACCAGCGCGTACGGCAGGGCGCCGAGCACGGTGACGGCCAGGCAGCCCACCGTGGTGCGGCGCAGCAGGACCTGGTGTGTCTCCGGGTCTTCCAGAATGCGGCGGCGCGCTGCCCACATGCCGAGCCAGACGATGAAGATGAACGGCACCACTGTCGCGGTGTGCACGGGCCATTCCGCAAGCCGATCCAGAACGCCCTGTCCGTAAGAGGCTGCCGCCAACGACGGGTTGGGGGTGTTGGTGACGACCGCGTGACCGCTCTCGGCGTTGACGACCAGCATGGCGGCGAGGACGAGGGTGAAGCCGAGCACGAGCGCCCACAGCCACATGACGAGGCGGTGGACCCGGTCGCCGCGGCGGAGGAGGACAAGCGTGGCGATGATCCCGACGATGCCGTACGCGCCGAGAAAGTCGCCGAAATACAACAACGTGGCGTGGATGGCGCCGAAGACGATGAGGCACGCGTTACGGCGCAACAGGATGCGTCGCGGATCGGCGCCGGCCGCGGCAGCGCGGCGGGCCAGTTGCACCAGCCCGTAGCCGAACATCACCGCGAACACCGGGTACGCCCGGCTGTCCACAAACGTGATCATGAAGAAGTTGACCACTCGCTGCAGGCCGTGTGGCGTACCGTCGATGCCGGGCTGGCCCGCGAAGGCGAAGTTCGCCGCGTTGGCCAGCGCGATGAACAGCAGCATCGCGCCGCGGGCAAGGTCGGGGGCGAGTGCCCGTTGGGAACGAAGCACCGGCCCCGCGGTGGGAGTCGCGACGCTGGGGCATCTGTTGGTGTGTGTCATGAGCCCAGGCTGGTCCGCGAGCGCGGGGAAGTCCCTGGGCCTGGACTGTGTCTTCGGTGGTGGGCCTAGACCCCCCATCCGTCGAGGTACGCCAGCACGGCGAGGACCCGGCGGTTGTCGTCCTCCGAGGGCGGCTGCCCCAGCTTGGCGAAGATGTTGTTGGTGTGCTTGCCGACTGCCTTCTCGGTGATCGCCAGGGCGGTCGCGATGGCCGCGTTCGACCGGCCCTGCGCCATGTGCGCGAGCACCTCCCGCTCACGCGGGGTCAGTCGGTCCAGCGGCAGCGCCCGCCGCCGGCTGTCCAGCAGCCTCGCCACCACCATCGGGTCGAGGGCGGTTCCGCCGGCGGCGACCCGGTGTACCGCCTCGACGAACTCCCCGACGTCCGACACCCGGTCCTTGAGCAGGTAGCCGATGCCGCCCCGGCCATCCGCGAGCAGCTCTCGGGCGTAGAGCCGCTCGACGTACTGCGACAGCACCAGGATGGGGAGTCCGTCGATCTCCTCCCGGGCGCTCAGCGCGGCCCTGATCCCCTCATCGGTGCGGGTCGGCGGCAGCCGGACGTCCACCACGGCCACGTCCGGGCGCTGCTCCGACAGGGCGCGCACCAGATCCGGCCCGCTGTCCACCGCAGCGACCACGTCGAAGCCGTGCGCGGTCAGCAGCCGGATCAGACCGTCGCGCAGCAGCGTCAAGTCCTCGGCGACAACAACCCTCATGGCGTTCCATTTTGCACTTCCTCGGCCGACGGGATGACCACATCCTTGAGAATCCAGTGATCGCTGAACGGTGGTGTGGTCAGGGTCGTCGGCTGCTCTGACACACGCGGCGACCGGGCTCGCCTGCCTCCAGGACGCGTGGCGCCGGCTGCTGCGGACGGGCGACGCCAGTACCGTCGGCACGGCCATCGCGGACGGGCCGTTTCCTGACGCGGTGGCTCGCATCACAAAAACCGCTGGTCGAAGCGTGGACGGCTCGCGCCCTGTGACGGCGTCGCGAATGCCAAGTCGTTTCATGTTCCACCAGCATTCAACTCCTGATCCCTGTGAGCAGCATGGGCAATCCCTATGGTCCTTGAGGCTCTTGAAGGAAGGGACCCATGGAACAACTTCCCGCAATCCGGGCTCGCGCCATCACGAAGAGTTTCGGTGATGTCGTCGCCCTCGACGACATCGACCTCGATGTGACGCAGGGGCAGATCCACGGCCTGGTCGGACCGAACGGCGCCGGGAAGACGACCCTGCTCGGCCTCCTGCTGGGGCTCTCGGGCGTCGACAGCGGTCGCCTTGAGGTCCTGGGGACACCGGTCGGGCGGGCACTCGAAGCTCCCGACGGTGTCGCCGGCTTCGTGGACGGTCCCGCGCTCTATCCCTCGCTCACCCCACGGCAGAACCTCGCCGCGCTGGCCGCGCTCCGCGGTCACGACGCGCGCACGGCGGGAATCGACGACGTACTCGCCGAGGTCGGCCTCACCGGCGTCGCCGACGACCGCACCCGCGGCTTCTCCCTCGGCATGCGCCAGCGGCTCGGACTCGCCGCCGCCCTGCTGTTCAAGCCCCGGCTGCTCGTACTCGACGAACCCACCAACGGCCTCGATCCGGCGGGCAAGAAGCACGTGCACGGTGTCCTCAACCGGCTCACGGCCGACGGGACCGCCGTCGTGCTCTCGAGCCACAACATGGATGACCTGGAGACGCTGTGCTCCGACGTGACCATCCTCGTCACCGGACGCGTCGTCTTCTCCGGCCCGCTGAGCAAGCTGGCCACCGACAACCGTGAACTCGACTACCGGCTGCTCACCTCCGACCCGCAGGCCGCCCGCCGGGTGGCCGACGAGGCGCGCGGGGTCCGGGTCGTCGACGACGCGGGGGTACGGCAGAACGCCGAACTGCTCGTCGTCCGCGCCCTGGTGCCCGCCCTGGACGACCTCGTGGTGCGACTCGTGGAGGAGGGCGTCGCGCTGCGCGAGCTCACTCCCGTGGTGTCGCCACTCGAAGCCGCGTTTCTCGCCCTCACCGAGCAGCAGGAGGCCGGCCGATGACCGCGACCCTCACACAGAGCCCGGAACAGGAACACGAGCCGGCGGCCCGGGGCCGTCGTGTCCCCGTCACCCGCGCCTGTGGCTTCGAACTCGTCAAGCTCATCTCCCAGTGGCGGATCCGCCTGCTGGTCCTCGCCTGCTGGATCGTTCCCGCACTCTTCGTCGCCGGCGTGAGCCAGCAGGCCACGCTCCCCGTGGACACCCTCTTCGGGCGCTGGATGCACGTCTCCGGGTGGGCCGGGCCGCTGGTGATGCTCGGTTTCGCGGGGACCTGGGCGCTCCCGCTGCTGACCTCGGTCGTGGCCGGTGACGTGTTCGCCTCCGAGGACCGCCTCGGTACCTGGCGCCAACTGCTCGTGGCGGTCCGCTCGCCTCGGCGGATCTTCGTGGCGAAGGTGGTCGCCAGCCTCACCGTCCTGCTGCTGTTCGTGGCCGGGCTCGCGGTCTCCAGCACGGTCGGCGGCCTCCTCACGGTCGGCGACCAGCCGCTGGTCGGCCTCGACGGCCACCTCCTGGCCCCGTCGGACGCCGCCGTTCAGGTCCTGCTCTCCTGGATCTGCGTCCTCGCTCCGACCCTGGCGCTCGCCGCACTCGGCTTCCTCGGATCGGTCACCCTGGGACGGTCCCCGATGGGGCTGCTGGTGCCCGTACTCGTCTCGCTCGCGATGGCGGTCGCCCAGATGCTGCCGCTCCCCGTGGCCGTCCGCGTCGCCCTGCCCAGCTACGCCTTCATCTCCTGGAACGGACTGTTCACCAGCCCGCAGCAACTCGGCCCGCTGCTGATCGGCATCGTCGTCAGCCTCGCTTGGGCCGTGGTCGCGACGGCACTGGCCTATGTGCTCTTCGTACGGCGCGAATTCACCAACCCGACCCATGACGGTTCGGGCCGCCGCGCCATCACCGTCGGAGTCCTGCCGCTCGTCGGGGTGGCCGCCGTGTCGTTCGCGGTCGTCGCCGCGACGACCTCGGCGACGGGCTCCGGGATCGAGCAGGACAAGGTGCAGCGCTCGGTCGCCACGGCGTTCGCGCACCTGTACCGCATGCAGACCGACCAACTCAACCGACCCGCCGTCACCGAGGCCCAGTTGAAGGCCACGGCGACGTGCAACAAGGGAAGCACCAGGGTCGCAGCAGAAGGCCCGGGCAACGACTGGCGCTGCGTCGTGACCTGGCATCTTCCCGGCGTCGAGGCCACAGGACAGGCGATCTACCAACTCGACGTCACTCCGGACGGGCGGTTCATGGCCGATGGCGATGGACCGAAGGAAGTGAACGGCTACTTCCTGGTGCGGACCCCCGAAGGAGACGCACCGAACCCGCTGTGGCAGTTCGACGGCAACGTCGAGCTGCTCGACACCACCCCGAAGGGATAACACTCAATGCAGGTAACTCGCCGCCGCAAGCTCGTCGAGGAATCTCGGTTCAACCTCCTCGGCAGACGCATCGGGCGCCGGATACCGCTGTTGACGGCGGGCACCACCGCTGTCGCCCTCGTGGCCGCCGGCACGGCGTTCGCGCAGACCCACCAGTTCGGCACGGCCCAGGTCGGTCAGGTCACTGCCGACGGCCAGGTCGTCTCCGGCAACCAGTACATCGCCCCGTACGGCGACCGTCTTGTCATCAACCAGGGCAAAATCATGTCGTCCTCGGTCAGCCCGGACGGCACGCACATGGCCGCCTCGGTCACCGACGGTGGCGCGGCCCTGGCCATCGTGGACCTGAAGAACTGGGAGACGCAGCAGCTCGTCAGCAACGCCGCGTCGTCCAACCCCCGCATCAGCAGCAACAACGTGGGCCAGGAAGGCCCGACGTACTCGCCCGACGGCAAGCAGCTATGGCTGGGCCAGCCGGACGGCTACACCGTGTTCAGCGTGAACCCGGAGGGTAGCGTCACCAGCCCGAGGACCGTCGCCATCCCCGCGCAGGGGTCCAAGAAAGCCCTGGTGGGCGAGGCGGTGTTCTCGGCCGACGGCAAGACCGTGTACTCCGCGGTCAACGGCCAGAACCGGGTCGTCGCCATCGACGCGGCGACCGGGACCATCACGCAGAGCTGGGCCGTGGGCAACGCCCCGCGTGACATGATCATCGTCGGCAACAAGCTCTACGTCAGCAACGAGGGTGGCCGCCCGGCCAAGCCCGGCGAGCCCACCATCAACTCGTACGGCACGCAGGTACTCGCCGACCAGAAGACCGCTGCCACCACCACCGGCACGGTCAGCGTCATCGACCTGGCGAACCAGGACGCCGCCGTCGCGAACATCGACGTCGGTCTGCATCCGACCGCCGTGTACGCCAAGAACGGGGCGCTGTTCGTCACCAACACCGCGACCAACGACGTCTCGGTCATCGACACGGCGAAGGACAAGGTCGTCCAGACCATCGCCACCCGGCCGTGGGCCGAAGCCTCGGTGGGTTACGAGCCCGACGCGGTGACCCTCACCGACGACGGTCACCTGCTGGTGACCCTCGGCCGTGCCAACGCGGTCGCCGTCTACCGGTACACCTCCGCGCAGGAGCCGGTGAGCTACGTCGGCCTGCTCCCGACGGACTACTTCCCCTCGGAGATCACCACCGTCGGCAACCAGGTCTACGTCTCCAACACCCGTGGTATCGACGCCCGTCGCAACGCCAGCGGTCACGGCACCCACGACACGACGTCGAGCGTGCAGAAGTTCACGCTGCCCGACGACAGAGTGATCAAGTCCTACACCGGCAAGGTCTTCAAGCAGAACGGCTGGAACGGCGAGTCGCTCAAGAAGTCCACCGGGTCCCCGGCCCGGCCGGTGCCGGTCCCGGTCAAGCTCGGCGACCCCTCGACGATCAAGCACGTGTTCCTGATCGTCAAGGAGAACCGTACCTACGACCAGGTCTTCGGTGACATGCCGCAGGGCAACGGCGACCCGTCGCTGACGCAGTACGGCGAGAACGTCACGCCGAACCAGCACGCCCTGGCCCGCCAGTTCGGCCTGTTCGACAACACGTACGACATCGGCACGAACTCCGCCGAGGGCCACAACTGGCTGATGCAGTCCGACAACCCGGAGTACACCGAGTCCTCCGCGGGTGAGTACGCCCGTAGCTACGACACCGAGGACGACGCCCTCGGCCACCAGCGGACCGGCTTCATCTGGACCGGAGCGCAGGACGCCGGCAAGTCCGTGCGGAACTTCGGCGAGTTCCAGCAGTTCCTGACCAAGCCGGCGGGCGCGAGCTGGCAGAACCTGTACTGCGACAGCAAGAACATGGCGGCGACCGGTCAGGACACCGCCTACCCGCTGAACTCGACCTCGCCGATCCCGTCGCTCAACGACGTGTCGGTGCACGGCTTCCCGAAGTTCGACACCAGCGTCCCGGACGTCTACCGCGCCGAGATCTGGAAGAAGGACTTCGAGAAGAACGGTCCGGCGAACCTGAACATGTTCTGGCTCTCCAGCGACCACACCGGTGGCCCGGTGAGCGGTGCCGCCCAGGTCGCGGACAACGACCTCGCCGTCGGCAAGATCGTTGACGAGATCTCGCACAGCAAGTACTGGAAGGACTCGGCGATCTTCGTCGTCGAGGACGACTCCCAGGCCGGCCTCGACCACGTGGACGGCCACCGCGCCCCGGTCCAGATCATCAGCCCCTGGGCCAAGCACGGAGTGGTGGACAGCCACTACTACTCGCAGATCAACATGATGCGGACCATCGAGCAGATCCTCGGGATCCAGCCGATGAACCAGAAGGACACCGCGGCCAGCCCGATGGCCTCGGCATTCACGCAGAACCCGGACTTCACGCCGTTCAAGGCGCTGCCCAACCGGGTCTCGCTGACCGACGGTGCGAAGACCGCGCCGTCCTGTGGTCTGGACACCCCCGCGGAGCAGAACCCGCAGGCGGCGGCCGTGCCGGCGGCCTCGGTGCCTGCGAACATGAAGAACGTCGCCGCCGAGTGGAACCAGTGGAAGTCGAAGCAGCGGCTGACCGGTCCCCAGGCCGTGCCGGACTACGCTCCCCCCGCGCAGATGAACCACTTCGCCTGGTACGAGTCACACAACTGGACGAAGCCGTACCCGGGTGAGAAGAAGATCCACGCTCCTCAGGACGTGCCGGGTGCCTACATCCCGTCGGCCGAGAACGACGGCTGACCGCAGCAGGCCGGTCGGCACAGCCTGACCGTCGTCACAGGGCCCCTGGCCGGCATCCGCCGGTCAGGGGCCGACTGCGTTTTCCACAGGGGCGCGGACGGCTCGCGGGCGCCGGCTGGTGCGGGGGCCCGGATTCGGGTTTCGGACGTGGACGTGCCCATCGAAGAAGGCCTCTTGGCCGCATGAGGCGACTGGGGGTACCGGGTGAACGAACCGCACGGCTCGCAAGGCCGGCGCCCCTACACCAGGCCCGACGGGCGCGCCCCTTCCGGCCGTCATCTTGCCAACCCCCTGCGGGTGTGGCGGTGTAGGCCGGCGAAAGGCTTGTGACCGGCGCGGTCCGAGCGCTCGTGGTCCGGGCCGAGCCGGATTTCCCGTCCCTGCCAGCGCTCCCGCAGCCAGCGGTCGTGGCTGGCCAGTACGACCGCGCCGGGGCCGGTGCCCAGCGCCGCCTCCAACTCGTCGCACAGGCGCGGCGACAGGTGGTTGGTGGGTTCGTCGAGCAGCAGCAACTGCGGCGGTCGCGCCACCAGCAGCGCCAGCCCCAGCCTCCGGCGCTGTCCGACCGAGAGCCGGCCGACCGGCTTGTCCAGGTCCGCCTCGTGCATCAGACCCAGCGAGCACAGCGGCACTGCTTCGGCACGCTCGGCGCCCAGCGCCAGCTCATAGGTGTCCCGCACGGACCGGTCCGGCCGGTCGAAAACGGTGTCCTGGGCGAGCAGTCCCACGGCCAGCCCGCGCCGCCGCCGCACCTCGCCCTCGGCTACGAGCCGCCCGGCGAGCACGGCCAGCAGAGTCGACTTCCCGGTCCCGTTCCCACCGGTGACCAGCAGACGGTCGGTCGCCGACACCTCCGCACTCACCGGTGCGAGCCGGCCCGGCACCCGTACGTCATGCAGGGACACCAGTGGACCGTCGCCCTCCGCCGCCGGTGCGGCGAGCGTCGTGCTCTCGAACCGCAGCGGCTTCGGTGGCTCGCCGACCTGGGAGCGCCCCAGCTCCTCCAGGCGGCGGGTGGCGTTACGCACGCGCCGGGAGATCTGGCTCTGTACCCGGCCGGCGCGGTGGCCGTAGCCCATCTTCTCGTTGTCGCGCGGTCCCCGGTCCGCTGCGACGCGGTGCGCGGTGACCCCGGCGGAGACACGCAGCGCGGCCGCCTCCTCCTGTTCCTCGGCCCAGCGTCGCTCCCAGCGGTCCCGCTCGGCACGTTTCTCGGCCAGGTAGGCGCTGTAGTTGCCGCCGTAGCGGACCGGGCCGTCCATCGCGGGGTCGAGGTCGATCAGGTCCGTGCACACGGCGTCCAGAAAGGCCCGGTCGTGGCTGGCCATCACGACGACCCCGGGCAGGTTGCGCACCTGGTCCTCGACGAAGGCGGCGGCATCCTCGTCGAGATGGTTGGTCGGTTCGTCCAGCAGCAGCGCGGAGGGCCGCCGGACCAGCAGCGCGGCCAGCGCGAGCCGGCCGCGCTGCCCGCCGGACAGCGACCCGAGCGTCCGGTCGTGTGCGAAAACTTCGAGTCCCAGGCCGTCGAGCACGAGCGCGGCATGCCGGTCGGCGTCCCATGCCTCCCGCTCCTTGGCCTGTTCGAGTCGGACGCCGTACGCGTCGAGCAGGCCGGCGTACTCGGGCGCGTCCTGCGCGGTCCGCGCGAGCTGCTCGGTGAGCCGTTCCAGCTCCGCGAGGTCCTCCCTGGCTTCCAGCAGGGCGTCGTCGAGCACGTCGGCGATCGTCGCGTCGGCGTCGTACGACATCTCCTGCTGAAGAAAGCCCAGGTCGGGCGGGCGCGTGATGCTGCCGGCGTCCGGCTCTTCCGTCCCGGCGAGCAGGCGCAGCAGGGTCGACTTGCCGACGCCGTTCTCCCCGATCAGCCCGATGCGGTGCCCGGGCGAGGCGGTCAGGGAGACACCGTCGAACAGCCGTCGGTCGCCGAGGGTGTGGACGAGGTCGTGGGCGAGCAGAGCGGGCTGAGGCATGGGGTCCGTCCAACGTGATCGGTGCTCGGCCCGCGGGGCGGCATGCCTCGGACACGGGCCAGGTCGACACGCCGGCGGCTCACACCTCAGGGGCCCCCGTCTCCTTCAGCTCGCCGTCGGCCAGCCGCAGCCACCGGTTCACGCCGATCTCGCGCAGGAACCGCTCGTCGTGGCTGACCACCACGAAGGCCCCCTGGTAGGAGTTCAGGGCGCTCTCCAACTGGCCCGCGCTGACCAGGTCGAGGTTGTTCGTCGGCTCGTCCAGGAGCAGCAGGTGCGGAGCCGGTTCCGCGCACAGCACACAGGCCAGGGTGGCGCGCAGCCGCTCGCCTCCGGAGAGCACTCCGACGGGCAGATGGGCGCGAGGCCCCCGGAAGAGGAAGCGGGCGAGCAGGTTCATCCGCTCGGCCTCCGACCGCTTTGGGGCGTAGTCGGCGAAGTTCTCGGCGACCGTACGGTCCAGGTCCAGCAGGTCGAGGCGCTGCGAGAGGTAGGCGATGCGGCCGTCGGCCCGCTTGATCTCGCCACTGTGTGGTGTCAGGTCGCCGCTGAGCAGACGCAGCAGTGTGCTCTTGCCGGCACCGTTGGGACCGGTCAGCGCGATGCGCTCCGGGCCACGGACGGTCAGGTCGACGCCCTGGCCGGCGAACACGTCCTTGTCGCCGAGGCGGACGCGGAGCTGCCGGCCGAGGAACAGGTTGCGTCCCGCGGGCACGTTGGTGTCCGGCAGGTCCAGCGTGATGCGCTGCTCCTCGCGCAGCGCTCCCCCGGCCTCGTCCAGCCGGGCCTTCGCCTCGCTGACCCGGCCGGCGTGCATCTGGCCCGCCCGGCCCGCGGACTCCTGCGCGCCCCGCTTCATGTTGCCGGCGAAGATGCGGGGCAGACCGGCGTTCTTCAAGTTGCGGGCGGCGTTGCTCTGCCGACGTTCAGCGCGCTCCCGGGCCTGCTGCATCTCCCGCTTCTCCCGCTTCAGCTCCTGCTCGGCGCTGCGGACGTTCTTCTCTGCGACTTCCTGCTCGGCCCGTACGGCCTCCTCGTACTCGGTGAAGTTGCCGCCGTAGAAGCGAAGTTCGCCGCGGTTGAGTTCGGCGATGCGTTCCATGCGGTCGAGCAGGGCGCGGTCGTGGCTGACCAGGAGCAGGCAGCCGTTGAAGTCCTCCAGCGCGTCATAGAGCCCCCGCCGGGCATCGACGTCGAGGTTGTTGGTGGGCTCGTCGAGGAGCAGCACGTCGGGCCGCTTCAGCAACTGGGCGGCAAAACCGAGGGAGATGACCTGGCCGCCGCTGAGAGTACTCAGGCTGCGATCCAAAGTGAGGTCGGCCAGGCCCAGGCGGTCGAGCTGGGCGCGGGTGCGTTCCTCGATGTCCCAGTCGTCGCCGATGGTGATGAAGTGCTTTTCGTCGACGTCCCCGGACTCCACGGCGTCGATGGCCTGGATGATCGCGGCGACGTCCAGCACCTCGGCGACCGTGAGGTCGCTGGCCAGGGGGAGGGTCTGCGGGAGGTAGCCAAGGGTACCGGCCACGGAGACCGACCCGGTGCCGGGCCGCAGTTCACCGGCGATGAGCTTGAGCAGTGTGCTCTTGCCGGTGCCGTTGGGCGCGACGAGGCCGGTACGGCCGGAGCCAACGGTGAAGGACAGGTCCTGGAAGACGGGAGTGTCGTCGGGCCAGGTGAAGGACAGGTTCGAGCAGACGATGGAGGCGTCGGACATAGAGGTGACCTCGTGGGGAGGGGGCAGAAAAAACACTCCTGCCCCGGCAGCAGACAGAGGGAAAGAGGGGACGACAGCGAGGCCACTTCGGCGGCGCTTCCACGCACCGGGCCGGTGGCCTGTCAGGTCCGGGTATCACCCGGAGATGTCGTCGTCCACCACCATGTCTGGGCTCCTCAACAAACGATCAACGTCTCTGCCAGTCTAACAGCCAAGCCCGGGAAGTCAGGGGCTGGTGCCGTCCGTGAAGCCGACTTGGTGTGATGTGTGAACTCGTGGTGATGCGCCGTTCGCCCAACTGGTGCCAATCCTGGGATAGTTGTAGGCGTAGGGCGAGACGGCCGGACTCATCAACTGCAACTCTCCGCTCGATGACCTCGGCCACGCTGCTTTCCCTGTCCACGCCCGTTGCAGCATCTTGCCCCATTTGACCTGGCTATTCGCAAGCCAATTGAGGAGTCGACCGCGCCGGTTGTCGTGCTGAACTGGCGCGCCTCGCGAAACGCAACCCTGATCCGCGTTATGCGGAGGCAGCTCTCACAGCCCGGCATCCGCTTCCGCGGACCAAGGAGGCTGCAGGAACAGCAGAACATGGTGGCACCGGTCACACACCAAGGCCATGGTTTCGCGGTGCCGCGCCAGCCGCTTGCCTGCCGTACGGACCTTTATGCATAGCCAGCTCTGACCCGCGGCAACTCGCTCTGCCCTAACGAGGGGCCCCTCACACAATGGACATTGAGACGGATAGCAGCCTGCCACAGGCTCACCACTCAGCTCGTCACGCACCAAAGCTCCTTCGTCCTCGAGCAGTCACTGGTCGAAGGCTATCCATGGCAGACAACACCGATCCCCCTTGAGTCTTCGCCTGCTGGCCGACATCCTCCGCCCGCACGGCATCGACTTGGCCGGACATGTTCCGCTTCGATATGCGTCAGTCGTCCTCGAGCCGGTAGCCGTGCCCGCGCAGGGTGGTGATCAGCGGCAGCCGGACGGGGTGTGGGGAGGAGTCCGCCGCTTTGGCAAGGCGGCGGCGCAGCCCGGCCATCGTGACGTCGAGGGTCTTGGTGGGGCCGAACCAGTTCTCGTCCCATACCTGTGCCATCAGCGTCTCGCGCGCCACGGCCTCGCCCGCGTGCCGGCCCAGCAGGGCGAGCAGCTCGAACTCCTTGGGCCGCAGCGGGACGTCCGTGCCGTGCAGGGTGCAGCGGCGAGCCGCCTCGTCCAGGACCAGGTCGCCGAGCGGTACCGGCTCCGGCGGCGGGGAGGCCGCGGACCGGCGGCGCAGATGGGCGCGGAGCCGGGCGAGCAGCACGGTCAGGCTGAAGGGTTTGACGAGGTAGTCGTCGGCTCCCGCGTCCAGACCCGCGATGACGTCGATGTCGTCGGTGCGGGCGGTCAGGATGACGATCAGCAGGTTCGGGAAGCGGGCGCGCAGGGTGCGGGCGACGTCGAGGCCATCCATGTCGGGCAGTCCGAGGTCCAGGAGCAACACGTCGTAGGACACTTGGGATGCCTGTGTGAGCGCGCCCGCGCCGGTACGGCTCCAGGTGGGTGCGTAGCCGTTGCTGCGCAGCCCCGTCTCCAGGTGGCGGCCGATGGTGCTGTCGTCCTCCACGACGAGGACGCCGAAACGGCCGGGGTCTGGTGCTGGGGGCGTACGCACGTTCGGCAGCATACGGGCAGGTGCGCCGTTCGGTGCGCTCACAGGTCGCGCAGTTCCTCGACGGCGGGGCGCCGGGCCCGCCGCACGCCGTTGAGGGCGGCGGCGAGCACGGCGGCCACGGCTGCGGCCGCGGTCAGCGTCAGATAGCCGCTTGGCACCGCGAGGGCGGACGGCGGCGGGTCGAAGACGCCGGTGAGGACCTTGACCAGCATCTCGGACAGCGCCCAGCCGATCAGCGCGCCGCCCGCGAGGCCGCCCGCCGTCAGCACGACCGCCTCGGTGAGCACCATGCCGCGCAGATGCCGGCGCGTGGCGCCCAGCACAGTGGTGATCGCGAAGGTGCGGCGGCGCTCGGCGAGCCCCAATGCGAGGACCAGACCGCCGGCCCCGGCGGCGAGGAGCACCGCGAAGGCCAGCTCGATCCGGGTCAGACCGGCCAGGTCGACCGAGGTCAGGCTGGTGCCGACGGTGCCCCGCGTCTGGGTGAGGTCGGTGACGGTGGCACGCGTGCCCAGTTGCTTGCGCAGTTGCGCGGCCACGGCCTTCTGGTGCGTGCCGCCGGTGTCTACCAGGAAGGCGCCGACCGCGTCGCTGCCGGTAGTCTTCGTGATGTAGGAGGCGTTGGCGACGAAGAAGCTGTCCTTCGGCGCGGTCGGGAACTCCTTGACGATTCCGGCGTAGTGGAACGGCACCGTGCGCAGCGCCTTGGTCTTCGCGTCCTGGATGCGCAGATTGACGGTGTCGCCCGGGGAGAGCTGGAAGTCACTCACCGTCTCCGCGCTGACCAGCAGGTTGTCGGGACGCTGGGCGAGCAGCCGCATGAGCTGCCGCGCGGTGCCTCCCGAGAAGTATGCGTCCTGCAGTGAGGTCGCCGAGGCGATCGTGTCCGGGCGCACGCCGTACAGGTCCTGGAGATCGGAGCCGACGTAGGCGAACCGGTGCTGGAGCGGCTCGATGTGGCGGGCGCCGGGGACTGCGAGGGACGCTGCGGCGCTGGGAGGCGTCTGTGCTGCGGGGGGCTCGGTGACCGTGACGTCGGCGCCGTTGGTCAGGCGCGCGTCCGCCTCCGCCTGCTGCTGGTAGGTGGAGTTGAAGACCGACGTGGACACGGCGAACGACACGGCGAGCGCCAGCAGCACCATCGAACGGGCCAGCGGGCGGCTGCGCCGGGCGAGGACGGCCGCCGTCGTCCCGGCCAACGACGACGTCAGCGGACGCGCGAGCCGGGCCAGCACCGGGCGGCCGCGGGTGAGCGCCAGGAGCGTGAGCCTCCACAGCAGCAGAGCAGCCCCGGTCCACAACAGTGCCGGACCCAGAAACGCCCAGTACGACACGGAGATGCTCGGCACGCCCTCCGGGGCGAGGACGAGCGCGTACTGGTTGCCGGACGAGGCACGGAAGACCAGCCACGAGCCGACCAGCAGCATGAAGTCCAGACCGGTCCGCATCCACCACGGCGAACCGGTGCGGCTCGCGGTCCTGCGGGTGTCGGCGACCGTCACGGTGCGAAGGTCGCGCACGGCCGGGACCAGCACCGCGCCGGCGGCGACCGCCGCACCGAGGACGAACGCGACGGCGTACCAGACGATCCACGTGCCGGCGCTCGCGCCGAACGAGGCCGCCCCGAAGGCGAGCCGGCCGGTCAGCGCCGCGAGACCGAGGCCGGCGAGCCCGCCGACGACGCCGACGAGCACCGCCTCCAGGGCCGACAGGGACACGATCTGCCGGGGTCGGAGGCCGCGCAGCCGCAGCAACGCCTGTTCCTGGCGGCGCCGTTCACCGCCGGCGCCCGCGACCGCGGCGGTCAGCGAAGCGGCGAGCACCGCGCCGGGCACACCGAGGAAGAGGAAGAGGATCTGCGCGTACAGGGCGTCCTGGCGGGCTGAGTCGAGCGCGGCCCCCAGGTTGTCGCCCACCAGCATCGAACCGGTGCCCCGGGCCTCCAGGTTGTGGGCTGCGCGGGTCACCGAGGTGAACGCGGCGGCCGGGTCGTGGGGCAGCGCGGCGCCGCGGGCGACGTGGATCTGGGTGGTGAGGGAGGTGGCGCTCCCCGTCAGCGAGGCCAACTGCGCGGCGGGCAGGAGCAGCACGTTGTCGGGTGGCGCGGTGGGCTGCGACTGGGCGGGCGCGCCGACCTTCTGGAACAGCGAGTCGGCCTGCGGGAGGTCGATGACTCCGTCCACGCGGACCTGGCGCACGCCCGTCGTCCCGGGCAGCCGGAGGCCGACAGTGGAACCGGGGGCCGCGTGGAGGTTCGAGGCGGTCTGCTGGGCCAGCAGCACGCCGGTGGGGCGGCCGGTGAGCGAGCGGATCTCGCCGGGGAAAAGGGTCTGGTAGCCGTCGGGCAGGCCGAGGACCATGCCGGGGCCCGTGGTCTGGGTGCTTCCCTGCACGGTGGCCGTGAAGCCGCTGCTGTGCGCGATGCTGACCGGGACGGCTGAGCGTACGCCCGGTGTCCTGCGGACCAGCGACAGCGCCGCGTTCGGGTCGGCGCCGGGCTGCACCTCGACCTGCCAGTCCACGGCGACCGAACGCACCGCCCGCTGTGTCATGGTCGCCTTGGATGCGGTCAGGAACGAGCCGAGCGCGGCGACGAGCGCGACGGCGAGCGCGATCCCGGCCGTGGCGGCGAGGAGGCGCCCGGTGCGGTGACGGACGAGGCCGCCCGCCCATGGGGTGATCATGAGTGCTCCCGGGGACTGTCTGTGGTCTGCTCTGCCCGCTCGGTGGCGGTGCCGTCCGCCGGCAGCAGCCGGCCGTCGCGCATCGTCCGCCGCGCGATGAGGCGTGCGGCGACGGCCGGATCGTGTGTGGTGACGACGAGGGCCGCACCCGTCTCGTCGGCCGCCGTCAGGAGCGCGTCCAGGACCCGGCCGCCTGTCGCGTGGTCCAGCCGCCCCGTGGGCTCGTCGGCCAGGATCACCCGCGGGGCCTGCGCCAACACCCGGGCTGCGGCCACGCGTTGGGCCTGGCCGCCGGAGATCTCCTCCGGCAGCCGGTCGGCCAGACCGGCCGCGTCCACCCGGGCGAGCGCGACAAGGGCCGCCTCGCGCGCCCGGTCCTCGGGCACCCCGGTGAGCACCAGTGGCAGCGCGGTGTTCTCCACGACGTCGAGAGCCGGGATCAGGCTGTCGCCCTGGAAGACCAGCCCGATGTCCCCTGGCCCGGTCAGCCCGGGCCAGGTCACCGTGCCGCTGGTGGGCCGTTCGAGTCCGGCCAGCAGGTGCAGCAGCGACGACTTGCCCGACCCCGAAGGCCCTACGATCGCGATCCGGTCCCCGCTGCGGATCCGCAGCGCCGCCCCGTGTACGGCCACGACCGCGTTCGGGCCCCGGCCGAAGGTGAGTGCGGCGTCCTGGCAGGCGATCAGCACGTCATCCGGAGACACCGCGCACCTCCTGAAGACCCGTGTCGCAGAAGTCCGCGCCGTTCTCGGCGACCTGCGTCATCCGCCCGTCGTCCAGCCTGATCACCCGGTCCGCGATCCGTACCGCCTCCGTGCTGTGCGTGACGACGAGCACCGCGCAGCCGTCCTCCGCCCGATCGCGCAGCATCTGCAGGACCAGCCGTTCGGTGCCACCGTCGAGTTCGCCGGTCGGCTCGTCCGCGAGCAGCACCGCGGGCGAGTTGGCCAGCGCGACAGCCAGCCCGGCGCGGGCCAGCTCCCCGCCGGACAGCTGCCGGGGCAGCGCGTGCCGGCGCTCCCCCAGCCCCACCTGGTCCAGCAGCCGCTCGGCGGGGGCGGCGGGCCGGCCAGGGACGGCGCCCTGCGCGAGGCGCACGTTGTCGCGCACGCTCAGATGGGGCAGCAGATTGCGGGTCTGCAGCAGAACGCCGATGTGCCGGGCCCGCAGCCGGGCGCGCTCGGTCTCCGACCGGTGGCTGATGCGGACGCCGTCCACATGCACCTCGCCGCCCGACGGCTCGTCGAGCCCGGCCAGACAGGACAACAGTGTGGATTTACCGGCCCCGGACGGACCGACCACGGCGACCGTCTCGCCGCGCGCCACCCGCAGCGACACACCGCGCAGTGCGAGCGTCTCCTCCTCGCCGGCCCGGAAGAAGCGGTACAGCTCGCGGGCCGTGAGGGCGTCATCGTACGACCGTACGGGCATCGTGCTCACCGCCAGCCGAAGGAGTCGCTGACGATGCGCCACGGGTCCACGTTGTCGGCGTTCACCGGACCGGACAGGGTGAGGTCCACCTCGTGGCCGTGCCGGTAGAAGGCATACCGCTCGAACGCGTCCCGCACGACCTTGCCGGTGACCGGGTCTGCGGCGGAGTCGCCCTGGTAGGTCAGCAGCACGGCGGTGCCCGCCCTGCGCTGCACCACGCTCACCTTCGGGTGCGCGAACTTCGATACCTGGCCGCGCAGTTGCGGAACGACCGTGTTGGTCACCGAACCGCCGGTGGGTGCGGCCGTGGCGGTCGCGGCGGAGATCTGGATGCGGTTCAGCTTGTCCGTGAACACGGTCGTCGCGCCGTTCGTCGTCCGGGCCCAGCCCTCGGGCACCTTCACCGTGAAACCGGTGAAGCCGCCGGACGGCCGGTAGGCGATGAACGTCTGGTTGTCGGGGATGTCGCCGGGCGGATTGGACTCGGTAGGCGCCGCGGCGTTCGGCGCCGAACCGGCCGACGACGTCTTGTCCGGCGTCGACGCCGAATTGTCCGACGTCGTACCGGAGCCGGACCCGGACCCCGATCCGGATCCGGAACACCCGGCGATCAACGCAGCGCAGAGCACCAGCCCCACGACGCCGGACGTCCGTACATGTGTCATGGCCACTGCCCTCCAGAAGGCGCCTGGGACCGGACGGTCACGTCCCAGACGCTAGGAGCGACCCGGTTAACGGCCCGCGCGGCGACGGTTAGACGACGGTAAAACCGTGAGCCGGGTTTCGTACGACGTGGTGGACGACCCGCATGATGAAGGCATGAGACAGCGTGTGGAGCGGGTGGCCCTTACCGCCGTCCTGGTCGCCCTCGTCCTCCTCGCGGTCCCCCTGGCCCTCGCCATCAGGTCCTCCCTGTACGCCGACCAGCGAGACGCGCTGGAACGGGCGGCCCTGGCCGCGGCCGTCCGCGTGAACCCGGATTACCTGACCGGTGACCCGCCGGAGCTGCCCGCGACCGCGCCCGGGCAGCGCCTCGGTCTGTACGACCCGCAGCTGCGGCTGCGCGCGGGTACCGGACCACGGACGGGCGACGGCACGGTCCGCTGGGCTCTCGGTGCCAGGGTGTCCCGGTCGACGACGGACGACGAGCTCGTCGCCGCCGTGCCCGTCTCCCATGCCGAGCAGGTCATCGGGGCCGTCCGCGCCTCCTCGCCCGCACAGGACGTACGCAACCGCGTGCTCGTCGGCTGGGCGGCCCTGGCGGGTGTCGCCGTGGTCGCGCTCACCGCCGCCGTCCTCATCGCCCGCCGACAGGCGCGTGTGCTCGCCTCGCCCCTGGAGGACCTCTCGCGTCACTGCCAGGCCGTCGCCGCGGGCGATCTGACCGCGCGGGCCGCGCCCAGCGCCATCGCCGAGGTCGACCAGGTCGCCCGCACGCACAACGACATGCTGCACAGCCTGTCTGAACTCCTGCGCCACGAGCGGAACTTCAGTGCCAATGCCTCCCACCAGCTGCGCACCCCGCTCACCGGCTTGCAGCTCATCCTGGAAGCCGGACTCGCGCAGGAGGAAACCCGGCCTGCGCTTCAGGAAGCCCTGGCCGCCACCCGCCGGCTGCACGAGACCGTGGAGGACGTGCTCCGGCTGGCACGTTCCGCCCGTCCGCCCCGGCCCCCCGCCCCGGACCGGCCGCTGGGCGAACTCGTGGCACAGACCGAGGGGCGGTGGCACGGGCTCTTCGCCCGCGACGGCCGGCGGCTGGATTTCGCCGCCGAGAACGTACCGGACGACATCCGCGTCCCCGGGGGGTCCGTCACCGAGATCCTCCACGTACTACTGGACAACGCGCGCGTCCACGGACACGGAACCGTGCGCGTCACCGTCCGGGACCTCGACGACGCCCTCGCCTTCGACGTCGCCGACGAAGGCACGGTGGACGGCGACGGCACGCGGCTGTTCGAGCGCGGCCTCTCCAGCGACAGCGCAGGCACGGGCATCGGCCTCGCCCTCGCCCGCGATCTCACCGTCTCCCTCGGCGGACGCCTCGTCCTGGCAGGCGGCGCGCCCACCACATTCACCCTGCTGCTGCCCATACGCCGGGAAGGGACCAGCCCTCAGAACGACGTTGGGCAAGGCGGGCCCTGAGGGCAAACCAGTGCATCCCTGCATCGCTGACCGCGTCACCACGGTGATCCACAACGTCGTCGTCGTACTGATCCCGACTGCGACGACGTGGGCGGGATCGAACGACTGGATGAAGGTGTTCCTCACCGTTCGCCGCAGTGAGCAGCGCCGTCATCGCAACCTGGACGAACCGGGCAGGGTGGCTCCGCAGCGCCCGCCTGAACGAGATCGCCGGCGGGCGCATGTCGGGGGGCCTACAGTCGGTAGACGCGGATCGCGTTGCCCCGGAACACCGCTTCCTTCTCCCTTGGGCCGAGTGCCTCCGTGAGCGATTCTGCTATCCCGACGACCCCCGCGTAGTCCGCCTCCAGGGTGCAGACCGGCCAGTCGGATCCGAACAGCAACCGCTGCGGACCGAAGGCGTCCAGGACTGTGTCGGCGTAGGGCTTGAAGTCCTCGGTACGCCAGCCGCCGGGGGCGGCCTCGGTGACCAGGCCGGAAAGTTTGCACACGGTGTTGGGCAGAGCGGCCAGGCGGTGCAGGCCGGCGGCCCAGGGGTCGAGAGCGCCGGTGGCGATCGGGGGCTTGCCGAGGTGGTCGAGAACGAAGGTCAGCCCAGTGAGCCGGGCGGCTGCGTCGATCGCGGCGGCCAGTTGGTGTGGTTTGACGACGAGGTCGTAGACCAGCCCGGCCTGGGCGACGGCGGTCAGGCCGCGCCGTACGTCCGGGCGCAGCAGCCAGTTCGGGTCCGGCTCCTCCTGGACCTGGTGACGGATGCCGACCAGCCGGTTCCCGCCGGGCCGTTCGCGCAGGGCGGCGATCGCGTCGGCGACATCCGGGGCGGTGAGGTCGGTCCAGCCGACCACCCCGGCGACCAGGTCGCTGCTGGCCGCGAGGGCCAGCAGTTCGGGTGTCTCCTCGGGCACGCAGACCGTCTGGACGACGATCGTGCCGACAACGCCCACTGTCCGCGCCTCGGTGGCGAGGTCAGCGGCCGAAAAGGACCGGGCGAGCGGGGCGAGGGCTTCGCCCGTGATCCACGGCTGTGGCCGGGCCGTGAGGTCCCAGACGTGGTGGTGCGCGTCGATGATCGGCCGCCCGGTCACAGCTCCCACACCACCGGGAGTCCGGCCTCGGCGCCCGCCTCGGAGTAGTCGTGGACGACGTCGAGGAGGTCGGCCATCCGGGCCTGCCAGGCGACGTTGACCGGGAGGTGTTCCAGTTCGGCGAGCAGTCGGGTGTAGTCCTCGCACTCCAGCAGGTGGAACAGCTCGCTGCCGCTGCGCCAGATGGTCCACGAGCTGACGCCCGCGGCCCGGATGGCGGTGGTGAGTTCGGCGGGCACCTCACGGTGGGCAGACTCGTACTGCGCGATCCGGTCCGCGCGTACGCGGGTGTGCAGGGCGATCCTCATGGCTGCTCCGGGTGGGTGGGGTCGACGATGACGACATCCAGGGTGCGGGGTCCGTGGACGCCCTCCACCCGGTCGAGTTCGATGTCGCTGGTGGCGGACGGGCCGGAGACGAAGGTCAGCGGCCGGGCCGGGTCGAGGCGGCGAAGGGCGTCGGGGACGTCGGCGGCGATCTGCTCGGCGCGGATGACGCACAGGTGGTAGTCCGGGACGAGGGTGAGGGCGCGTCTGCCCTGCCCCGGGCCGGTGTCGAGCACGAGGGTACCGGTGACGGCGATGCCCACCGCCGCGAGAGTGAGCGCGCCGTCCAGTGCGTCCAGGGCCGGCACGTCGAGCGGTTCGCTGTGCCACTGCCAGTCGCCGGGCGGGAGCAGTTCGGCGGGGAAGCCTTCGGGCAGGGCGAGGCGACGGGCGCGGCGGGCTGTGAGGGCGGCGGCGATGGCGGCGGGCAGGCCTGCCGGATCGGTGCGGGTGACGGTGGCGCGGTAGTCCGCGACGCGTTCGGCGAACAGGGCCACGATGTCGTCACCGGGCTGGATGTGGCTTCGGCGGTAGTTCCGGGGAATGGGCACGTCGACCGGAGTCTCGTCGGCGGGGACGTCGGCGAGGGCGGCTTCGATGCGTCCGAGGATTGCGTCGCGGCTGCTCATCGGTCACCTTCTCGGTTCTTGCGCCACCAGGTGCGGAAGGTCTCGGCGGGCGGTGCCGGCGTGTCCCGGGTGCCGGACCAGCCGTGCAATGGGCCGGGCAGTCGGCCGATGCGCCCGCGCCGGGCCAGGGCGCGGCCGCCGAGTGCCGCCGCTTTCTGTGCCGCGGCGAGGAGTCGCGGGGAGTCGAGGAGGGTGGCGGCGGCCTTCATCGCCACCGCCTCGGCAGTGGGCAGGCGTGCGGCGCGGCGCTTCGACTCGACGGCTTCGGACCGCAGGTGGACGAGCAGCTCCGGGATGTCGATCTTCACGGGGCAGACGTCGTAGCAGGCCCCGCACAGTGTGGAGGCGAAGGGCAGGGTGGCCGCGTTCTCGACCCCGACCAGTTGCGGGGTGAGGACGGCGCCGATCGGCCCGGGGTAGACGGAGCCGTAGGCGTGGCCCCCGGTACGTTCGAAGACCGGGCAGACGTTGAGGCAGGCGGAGCAGCGGATGCAGGCGAGGGCCTGGCGGCCGACGGTGTCGGCGAGTGTGTCGGTACGGCCGTTGTCGAGCAGTACCAGGTGGAACTGGGTCGGGCCGTCGCCGTCGGTGGTGCCGGTCCAGGTGGAGGTGTACGGGTTCATCCGCTCGCCGGTGGAGGAGCGGGGCAGCAGTTGAAGGAAGATTTCCAGGTCGGACCAGGTGGGGACGACCTTCTCGATGCCCATCACGGTGATCAGGGTCTCCGGGAGGGTCAGGCACATCCGGCCGTTGCCCTCGGATTCCACGACGACGACAGTACCGGTGTCGGCGACGGCGAAGTTGGCGCCGGAGACGGCGACCCTGGCGGTGAGGAACTTCTGCCGCAGGTGCAGTCGGGCCGCCTCGGCGAGTTCGGCCGGGTCGTCGGTGAGGCCTTCGGGGGCAGGACGGCCCCAGTGGCCCATCTCGGAGGCGAACAGATCGCGGATCTCGGTGCGGTTCCGGTGGATCGCCGGGACCAGGATGTGCGAGGGTCGGTCGTCGCCCAACTGCACGATGAGTTCGGCGAGATCGGTCTCGTAGGCGGTGATGCCGGCCTCGGCGAGGTGCTCGTTGAGGCCGATCTCCTGGGTGACCATGGACTTGACCTTGACGACCTCCGACTCGCCGGTGAGCCGGACGAGTTCGGTGACGATGCGGTTGGCCTCGGCCGCGTCGGCGGCCCAGTGCACGGTGCCGCCCGCCGCGGAGACCGCCTCCTCCAACTGCACCAGATACCCGCCGAGATGGCGGGCGGTGCGCTTCTTCACGGCGGCGGCCGATTCGCGCAGTGCCTCCCAATCGTCGACTTCCGAGGCGACCGCGAGGCGCTTGTCGCGGATCGTGGCGGTGGCCCGCTTCAGGTTGGCCCGCAGTTGCGTGTCGCCGAGGGCGCTTCGGGCGGCGTCGGGGAACGACGGAGAGCCGAGCCAGACGACCCCGCGGTCACCAGGGTTGCTCATCACGCGGCTCCTTCGGTGGCGGCGAGGATCTCGGCCAGGTGCATGGTCCGCACGGCGCTGCCCTGCCGGGAGAGGCCGCCGCCGATGTGCATCAGACAGGAGTTGTCAGCGGCGCACAGCACGTCGGCGCCGGTGGCCAGGACGTCTCGCGTCTTGTCGGTGAGCATCGCGCCGGAGGTATCGGCGTTCTTGACGGCGAAGGTGCCGCCGAAGCCGCAGCAGGAGTCGGCGGCCGGGAGGTCCACGAGGTCGATGTCCTCGACCTCGCGCAGCAGTCGCAACGGCCGGTCGCCGAGGCGCAGCCCGCGCAGGGAATGGCAGGTGGGGTGGTAGGTGACCCGGTGAGGGAAGCGGGCGCCGACACCGGTGACGCCCAGCACGTCGACGAGAAACTCGGTGAACTCGTGGACCCGGGGCACCAGTTCGTCGACCTGCTGCTGGAGGGCGGTGGGCCCGTACTCCCTGGCCAGCACGGGGTGGCTGTTGCGGATCATGCCCGCGCAGGACGCGGACGGGGTGACCACGGCGTCGTAGTCGGCGAAGGTCCGCGCGAAGCGGGCCATGAGGGGAACCGCCTCCGGGCGGTAGCCGGTGTTGAAGTGCATCTGCCCGCAGCAGGTCTGCTCCTGCGGGAAGTCCACGGTGTGGCCGAGCCGCTCCAGTACGGTCAGCACGGCCCGGCCGGTGCCGGGGAAGAGGGTGTCGTTGAAGCAGGTGATGAACAGGGCGACGCGCATCAGCGCTCCTGTGCGGGAGTCGGGACATCCGGCGACAACAGCCCGAGCTCCTTGATTTCCGCCCACAGCGCGTCCGGCACGGGGCGGTTGAACAGGGAGGCGGCGTCCTCGGCCTCGGCGGCACTGCGGGTGCCGACCAGGACGCTCATGACGGCGGGGTGTCCGAACGGGAAGCGCAGGGCGGCGGCACGCAGCGGCACGCCGTGCCGCTCGCAGACGGTCCTGAGCTCGAGGGCGCGTGCCACGAGGTCGTCGGGCGCGGCGGCGTAGTCGAAGGTGGCACCGGGGCGGGGGTCGGCGAGCAGGCCGGAGTTGAAGACGCCGCCGATCACGACCCCCACGCCGCGGTCGGCCGCGAGGGGCAGCAGGTCGATGAGGCCGCGCTGGTCGAGCAGGCTGTATCGGCCGGCCAGGAGGACGGCGTCGATGTCGGTCTCGCGGATGAAGCGGGTCAGCAGTTCGGCCTGGTTCATGCCGGCACCGATCGCACCGAGCACGCCTTCGCCGCGCAGCCGTTCCAGCTCCGGGTAGGCCTCCTCCAGGGCCTGCTCGGCGTGGTCGTCCGGGTCGTGCAGATACGCGATGTCGATCCGGTCGAGGCCGAGGCGTTCCAGGCTGTCGGCGAGGGAGCGGCGGACGCCCTCGACGCTGAAGTCCCAGACACGGCGGTGGGTCGCGGGGACGGCGAAGCCGGCTGCGAGGTCGGTTCCGTCGGTGTCCGCGGGTTCGAGCAGCCGGCCGACCTTGGTCGACAGGGTGTATTCGTCCCGGGGGCGGTCGCGCAGGGCGGCGCCGAGGCGCCGCTCGGACAGGCCGAGGCCGTAGTGCGGGGCGGTGTCGAAGTACCGCACGCCCGCGTCCCAGGCGGCGGTCACGGCCTGTTCGGCCTGGTGGTCGGTGACCGGGGTGAAGAGGTTGCCGATGCCGGCCGCGCCGAAGGAGAGCTCGCTGACCCGTACGGCGCTGCTTCCGAGCCCGTTCTGGCGCACGGTCACGGCCGGGGCTCCGGTCGCAGGCGCAGGCCGGCCATGCCGCCGTCGACCGCGAGGGCGGTACCGGTGGTGCTCCCGGCGGCCGGGGAGGCGAGGTAGACGATGGCGGTGGCCACCTCCTGGGCGGTGACGAGGCGGCCGGTGGGCTGGCGGGCTTTGAGCGCGGCGCGTTCGGCGGCCGGGTCCGGGGCGGCGTCCAGCAGCCGCCCGATCCACGGGGTGTCGACGGTGCCGGGGTTGACGCAGTTGACCCGGATTCCCTCGCGGACGTGGTCGGCGGCCATGGCCAGGGTGAGCGAGAGCACGGCGCCCTTGCTTGCGGAGTAGAGGGCGCGCTGGGGCAGGCCGGCAGTGGCGGCGATGGAGCAGGTGTTGACGACCGAGGCGGCGTCCGAGTCACGCAGGTACGGCAGGGCGGCGCGGGTGGTGCGGACGATACCGAGGACGTTGACGTCGAGCACGCGGTGCCACTCTTCGTCCGGGTTGTCCGCGACCGTTCCGGCGGCGCCGATACCGGCGTTGTTGACCAGGATGTCGATGCCGCCGAGCTCCCCGGCGGCCGCTTCGACGGCCGAGCGGACGGAGCGGTCGTCGGTGACGTCGGCGGTGTGGCCGCGCAGCGGGGCGCTCACGCCGCGAGGGTCGAGGTCGAGGACGGCGACGTCCGCGCCGCGCTCGTTCAGGAGCTGGGCGGTGGCCAGTCCGATGCCGGAGGCTCCTCCGGTGACCAGGGCGGTGAGCCCGTTGAGTTCGGTCTTCATGCGTGGTCCTCCGTGCCCGTGTCCGTCGTGTCCGTGCCGGGTCCGGCCAGGGCCGCGTCGGCCGTCCAGAACGCTCCGTCGGGGAAGCTGTAGGTGTCGATGGTGGTCCGGTGCATGGTGGCGGAGAAGCCGGGCGTGGTGGGTGCCCGGTAGTGCCCGTCGATGATCACCACCGGGTCCAGGAAGTGCTGGTGGAGATGGTCGACGTACTCGATGACGCGGTCCTCGGTGGTGCCGGTGAGGGCCACGTAGTCGAACATCGACAGGTGCTGGACGAGTTCGCACAGCCCGACGCCGCCGGCGTGCGGGCACACCGGGACGCCGAACTTGGCGGCGAGCAGCAGGATGGCGAGGTTCTCGTTGACGCCGGCCACGCGGGCGGAGTCGAGCTGGAGGACGTCGATGGCGTCGGCCTGCAGGAGCTGCTTGAAGACGACGCGGTTCTGGACGTGCTCGCCGGTGGCGACCTTGACGGGGTGGACGCCACGCCGGACGGCGGCGTGACCGAGGATGTCGTCGGGGCTGGTGGGCTCCTCGATCCAGTACGGGTCGAACTCGGCGAGTGCCTTGGTCCATTCGACGGCCTCGCCGATGTTCCACCGCTGGTTGGCGTCGATGGCCATCCGGACGTTTGGTCCTACGGCCTCGCGGGCCGCACGGCAGCGGCGGATGTCGTCCTGCAGGTCGGCGCCGACCTTGAGCTTGATTTGGGTGAAGCCCTCGGCGACGGCCTGCTTGGCGAGTCGGGTGAGTTTCTCGTCGGAGTAGCCGAGCCAGCCCGGGGAGGTGGTGTAGGCGGGGTAGCCGCGCCGCAGCAGCTCGGTGGCCCGGTCGCCGGCGCCCTGCTTGCCCGTGCGTAGGAGTTCCAGGGCCTCGTCGGGGGTCAGGGCGTCGGTGAGGTAGCGGAAGTCGACCTGGGAGACCAGCCACGCGGGGTCGGCGTCGGCGAGGAGCTGCCACAACGGCTTGCCCTCGCGTTTGGCCGCCAGATCCCAGACCGCGTTGACGACGGCGCCGATGGCCATGTGCATCACGCCCTTTTCCGGCCCGAGCCAGCGCAGCTGGCTGTCGCCGATCAGGTCGCGGTACAGCGAGCCGGGATCGGCGCACAGTTCGGCGACCGGACGTCCGACGACGTGCTCGCGCAGCGCATCGATGGCGGCGACCTGGACATCGTTGCCGCGGCCGATGGTGAAGGTGAAGCCGTGGCCCTCGTGGCCGCCCGTGGAAGTACGCAGGACGAGGTAGGCGGCGGAGTAGTCGGGGTCGGGATTCATCGCGTCGGACCCGTCCAGCTCCCGCGAGGTCGGGAAGCGGATGTCGTAGGTGTCGACGGCGGTGATCCGCGCGGTGGTTGCGGACAACTCGGTGCCTTTCACGCGTTGATGAGCGTCTGGCGCTGGGTGCCGAGCCCGTCGATGGACAGCTCGACCACATCCCCCGCGCGCAGATATGGGGTGCCAGGCAGGCCGAGGGCCACGCCGGCCGGGGTGCCGGTGTTGATGACGTCGCCGGGGCTCAGCACCATGTACTGGCTCAGGTACCAGATGAGGTATGCGACGTCGAAGATCATGTTCTTGGTGTCGCTGTCCTGGCGGACCTCGCCGTTGACGGACAGGCGCAGGCCGAGTCCCTGCGGGTCGCCCACCTCGTCGGGGGTCACCAGCCAGGGGCCCAGCGGGTTGAAGGTCTCGCAGGACTTGCCGAGGTCCCACTGGGCGGAGTACTCCAGCTGGAACTCCCGCTCGGAGACGTCGTTGCTGATCGCGTAGCCGGCGATGTGACCGGCCGCCTCGGCCGGGCCGGCCAGGTAGCGGGCCTCGACGCCGATGACGACGGCGAGTTCCACCTCCCAGTCGGTCTTGACCGAGCCGCGGGGGATCCGCACCGGGTCGTGGGGGCCCACGACGGTGGAGGGGTCCTTCATGAAGACCACCGGCCGCTCAGGGACTGCCGCGCCGGTCTCCTCGGCGTGGTCAAGGTAGTTGAGTCCGACGCACACCACCTTGCCCGGACGGGCGACGGGAGCGCCGATCCGCCGGCCGGCCACCTCCAGGCGCGGCAGCGAACTCTCGGCCAGCGCCTGCCTGACCCGGTCGACTCCGCCGGAGGCGAGGAAGGGCCCGTCGATGTCGGTGGTCAAGCCGGTGAGCGCGAACGCGGTGCCGTCCTCGCCGAGGACCGCGGGCATCTCCGCTCCCGGCTCCCCGATCCGCAACAGCCTCATGTGTTTCTCCCGTCGTCGCTCCGGAGGTCCAGACCCTCCGCCACCTTCAATACATCGGAGGACTCTCGGAGCCTTGACCATACGAGCGACTATCGCGACGTCGCAAGAAGTCCTCCGATCTTTCTTCCGGAACCTGGCTCTCGCAACCCTCATACGCACAGGTCAACATGGAGGTAACGAGTCCTCGCGATCAGAAAAGCCGGGCGTCACCATTGAGGTTCAAGGGTTCTTGATACCGCAAGCCAGCCGATGACTGCGCAGGTGTGCTCCGCTACAGGTTCCGTCACGGACCGCCACGACCGCGGAGCGGCCTTCCTCCCGGGTGAGGGCGGGAGAAAGGCCGCTCCGCCCCGCCGCCCAGTTTCCCCGGGAGGATCCTCCCCCTCCCCGCGCCAGCCCTTCGCCCCGGTGCCCGCCCAACTCGGCGCGGGCACCGGGCATCCCAGCCAAGGAGGTCAGCACCATGAAGCCCTCCTCCAGAACCGCGGCCACGGCCGCCACCGTGACACTCCTGGCGGGGTTCACTCATCCGCGATCACTGGAAGATCGAGTCACTCCACCACATCCGCGACGTGACCTTCGCCGAAGACGCCTTCCATCTGCGGACAGGCGCCGCACCCCGCGCCGTGGCGACCTGGACGCAACCTCGCCATCGGCGCCCTTCGCATGGCGGCAAGACCAGCATCGCTTCCGCCCTTCGGCGCAACGCCCGCGACGTCCGCCGGCCGCTCACCCGCCTCGGACTCACATGATCACGGGTTGGACCTCGAGCAACTTTGCCGAAGCCCTGGGCCGACACCCGCAAGGTCTGACACAGGAATCAGGGAAGCAGTAGTAGTGACGCGCCGTCAGAACGCGGACGTGCTCCCGCCGAGGGTGCCGTGCAGCCACTGTTCGACGCCGGCGACGTGCACCGTCATCCAGGACCGGGCCAGCTCGGGGTTCCGGGCGGCGATGGCCTCGCAGATCGCCCGGTGCTGGTCGCGGGTGCGCTGCACCGCACCCTCTTCGGTCAGCCCTCGCCAGATCCGCGCCCGGGCGGTAGGCCCGGAGATTCCGTCGATCAGCGAGCAGAGTACCGGGTTACCGGAGCCGGAGGCGATCAGGCGGTGGAACTCGAGGTCGTTGGCAATGAGTTCCTCCAGCGAGGGCTCCCGCGGAAGACGGTCGAGCACCTCCTCCAGCGCGGCGACACCTTCGTCCAGCATCACCGCCGCCGCCATGGCCGCGGCGGCCGGCTCCAGGATCCGGCGAACCTGGAGGAAGTCCAGCACCGTGTCGTCCTGATGGAAGTCGACGACGAAGCCGAGCGCGTCCAGCAGCAGGTCGGGCTCCAGGCTGGTCACGTACGTCCCGTCGCCCTGGCGCACGTCCAGCACTCGTATCAGCGAGAGCGCCTTGACCGCCTCCCGCAGGGAGTTGCGCGACAGCCCCAGCCGCTCGGCCAGCTCAGCCTCCTTGGGCAGCCGCTGCCCCGGGCGCAGCTCGCCTTCGACGATCATCGCCTTGATCTTCTCGATCGCCTCGTCGGTGACCGGCACAGTGGTGACCTCCTCATGCTGCGACCGCGATTATACATCGGATGAATGAACGCCGTGAACGAAGGTTGAACTGATCCGCCGCCTGGCCGCCCCGACCGCAGGGTGCGACGCCAGCGCCGCAAGTCCGACCCCATCGACGCGGAGAACGCCGCCCGGGCGGTGCTGGCCGGCACCGCGACCGTGACCCCGAAGAGTGCTGAGGGCACGGTGGAGATGATCCGCCATACCAAGATCGCCCAGGACACGGCCGCGAAGGCCACCGGCTGCTCCCCGTCCCGGCTTCCTCGGGCAGGACCGACCGCCACAGGCTCAACCACGGCGGCCACCGGCAGCTGAACTCCGCGCTCTACCGGATCGTCATCGTCCGGATGCGCTTCCACCAGCCGACCAGATGATCAAAGCCCGCCCAGAAACCGCCGGAGCAGCTTGACGAACTATAGGGGCGTCAGCGCCGTGAGCGAGGCGTTCAACAGCGTCCTCAAGAACCCCACGACATCCACATCCGAATGCAAACCACCGGCTCAGCCCTTCGTGGCGCCACCGGTCAGGCCGCGCACGAACTGCTTCTGAAACGCGAGGTAGAAGGCCAGTACGGGCAGTGTGGCCAGCAGCATGAAGGCGAACACCGCGCCGAAGTCCTGCTGGTAGGGGCCGATGGAGCGGAATATCCCGACCGTCACGGTGTTCCCGGCTCCGGGGCCCAGGACGAGCAGCGGTGTGAGGAAGTCGTTCCAGACCCAGACCCCGAGGAAGATCAGCACGCTGGCCGAGGCCGGTCGCAGGAGTGGGAAGACCACCTGCCAGAAGGTCCGGAACCGCCCGGCACCGTCGACCGCCGCGGCCTCTTCGAGCTCGCACGGGATCGAGCGGATGAAGCCCATGAAGACGAACACGGCGAACGGCAGGTAGTACCCGACGTTGACCAGCACGGCGCCCGGCATCGTGTGCATCAGCCCGATGGCGTCGAGGATCCGCGTGATCGGCAGCATGATGACGGCGGGCGGGATCATCAGGCCGGCCAGCATGACGCCGAGGACGGCACGGCTCCACCAGCGGCCCGACCGCACGAGGTGGTACGCCGACATCGCGGCCAGCACGGTGGTGATGAGGATCGATGCTGTGGTCAGGATGATGGAGTTGGCGAGGCCGTACCAGAACAGTCCATCCGGCCGGGTCAGCACGTGCTCGAGGTTGTCGAGGGTCGGCGGAACCGGGAGCGCCAGCGGCGATGCGACGACCTCGGAGCTGGGTTTGAAGACGTTGACCAGCGCCACATAGAGCGGTAGGCAGAAGACGGCGGCCACGCTGGTGGCCAGCAGCGGGCGTGCCCACGGCGTTCGGGGGTTCACAGGTCCACCTCTCTGCGTTGCAGGAGCTTCAGCGTGGTCACGCTCGCGGCCGAGACGAGGACGAGCATGATCCCGGCCATCGCGGACGCCATTCCTGGGCGTTGCTCGGAGAAGGCGGTGCGGATCACGTCGAAGGCGACGGTGGCCGTGCCGCCCGTGCCGGGGCCGCCGTTGGTGAGCACGGCGATCTGGTCGTAGACCTTGAACGTGCTGATCATCAGCATGACGGTGTTGATCGTCAACGCGGGCGCGAGCATCGGCCAGGTGATGGCGCGGAACTGTTGCCAGGGTCCGGCGCCGTCGAGGCTCGCGGCCTCCTCGAGTTCGGTGGGGATTCCCGCGAGCGCAGCGAGATAGACCACGATGGCGAAGCCGAGCATCTGCCAGACCATGATCCCGGAGACGGAGTAGATCGCGTACGACGGATCTGTGAGCCAGCCTGGCGGGTTCTCGATCCCCATCGAGACGAGCGTGCTGTTCAGCAGGCCGTCGTCCGCCAGGATCGAGCGCCCGATCACCGACACCACCACGGCGGAGAGAATCACTGGTGTGAAGTAGACGCTGCGGAGAAGGCTGTAGAGCCGGCCCTGCCGGCGCAGCAGCAGGGCGATTGCGAGACCGAGCAGGTTCGTCAGCAGCACCACGATCACTGTGATCACAGCGGTGTTCCACAGGGAGTGCCGGAACCCCTCGTCCCCGAGGAGGTGACCGTAGTTGTCCAGGCCGACGAACGAGGTCTTCGATCGGGTGGCGCGCTCATCGGTCATCCCGATGTAGAGGGTCCACAGGATGGGAGCCAGGACCATCGCGGTAAAGACCGTGAGGGTCGGCAGGACGAAGACGACGAAGGCTCCCGCCGACGGCCACGTCCAGGTGCGGCGCCTGCTCGGCCCACCCGTGCGCCCGGACGAGGCAGCAGTGGGCTGACCAGCCGGCGAGATTCCTCCAGTGGCAACCACCCCCGTCCGGGTGCGCGTGGTGTGCGTCACTTCGCGAGCTCCTTGAACTTGGTGTTCAGCGTCGTGACGAACTTGCCCACGTCCGAGCGGTCGTTGAGGAGATCGTTCAGCCCGGCGTCGACCGCAGGCATGAAGCCGGACGGCAGGGCCGGGATGCCGCTCTCGTCGCCGAAGTTCGGCGTCACCGTCCCGCTGGACTGCGCGTTCTTGTAGAGATCGAGGGTCTCGTTGTACAGGGGCGGGAGGCCGGCCGGCGGCTTGTAGCCCTTGAGGGCGATGAACAAGCCGTCGTAGCGCGCCCCGCCGTCGGCGTTCAGCTTGGAGAACTCGATGGCCCACCGCTTGGCCTTCGCGACATCGTGGGCCTTGGCACTCACCGAGAGTCCGCCACCGGTGAACGCGGGCACGACGAGCGAGCCGTCCTGCGTGGGCATGGGGAAGGCCCCGATCTGCTTCTGCTGCGCCTTGTCCGGGGCTGCCGCGAACCACGAACCCATCGGGTACATGGCGCCCTTGCCCGCGAGGAAAGCGTCCTGCGCCTGTGCGTAGGTGGCCGACAGGTTGTCGACGTTCTTCTTGCCCGCCAGTGCCTTCATCTTGGTCGCCGCTTCGACGAACAGAGGGTCGCTGAAATCCGTCTTGCCGGCGACCAGTTTGTCGAGCCACTTCGGGTCCTTGGCGTAGACCTCGGTGGCCATCAGTTGGGAGAAGGTCCACCGCGGGCCGAGGCCGTCCGGTGCACCGCTGCCGATGACGAACGGCGTGATCTGCGACGCCTTGAGCTTTCCGACCGCGGCGAGCAGGTCGTTCCATGTCTTCGGAGGTCTGGTGATGCCCGCCTTCTCGAAGTCCGCCTTTCGGTAGTAGATCTGCCAGCTCTGCGTGTTGGTGGGCAGCTGGTAGATCTTGCCGTCGAAGCTGTTCGCGGTCGGGGTGACCCAGTCCGCCAGTTCCTTCCGGCTGAACTGAGCGAGCTTGCCCGCCTGTGCCAGTCCGGCAGGGTCGATCGCGACCATGATGTCGGGCAGTGCGCCGGTCGAGTCCAGTTGGCGCGCGTACTCGTTGCGCTGCTCGGCACTGGGCGCGACGAGCTTCTTGATCTTCACCCCCGGCACCTTGGCACTGGTCTTGGCGATGATGTCGTCCCAGTACTTGGCGGTGAGGTTGGGGGTCTCGAAGGTGAGCAGGTTCAGCGTCACGGCGCCGCCCGCTTCGTTCCCATCCGTGTTCCCGCCCCCGACGGCACAGCCCGTCAGTACGACCAGGCCCAGTGCCCCGGCCATCGCGACGCAGTTGGTCCGCTTGCCCATTGAGGCCTCCTTGCTGGTCGAACCCACCAGGGATGTCGCTCGGCCAGAATTAGGTAAAGTAACTTTCTTGGCAATATTGCCGGTGGGGCGTCAATCTAGATAGCGTGGCGCTGTGAGTCAAGACACACGTGAAACCCGGGGCGCAGCGGCTCCCGCCGGCCGTGCAGGCGATGCCGGTCTGCTGCGCAAGCTCAACCTCGCAGCCGCGGTGCGGGCCTTTCTCGACACCCCGTCGCTGACGGTCCGCGACGTGCGTTCGATCGTCGGAGTCTCCCGCCCCACCGCCGAGGAACTGCTGGCGACGCTACTGGACCAGGGCTTCGTTCGTGAGGTGGTCGGGCGTCCGAACGGCGAGCGGCCCGCGGGGCGGCCGGCCCGGCGCTACGAGGTCGTGGCCGAGAACTTCGCCGTCGTCGGAGTCGACATCGGCGCCCACAAGGTGGCCGTGGTCATCAGCAACCTGCGCGGGGATGTCGTGGCTGTGCGCAGGCGCAGCGTGGATCCTGGTCTCAGACCGGCTGGGCGCATCGGGGCTGCGGCGCGTCTGATGGAGGCGACCGTTCGGCAGACCGGGACGAGCTGGGAGCACGTCCGCTCGGTGGCTTGTGGCATTACCGGCGTGGCGGCCAATGGCTCGGAGGTCAGGGACATCCGCACAGTTCCTGCGGGCCAGGACCTCGACGTCTACTCGCTGCCGGGCTTCGACGAGATCGACGTGGTCTCGGAAGTGTCGGGGCGCTTCAAGCGCGACGTGCTGGTCTCCAACGACATCCACCTCGCGGCGGTGGCCGAGCAGTGGCAGGGCGCCGCTACCGAGGCACGCGACCTTGTCTACATGCACGCCGGCCACCGCCTCGGGGCCGCGATCGTCATCGGCGGGCAGATCCACAACGGACGCCACGGCCTGGCGGCGTCCGTCGGCGCCATGAAGATCCTGGGGTGGGCCGACGCGATGACGAAGCTCCACCACGAGAGCCGCAAGCTCGCGGGCTCGACCGCCGAGGAGGCCACAGGCGACGACGTCCGGGCGCTCTTCGAAGCGGCCGCGAACGGAGACCGCACTGCGGTGCGCACCGTCGACCGCGTCGCCACGGCCCTCGCCCTGGGCGCTTCCACCCTGGTCCACGCCGTCGACCCCGACCTCGTCGTGCTCGGCGGCGGTCTGTCCCGCGCTGGGGACGTTCTCGCCGGTCCGTTCCAGCGGCACTTGGCCGCGACCTCCCTCAACTCGCCGGAGTTCCGCGTGTCCCTGCTCGGCGACGAGTCCGTCGCCCTCGGCGCTGCCCGGTTGGCCCTCGATGATCTCAAGGCGCGCCTGCTCGCTGTGCACACCTGATCCGCTCCTCTCACCGCATCAAGGAGTCACCGAATGATCGAGCCCGGACGCGTCGCCGTGCCCGCGCCCACCGCCCCCGTGTCCCTCTCCGGTCTCGGCGGGACCGAGACCACGACGATGGTCCTGCTGCCGCGGGCGGACGGCTTGCCCGACATCGGGTGGGTGGGGCTTTCCTTGGCGGCGACGGACGTCCGCTCCCTGACGATCCCAGCCTCGGTCGAGACCACGGCCTGGAACTCCTGGCTGATCGGCTCACCGGTCAGCGTGCTCCCGGAGCACGCGCGAGGCTACCTGGGACGGCCTGCGCTGCTCGGCCACCGGGTGGGCCCCGAAGGCCCCGGGAGCGACTGGTCCACCGCGTTCGGTCCTGGTTCCGTGGGGTGTGCCGACGACTCGCTCGTGGTCGAGGCCACCGACGAGGCAGCAGGACTCGGACTGCGCTTCGAGGCCGAAGCCGTCCCGGGGGGAGGGCTCCGCCTCCGGCACCTGCTGACCAACGCCGGCGCCGGTCCCTACGTCGTTGACGCGCTCGACGTGGTCATCCCCGTTCCGACCGGCGCGGGCGAGATCCTCGACTTCACCGGGCGCTGGGGCCGCGAGCGGCAGCCCCAGCGCCGTGCTCTCGCGGACGGGCAGTGGGTCCGGGAGCACCGCCGCGGCATGCGCATCCTCGACGGCACCGGTCTGATCGTGGTCGGTACCCCTGGCTTCGGTTACGGCGACGGTGAGGTGCTCGGCGTCCACCTCGCCTGGAGCGGCAACCACCGGTATGCCGTCGAGCAGCTCAGCTCCGGCGTCGCCGTCGTCAGAGCCGGCGAGTTGCTGCACCCGGGCGAGTTGGTCCTCGCTGAGGGCGAGACATACGCCATGCCCTGGGTGCACGTGACCGCGTCCGCGTGCGGGCTCGACGGCCTGGCGGATGCGACACATCAGTACGTCCGGTCACTCGCGGCCCATCCGTCCCCACCCGCACCCGTCATGTTCAACCCGTGGGAGGCGGTCTACCTCGACCAGGATATCGACACGTTGACCGCGCTGGTCGACATCTCGGCCAGGCTGGGCGCCGAGCGTTTCGTGCTCGACGACGGGTGGTTCGTGGGCCGCACTTCCCTCGACGACGGCCTGGGCGACTGGACCCCGGACCCCGCGGTGTGGCCGGACGGGCTGGCACCGCTCGTGGACCGGGTGCACGGGAAAGGGATGGAATTCGGCCTCTGGTGGGAGCCGGAGGCCGTCAACCCGACCTCGGCGGTCTACCGCGCCCATCCCGACTGGATCCTGCGGACGGGCGACCGGTCGCCCGTGCTGGAACGCAACTGCTACCTGCTCGACCTCAGCCGCGAGGACGTACGGGCACACCTGCTCGACGCGTTCGACCGCCTGGTGGCGGCGCACCGGATCGACTTCGTCAAGTGGGACCACAACCGCGACCAGATCGACTGCGGCGGCTCGCGCGACTCCGGCCGTCCTGCGTCACGGCGGCAGACCCTTGCCTTCCGCGAGCTCCTCGACGAGCTGGCTCGCCGCCATCCCGCCGTCTCGTGGGAGAGCTGTGCCTCGGGAGGCGGCAGAATCGACCTGGACGTGCTGGCGCGGGTCCAGAGCGCCTGGACCTCCGACGCCACTGATCCACTGTCCCGCCAGCCGATCCAGCACTGGACCGCCCAGCTGGCCCCGTTGGAGTACCTGGGCGCCCACGTCACCGCGCCGGTCTCCCACCAGACCGGCCGAACCAGCACCCTGGACCTGCGCGCAGCCACGGCATTCTTCGGCCAGTTCGGCATCCAGTGGGACCTCACGAAGGTGCCGACCCACGAACTGGACCGCCTCGCGTGCTGGATCGACCTCTACAAGCGCCACCGCGCGCTCCTGCACACGGGCCGCTTGACACGTGTCGAGCTGCCCGACGGTCTGCTCGCGCATGGAGTCGTCTCTCGGGACCGGTCGGAGGCGCTCTTCTCCTACGCCCAGATCGACGAGATCGTGCCGGTGCCACCGCGGCTCCGCATCCCGGGACTCGACCCGGACCGGAGCTACCGCGCCTCGCTTGTCGCTCCGCCCCACCCGTCGGTGACCTGGGAGGTTGCGGGCATTCAGGCATCCGGTGCGGCGTTGGGGGCACTTGGGCTACCGGGTCCTGCGCGGGCCCCCCAGAGCGCGGCGCTGGTCCACCTGCGCGCGGCCTGATCCGGCGATCCGAGACGTTCCCCGCTGACCTCGTGATTCGTGAATTGAGTGATCTGGTCTGGGTGTACTGCCTTGACAGATCCGATGTATCGCAGGACCTTGTTCGAGCACGCGGATCGAGGGAGCTCCTCATCCTATCGGAAATGCCCCCGCCGACGCCCGCAGGAGCCGCTGTGTTCGCCCCTCAGCCAGGCATCCGGCTTCACTCCGAACGCTGTCGTGCTGGGTCGTCGGCGGTGTTGCACTCGTCACTGTTCTCTGCGCCTGTGGAGCGCCCGACCGAAATACATCCGATGAAAGGGGTGAGCCCGTCGTGCAACGCTTCGTCGATCCGCCCCAGTTGGTGACCCGCGGCCAGGACGACGACTGGGCCGCGTGGACAAACAGCATCCCGCACTGACATCCCTCCACACGTTCCAAGGAAGGTGACCGTCGTTGTACGCGCCCTTGTCCAGACGAACGACCCTCAAGGCGGCCGGCCTCTCGGCCGCCATGGCGGTGGCGCTGCCCGGCCGGGCAGCCGCCGCGCACCCCGACGCCGTGCCCGTCGGCCGGGACGACCCCTGGCGTCAGGTCCCCCGCATCCTTGCCCGTATCCACCCGCCGCACTTCCCGAGCCGTTGGTTCGACGTCCGTGACTACGGCGCCGTCGCCGACGGGACGACCCTGTGCACCGGTGCCTTCCGGCGCGCGATCGCGGCCGCGCACCACGCGGGCGGCGGCCACGTCGTCGCCCAGAATGGCAGGTACCTGACAGGAGCGATCCGGCTGCTCAGCGGCGTGGACCTCCATGTGGCCGAGGGCGCTGTGATCGCCTTCAGCCCTGACCCCGCCGACTTCCTACCCGCCGTGCTCACCCGCTGGGAGGGCACCGAGTGCTGGAACTACTCGCCGTTCATCTACGCCTCCGGGCAGCGGAACGTCGCCGTCACCGGTGGCGGCGTTCTCGACGGACAAGCCCGGCTCGGCCCTTGGGAAAGCTGGTATCGCACCGGCGGACTGCAGAGTCCGGACCAGAAGCTCCTACGGAAGATGGGCAGTTCGGGCACCCCCGTGGAGGACCGGGTCTTCGGCGCCGGCCACCATCTGCGGCCCCAGATGGTGCAGTTCCACCGCTGCCAGAACGTCCTGGTCAGCGACGTCACCCTGATCGACCCGCCCATGTGGACCGTGCACCCGGTGCTCTCCTCCAATGTGACGGTGCGCGGCATCACCGTCGACAGCAGCCTGTACAACACCGACGGCTGCGACCCCGAGGCCAGCCGCGACGTCCACATCACGGGCTGCCGCTTCAACACCAACGACGACTGCGTCGCCGTCAAGTCGGGACGCGACGAGGACGGCCACCGGGTCGGCATCCCCAGCGAGAACATCGTCGTCCAGGACTGCATGTTCTCCGGCCGCTGGGGCGGCCTGACCGTCGGCAGCGAGATGTCCGGTGGTGTGCGGAACGTCTTCGCCGAGCGCTGTGTCATCAATTCACCGGATTTCCCAGGCCGTTACCCCGTGAAGTACCCGGTGTACATCAAGGCGAGCAAGAAGCGCGGAAGTTACGTCGAGGGCGTGCACATCCGCCGTTTCACCGGACAGGCCGTCGAACGGGAGGCCGTCTACGTGACGATGGACTACAACGGCGGCGAGGGCGGCACCCTGCCCGTCGCCGTCAGCGACATCACCGTGCGCGAGACCCGGCTCGACGGCGCCCGTTCCGTCCTCGGACTCGTCGGCCTCGAGACCGACCACCTGCGCGGAGTCCACCTCGCCGACTGCGACTTCACCGGCGTGCGCCAACCGGACAGCACGGCTTTCACGGACGACCTGACATTCGAGCGGGTCACCGTCAACGGAGTCGAGGTGCGACGATGAGCCCCACACGCCGCGCCCTGCTGCGGGCCGCCGGAGCCCTCACGGCCGCCGCCGCGCTGCCCCCTCTGCTGCCCGGGGCGGCCCTGGCCGCCGCCGACCGCACCGTGCGTGACCTGGCGCGCGACCCCTGGGAGAGGGTCCCGAGGATCCTCGCCCGCATCCGTCCGCCCCGCTTCCCCCGCCGCCGCTTCGACATCCGCGACTTCGGCGCCGTGGGCGACGGCACCACCAAGAACACGGAGGCGATCCGGCGCGCCATCGACGCCTGCCACCGGGCCGGCGGCGGCCATGTCGACGTACCCGAGGGCCGCTTCCTCACCGGCGCGATCCATCTGCGCAGCGGCGTCGACCTGCACGTCACCGGCACCGTCCTGTTCAGCACCGACCCGGCCGAATACCTGCCCGTCGTACTCACCCGCTGGGAGGGCACGGAGTGCTGGAACTACTCGCCCTTCGTCTACGCCCTCGACCAGCGTGACTTCGCGATCACCGGCACCGGCGCCCTCGACGGACAAGGCATGACCGGGCCCTGGAAGAGCTGGCGCGACCCCGGCGGCGGCGCCCCCGTCGACCAAGCAGAACTGCGCCGCATGGGCGAGGAGGGCGTCCCGGTCGACCAGCGCGTCTTCGGTGAGGGCCACTACCTGCGTCCCAGCATGGTGCAGTTCTACCGCTGCCGGAACATCCTCATCGAGGGTGTCACCTTCCTCGAACCCGCCATGTGGACCCTGCACCCGGTGCTGTGCACCAACGTCCTGGTCAAGGACGTCGACGTGATCGGCCGCATCGCCAACAGCGACGGCTGCGACCCCGAGTCCTGCACCGACGTCCACATCACCGGCTGCCGCTTCCACACCGAGGACGACTCCATCGCCGTCAAGTCGGGGCGCGACGAGGACGGACTTCGCGTCGGCGTACCGAGCCGGAACATCGTCATCCAGAACTGTGTGTTCTCCGGTCGGTGGGGCGGACTCGCGGTCGGCAGCGAGATGTCCGGCGGGGCGTACGACATCTTCGCCGAGGACTGCAGGATCAACCCCCTCGACTTCCCCGGCCGTTACAACCCCCGCCACCCCGTCTTCCTGAAGACCAACAAGAAACGGGGCGGTGCCATAGACGGCGTGTACGTGCGCCGGTTCCAAGGGCGGCAGATCGACCGCGACTGCATCTATCTGACCACCCGCTACTCGAACCAGACCGGCGACCGCCCAGCGGTCATCCGCAACGTCCGCGTGGAGCACATGGTCCATGACGGCGCCCGTCGCGCCATCAACCTGGAGGGACTGGACTCCGACCCGTTCCTCGGCATCCACATCGAGCATTGCGACTTCACCGACATGGCGAACCCGAACATCATTCGGTCCGCCCCGGATCTGGTCCTGAGGAAAGTGTTCGTCAACGGAACAGAGGTGACCGCGTGAATCGCACCGTCCCCACCGGATCGCATCAGGTGAGCGGTACCAGAACCCGCACCGGCCGGCGCAGGACCGGAGCGCTGTGGGCGGCCGTACTCTCCCTGCTCGCCGGGCTCGCCCTGACCGCCACCCCGGCAGCCCAGGCCCAGAACGCCGCCCCCGCAGCTCCGGAATCTGCCGCAGCGCCCGCCTATCCGCCCCGCCAGAACATGCTCCGCAACGCCACCGCGGGACTCTTCCTGCACTGGGGCATGTTCACCGCGCCCAAGCACTACACGTGCGAGTCGTGGGAGGAGGCCGTCACCGACGGCGGCTGGACCCCCGACTACTGGATCGACGAGGCGAAGAAGATCAAGGCGAGCTACATCGTCCTCGCCACCTTCCACTCCCGCCTCGGCTACGCCCGCCCCTGGCCGTCGAAGATCCCCGGCTCCTGCTCCACCAAGCGGGACATCCTCGGTGAGCTGATCGACGCCGCCGAGGCCAAGGGCCTCAAGACCATTCTCTACATGACCGACGACCCCAAGTGGCACGGCGAACAGGGCATCGAGACCCTCGACTCGGCCGCCTACTCCGCCTACAAGGGCCGCGACGTCGACCTCACCACCCGCCCCGGCTTCGGTGAGTTCTCCTACGAGAACTTCTTCGAGGTCATGCACAACTACCCGAAACTCGCGGGCTTCTGGATCGACAACAACAACGAGTACTGGATGCAGAACAACCTGTACGAGAAGATCTACGAGACGCGTCCGGACATGACGCTCAGCAACAACAACGAGGACACCCCGATCATGGACATGGTGTCCCACGAGCAGAAGACCGGGATGACCCCGGCCTACGACCAGCCCTCGGCGATCTGGACCCCGATGCCGCGGCTCGCCGAGTCCTGCTACAAGGTCCCGGACTCCGGCTCCTGGTGGTACGACGGCAAGGACCAGCCCGTCACCACCGACCTCAACGTCGACCGATACATCGCCAACGCAGGCAACTCCGTCCGGTCTTTGATGGACTTCACCGCCATGGTCGACGGCAGGTTCCCACCGCGGCAGGAGAAGTTCATCAACTTGATGAAGGACTACCTCCCGCCCATCTGGGAGTCCCTGCACGGCGTGGACGGCGGCGGCTTCATGTACGGCGGCATGCAGCCGGGCGCCTGGAACGACGGCGCGTACGGCTACGTCACCGTCAGCCGCGCCCACCCGGACACCACCCAGTACATCCACGTCACCACCCGCCCCACCACGGGCGATCAGGTGAAGATCCGGGACAACGGCCACCGCGTCAAGGGGATCACCGACCTGCGCACCGGCAAGAACATCCCCTTCGACCAGCACGACGGCACCCTCACGATCCGGTCGGTCCAGGACTGGGACCCGTACGACACCGTCTTCAAGGTCGAGACCACCAGTCACCGCCAGGGCGTCTACCCCTCGGGCACCGTCACAGCCGACGCCCCGGCCCTGACCGACGGCGACTTCACCACCTACACCGACAACAAGGGCAAGCTGCCCGTCTCCTTCACCCTCGACCTCGGCGAGGAGCGCAAGGCCGCCTACCTCGCCGTCAACCAGCGCGAGTGGTCCCCGACCCACAACCGGGAGACCTTCGGCCGCAAGGAGGACTCCGCACGCATCAAGAACTACTCGGTCTCCGCGAGCGCTGACGGCGTCCACTGGCGACAGGTGAAGGAAGGCGTCCTCGAGAGCGCCCGCGGCGTCCGCTTCATCGACCTCGGCGAGCCCGGCGGCCCGGTCCTGAAGACCCGCTACCTCAGGCTCGACGTCGCCGACACCTGGGCCGAGCCCACCGTGTCCAAGTTCTACAAGCAACTCCAGATCGACGAGATCCAGGTCGGCTTCATGTACCCCAGGAACCACGGCTGAGGCCCGCCCGTCCCCAGGCGCCGCCCGACGGCATCCGCCGCCGGGCGGCGTCCCCTGTCATCGCCGGGTTCAGTGCGGGAACCCCATCGGCCGCACCATGACCTCACACGGTCGCACACATCGGATCAATTTCCGGCCGCCGGAATGCGTAGGGTTAACTGTCCGTATTTTGAGGTCCAAATCGTTGACAGACATCGGACCTCCTTTCCATACTCTCGGCTTACGGCCCCGTGGCCTTGACATCGGTGGCCGTCGCTCGTGAAGTCTTGGCGGCCAAGGAGCTCATGTGAGACGTCATACAACGGTAATATCCGCGCTCGCGGTGGTGGGGGCCCTCACGGCCGTTCCCGCACTCGCCGCGGACGTCGGGCCATCCAACCCCCACGGTTTCAAGGTGCCGCAAGCGGTACTCGACCATCTCGGCCAGGACGACTGGGCCAAGCTCCAGAAGATCCTGTCCGGCATCTCCGGTTCGGTGACGTCGCCGCTCAAGATCAGCGACGTCGACAAGGGCAGCTACACGACGGGCCAGCTCATGGGCAACGGCGACATCGGCGCCGTCGCTGCCGGCGTGTCCAACACTTCGCAGCAGTTCTACTTCGGCAAGAACGACTTCTGGGGCACGCTGCACGCGCAGGGCAGCTCGGTCAAGGACAATCAGGGCATCCTCTCCGGCGGCGGACTGGACATCTGGCCGACGACCGCGGCGGGTACCAACGCGGCGAGTGTGTTCAGGATGAAGCAGGACATCCTCAACGCCCAGGTCACCACGAACCTGGAGCTCAAGGACGACCAAGGTGCCGACGCTCCGCTCCAGCTGAACTCCTGGACCGCCGACACCGCGAACGTCTTCGTCACCGAGATCCGCAACAACGGAACCGGGCCGGTGACGCTGAGGGCCAAGCAGTGGGTCCCGGCGATGGCGTACGCGAACTCGAGCGCGACCGACCTGACCGATGCGCAGAAGACCTACCCGTACACCGGCGGAGTGGACTCCTCGCAGGCCAGTCCCGTCCTCTGGACGACGCGGGACAGCACCACCACCAACACGAGCGGCCATCGCAGCCGGATGGCGACCGCGACGACCGTCGTCGGCGCCGAACTCGTGAACCCGCGCGAGGAAATCGAAGCGAACGACTACTACGACAGCAACAAGGGCAAGTACTACAACTCGCTGGGCGAGTCCGGGAAGGTCACCGTCGCGCCGGGCGCGACCGCGTCCCTGGTCACCTACCTGAGCAGCAGCAGCGGCAACTACAACGCGATCAAGAGCGTCACGGACGTGCAGAAGGACGCCGTCGACGGGGCCCGCACGTATGCGTCACAGAGCGCCGTCGACCAGCTCAAGGCCGAGCACCAGGCCTGGTGGAAGAAGTACTGGCTCCGCAGCTACGTCCAGTTCGCCGATCCGGAAGTGGCCCAGTACTACTACGGATCGCTGTACGTGCTCGGCAGCTCGAACCGGCCGAAGAGCGCGAACGGGAAGGTGAACCCGCAGAACCTGCCGGGCTCGATGTACGGCGAGTGGATCCCCGCCGACAACGTCGGCTGGGGCGGCCGGTACTTCCTCAACTACAACCAGCAGGCCCAGTACTACGCGTCGGGCTCGACCAACCGCATCGACACCGAAGTGCCGTTCAACCGGGTCATCGCCTACGACCTGCCGTGGCAGCAGAACAACGCCGCCGCACAGGGACATGACGGCGCGGTGCACGTCCGGACGCTGTCCCCGTTCCACCTGCTGGCGAGCGACCAGCCGGCACTGAACTCGAAGGCGCCCGTGCCGGTCTACGGGTTCAGCTCGGGGTCCACGGATCAGAAGTCGAACGGCTTCTTCGCCGCGATCAACATGCTTTCCTACTATGAGTACACATTGGATGATCAGTACCTGCGCAAGGTGCTCTATCCGCACCTCAAGCAGCTGCTCGACTTCTACAGCTCCTACGTCCTGAAGCAGGACGACGGGAACGGGCAGTACCACTACTCGGTGATCGGCTCGTCGATCCACGAGGGCGACGCCGCCGACATCAACCCCGACCTCGACATCGGTGCGATCAAGTACCTGTCGAAGTTCCTGTCCGCGCACGCCAAGGAGATGGGCGAAGCCTCGGCCACCGTCGCTCGATGGAAGGACCTGGCAGCCCACACGGCGTTCCCGGAAGCCGGACTCCCCAAGGGCATCTTCTCCGCGAACAACAACGACAACTTCGTCCCGACGCTGATGGCCACGGACTACCAGTCGCCCAACCAGGCGCACGTCGACATGATCGAGCCGGGCGACCAGCCGGTCGAGCTCGAGGGTGTGGTGTTCCCCTTCGAGAACGCGCAGCAGCTCGACGGCGACCCGGAACTGCTCGGCAAGGTCCGGAACACGCTGGAGTACATGAACTCCTGGTCGGCCACCGGGTTCGCCGGCTGGAGCAGCCAGAATAACGGCTTCCCCAAGGTGTTCCCGATCGCGGCGCACGCAGGCTGGCCGGCCGCGGATCTGCTGGCGAAGTTCAAGACCGCGCTCAAGGCCAAGGTGCGCACCAGCAACCTGACCTACTACGGCAGCGGTGGCGCGGTCGAGACCGTCGGGGCGATGGAGGGCGTCAACGCGATGCTGCTGCAGAGCAGCACCACGCCGGACCTCCCGACGACCCTGTCGGTTTTCCCGAACTGGGACCGGACCCAGTCGGTGAGCTACGAGCGGCTGGGTGCGAAGGGCAACGTCGAGGTGTCGAGCGCGTTCGACGCGGACAAGGGCTCGGTGTCCTATGTGGACGTGACCAGCAAGCGGGACGGGAAGATCGCGCTGGTCGACCCGTGGGCCGGCGGCCGCCCGGTCATCCAGGTGGTCAACGCCGACAACACGCTGGGCGAGCGCGTCGACTACGACGTGCAGGGCGGCAAGCTCGTGTTCAACACCAAGCAGGGCAGGCGGTACATGGTCATGGTCGACACCACCGACCAGACCCACATCGTCACCGGCATCTCGCTGTCCACGTACTCGACGACGCTGGTCCACGACAGCGCGAACCGCCACGCTCCCGCGGGCACCGGCACCGTCACGGCCACACTCGAGGGCGGCAAGCCCGGCGACACGGTGGAGTGGAAGTCCTCGAACAACCAGGTCGTGAAGGTGACCGGGTCCGGGAAGACGGCGACGATCCAGGCGGTCGGCACCGGCGGCGGCAAGGTCGCGAACGCGACGATCACCGCGCGCAGCGTGGAACGGGGCGGTTTGTCCGACAAGGGGGTGAGCCAGACGATCAACGTCAAGGTCGCCGACGTGTCCACGGTCCCGACCGGACTGCAGTTGCTCAGCCCGTCGGAAGCGACGATCTACGGGCCGGCGTCCACCAGTGCCAGCACCGGCAAGGTGACCGGCACGAACCGGCTGCAGCTCACGGCTTCGGTGTCGCCGGTGGGCGCCTACGACCGGCGGATCGCGTGGCGGTCGAGCGACCAGAACGTGGCGATGGTCGACAAGAACGGGCTCGTGATCGCGCGCGGGGCGGGCACGGTGGAGATCACCGGCACCAGCATGGCCAACCCGAGCCTGCCGCCGGTCACGACCACCGTGAAAGTGACCTCACCGGGAGCTGACTTCAGCAAGTACAGCCCGTTGGCCTCGGTACTCGCCGCGGCGAAGAAGGTCTCGGCGTATTCGGGCGACACCACCGCAGGTGGCGGCTTCAAGCGGGTCTCGACCAGCCGGGACTGGGAAGGACGGCAGGAACGCCTCCAGATGGCGTACATCAACGCCTTGGGCGTGAAGGCGCGTTACTCCGGGTATTCGGCGGTGAACATCAGCAAGGACACCGCGTACTTCGCGGCCATCGCGCTGAACGAGGCCATCAAGGCGATCGACCCGGCCCTCGAGGTCACCCTGCCGGACAAGACCGATCTGGTCACGGCGATCGCCGACGCGTCGAAGCTGACCGCGGACGACTTCGCGACCCCGAAGGCGTGGGATGACCTGCGGGCGGCGCTGGCCGCGGCCCGGAAGGTCAACGACGACCCGCAGGCGACCCAGGCGGACGTGGATGCCGCCTGCACCGCGCTGGCGTCGGCAGCGTCTGCCGTGAAATCCGGGGACGTTTCGGATGTGCCGAAGGCCGACCTGTCCGGCGTGAGCGCTGTGGCAGTGCGCGGCGGGCACCTGGTCCAGCTGGTCGCCGGGACCGGGCGGACCTGGACGGTGACTGCGGCCGACGGGTCGGCCGCGCCGGACGCGACCATCGACCCGAGCGGTGGCCTGCTGATGGTGACGGGCAACGGCTCCTACCAGGTGACGGCGAAGGCCCCGGATGCCGCGGACGTGGCGGTCACGGTGACCTTCACCGACGTACCGTCACCGCTGCGCAACCTGAGCCTGAACGACAACGGCAACGGCACTGCGTTCGGCTCGACGAGCGGGGGTTCGTACCCGCCGCGGAACGCTTTCGACGACAATCCGGGGACGTTCTACGACCACAGCTCCACAACGCCGTACGTGGGCTGGGACTTCGGCAGCCCGACGCCCGTCAATGTGCTCCGGTTCCTGCCGCGCTCGGGTACGAACGCGGCCCGGATCGCGGGGGCGAAGCTCCAGGGCTCGAACACCTCGGAGAGCGGCGGCTTCGTCGACCTTGTCACGATCGACGACAGCCCGAGCACAGCGAACTCGTCGTCCTGGTACGTGAAGGCGCTCAACAACAACACGGCCTATCGGTACTACCGCTGGCTGGGCACGAGCACCTCGCACGCGAACGTGGCGTCGATGGAGCTGTACGCGGCCAACGACCGCCAGGTCACGGTCACCACGACACCGGCGAACTGAAGCAACTGACGAAGCGGCACTTTCCCTCCGAGGAAAGTGCCGTTTCTTCATGCGGCGGCCGCGTGCCGACCAGGCTGTACGGCGTCGTACCGGGACCTCTGGCGGCTGATCCAGCATCGGCATCGTCAGACCCTTACCCGTACCACCCCGACCCCGGCCCCGACCCAGGCCGCCAAGCTCAGCCGCACCCAACTGCGGTCGCTATTGAGGAAAGCTAGCCCCCGCGGTCGTACCAGTCGCTGACGCCGAGGCCGAGGACGAGCGAGCCCGCCGGGTACCCGCCCATCACAGCCATGCCCGACCTGGTCCCAGCCGCTGTCGAAGAACATGAGCGTGCGCGCACCTTCCACGACGTGACGGGCAGGAAGCAGCCCGCCCAGCGCGTCGAGCGCGCCGGACAACGCCTCGACGGGGACGGCCCCTCCGGACAGCGGGACGGGCGCCGGTGGGGCCCGGCCCGTCGGGACCGGACCCCAAGACGACGGGGTCCAGCCCGTTGCATCCGGAGCCGGAGCACGTCGTGCTGGGGCGATGCCGGCGCGGCGGACGCGCCGGCACCAACCTCGCCGTCCAGGCACTCGCTGGCGACGTGCCCTCAGACCGCATCCGTGCGCCCTCCCCTGCCTTCGTCGCCGCCCTCGATGTCTGACGCCGATACGGAGCAGGCCATGCCCCTTCCCGTTCATCCAGGGGCGGCGTACTCCGTGGTGACGCGGGCGAGCCGGACAGGCAAGCTTGTCCAGCTACCGCACCCTCTGCACGAACGGTTGGCGCTCCGCCACACCTGCAACCAATAGGATGGTGCCCCCACGGAGACGCTCCGCAGGGCACCATCCCTCCCCTGAGAGAAACGTCTCCTTATGTTGATCGCAACCGCCGCCGTGGGCGTCACGGTCTTCTGCCTCACGCTCTGGGGCTCGCTCACTGTTGCCCGGATGCGGAACCTTCCCGCGTCGCGCAGATACCTCCCCGTGTCCCTCTTCCTGATCGCGCTCGGCGCCAGCCTCCTGCGCGCCTTCGGCATCGACCAGATAGCCAGCGCCATCGCCTTCCCGTTCACCCTCGCGGCCATAGTCCTGTCGCTCCGCGAGATCCGCACCCGACGGAGCAGGGACCGAGCCGGGCTTCACACCAGCTGAACCTGCAAACGCGACGCGGGCCCGCCGCGGCTCCACCCCGCTGGAGCGTCCTGAAAGGTCCAACACCGCCCACGCGACCGACTCCGAGTACGAGATCCGGCAGGCGATCAACGGCGGAGCGCACGTCTACCCGGGGCATCCGTGATGGCTCCCTCCTCGAGTGCGCCATCGAAGAGGCGACCACGGTGGTTGCCACGAATCCCGTCGCCGCCCCTCCTTTTACGGTCACGCGCTGCGGCGGCGCAGGGTGAGCCATGTGCGTCTTGCCGCCCTGCCGGGCTCCTGCGTGGCCCGCAACTCGACCAGATCGGGGAACCGGGCACGCAGTTCCGCCTCGAGGCGGGAGTGGAGGGTGAACCCAGCAGCCGGGCAGTGGGTGCAGGTGCCCGCCATCCGCACCTCCGCGTGCCGGTCGTGGGCGGAGACGATCGTCACTTCGCCGCCGTGGGAGCGGATGTAGTCGCCGGCGGATCCGTCCAGGACGTCTTGCAGTGCGGCGCGCAGCAGGTCGTCCTCGGTGACCACGTCGGCCGGCCGCCACTGCTGGGGGTGCTGCAGTGCGGCGCTGAGCGCGTCGCGTACCCGCGCTCCTGTGCCGGACCAGCTCCGGCCGTCGGCGAGCCGGATCACCACGGCCCCTGCCTCCACCTCGATGAAGGCGATGTCTTCGGAGTGGAGCATTGTCCCGAGCTCGTCCGGTGCCTCGGCGATCTCTCCGACGACTGGCAGCGTGCCGGCCGGGATCACCCAGCGGACGGTCTTCGGGTCGGCCGTGGCCTCGGGGTGCATGGGGATGACGCTCATGCCAGCAGTCCTACGACGGTGTGCGTCAGGAAGGCCATGGTCCAGGCCAGCACGAACATATAGCCGAAGGCGACGGCGGGCCATCTCCACGAGCCGGTCTCACGGCGCATGACCCCGACGGTCGACATGCACTGAAGCGCGTAGAGGAAGAAGACCAGCAGGGCGGCTGTCGTGGCCGGGGTGAAGAGCTTCTCTCCCTGGTGCGGCCCGTCGGTGTAGGTCATGCGGGCCAGGGTTTCGGCCGGCTGGTCGGGGTTCTGGGCGGCAGCGACCTGGCCGAGGGTGGCGACGAACACCTCGCGGGCGGACAGCGATCCCAGCACGCCGATGTTGATCCGCCAGTCGAACCCAAGGGGTTCGAAGACGGGTTCCATGGCGTGACCGATGTCGGCCGCGTAGCTGTGGTCGACCTCATAGGCCGAGACGGCGGTCCGGTCGGCCGGGTCGACTCCGGCGGAGCGCAGTTGCGCATCGCTGTGCATGGGCAGGCTGAGCAGCAGCCACAGCCCGATGGTGACCAGCAGGATGATCCGGCCGACCTTGTGCAGGAAGCCCTTGCAGGCGCTCCACATGGCCTCGGCCACCGACCGCGGCCGCGGCAGCCGGTAGGACGGCATCTCCATGTAGAACGGCAGCACCGGCCCGCCCCGGCTGCTGAACCGCTTGAAGACCCAGGCCGTCGCCATGGCCGAGAGCGCGCCGACGAGATACAGGGCGAACATGACGACGCCCTGGGCGCCGAAAGGACCGACGCTGGTATCGGGACTCACCAGCAGGCCGGTCAGCAGCACGTAGACCGTCAGGCGCGCCGAGCAGGTCATCAGCGGCGCGCCCATCATGGTCGCGAAGCGGTCCTTGGCCGACGGCAGGGAGCGGGTGGCCATGATGCCGGGAATGGCACAGGCGAGGGAGGAGAGCAGGGCGACGAACGCCCGGCCCTCCAGCCCGGCCCTGGACATGAGCCGGTCCATCAGGAATGCCGCACGGGAGAGGTAGCCGCTGCCCTCCAACAGCGAGATCATGAGGAACAGCAGGGCGATCTGTGGCAGGAAGACCACCACGCTGCCCAGGCCGCCGATCAGGGCGTTGCCGAGGAAGCCGGAGAGCAACGGGTTCGAGACGTACTCGGTGACCAGTGTGCCGAGCCGGTCGAAGAGGCTCTGTACCGCGTCCTGCAGCGGTGTCGCGACGGTGAAGATGATCTGGAAGAACGCGAACATGGTGGCGAAGAAGATGAGCGTGCCCCACAGCGGGTGCAGCAGCACGGCATCGATGCGCCGGGTGCGGTGATCGACCTCGGGTACCTGGTAGTCCGCGCTCTGCAGCAGCGACTCCACCCAGGCCCGTCTCTGCGAGGGGTCGGTGGGCGGCGGGACGACCGGCCGCTCCCATGCGGCCCGGTCGAGCAGCATGGACTGCAACTGCGCCAGGTCGTTGCGTGACCCGCTTGTCACCGCGACGACCGGCACGCCGAGTGCACGGCGGAGGGCCGAGACGTCAAGGGTGCCGCCGCGGCGGGCCAGTTCGTCGCGGAAGGTGAGCACCACACAGATCGGCAGACCAGTCTGCATGACCTGGGCCAGCAGCCCGAGAGAACGACGCAGCGTCGTCGCGTCGATCGTGACGAGAATCCCGTCGGGTGTGCCGATGCCCGGGTTGTCCGGGTCGAGCACATCGGCGACGACCTGCTCGTCCGGGCTGATCGGGTCGAGACTGTAGGTGCCGGGCAGATCCTCGATGACCACCTCGTGCTCGCCGACACGCGCCAGACCCTCATAGCGCGCGACGGTCACTCCTGGGTAGTTACCGGTCTTGGTCCGCAGGCCGGTCAGGGCATTGAAAAGCGTGCTCTTGCCCGAGTTCGGACTGCCGACCAGAGCCAGACGAGTATTGCCGGTGACCGTCTGGGCCACCGGACCGCAGTGCGCGCTCATGCAGTGCGCCGTACACGGATGCCGGCGGCCTGCGCCTTGCGCAGTGCCACCTCGTACTCCACGACCTGGAAGACAACGGGGTCACCGAGCGGCGCCTTCCGCAGCACGGTGACCTCCGCGCCGGGGGCGAACCCCAAGTCGAACAGTCGTCGCGCGGTGCTCGGCTCGACCGACGCATCGATGTCGATCACCTGGCCACTCATCCCGGGTCGAAGGTCGGCCAGCCGCGCATCCCCCGCTGAATCCGTCGGCACGGACGGACCGCTCTGACGCGCACCCAACTGCACTGAGACCATCGACATCCTCAACCCCGGGATCACCTAAGTAGCTTAGGGCAGGCTAACCTTTTATCCCGGTAGCGGCAAGATCGAGCGTGCCCCCTGATGAGGCCAGCCTCACCACCGTGAAGTGGGCGCGCGCCTCCACGCCGGCTCGATGACGGTCCAGTTCTGGCACCTGTTCCCGGACACGGGCGCGACGTACTCCGATCTTCCGTGCCTGGCAGTCAGGCCGAGACGGCCCGCCTCGCCCCGGTGATGGACCAAGCCGCCGTGGACCACAGGGTCAGCGCACAGCCGACTCCCACGAGGGTGAAGACAGCGCCTGGAGAGGCATCCGCAGCCCACGCCAGGAGACCGGCGATGCCGAGGACAGTCAGAGCCACGCCAGGAACGACAAGCCGGCGGTCGGCGAAGACACGGGCCAGAGGGAGGAAATGTAGCCCGACCACGACCGCGACCAGCGGCATGATCAGCTCGGGGACCCCGCCCGCGCCGCAGCCTGTGGCGATCGCGGCGATGAGGAGCCACTGCACGGCATTGACCTGCCCGAACCGCCGTCGCTGCAGGGGCGGCAACGGCTGGCGTACCTCACCTGCCGGTTCCGGCGGCGGTCTGCGTGCCACCAGTACCAGGGTGAGCGCGACCGCCAGTCCCATCAGGAACGCCGCCCCCATGGCTGCGCCTCCGAAGTGCCCCAGTCCGGCGAGCAGCCAGCCCAAGCCGAAGAACGCGTAGAAACCGACCTCCGTCTTGATCACGCGGTCAGTGTAGTCAGGAAACCTGGCAGCCCGTCAGTTCGCCGGCGTCCTGTCATCACCGCGCACCGCGCCTGGACGGAAGGCTCAACCTCAGCCCTCCATGTCCTTGCTGGTCAACGCACTCGCACTCGCTACGCACATACCAACTACCCGCGTACACCCCGGATTCGCCCTTGTCGCCGTGCTCCCTCGCAGCCTCCTGCAGCGGACGTCTTACAGCTCCCGTGCTCCTTGTTCACGGTGTCACGCCGGACCTCGTGGATCGATTCGTGGTCCTCGCGCGGATGGCGGGACAATGGAGCAGAGCAGCCTGGGAGGAGTCCCTATGCGCCGTCCCGAAGCATTCGAGCAGGTGGCCGAGGCGGCGGGGGTGGGCCGGGGTGACCTCTGGCTGGGCGAATCGCCGGTGGCCGCTGTATGGGTGGACGCCTCGGGCCGCATCGTTCACTGGGATGCGGCGGCCGAGGCCCTGCTCGGCTACTCGGCATCGGAGGTTCTGGGCAGCCGGGGCGAGCTGCTCGGGGTCCCGCTGCTGGAGCGGATCGCCGCCGGACGTGCCACGACGGAGTCCTGCACGGCGCGGCACCGGGACGGACACCTGGTGAAGCTCGCGGTGTGGGCCAACCCGGTCACGGAACCGCCCGGTGACGGCGACGTGCTCGCGTTCCTCGTGGACGTTTCCGAGGCGCTGGAAATGCGCGTGTCCCGCACTGTCCTGGACGGGCTGTTCAGCCACTCTCCGATCGGGCTGTGCGCCCACGACAGCAAGCTGCGCTTTCTGCGGGTCAACGCCGCCCTGGAGGCGATCAACGGAGTGCCGGAGGCCGAGCACCTCGGCCGGCGGCTGACCGATGTGCTGCCCGGTGTCAAATGCGCCGAGGTGGAGAGGGTGATGCAGCGGGTGCTGGACACCGGCGAGACCGTGATCGACTTCCGAGCGACGGGCCGCACCCTAGCAGCCCCTTGCGAGGACCGGGTGTGGTCCTCTTCCTACTTTCGTCTGGAGGACCCTCGGGGACGCCCGTTCGGTGTCGGGGCCTCGGTGGTCGACGTCACTGCACGGGTCCGGGCCGAGCAGGCGGCAGCGGAGGGGCGCCGGCGGCTCGACCTGCTCAACGAGGCCGGCACGTGCATCGGTACCACTCTGGACATGGGGGAGGCCGCGCAGGAGTTGGCCGACGTGACGCTGCACGGGCTCGCTGATATCGCCACCGTGGATCTGATGGCGGCGATCGCAAACGACCCCGGCGCGGATCCTGGCACCGACCTGACCGGTGGCATCGCGTTGCGGCGGCTCGGCAAGGCCCCGGCCTGGGGATCGCCGGCGGCCGAGGTCCTCGCCCCGCTGGGCGCGACCCTGCGCTACCCGGCGGATGCACCATATGTGCAGGCCATAGCATCTGGGGCCCCCTTCGTGGTGGCCGCTGTGGACGAGCGGGCCATCACCGCCTCCTCCTGCCACACCGACGCCGTCCGGCGACTTCGCGAGTTGGGGGTGCGCTCCCTGCTGATCGTCCCGCTGCTCGCCCGCGGCCGGGTGCTGGGAGCGGCCACCTTCTTCCGGACGGTTTCCGCCCGGCCCTTCTCCTCCGACGACGTGACGCTGGCCCGCGACATGGCTTCCCGCGCGGCCGTCTACCTCGACAACGCCCGTCTGTACACCCGCGAACACGACACGGCCGTGACGTTGCAGCGCAGCTTGCTTCCCGACCGATTGACGCCCCCGCCCGGGATCGAGGTCGCCCACCGCTATCGGCCCGCGAGCGACGTCAACGAGGTCGGCGGTGACTGGTACGACGTCGTGCCGATGCCCGCAGGACGGACCGCCCTGGTGGTCGGGGACGTCATGGGACACGGCATCGCGGCCGCGGCCGCGATGGGAAAGCTGCGCAGTGCCATGCGGGCGCTCGCCCGCCTGGCACTGTCCCCGGAGCAGTTGCTGCGCCAGCTGGACACCAGTCTGGCGGATCTTCCCGACGCGCCCCTGGCCACCTGCGCCTACGTGGTCTGTGACCTCGCGGACGGCCGCTGCTCGATCACCCGGGCAGGCCATCCCCCACCCGCGGTCGTCCGCCCCGGCGGCACGGCCGAACTGCTGGAACTGCCCGCCGGGGCGCCGCTGGGAGTCGGCGGCATCGACTTCGTACCCACCGAGCTGCAACTGCCCCCGGGCAGCATCCTCACCCTCTACACCGACGGCCTCGTGGAGACCCGCTGCGCGGACCTCGACCAGCGCCTGACCCAGCTTTGTGACGTGCTGACCGCCAATTCCGCGCTGCCGCTGGACGACCTCGGCCGAACCGTACTGGACCGGCTCGGCCCCTCACCCGACGACGACGTCGCCCTGCTGCTCGCCCGGATCGGTTCCTTGGAGCCGTAGGGCCGGCGGGACAGCTGCTGATGGGCGGCAGCCCATTGACAATGCCCGCCGGGCGACTCACGGACGGCGGAGCGGCAATGGTGCTGCACAGTCGGGGGACCATGCCGGCGTGCACGCCTACGGGGTACGGCACGCCCGCCGCGTTGTGCGCTGGTCGGCAACTCGGCCTGCCGCCCGGCTTTTCGGGGCTGGGGGTCTTGGACGCCACGCAGGGCCTGGTCCGCCCGGGCCATGGCCGCGGGACCGACGGGCCGGTACCGGCCGCTCTCGTGCAGCACGATCACGAGGAGGGCGCCATAGGGCTCCTCCAGGCCGGTCAGGCTGATGATCAGGACGCTGCGGACATCGGGCAGAGCCCAGATCTCCCCGCGCTTCACAGGGTGTCGCCCTCGCCAGCCAGGTCGTCGCCGATGCCGATCGCGGCGAGTTGCCGTGCGGCGTCGAGGGTGGCGGAGCGGCGGGCGGCGCGCGCGACGTACGCGTTGACGCTCATGCTGGCCTCAGCGGCGGCCGCCCTGAGGGCGGGGTGCCGCCGCCGGGCCCCCGGCGCGGGGAGCTGTAGGTGCCCCTGCGCCCACTGGGCGACCTTTCGCAGACCTTCAGCGAGACTTTCCGGAAGAACTCGCCCACGCGGTTGTCGTTCTTCAAGCGGTCGAAATGCTCCCCGGCCCGCTCCTTGATGACCTTCCCGAGGTGCGTCCACGCCCCGCGGACTAGGTCAGTGATCAGTCGCAAGTTCATGATCGCGGAACCTGTGCCCATCCCGTCTGCAAGCCGAACTCGCCTGTCACCCAGCTGGGTGACCTCTAATGGCTCAGACTAAGGCCTAGCCTAAGGCTGGGTGCTCCGATGACGCATTGTGAACCCGCTCGCCGCAGGGCGATGCTCGGCAGGTGATCGAGTCTTCTCTTGTCCTGCTGGCCGGTGTCGCCGCCGGATTCCTGAACGCCATCGGGGGCGGGGGAACGTTCGTGGCGCTGCCCGCTCTCGTCGCCTTCGGCCTGCCACCGGTGACGGCCAACGCGGTGTCGCGAGTCGCCCTCGTACCCGGCGCCGCGGCCAGCGCGTGGGTATCCCGACGCCAACTCAGCCCTGTCGGGCCTACATCGACGAAGGCGCTGACAGCGATCAGTGTGATCGGCGGTGGAGTCGGTGCCGGCCTGCTGCTGGTGCTGCCCGCATCGTCGTTCGACGTCGCGGTACCGTGGCTGCTTGCCTTCGCCACAGTGGTCCTCGCCTTCGGCCGCCACCTTTCCAGGGCGTTGAGCAGCGCGCTGGGCCGCTCGGTCGGCATGGGTTCACGAGCCGTCCTGATCGGACAGTTCTTCCTCGCCGTGTACGGCGGATACTTCGGCGGAGCCGTAGGCATCATGATGATGGCCCTGTGGAGCATCGGCCTCGGCCTCGACGCCGCGGTCAGCAACCCGATGCGGATCACGCAACTCGCGGCCATGTACCTCAGCGCGACCGCGCTGTTCCTCATCGCCTCGGACGCACTGAGCGCTCCGCTGCCCCTCACCGCCATGCTGGTCGGCGCCGTGGGCGGCGGCTTCGCCGGCGCCCACCTGGCCCGCCGTCTTCCCGCCTGGCAACTGCGCGGCATCCTCCTGGCGACCGCCGTGATCACTTCCGTCCTGTATTTCCTGCGCGGCTGACCACACGGAAAGCTGCAGCGATCACCGCCATCGTCGGAAGCGTAGGCCGACTGACATGACCGATAGTGGCGCGGGAGCCGCCGCACACTGCATAGACGTGGCGTGAGCGAGGCTGGCGTCGGCCTACGAAGCATGCGAACCGGCCGACCTCGCCCCGTGCCAACATCCCGCGGTCACCGGCCGTTGGCGGCCGGAACAGCACGTCAATGGTGCGGGCTTCGGGGACGGAGCGTTGCCAACTGCGTGCGACACCGCCGTGTTCACGCGCAATCTGGGCGGCGAGCCCGCGGCGGTATCCGCCGGCCTCTCGCAGCATCGCCAGAGTGAGTTCGCTGGGTCGTGCTGCTCACGCCCGCGCCCGTCACCTGCCTGCGCCCGGCCCTGCCCAGCAGACCGGCAGCACGACAACAGCTCACGGCGCTGATCGATCAGGCGTCCGCAGGTCACGGCCGCCGATGCAGTTGTGGCTGTGCTGAGGGCTCCCCTCGGGTTCACCAAGATTGAGATCGCGTTCGACTGCGGTCGAGAAGCCTCCGGATCAGCAAGAACGCACCCACGGCGATCAGGGCCACTCCCATAAGGATCAAAGCCACCCCGATGGCGATCAGAAACGTCCCAACGAGGACCAAAAGCGCCCCAATCAGGACCAAGAGCGTCCCGATGATGAGGAGAAAGATCGCGAGGACGGTCACGGTTGTCTCCTGTCCTCCCTCCCGCTCTGGCTCCTTCCCCGCCCCCGTGCGAACACTCTGCTTCACGATCACCGACGGCTTGCCGCGGCCATAAGGAGGTGGTCCGACATGTTCGGCAACTTCGGGCCGGCGGACTCACGACCAGGCCGGTACCTGCCGGGGTCCGGCCACGAACGAAGCCCCCAGGGCGGGCCCTGGGTCCAGGTGGGCTGTCCCAGGAAGTTGGTGACAGGCGACACGCCTGACGCGGAGGCCCTCGTGTCGAGGGATCCCTGGCGCTTCACCTGCTGGAGCCGCTGAACGGCCTCGGGCACACGACGGTCCACAGGTGGCTTCCTGGGACGACAGAGGTCGTAGTGGCGGGCAGACTGGTGGCATGGCTACGCCTGGTCCAGATGGTGCGCCGTTGCGTCGGTTGCCACCGCGGCCGCAGAGCGCCGCGGCTGCCCGGCGGTTTCTGCGGGAGGTACTTACTGGACGGGGCGTCGTCGGATGTGGTGGACACCGCGCAGCTGCTGGTCAGCGAGTTGGTGACCAACGCGGTGATGCACGCACAGACCGAGGTGGAGGTGCGGGTTTGGGCCGTGGACGGACGGGTGCACGTCCACGTCAGCGATCAGAACCCGAACCGCGTCCTGGTGCCCCACACGGGCGGCACGGCGTATGCGGGTACGGGACGGGGCCTGGCCATGGTCGAGCAGCTGGCCTCCAGCCACCAGCCCGGAGCCGCCGACCTCGGGCTGGAGCATTCCTGCCACGCCACTTGGTGCGGCGGTGACCGTGGAGCTGGTCGATCTGCCCGGCGCGCTGCATCCGGCGGCCCAGCAGCACCGCGACGCACTGCTGCGTGAATCCCTGCCGGCGGCATCTGCGGGCGACCTGCCCTCGGTCCCGCTGGAAGACCTGTTGACCGCGCACGACACCAACCACCTCATCAGCGCGCGTCTGGCCTCCGCGTCCGAACTCCGTACCCGCGGGGATCTGCACACGGTACGCGTGCAGATCCCTGCCGACGCCCACGAAGCCGTACTCACCCTGGACGGGATGCTCGATGCGGCCAACGAAGCAGCCCGCATGGGACGGCTGCTGACCCGGCCGGCTCTGCCGCAGATCCGCGCCGCCAGTCGCTGGCTCCTCGGGCAGATCACCGACCAGCTCGCCGGGCAACCCCCCCCCCACTGCCTGGAGTGTGGCGCCCCGCGAGCCCAGCGCTACGTCCCCCGAGCTGGCCCCCTGGGCTCCCGGCCGGTTGCAGGAGAGCAGCACCCCGACCATCGCCGCCGACGACGGCAACCGGATCATCGCCGCGAACACGGCAGCGGCTGACCTCCAGGGCTGGCACGCAGGCGACCTCATCGGGCAGCGAATCACCGCGATCATCCCGGAACACCTGCGCGAACGCCACATCGCCGCCTTCACCTCCCTGCTGCTCACCGGACAGTCGCACATCCTCGGCCGGCAGGTCACCATGCCGGCCCTCCACCGCGACGGCAGGCTGATCGAGATCAGCCTGTGCATCCAGACGCAGGAGGCGACCGACGGCCGCAGCGTGTTCGTCGCCCGCCTCACCGGAGGAAACCGGAGTTCATCGAACGGGACGGGGACCGCACCGGCGACCGGATGACGACTGCGAAACAGAAGCTGTTTCCGAACCCTGCTGGCCCAGGCCACGGACAAGGCCTTCGGGACGGACGGCATCCTGGATGCAGACCGTCCTCGGCTCCGCAACGCGCGCCCGCCGCGCAGTCGAGATCAAGGCCGCGGCAGAGGCTGGCGCCCGCTCTGGAAAGCTCGCCCGGTGCTCGAGGATTCTCCCCTGCGGCGGGGCGCCCGGGCCCGGTTCAGGGCGCCCCGGCGGCAGCACCGGCACAAGCCTCCAGGCGTGTTCTGTCCGCCGCGCCCCAGCCGTCCAGAAAGCGGCCCGGGCGCGGCGTTTCCATGCGAGCCCCTCAGCTGTGCCCGGCGACCGGTTCCCACGGCGGGCGGCAGCCATCGGTCGAAGTGGCGCGTTCGGCGGTCCTCCTGGAAGGGCCCGCCGAGATGGCAGCGTCGGCAACTGATCTTGCAGAGGCGCTCTTCAGAGCGTTCGGATCCTCGTATCCGTGGCGTCAGGGCTTGCGCCCAGGGAAGTGATGTACGGACTCCCGCCTGATCCGGGCGTTTGCCCTGGCGTCGGAGTGAGTGTCCGGATATGAGAACGGCCACCGGCTGATCCTCGAGATGTCGAAAGCTCGAAGGAGATCAGCACGATGACCGCACCCGACGGTCTGCCCCTGCACGCTCTCGCGGAGGAGAACCTCGCCTCGGCGAGTCCCGATCTGCTGCGCGCGATGATCAAGACGTTCGCCGACGCGCTCATGTCCGAGGCAGCCGTCGTGCCGAGCAGGCCCTCATCAGCGTGGTCGCCACCGCCTACCTGCTCGGGGTCAGCACCCGGCGGGTCGAGAAGCTCGCCGAGTCCCTGGGCGTCACCCAGCTGTCGAAGTCTCAGGTCTCGGCGATGGCCCGGCACCTGGACGAGCAGGTCACCGCGTTCCCCAACCGGCCCGTGGATGCCGGTCCGTATGCGTTCGTCTGGGTCGATGCCCTCACGCAGAAGGTCCGCGAGGGCGGCCGCGTCATCAACGTCCACGCGCTGGACCGGCACCTGCACCACCTGCGGCCGACCCCTTGCCCCAAGCAGACCCAGAACCAGAACCTAGCGAAGCACTACTTGGCGTAGTGAGGGATAACCCTCGAATCACCGTCCCCCTGAGTGACATGAACCGGCCAAAGCTGCCACTCTTCCTCCAGCCACGACCGGACCGTCGCGGTGACCGTTCCCCCCGCACCGTTCAGCTCGTTCCGGACAGCACGTCCCGTCTGCCCGGTCTCTCAACGGCCGCAGGACTCGCGGCCGCAGCAGGAGGAGTACGAGTGAGACACAATCCCCGTCGGGCAATGGCGGCAGGCGCGCTGGTGGCGTCCACCGCCCTGCTCGTCCTCGGCACCCAGGCCGTCCCCGCGACCGCCAAACCCGCCCCCCATACCGGCTCCCTGCGAACAGGCGCGCTGGAGGCGAAGCTCACCGGCGCCCAGCGCGCCGCGCTGATCAAGAGCGCGGATGACAACTCGGCGCAGACGGCGCGCTCCCTCGGCCTGGGCTCGAAGGAGAAGCTGGTCGTCAAGGACGTCGTCAAGGACAACGACGGTACGCTGCACACCCGCTATGAGCGCACCTACGACGGTCTTCCCGTCCTCGGCGGCGACCTGGTCGTGCACACCCCGCCGGCCTCCGAGGCGTCCGGCACGGTGAGCACCACCTTCAACAACAAGCGCTCCCTCAAGGTGTCCACCACCACCGCGGCGATCACCAAGTCGGCCGCCGAGACCAAGGCGCTGAAGACGGCCAAGGCCCTCGACGCCGAGAAGCCCGCGACGGACAGCGCCCGCAAGGTGATCTGGGCCGGCGACGGCACCCCGAAGCTCGCCTGGGAGACGGTGGTCAGCGGTTTCCAGGACGACGGCACGCCCAGCAAGCTGCATGTCATCACCGACGCGACCACCGGTGACGAGCTGAACCGCTTCGAGTCCGTCATGACCGGCACCGGCAACACCCAGTACAGCGGCACGGTGACGCTGAACACTACGCTGTCCGGCTCGACGTACCAGCTGTACGACACCACGCGCGGCGGCCACAAGACGTACACCCTCAACGGCGGCACCTCGGGCACCGGCACCCTGATGACCAGCTCCAACGACGTCTGGGGCAACGGATCCGGGTCCAACACGGCGACCGCGGCCGCGGACGCCGCCTACGGCGCCCAGACGACCTGGGACTTCTACAAGAACACCTTCGGCCGCAACGGCATCAAGAACAACGGTGTCGCGGCCTACTCCCGGGTCCACTACAGCAGCAACTACGTCAACGCGTTCTGGGACGACAGCTGCTTCTGCATGACCTACGGCGACGGCTCCGGCAACACGCACGCGCTGACCTCGCTGGACGTGGCCGGCCACGAGATGAGCCACGGCGTCACCGCCGCCACCGCCAAGCTGAACTACTCGGGTGAGTCCGGCGGCCTGAACGAGGCCACCTCCGACATCTTCGGCACCGGCGTGGAGTTCTACGCCAACAACGCCTCGGACCCCGGTGACTACCTCATCGGCGAGAAGATCAACATCAACGGCAACGGCACCCCGCTGCGCTACATGGACAAGCCCAGCAAGGACGGCGCCTCCGCCGACTACTGGTCCTCCACCGTGGGCAGCAAGGACGTGCACTACTCGTCCGGTCCGGCGAACCACATGTTTTACCTGCTCTCCGAGGGCAGCGGCGCCAAGACCATCAACGGCGTCAGCTACAACAGCCCGACCTCGGACGGCGTCGCCGTCACGGGCATCGGCCGGGATGCGGCGCTGCAGATCTGGTACAAGGCGCTGACGACGTACATGACGTCCAGCACCAACTACGCCGGTGCCCGCACCGCCGCCCTGAATGCTGCCGCGGCGCTGTACGGCACCAACTCCACCCAGTACGCCGGTGTGGGCAACGCGTTCGCCGGGATCAACGTCGGCAGCCACATCACACCGCCGTCCTCGGGCGTGACCATCACCAACCCCGGTAACCAGTCCTCCACCGTGGGCAAGGCGGTGAGCCTGCAGATCTCGGCCTCCACCACCAACGGCGGAGCGCTCACCTACAGCGCGACCGGTCTGCCGGCCGGTCTGTCGATCAACAGCTCGACCGGTGTCATCTCCGGCACCCCGACCGCGGCGACCACCTACAACACCAAGGTGACGGCGACCGACAGCAAGGGGTCGTCCGACTCGGCCTCCTTCACCTGGACGGTCAGCACCTCCGGCGGCGGCTCGTGCACCTCGGCCCAGTTGCTGGGCAACCCGGGCTTCGAGTCGGGCAACACCGTCTGGACCACAACCAGCGGCGTGATCGACAACAACCAGAACCAGCCGGCGCACAGCGGTTCGTGGAAGGCCTGGCTCGCCGGGTACGGGACCACGCACACCGACACGCTGTCCCAGTCGGTGACGATCCCGGCCGGATGCAAGGCGACCTTCAGCTTCTATCTGCACATCGACACCGCGGAGTCGACCACCGGCTCCGCGTACGACAAGCTGACGGTGACTGCCGGGTCGACCACGCTGGCGACGTACTCGAACCTCAACGCCGCCGCCGGTTACCAGCTGAAGTCCTTCGACCTGTCCTCGTTCGCGGGCTCCACGGTCACCCTGAAGTTCACGGGTGCGGAGGACTCCATCCTCTACACGGGCTTCGTCGTCGATGACACCGCTCTGACGGTCAGCTGACCTGTGTTCCATCCGTGGGGGCCGCCCGCCAGGACGGCCCCCACGGCGCGTTTGCCGGCCCTTCTCATGCGTCAACCGCGGCCCGTGGTCCCGTGGTCGGTTGGCACCACCCGGCTCGGCCGCCCTCGGTCTGAACCGACGGCATGGCGTTTCCTCCGTTTGGGCGTCGGCGTGGCACTGATGCTCTAACTGATCATTTCCGAATGAGATCCATCAGGAGGGCCTCGAAGGCGGTACGCACGCACTGTTGGCCTGCCGCGTGGGTAGGCATGAGCGGTGATTGGTCGCCTCCCGCTCGACGAGCAGCTCGCTGCCCTGAAGTCTGTGCTGTCTCGTAACGAGGTGCTGTTGGAGGTGTTGAACCGCACGGCGCGATTGCGGCTGCCGGGCTGGTACCTGACGGCAGGCTGCCTGTTCCAGACCGTCTGGAACGTGGCCACGGACAGGCACCCCGCCAGCGGGATCAAGGACTACGACGTCTTCTACTTCGACAATCACGACCTCTCCTGGGAGGCGGAGGACGCTGTGATCAAGGCCACCGACGATGCCTTCGCCGGATTGCCAGCAGAGGTCGAGGTCCGCAACGAGGCCCGCGTCCACCTGTGGTACGAGCAGAAGTTCGGCGTCGCGTGCGCTCCCTACGCCTCCACCGAGGCTGCCATCGACAGCTTCGCTGCTACTACCTGCTGCTTGGGCGTTCGCCTGGAGCGGGATGGGCAGTGGCGCGTCTATGCACCGCACGGGCTCGACGTGTTCAATCTCGTCGTCCGGCCCAATCCAGTGCTTGCTCCGCGCGACGTGTACGAGACAAAGACGGCTCGCTGGCGACAGCAGTGGCCCGAGCTGACCGTGCTCGACTGGCCTTCAGAGCCCACCAACCTGACGCCTGCCTCAACCTGATGCGCGGAGTCGACGCAGACAGATGATGCTGCACGCGAGTTGAAGCAGGCCGACGTGGAGGTCAGCGCGCCGTTCGTGGCGGAAATAGGGCGGCGTGCAGCCTCGGCCAGACGCCGGCCTCGGTTTTCGATCTGCACGACGCCTTCGCCTCCCTCGCATGCGGTCTCATCTGCTGGAGACGCCTCAAGAAGGTCCGCCCATGATCGTGTTACGAGCTCTAAGACGTCATCTCATTTGGCTCAGTAGGCTGTTGGTCGTGGCGGGGATTGTTGAGCAACTGGTGCCGGACGTGTTGTGGGAGCTGTTCCAGCGA
>NZ_JBIBWH010000027.1:0-37982 GCF_043081205.1 Streptomyces sp. NPDC014889
TTGGGGGGGTTGTCTTCTTCGCGGTGGTTGGGGTGGGGGGGGGTGGCGGCTGGGGGAATAGACCTGTTGTTTGGTGGCCGGGTGGGGGGGCCCGGGTGCCGTGAAGGCACCCGGGCCCCGAGCTTTCAACACCATCTACCGGCACACTGCGCCGGCCTTCTTCGTCCGCAGGTTCCGCCTGGGAGGGCGGGGCTGCGGGGATCGCGGATGCGTGACCGGGGACCACCTTCCAATCCGGGGCCTGCGGTACCCGGGCGGACTTCCTTCCTGGCCCGGGCGATCCTGGATGGCGTTCGGCTCCTTACCTTCGGTTACTCGGTCGTACAGCTGGATACTGCGGGTACTGCTCGCGGCCCGTGTGGGGCCTCGTCCTGCTTGAGCTGCATGCGCGGCAGTTCGTGTCTGCCGTGCCCTCTTCGACTTCCTGGGTACGTCGGGAACAGTAACCCCGTGACGAGCCGATGTCTACTACCGCCATGACAGGTTTTCATCATTGCTGATGCGCGAACCCCTGCCGCGCATACACCCGGAAGAGTGTTGTCCCGGGTCGAATCCCGGCCCGGCGGACACATGCTGAGTCAGGAGGTACAACCGACTCGGGGCGGGTGGCAGCGCGTGAGTGACACGGAGACGACGCGCACGGAAGGGCGTCGTCAGGTTGTCTGGAGGATGGCCGGCTGATCTGACTGAACGTGGACAGGAACCGCTGGGCTGCCCGGGCGACCGGAAGCCCTTCATGGCGCGTTCACGCTGCCGCGTTGGCTGGTGGGAACTCTCCGCCCGGTTGGTCAGGCCCTTGTGGAAGCGGTGCTCGACCGAGGGCGTCAGTGTGCGGTGGGCGGTGCTCTTCAGCTTGTCGGTGACCATCACTCGCGGGAGCCAGGTACGACCGCCCCTGGCTCCGGGCGGACGCAGGCAGCAGCACTCGTCAGCACTCCGGCTGTGGGAGGGACTGACCTGCCTGCGGTGCCACCGCTGCCGTGGCGTTGTATGCGGCTCGGGCCTGGGCGATGGCACCGCGGTGCCGCTCCGCCCAAGGGCGTTCACGGACCAGGCCGCCGGACGCTGTTCATTCCTCGATAGGTCGCAGTGCCCCCAGGTCGCCGAAGACGATCAAGGTGTCTCCCGGGCGAAGGGCGCTCTCCGGGTCGGGGTGAGGAAGCAGCGTGCCGTCCGCGCGGCGCACCAGCAGCGGCAGCACCCCCTTGCATGCTTGCCGCAGGGGGCGGCCCAGCAGGTGGGAGTCGGCTGCGATGCGGATCTCTTCCAGCCGGCAGTCCGAGGTACCAGGTCGGCTGAACTCCAGGAAGTCAACGATGTGCGGCCGCACGGCGAGCAGTGCCATCCTCCTGCCGCTGGTGACGTACGGGGACACCACGCTACTGGCCCCGGCGCGGGCGAGTCGGTCGACGGAGGCGGGTTTGGATGCGCGCGACACGATGGCGATCGCCGGGTTGAGTGCGCGAGCGGTGAGGGTGATATAGACATTCTCGGCGTCCGAGTCGACCGCACACACCAGCCCGCGGGCCCGGTCGATCCCTGCCCGCCGCAGTACCTGCTCGGAGGAGGCGTTGTCGATCAGGTAGGAGACCTTGTCGCGCTGCATCACCTCCTCCAACTCCGCTTTGCTGTCGATCACCACGAAGGGGATCCCGTCGGCTTCGAACTCGCGCGCCACGGCCTGACCCACGCGTCCGTACGCACAGACGATGAAATGATCACGGAGTGTGTCGATCCGGTGCTGCATGCGTCGCATCCTTCCGCGCGGACCGAACCTGCCCTCCAGCAGTGCGGTACCCACCACTCCCAGAGCAGCCACGAACACCGCCACGCCGAGTACGGCCAGTGAGGCGGTGAACAGCTTGCCGCCTGTGGAGAGCCGATCAGCCGCCGACGACCCTTCGGTGGTCAGCGTCATTACCGTCAGGTAGACGGCAGAGGAGGGCGAGGACCCCAGCAGCATGTACCCACCGATGCCGTACCCGAGCAGCACCAAGATCGCGGACACCACCAGCAACGCCCGCCATCGAACACCGTGCGGCGACCACACACCCGCTCCCGTCATCGCCTTCACCCAGTGTCCTGCACAGCCAGTGGCCCGGTCATCCCGAATGGCAGCACGCCCTCTTCGAGAGGTGGCAGGGAACAGTGTCGAGACCGCGTACCGGACGGTGCTGCGCCACAACGCCGCCCGCTGTCCCTTCGCCCGCCTCAACCGTTCGGGCTGACCTCGGTGTGCCCGGCGAAGTCAGAGGACCAGGCCCGCCGGGTGTGGTGGTGTCGAGTGCCTCGTGGAGAGAGGTTGAATTCTGCGCCGCCGAGCGTGCGGGCCTCGCCGCGGTGCTTGCGTGCGGCGCGCGCCGAGGCCGGTCCACGCACCGGGACGGTCGTCTCTTCGTGCTTCCGGTGACGCCGGCCCCCATGCCGGTCTGGCCGGTATGCGCGCCGTCGGTAGCACGGCGAGGCGACGAAGAGCAGCCATTTCCGACACGACGATGCGCCCTTCCAGCGGATTGCGGCGCCACCGCCACACCTGATCGGAGTTGCCGTCGTCATCACGCCAGCCTCTCCAGTGTCCCTTCTCGGGCACTCCGCACCGGGCAGCTGAGCGTGCGCATGGCTCACCGCCACATCCGGTCGGGCGCTGACGATCAGCCTTGGGGCGGGGTTCGCGGCGCACGGACTGACCGAACTCGCCGACCCTGACCAACTCGCCGCCGGCGCCGGACATATCCACGACGACCGCCTCGGCGCCCACCGGCACCCCCGGAAACTGCCCCATGAAGGCCAACGGCTCGCGCGTGGCGTCATCACCGGACGACGTGCCGGTGCGATCGCCGGGACCAGCGCACGCCCAGCAGCACGAGGTCGGCCACGAAGACCACCACGCCGATGATGAGGAGGTAGAACAACCCCTTCAGCACCACGCCGAGGAGCCCCAGGACGATCGCGACGAGGATCAGGAACAGGAAGAACGCCAACATGGGTGACCACTTCCTCCGGCCGGGCCGTCAGCCACGCGCGAGACGGCGTCCGCGGTCGGCGCCGGGTTCGTAGGGCCTGTCGTAGTGTTTGAAGATCTCTTCTTCCCGCTGCATCGGCAGGACGTCGTCCGTGCCGATCGACGGTGCCTTCCTCACGATCCCCCTCGAGTGCGCCACCCGCACGTATCCGGGCCCCAGGGTCGCCTCGTCGAGGGGGACGAAGACGAGCCGGTGCCGGGTCGGCAGCCCGGTGCGGACGGTGGCCATGGACGGCGCGTCGGTGGTGGTGTCCAGGTAGACCGCTTCCAGGGCCCCGATCTTGCGGCCCTTGGGATCGATCACGTCGCGGTTGCGCCACTCGCGGATATCGGCTGAATGGATCATGCCTCGCTCCTTGCAGCCCGCAGAAAACTCCGCGTGTGCCACTGTACTCCGATGAGCTTGACCTGGTCTTTTGCCCGGCTACTACCCTCTCGGCCCATGTCGATCAGGGGGAAAGTACCCGGAGGGGAGGCCGCAGTCGTGCTCGCGAGAGGAGTCCGCGGCGCGAGAAGCCGGCGCCGGCGCGTCGGCCGCACCTGGACTCACTCTTCTGGGCGCCGTCGGCGCGGAGTCCGGATGCGAACGGCGACTGAGACGTCTTGGATGGCGTCAGGGCCTCTCACTATCGGGTGATCCGGCGGTCGGACCGTCAGACGACGGACGGAATAGAGGAGGGGGCTCTTTCGATGGACGACCCCTCTTACGGCATGGCTGACGTCGATGACGCGCCGCGGCGTCTGTCTCCGGCGCGTTCCGGCGGGCGGCTGTCGCCGAGCCGGCTGACGCGGGCCCGGGCCGTGCTGCGCAGGGCACTGCCCGGGCTGGCCGTCTTCGTCGGCATGCGGCTGGCAACGGTGGCGGCACTGTCCGTCTGGGCCCTGCACATCGGCCGTCATCCGCGCACGGTGCTGGGTATGGAATGGGACAGCCTGTGGTACGTCCGCATCGCTCGCCACGGCTACGGCACCGTGCTCCCCGGCCCCGAGGGATCCGGCATCGTGTACCACGACATGGCCTTCTTCCCCCTGTATCCGGCGCTGATCCGCGCGGTGAGCACGGTGGTGCCGGTGGGAGAGGTCAACGTCGCGCTGGCCCTGTCGTGGAGCGCCGCAGTGGTCGCGGCCGCGGGGATCTACGCGGTTGGCGAACTGCTGTACGGGCGACGGCTCGCCCTCACCCTTGTCGCCCTGTGGGCGGTGCTGCCGCAGGCTGTCGTCGCCACTATGGCGTACACCGAGTCCCTGATGACCGCCTTCGCGGCGTGGGCTCTGTATGCCGCGCTCACAGGCCGCTGGCTCACCGCCGCCCTGCTCGCCTCGCTGGCCGGCCTCACCCGCCCCAACGGGATCGCCGCAGCCGCCGCCGTCCTGACCGCGCTGGGCATGCACGTATGGAGCTGCCGTCGAGAAGGCAACGCCGTTGACCGGTACGCATGGCCGGCCGCTGTTCTCGCCCCGGCGGGGTGGGTCGGCTACGTCGTATGGGTGGGGGTGAAGACCGGCAGCCCGTGGGGCTACTTCACCGTCCAGCGACGGTTCGGCTCGACCTTCGACTTCGGTCATTACACCCTGTACATGTTCAAGCACCTGGTACTCGCGAAAGTCTCCCTGGGCCAGTACACGGCTGCGGCGGTCGCGATCGGCGCGGTCACCCTGCTCGTCCTGAGCGTGCTCGACCGGCAACCTTTCCCGCTTCTCGTGTACAGCGCGACGCTGATCGTGATGGCTCTGGGCGGCGCTCACTTCTTCACCAGCAGGCCACGTCTCCTCCTGCCCGCCTTCCCACTGCTGCTCCCCATGGCGCTCACCCTGTCCCGAGCTCGCCTGCGCACCGTGGCCGTCCTCGCGCCGACGCTCGCGGCGTACTCCCTCGTATTCGGGATCTACCTCACCGTCGTGGCGAAGAGCCCGCCCTGACGGACGAGGCCGGCCGATGCGTCGCCTAGAAGGGCTTATTCGCCCAGCTCAGAGCCTGCTGCGGGAGTTGGTGCGTCAGAAGGAGGGCTGGAGGGCGAGCCCGTCGGCCTGCGTGATCGACGCGCAGAGCGTGAAGACCTCCACCAGCGTCCCCGCTGCGAGTCAGGGGACGTACGCGGGCAAGAAGATCGTGGGCAGGGAACGCAGCATCGTCACCGACACGCTCGGCCTCCTGCCGGCGGTGCTGGTCACCGCGGCCAGTGTCCGGGACTCCGTGGCCGGCACCCGCCTGCTCGGGCAGGTGGCCGCCGTCCACCCCAGCATCCGTAAGGTGTGGGTCGACGGCGGCTACCGCAAGCACTTCATCGAGCCCGCCGCCGCCCTCGGCATCGACCTCGAAATAACCGCCCGCCCTTACGGGACCAGCGGGTTCACCCCGATCCAGGTCGTACGAGCGCCGACACACCCGCTGGTCGTCAAGCTGAGCGGACGGACCGGGCCGCGCCGCGTTTTTTGGGGCCTTGGTATCGGGCATGGCTGGTGTGCCAGATGAAGGAGCGGGCGATGTCCTCCAGAGCGCGGGCGTGGGTGGTGAGCGTGCTCGGGGGATCGCAGGCGAGGCTTGTGATCCATTGCCGGGCGACGGCTGCTTCGTTTTCGCACATACCCCTGGCGCGTGCAAACGCCTCCTCGATGTTTCCACCGTGCCGCGCCCGCAACAGCGTGGGCAGGCTCAACGGCTGCATCGGCCCTCGCGCAACCTCGCGCTCGTAGGAGGCCAAGTCGTTGATCCAGCCGGCGAGATTGGCCACAGCGGTCTCCAGATGCCGCACCGACGCCAGTGCCCGCTGCGCGTCCGTCAGTTCGTAGTCCAGGACAATCTCCGCCGCAGCAATGATCGTCCTGACGAACACGGTGTGCGGACGCATGTCCAGATAGGTCGCGAGCGCAACCCTCTCCGGCTCCGCCACATGGTGTGCCTCCCAGACCAGAGCCATGATGGTGTCGCGCAGGCTTGCGGCAAGTCGGAGGTACGCGGCCGGGCCGGTCCGGGCCCGGAAACGGGCAAGCAGGTCGTACAGGGCGGCGGGGAACGGGTTCATGAGGGGAGGCGGGCCGCCGCCGGCCAGGACAAGCATCAGCTCAGCGGTGCGGTCGACAAGAGCAACCGGGTCGCCGGCGGCGTTGGCCTCGCCGTGCACGTCGTCGAACGCGGTGAGCCACAACAGGAGTTCCGCGAACAGAACCAGGTCGTCCGCGTCGGCGGTCGGGAAGGTGCGCGATGCTCCGTGACTCGTGATGTTCACCAGAACGCTCCTCGCCTTGGCGGAGGGGAGCAGCGGGTACTCCTCCAGCCAGCCGAGGAGTTGGCGCTCCGCGTGATCCCCGTGCGGACTCGCGGGGAACGGACCGGGGAACGTGGCGGTGAAGTCTGGTCGAGGCAGAATCGTTGCCGCATCGCCGGTGCCGGTCATACGGCCTCCCGGTGGCGGCGCACGGGCTTCCGCGCCTCGGCGGTCATGCGCAACGTGGAAGGATGCAGGGTGATCGCTCCGACCGGCCGAACGGCAGGTCCTGGGACGGGCCGCAGCCGCCAGCGGGAAGCGATCAGGGCGGTGATCAGGGTCGCTTCGGCCAGGGCGAACTCGTTGCCCATGCATTGCCGCTTTCCGGCCCCGAACGGAATGAACGCCCCCTTCGGGGGCTGCGGACGCTCTGGCAGCCAACGGTCGGGATCAAAGCGGAGTGGGTCAGGATACAGGGCGGGATCACGATGGAGCGTGTAGGGGCTCCACAGGATCTCCTCCCCGGCCGGCAGATCCACGGCTCCTAGCCGTACGGGCTCGGTCGTCCGACGGGTCACCAGCCATGCCGGGCTGTACAGGCGCAGACTCTCATTGACCAGTCTGCGGGTGAACGTGAGCCGCGTCAGAGTCTTCGTGGTCATGGGCTCGTCCGTGAGGACCGTGTCGGCCTCGTCGTGCAACTGCCGCTCCAGATCCGGGTTGCGGCCCAGCTCGTGGAAGAGCCAGGTCAAGGTGACCGCAGTGGTTTCCGAACCCGCCGCGAGCAGGCCTGTGACCTCGGACAGGATGTCCTCGTCGGCCAGCGGCGTACCGTCCGGCTCCCGAGCGGACAGAAGGAGAGACACGATGTCGTCGTGGGCATCCGGCCGCGCCAGGTGGTCGGCGATGACCTCTCCCACAGCAGCACGCATCACATGGCCGGCACGCCGCGCCCGCCGGTTCCCCCGGGTCGGCAGCCGTTCGAGCAGGGGAAGGGGGAGCAGGGCACGGCGGAGCGCCGTGGCGAACAGGGTGTCGACGGCCTCGAGGATCGCGTGCCCGGTGTCGCGGTCGGGAATGGTGGAGAACAAGGCCCCCATGACGACGTTCTGCGTCATCAACTGCATCTCTGTCTTCAGATCCAGCGGCCCCATGCTCTGCCATGCCGCGATCATCGGATCGACTGTGGTGTGCATGGTCCGGACGTACTGGTCGACCTGTTGGCGGTGGAACGCGGGCTGCATCAGGCGGCGGCGCCTCAGGTGCCGGCTGCCCTCCGCGACCGGCAGGGCATCCTTGCCGAAGAGCTTCAGCTTCTCGAACAGGAGCCCTTTGCTGAAGTGCCCCGATTTGCTGGTGAGCATCTCCTGCAAGAGCTCGGGAGAGTTGATGACGGTCACGGTCTTCGGGCCGATCGAGATACGCACGATCGGCCCGCGCTCGCGCAGGCGCTGCAGAAAGGCCAGGCGGTCCCTTGCCAGAGGCACCGCGTGTCCGATGAGCGGCATACGCCCTGGAGCGTATGGCGGAACGTGCGGGTCGGCGTTCACGGTTGGTTCCTCCGTCTGTGATCCGGGCTGAAGGGGCGGCGGGACGGTTCAGGGCCGGCGTGTCTGCAGCAGTTCAAGCGCGGCGGTCACCTCGGCCTGGGCCATGGCCTGGGGGGCGTAGAGGGTCTTGTCGTGCCAGAGGGCAGGATGGTGGTGGCCGGAGGAGTGGACGGCTTCGCGCAGGATGTTCTCGGCGAGTTTCAGGGCCTGGGTGGCCTCTGGCCTGCCTGCGTGATCCGGGGAGTTGAGGAGGATGTTGACGGCATAGGCGGTCTCCTCGGCGGTGCCACCCCACACCCCCCAGGAGCCGTCGTCGCCTTGAGCGGCCAGCACCCAGTCGGCGGCCGAGCGGACGGCGTCGCGGGTGGTCGGGCCAGTGTGCCCGGAGAGAGCAGTGACGCACCGTTCGGTGGCGTAATAGGGCGACGCGTGCCACTTGTCCAACCAGGCGCCGTCGGGCTGTTGTTGGGCGAGGAGCCAGTCGCGGGTCAGGTCCATACGGGCCTGGAGAGCGTCACCTGCCGTGGGCCGGTGGCTCAGCCAGGCGGTGAGTGCCTGGAGGGCGTGGGCGTTGGCTGTGCTGGAGCCGGTGTCCTCGCCGACATAGCAGTCGTAGTGGTCGCCGGTCTCAAAGGCGGACAGCGGGGCGGGGTCGCGGGGCGAGCCGGCGAGGGCGGACACCAGCACCGCCATGGCGGTGTCGTCGGTGTCGGGCAGCAGGCCGGGGGCGCCGCGTACGCCGGCGGCGTCGTAGATCTCCGCAGCCCAGGCGCGGACGGGTGGCACACAGGTGGCGGGCAGGCCGGGACGGGCCAGGGCGGCGGCGACCCAGAGCCGCTCGAAGACGGAGATCGGCGTGGCCTCCGGGAAAAGACCGTCGTAACGCTCCGCCACGGCGGTCAGCGCAGTGATCGCCTGTTCCCGGTCTGCGCAGGGTCCGGTGGCCAGCCAGGCGGCGGTGGCGGCGGGGGAACTGCCCAGCAGCCCGCCCGGGACGCCAGGCACCATCTGCGTCAGTCGGCGCGCGACCCCTTCGAAGGTGTGGTGCAGCTTGAGTGGCACACCGCCGGCCACACGGCACCGCTCGGCCACTCGGTCGGGCAGCGCCGCCTGAAATCCGCGCGGCTGGGCCAGGCGCTGCCCGCGGGCCCACGGGCCGAGCCGGGGCAGGGCCGCGACCTCCGGTTGGTCCAGGTGGTCGTCGATCAGGATCACCAGGTCGGGGACGAGGATCTCGATGGCCGCCGTGTCCGGCCACCCACCGGTCCTGGACAGGTCCTGCAGCGCGGCAAGCCCGTTGTCCACGGCCGCGGCGAGCCGCTCGCGCGAGACGCCTGCGGCCGTGTCCCGGCACAGCGTGGACAGGAGCGCTTCCGTGACGCTGAGCGTCGGCAGCAGCCGGTACGGCGCGGGGCCCTCTCCCCAACTGCCCGCGGCGGACTGCTGCTCCAGCAGCCACGTCAGACGGCGTTCGTGTCCCTCCAGCCATGGCGCCCAGGAGGTCACCCGGGCCGTCTCGTACACGGAGGGACGCACGTTGCCCCAGGGATCGTTGTCGACCGACGCCACCAACTCCCAGGCCCGCTCCACGTAGCTGTTCATGTGCCGTGCCCGTATCGGGGTCGCCTGGCGGGATATGGACCTCATGACTGCCTTTCCGTGGCCATCCATACGAGCTGCCTCAGCGTCTCGGCGACGTCCCGGGGCAGGTCTGCTTCTTCCAGCGTGGCGAGAGCTGTGTCGCGCCTTGCGGTGATCATCTTTTCGACCCGCTGCCGGGCACCGGTGGTCTCCATGACGGTGCGGACCCGGTCGATGTCCTCGCTCCCCAGTTCCGGGCTGCCGACCAGTGTGCTGAGCAGCTTCAGGTCGGCCCCGGAGGCGTCCTGGACCGCGAAAGCCAGGAGCACGGTGGCTTTGCCCTCACGGATGTCGTCTCCGACAGGCTTGCCGGTCTGTACCGGATCACCGAAGACGTTGAGCAGGTCATCGCGCAGCTGAAACGCTTCTCCCAGCGGGATGGCGAAATCGGTGCAGGTCTGCAGCAGCCGCGGATTGCCGCCGGCCAGGGAAACGCCGAGGTGCAGGGGCCGTTCCACGGTGTATTTCCCCGTCTTGTACCGGGCGACCCGTAGCGCGGCCTCGACGTCCCCGGACATCCGGTCGGTCGACAGCAGATCCAGGTACTGCCCGTAGACCAGCTCGGCGCGCATGCTGTCCACCAGCGGCAGGACCCGGGCCCGCGCCCGGGCTCCGAGCCCTGCGCCCGCCAGCATTTCGTCCGACCACACGAGCAAGAGGTCACCGAGGAGGACGGCGGCACCCCTGCCGTGCGCCTCCGCCTTGCTGAGCCGCCCACCGCCGCTCATGTACTCGGCGGCCAGCGCGCGGTGGGCCGAGGGCCGTCCGCGGCGGGTATCGCTGTCGTCCATGACGTCGTCGTGGATCAGGGCGAACGTCTGGAACAGCTCCAGGGCGGCGGCGAGGCGAAGAACCGCGTGGGAGTCTCCCGGTGCGCCTGCGGCCTGCCATCCCGCCACGCACAGCAAGGGGCGCAGTCGCTTGCCGTTGGAGAAGAGAAGCCGGCGGACGGTGGTGAACAGCGGTGCCATCTCCGGGCCGAGCGCTGCTCGCTCCTGCACGTCGACGAAGTCCTCGAGTACCGCGTCTACATCGTCACGAACGGATATAAGGGTCGGGATATCGGTGTCCCATGCGGTTCCGGCCATCGACGCACGTACCTTTCTCGAAGCGAGAATCCCACGCAAAATCGCCCTTTTCCTGTGGACAGGCAGAACACGGCCCCCGGGTTTGCACCCGGGGGCGGTCGGTCAGCTGTCGGTGTTGGTGATGTGGATCAAGCGGTCATGGGGACGCTACCCCGCGTTGCTCTCCGGGAATCCGGTGTCTGCGGAGTGAAACGGCAGGGCAGTGAGGTGAGGACGCGATAGATGGGGCCTGGCTGGTATGTCAGAGTGGCAGCCGGGACGGTGAGTTCGATGTCCGGCAGCCTGCCCATCAGCCGCTCGATGGCCGCGACCGACACCACGAACACGATGTCCTCGGCGGGGCAGGCGTGCGGACCGGCCGCGAAGGCGAGGTGTGCCTTGTAGTCGGAACGCTGCTCGTCGCTCACCTGACCGGCGTGGGGGCAGGTGTTGACCGCCGCGTAGGAGACCATGACGGGCTCTCCGGCCTCGATGGCGCGCCCGTGGAACGTGACGGCGCGCCGCGCGCGGTGGAGGCTGTACATGGCCAGAGGCGGATCCGCCCAGAGCACCTCGTCGATGGCGTGCCTGATGGGCAGACTCCCGGTGGTGAGAGTGCCCCGGTACCGCTGGTCGGAGAGGATCTGCGCGAGGGTGTTGGCGATCAGGCCCGCCAGCGTGCCGTAGGCCGCGCCCTGAGTGATCAGTACCTGATTGATCACCTCCTCCGGGCTGAGCCCGTGCGGGTGGTCGATGAACCAGGAGGTGAGGTCGCGGCCGCGCCGCGCACTCTTCATGGCGTAGAGACCGCCCAGATAGGCGGTGAGGGCCTGCTCACCCGCCTCCTTGGCCTGCGGGACCGTACTCATCAGCGCCTCGATCGCCGACATGAGCTGGTCCGCACCCTCGTCCGGCATGCCGAACAAAGTGTTCAGGACCATGAGCGGCAGCCTACGGGCATACTGGGCGACCAGATCGGCCCGTCCCCTATGGGCGAACTCGTCCAACAGGGTGTCCGCATGGCGCCGCGTCACGTCCCGTAGGTACTGGGGGTCGAGGAGGGCGAAACTGTCGGTGATGACCCTCCGCAGATGCGCGTGCTCCTCGCCGTCGGCGAAGAACAGGCTGGGCCGCCACTGCAAGGGCTCCTTGACCGGACTGTCCGCCGGCACCGTCGTGTCCCAGCCCCGGGTGTCTTTGGTCCAGGTGCCGGGATCCTGCAACAGGTCCAGAGCGGCCCGGTAGTCGGTGACCACCCACACGTCGAGGCCGGGATCGATCTCGGCGCGGCCCACCGGGCCCTGCGCGCGCAGCAGTTGGTAGCTGCGCTGAGGGTCGGCGGCATGCTCCGGTCCGTACAGCGGAACAGCGTTGGGGGCGGTCGTCACAGATTGCCTCCGGCACGGGTTACGAGGTGGGCGGCCAGCGCTCGCAGAGCGTCGAGGCTGGAGTCCCAGTCGCGCGCGTCGCAGATGACCAAGGGGGTGTGATCCTCAACATCGAGCTTGACGCGGAGGGTTTCTTCGTCATACGTGGGGGACTCGGGGAATTGGTTCACGGCTACGGCGTAGTCCAGGCCGGTCTCCTCTATGAGGTCCATGACCTCGAAGGAGTCGGCCAGTCTCCGGGTGTCCACGATGACGAGTGCGCCCAGGGCACCACGGGCGTAGTCGCTCCACAGGGGCTTGAACCGCCGCTGCCCGGGCGTGCCGAACAGGTACAGGACGATTCGCCCCTGGGCGATGGTGAGACGGCCGAAGTCGATGGCCACCGTGGTGGTCTTCTTGTCCGGGACCGCAAGCTCGTCGACATGAGCCGCCGCGTCGGTCATGACCTCCTCGGTGTGGAGGCTCGGAATCTCCGACAGAGTGCGGATCATCGTGGTCTTACCGATACCGAACGGCCCCGCCACCAGGATCTTCACCCGTTCGTGGTTCGAGTCCGGCAGGTAGACCGGCGCACTAGAGGGCGAGGAGCCCATGCATAACCTCCTCCAGGAGGGCCCTGCTGGGCCGTCCGGCGTTAGCGGTGGGAGCAAGGGCGTCCGGAAGCGGCGCGGCGGCATGCAGGTGACCGTCGGACACCAACTGCGCGGCGAGCATCTTCACCACGCCGATCGGAAGACGCAGATAGCCCGCGATCTCCATCACGGTCAGCCCGCCGTCACTGACCAGGTCGAGAAGTCGCTGATGGGCGGGCGTGTGATGGGGCAGCGCGGGACGGCCGGTGGCGGTCAACGCCGTCAGGTCTTCAAGCGTGCTGTGCTCAGGAGCGCTGACGCCTCCCGTGGCCAGGTAACTGGGGACCAGTCGTCGCGCCGGGCCCGGGCTCATGACGACGGTCCATGGGAGCGCGTGGGTACGGACATCAGCGCCTCGCCGAGGTTCTTCGCCTGCCGCGCGAGGGTGTGCGCGACGATGTTCATCGGCACATCGGTGCCGAAGGAAGCGGCGATGAACGCGTTGGCTCCGCCGGCCGGCATGACCATAAGCGTTCCAGAGGCGTCGAGTTGGACCGTAATGGTGGAGATCGGAGTCTCCTCGGGTGCCTCGAGCGAGACGACGGCCGCCGCGCGCGCGGCGCCGTGCAGGGCGGACACCATGGCCGCCATGCCCTCGGAGTCATCGCGGCCGAGGCTGCCCGAGGCTCCGACGACGATGCCGTCGGCGGACAGGATCAGAGCATGCCGGACGCCGATCTCGATGATCGGGCCCAGGACCCAGGACGGGTCGGGAATCTGCTCGCTGAGAGTTGACTGCGTCAAGACTTGTCCTTGTCCTCGGAGTCGGATGCGTCACGTCCGGCGGCAACAGCCTGCTCGAAGTCACCCCATGCGGCGCCGGCCGCATCCGGGTCCACTGGTCGAGCCGTACGAGTCAGAGAGCGGCCACGGGAGGATCCGCTCCGGCGGCGGCGCTGGGGCAGCCCGCTGGCATCACGCAGAGACGGCGCGCTGACGTCACGCAACCCCTCCCCGCGCTCCGCGGCGGCAGGAGGTACAGGCGTGCGCGGCGCCGGGGCCGGCAGGGCCGCCATCGCCGACGGCGGCTCCGCCTCCTCATCGATGGTGGTCAGCAGATGCTTCGGAACCGCAAGCACGGCACGAACCCCCCCATAGGGGGAGACCTGATCGACGGACACGTGGAAGCCGTGGTCGGCGACCAACTGCCCGATAGCCGCGAACCCCAGAGCCGGCGGGTCGCCCAGCTCAGTGAGCAGCAGATGGCCGGCATTCTCGCCGCTCACCAGCCGGGTGCCGCGCGCGACCGACTCGCGGGTCATACCCTTGCCCGCGTCGTCGATCTGGATGCACACGTTGCCGTTGTCCGTCTGCAGAAGGGTGACCTCCACCGCCAAGTCGCCCCGTGAGGACTCCAGCGCGTTCGCCATCAGCTCGGCGCAGGCCACCGCCACCGGTTCCGCGGCCCGGCCGACAATGCCCACCCCGCCGACCAGCAGTTTGGTGTGGACCTGGATCCGCTCGAATCCGTTCAGACGCGACGTGGCTCCCGCGACGACGTCCGGGAGGTGGGTGTCCGGCCGGACCAGGCCGGGCCACGAGCCACTCACGATGGCCGCTTTCTGCACCAGCCGGAGGACCTGCTCGTTGAGCTGGTCGATGCGGAAATACTCCCTGACGACCTCCGGGTCGCGGCAGTCTCGCTGCAACTCGTCGATGAGCGTCTGCAGCCGGAAGCTCTGGGCCTGGATGGCCGTGCAGGCGCCGCGCAGTGCCGCCCGGGCAGCGGAGTCGATACGGTCGCGCTCACCGATCAGTGTCTCCACGAACAGGTCGTGCACCGCCTGGACCTGTGCCGCGAAGTCGCTGTTGTCGTTCAACAGGCCGTCGGGCACGGGATGGTGATCACTGATCAAGTGCAGAGCGGCGGCGGGCAACCGGCTGTTCACCAGGTGGCGCAGTTCTTCGAACTGCGCCTTCTCGCGGGCCCGGAGGGTTGCCAGCGCCTCATTTTGTTCCGCGATTTGCCGGGTCAGCGCCGTACAGCGACTCGACAGGACCGCGCGGGATCTGGCCAGAGCCGCTGCGGCGACGGCGCCTGCGACGGTTGTCGCACCCAGCACCGCAAGGGCAGCTTCGGGATTCGATGTCACGGATAGGGGGTCCTCGGAGGGTCAGAGCCAGGCCCCGGCCGGCATCGGGCGATTCAGCGGAAGCTCACGCCCGACAGGCAGACCTGGCGATGCGGGTAAGGGAGAGGCGCGCACGTCTGCAGGCCACCGCGTGGGACGGCCTGCTTCCCGGAACTCCGCGCTCCCAGGAGCCCGTCCCGCGGCAGGTTCGCGCCGAGAAACGGAGCACGGACAGGCCAGGCAGACTGGGAACCAAGGGAAGCAGGGCATTTCGCTCCGGTCGAAAACGAGCAGACGATCGGGCATGTTACTCATAAGATGATCAGCGTGTGGCATCTTCACGCCGCGTCCACAATGCAGACACCAAGGCCAACCTGGCCGTCGAGGGCGGATCGGTGCGGCCGTGCTCGGCCAGGAGGGACCGGGCTGGGTGAACGGCCCTGGCGAGAGTGCTGCCGTTGACTCCGAAGAGCCGGGCGAGCAGGTCCCGGGAGAGCACAGTGAGCCTTTCCTGAGAATGACCCTGTCTGACGACAGGCCCCGCAGGTCGTCACGGTGACGAGCGGTGAAACCGGGACGGCGGTGCACCGAAGGCGCGGGTGAAGGCGGCGGTGAACGCCGCAGGCGAGGCGTAGCAAAGGCGACCTGAGACTTCATGGCCGTCCGAGCGGCCCACGCGGCATGGGTGACGGTCACGTCCGGGGCCGCCAGGTAGGCGTGGCCACCTCGGCTGTGGTCATGGTGGTGAACGCCGGGTTCGCGACGGCCGTCACTCCACGGCAAACCCTCGACAGGCTGCGCGGAAGCAGCACGCTGGTCCTGTTGCTGGCTTGCGGGGCCTCGGTCGGCGCGCTCGCCGCGCTTCACGCGCCGTCCGGACCGGTTAGGTGGGCGTTCGTCGTGTACGGTGCGCTCACCCTCGCCGACCTGCTCCTGCGCCGAGGATCCTACGCGCTTGTGCTCAGGAGAGGACGACCGGCGGGCCAAGGCGGCTGCCGACCGGCTTCGGTGCGCCGATCGGTGCGGTGGCAGCCTTCCTCGGCGTGAGAGGCAGTGTCATGACGGGTCCGGCAATGAGACGGGCTGGGCAGACAATGCAGGTGGCGGTCGCCCTCGCCAACCCCCTCACTCTTGCCATCGCGCTCCCGGCCGCCGCTGTCTACCTGTGCACCTCCGCAACTCCCGTCATCGCGCACGTACAGGCGCACCTGGCCGGCACTGTCGACCTCCGTGCCGCCGCGGCCCTCCTGATCGGTGCGCTGCCCGTGATCGCTGTGCTGCGCCGCCGACCACCAAGGATCGCCGACCGAACCCACGCCCGGGCCTACGCAGCGCTCCTCGCCAGATCCCGCACAGCCCGCCCTTGCGCTCGCCGACCCCAACGGTCGGCGAGCGCAAGGCGTGTGCGGCTGAAAATCCCCCTGCCCGTGCCACAAGGGTGACGGCCGTGTTGCACCCCCAGGGGTGGGCAGGTGCCAGGAGGGTCGACAAGGCGAAGGCCACCCATGTACCGGGTGGTGAGGAACGGCTCATCCGCCGGGTGCACGCGGCGCCCGCCGCGCCAGGGCCCCCGACACGACTGGACCACGAACCCTCTGCGGCAAGGACACCTTCGCCATGGAGACGAGATGCTGGAAGCCCTCCGAGCACCCTGAGACACTGTGGTACGGCGTGCCGACTGCCCTGACGTTGCGCTTGCCGGATACCTCGTCCGTACAGGCCACGTGGCATGTTTGTACTCGTTGAGGATGCCGCCCAGGCGTTCGCGCCTGCGTATGCCGCCACCCTTGACGCTGCGAGGTGAACATGGGCCGGGCCCGCCACGGACAACGGCCCGCCCCTGTCTGGTGCCTCCCGCGTAATGCACTCGAACTGCAGGCGGCCTGACTCGCTCAGGGGGCACTGCGCGTCGTGCGATCAAGCCGAGGAGCAGTGACCATGTCAGTGTGTACACGCGACTTGACGAGCATTGACCGGAAGCGGATGACAGTTGCCCCCTCCAACCGACACGAACAACGCGATCACCGACTCTTCCGCGATGGGCGGAGCAGATGCCGCAGTCGTGCGCCTGTGCCGGGGAAGCGGTGAGCCGGTTCGAAGCAGCGCTTGACAACGATGCCCTCGCTCCACACCTGTGCCGATCAGCGGGGTAGGACGCCGAGGTCTGACACCACTGACACTCATGAACCGTAAGCGCCGTGCGGGCGAGGACTGATACAGAGAGGTGTCCAGATGAAAGCGATTGTGGTGACGGACCAGGCCGCAGGAACGGCCGGGATGACGCTGACGGAGCGGCCCGAGCCGGAGCCGGCCATAAACGATGTCGTCGTTCGGATTCATGCGTCGGGATTCGTCCCGACCGAGATGGCGTGGCCCTCGACCTGGACCGATCGCCTCGACCGCGACCGAACACCGTCGATCCCCGGACATGAGCTGGCCGGAGTGGTCACCGCCCTCGGCTACGGCACGACGGGTCTCTCGGTGGGACAGCGCGTGTTCGGCCTCACCGACTGGCATCGCGACGGCACCCTCGCCGAGTCCGTGGCCGTCGGGGCACGCAACCTCGCGCCGCTGCCGGGCGACGTCGACTTCACCGTGGGTGCCAGCCTTCCGATCTCAGGCCTCACCGCGTGGCAGGGACTGTTCCAGCACGGCCACCTCCAGGCAGGGCAGAGCGTCCTCGCGCACGGCGCGGCCGGCGCAGTCGGGACGATGGTGACGCAACTCGCCCGTGAGTTCGGCGCCTACGTCATCGGCACCGGACGTGCCGCTGACCGTCAGAAGGCACTCGACTTCGGTGCAATGGAGTTCGTCGACCTCGACAACGACACCCTGGAAGACGTCGGCGGCGTCGACCTGGTCTTCGACGTCATCGGCGGAGACATCCAGAAGCGATCCGCAGGCCTGATCCGGGCTGGAGGAACACTGGTAACCGTCGTTGGGCCGCCGGAGGCGCGGCCCGCCCACGGCCTGGCGATCGACTTCGTTGTCGAGTCCGATCGTGCCCAACTGGGTGAGATCGTCCAGCGGGTGCGGGACGGACGGCTGCGGACGAACATCGGCAACGTCGCGACCCTCGACGATGCCGTCGCCGCCCTCAATCCGACCGAGCGACGCCAGGGGAAGACGATCATCCGCGTTTGTCCGTGAGGACTCGGGCGGCGGGCCCGGTGAAGGAGGGCGGCGCCTCCACGGCGATCTGGGTGTCGTCGCGGTCGCGTCCCAGGGAATGCGGGGCCCGAGCGGCGGCCCATACCGACGTACTCGCACATTCGCTTGTAGTCGCGCTCCGTCTTGGCGAGCATGCCGTCGCGGAGGAGCACGTAGTAGAGCTGGCGCAGGGAAACGTGCGGTCGTCTCGGTAGCGGTTCGGCCGGCGTGAGGTCCACGAGGTCGGGTGTGTCGGCCTGGTCACCCCCTTTTCGCGTTCCTGCACGGCCATCACCACGAGGAACGTGTGGGCGAGCATGGGGGCGAGACAGCCATCCCCTTCGGCGTCTACGAGCCCGGCCTTCCAGGCTCGCTAGCGGTAGCTGTTCGAGCCGCCCGCAGGTCCGCGGTTATCAGCAGGCCGGTGGCGTGGGATCGCCTGATCGCAGGCCTGCAGATGCCGCCTGTGCGGCCGTCGCCACGGCGTCACCAAGTGGTGGGCTTGCCCTTCTGGTAGAGCCACACGCCAAAGAAGCTCGTCAGGTCCATCCCCGACTCCTTCTCCGAGAGCTTGATGAAATCGGTCGTGGTCGCGTTGCCGTAGCGGTAGGCCTGCACCCACTGCCGGAGAATCTGGAAGAACGCCGCGTCGCCCACCTTCCCCCGCAGTGCGTGCAGGGTCATCGCGCCTCGGTCGTAGACCGGGTCACTGAACATGTCGACGACGCCCGGATCGGCGATGGTGATCTTCCAGAAGCTCTGCTTGCCGCCGGCGTACGCCTGCTCGAATAGCTTCTGCGCGGTCATCCCGCCTGTGTGCTCGCTCCACAACCACTCCGAATAGGTCGCGAACCCCTCGTTGAGCCAGATGTCACTCCAGTGCCGCACCGAGACGCTGTCACCGAACCACTGATGGGCGAGCTCATGCGCCATGGTCCCGACGGCGTTGGACGGCACGTCGCAGAAGACCGGCCGGGTCTGTGTCTCGAGTGCGTAGCCGACGTTCGGCGCGTAGTCGATGATCGCACCGGTGGAGGAGAAGGGGTAGGGGCCGAAGGTCTGGCGGTAGTAGTCGATGATGTCCGGAATCTGGGCGACGGCAGCGGCCGACCGTTTGACGAGCCGCGGGTCCACTGCCGTGTAGATCGGGATCCCGCTGGGTGTCGTCGACTCGGTGATCTCGAACTTACCGATGGTCACCGTGGCGAGGTATGTCGCCATCGGCTCGGTGGAATCCCATACGAACGTGGTCCAACCGGAGGCGGTGGTCTGTGAGAGCAATCGGCCATTGCCCACCGCGGTCGTGCCTTCCGGCACGGTCGCGTGGAAGGTGAACGTCGCCTTGTTGGTCGGGTGGTCATTGCCCGGGAACCAGGCCGGCGCCCCCTGCGGTTCCCCGACCACGAAGGCGCCGTCGTCGGTCGGTACCCAACCCTCGATCGAACCGTCCGGGTCGGTGATGACCGGAGGCACCCCCGCGTACTTCACGACTACCGTGAACACCCGACCGGAAGGAAGGCTCGAGCCCGGCGTGATGATGAGTTCCTGCCCGTCCCGCTGGAACCCGGCCGTCGTCCCGTTCACCGTCAACATCGAGATGTCCGGCCCCCGGAAATCGAGGTCGAACCGGTCAAGCTTCTGGGTCGCGACCGCCGTGACCGTGGTGGTCGCATTCATGCGCCGGGTGGCCGGATCATAAGAGAACGCGATGTCGTAGTGCCGGACGTCGAACCCGCCGTTCCCCTGATACCGGAAGTACGGGTCACCCACCCCCGGAGCACCCGCCTCGGACGCACTTCTTCGGGTCTCAGCGACAGCGGAGGGGGTGACCAGCATGAAACTCATCGCGACAGCGGCCGTCACCGCGATCGTTGCCGCGCGGAATCGTCGAAATGCCATGTCTCTCCTTCAGGACGCTGAGTGGCGGGAGCAGTTCGCCGGTCGGTTCACCTTGGGAAACCGGCGCCGAACGGGTCTGTCAACGAACGGTGTAACCAGGAGGGTTGGGTTACTGGCGGGCCGCTGAGAGCCGGTACCGGGCCGTACCCGGATGCCGATCACCGCCAGCCGGTCCAACCCGTCAGCGGGTTGGCGATGCCTACCACCTGGAGGCTCCCGGCGTCCTTCAGCCGCGGCACCCGACAGCGCTCGGAGGAGGCCGTGATGCCCACGTTCGAGGCGATCGGACAGCCCCGCGGAGCGGGCCGGTCCCAGTCCGGATCAGAGGCTCATGACGCCCGTGCGGAGGTCGGACATGTCGAGCAGCGTGTGCTTGCCGCCGATCCGGCCCCAGCCGGTGCCGCGGTTGCCCGCACCGCCGAACGGCATGTTGACGTCCCAGAAGCAGGTGCTGTCGTTGACGACGACCTGACCGACGGCCAACTCCTCGACGAACCGGTACGCCGAGGCCATGTTCTGCGTGAACACCGCGCCCTGGAGGCCGAGTTCGTCGTCGTTGGCGATCCTCAGCAGTTCGTCGTCGCTGGCGCCGGTGATGATCGGCACGACCGGGCCGAAGGACTCCTCACGGGACAGCAGGCTGTCCTCGGGCACCCCGTCCACCACGGTGAACTCGTAGTAGAAATCGGTGGGTTGACCGGGGCGGCGCTGCCCGCCGAGCAGGATCCGCGCACCGCGCTCCCGGGCGTCGGCCATGTGCCGGTCCATCTTGGCCGCGACACCCTCGTTGTTGAGCGGGCCGAGGTTCGTCGCCGCGTCGAACGGGTCGCCGAGAACGACGTCCTCGGCGGCGCGGAGCACGGCCTCGACGAAGCCGTCGTGCGCGTCGGCGTGCACGACCACCCGCTCCGTGGCACAGCACACCTGCCCGGAGCACAGGTACGCGCCGTACACCGCGGCGCGGGCCGCCGCGTCCAGATCGGCGTCGGCGAGCACCACCAGCGGTCCGTTGCCCGAGCACTCCATGAGGGAGCGCTTGAGCCCGGCGGCGGCCGCGACCTTCGCGCCGGTCGCGGAAGAGCCGATGAAACCGATGGCGTCGACACCGGGGTGGCGCACGAGCATGTCCCCGGTCGCGCCCTCGCCGGGCAGGACGTTCACCAGGCCTGCCGGTACTCCCGCCTCGACCATCGCCTCCATGGCCTTCAGCACGGTCAGCGGGGTGTTCGCCGGCGGTTTGACGACATGCGCGTTGCCGGTGGCCAGGCCGGGAGCGACGAACTCGGCGAGCATCAGCAGCGGGAAGTTCCAGGGCGTGATGATGCCCCAGGTGCCGACCGGCCGGTAGAAGGTCCACATCCGCTTGGTGCTGTCCGTGGACGGCATCGTCTCACCGTGCAGCCGCACCGCGTCCTCGGCGTGCAGATGGAACAGCTGCGCCGCCTCCTCGACGTCGGCGACCGACTCGGCGAGCGGCTTGCCCTGCTCCAGCGTCTGCAGACGGGCCAGTTCATCCACCCGGGCGGACAGCGCGTCGCCGACACGGTGACAGATCTCCGCACGCTTCCAGACGTTGACCCTGGCCCAGGCCTGCTGTGCCTCGTTCGCGGCCTTCACGGCGGCGTCCAGGTCCGTGGCGGAGGGGAGCGGGACGGTACCGATGTGCGCGCCGGTGACCGGGCTGATGACGTCGTAGGTCTCGGTACCGGTGCTGTCGGCGTAGTCGCCATTGACGAAGAACGGGTGCACGGCAGACATGAAGAACCCTTCTGGTGCGGAACGGGGAGAGCGCGGCGGAAGAGTGGTGCCCACACCATCGGGTGAGCAATGAAAGGCTGTCAATAGGCCGGAACCCGCAATTCAAAGGCCCGTTGATTGCTGAATCAGTGGGCTCAAGCCATTGACACTGCGAAATCGGTGGCCATACGGTGCGGGGCTCATGGGCCCGGCTCTGCCGCGGGCACGCCTCCCCGTTCTCCCTTACCGGCCCTTCCCAACCGGCTCTTCCACCCGGCTCTGTCACCGCTCTCCGTCCGAAGGAGACACCCATGTCCGAGCAACCCGCCCTTGCCAAGAAGATGCGCTGGTACGACGGCTTCGCCATGTCACTGACCATGCCGGCCGCGCTCATCGCATCCCTCGGGGCCTCCATCGGAGGGCTCGGCGCATGGGGCGCGATCGCCCTGTGGACGGTGTCCATGGTGCTGGCCACCGCCACCAACTGGATCTACACCGAGATGGCCGCGATGTTCCCCGACTCCTCGGGCGGTATCGCGCACTATGCCACCGAGGGCTGGCGCAGCCGCGCCCCCGTCGTCGGGGCCCTGGCCGGCATCGGCTACTGGCTTCCCTGGACGACCGCCCTGTCGGTGTACGCGGGAATCATCGGCTCCCTGGTGCAGGCGCAGTGGTTCCCCGGCCAGACCTGGACGCTCGACCTGGGCGTGGCGGAGCTGAGCCTGCCGATCGTGGTGGGACTCGTCGTCATGGGACTGCTGTACGCGGCCGCGATGTACGGCCTGCACGCGGCGATGTGGGTGGTCTACGTGACCGGCGGGATCCTGCTGATCCCACTCGCGGTCTTCATCGTAGGGCCGTTCCTCTCCGGTGACTGGAGCACGGCCGGCCTGCACTGGAACCTGCACGGCACGAGCGGGCTCCGCGAGGCCCTGGTGTGGCTGTACATCATGGCCTGGACCTCCTTCGGCGTGGAGGTGTGCGCGACCTTCGCCCCCGAGTACAAGGAAACCGTGCGGGACACCTCCCGGGCGCTGCGAGCGGGAGTGCTGTTCTGCCTCGGCGTGTTCATCGTGCTGCCGCTGGCGCTCTCCGGCTACGTCGGTGAGAAGAAGATCGGCCAGGACCCCACCGCCTTCTACGTCGGCGCCTTCCACGACCTGGTCGGCGGCGCCGCCGACCTGATGATCGTGTTCCTCATCGCCTCACTGCTGCTCATCATGATCACCGGACTGGCAGACGGCTCACGGGTGCTCTACGACATGGGCCGACAGGGCGTGACCATCCGCCAGGTAGGCGTGCTCAACCGGCGCGGTGTGCCCGCTCGCGCGCTCACCGTCGCCCTGGTGATCAACGTGATCGTGCTCGTGGTGCTCAAGACACCGCTGGCGATCATCGTCACCGGCAACCTGGGCTACATCCTGACCCACATCCTGGCGATCTCCGGTTTCGCGATGCTGCGCCGGGACCGCCCCGACCTGGCACGCCCGATCCGGCTTCCCGACGTCTTCGTGCCGCTGGCCTGGTTCCTCACCGCACTGCTGGCCGTCATCCTGGTCGTCGGCGCCACCGGCTTCTCCATCACCGGCTACGGCGGCTTCAGGGAACTGGCCATCGCCCTGGGCGTACTGGCCGCGGCGGTCGTGCTGTGGGAGTACCGCCGCCGCGTCCAGGACCGGGCCGCCCAGGAACCGGCCGACGAGTCCGCCATCCCCGAGGAGGGGGAGGAAGTCCCTCGCCTCTGAACTGCACGGTGCTGTGACCGTCAGGTGGCGGTCGTCGCACCGCCACTCGCCTCCTCCGGACTTTCCGCCGGATCCCGCGTCCCGCTCCCGTCCCGAGCCGTGCCGTACGCACGGCGTCACGCACCACCCAACCCCCCAACGCGTCCCCAGACCGGCGGGTTCGTGCTTCGCAGCCGCCACTCACCGCTCCTCTTCACAGGCAAGGACTTCGGCATGGCAGGTTTCCAGGGTCGCACCCGTCTCAGCACCCACATGCGCGCGATGTTCTCGGCACACCACGAAGCGGCCCGCACCGGCGTGCCAGTGGAAGAGATCCAGGGCAGGCGGGCCGCCGCCGCTGCCGAGGGCGCGAGCCGCAGGCAGTTCCTGCGCGGTGCCGCGGGTGGCCTGGCGGTCGCCGCGGCCGGCGGGCTCGGCGTCCGCTCGCTGCTCCAGGCTCCGGCGGCCAACGCGGCCACCGCACCCAGAGTGATCGTCGTCGGAGCCGGCCTGGCCGGTCTGCGGGCCGCCCACGACCTGTACCGCAGGAAGGGCATCGCCGCCACGGTCTACGAGGGCAACTCCCGCGCCGGCGGCCGGTGCTGGAGCCTGCGTGACTTCTTCGACGCGGGCCATGTCGTCGAACACGGCGGCGCCTTCATCAACACCGACCACACCGCGGCCCGCAACCTGGCGGCGTCGCTCGGCCTGACCCTGCGGGTCGTCAGCGGCGGCAACACGTCACCCTACGGGGACAAGTACTGGATCGACGGGGCGCTCTACAGCACCAAGGACGCCAACGCCGACTGGAAGGCGGTGCAGCCGAAGTTCGCCGCCGAACTTGCCGCCGCGCCCTATCCGCAGACCTACGCCAACTACACCGCCCGCGGCCGCCAACTGGACCTGATGACGGTCGACGAGTGGCTGGCCGCCAACGTCCCCGGCGGCCTCGGCAGCCGGTTCGCCAAGCTCATGCAGTCCAACGTGCTGTCCGAGTACGGCCTCGACCCCGGCCGGCAGTCCGCCCTGAACCTGATCTACCTGCTGGGCTGGAACACACCGGGCTCCATCACCCCCCTCGCCGGCGACGACGAGAAATACTCAATCGTCGGCGGCAACGACCAGCTCGTCTCCGGGATGATCAGCCAACTGCCGCCCGGCACGGTGCAGTACGGCAAGAAGCTCACCGCACTGCGGTCCAACGCCGACGGCACGGTCACCTGCACCTTCAGCGACGGTCTGGCCCTTTCCGACGTGACCGCCGACAAGGTGGTCCTGGCCCTGCCGTTCATGACACTGCGGGACTGCGACCTCACCAGGGCCGGATTCTCCACGCGGAAGACCCAGGCGATCCAGCAGCTCGACCTGGGCACCAACGCCAAGCTCCACGTGCAATTCACCAGCCGGCCGTGGGTGGCGCAGAAGTACGGCGGCGTCGCCTACGCCAACCCCGACACCCTGCAGACCGTCTGGGACGACAGCGTGGGCCAAGCCCTGCCCCAGGGCGTCCTGTGCCAGTTCCCGGCCGGTTCCGCCGTGACGAGCGGCTGGACGGGAGCGGCCTTCGGCACCGCCCCGGCAGCGCAGGTCAGCACCTTCCTGACCGGAATGGAGCCGATCTTCCCTGGAGTGACGGCCGCCTACAACGGCAGGGCATACCGCGACGTCTGGTACCTCAATCCCTGGTCCAAGGGCGCCTACAGCTGCCCCCAGGTCGGCCAGTACACGACCCTGTGGGGCGCCCAGCCCGGCACCGAGGGCAACGTACACTTCGCCGGCGAGCACACGTCCCTGGACAACTACGGCTTCCTCGACGGCGCGATCGCCTCCGGCGAGCGGGTGTCGAAGGAGATCGCCCCCTGACACCGGCACGAACCATGGCGTGGCCCCGGAGGGAGTCTCCGGGGCCACGGCCCCACCCCAACCGGACTTTGTGACCCGGCCTTCACCGTGCTTGCCGCGTGTCAGGGGCGCGGGTGCGCTCTTCGCTGGGCTGGGGAGGGCCACGCGGACGTCGACGAGCCCGTCGAGACCTTCTGCTCGATCGCCACTCCCCTCGCCGTCTCCGAGGCGAGCCGGCTCACCTCGACCGAGCTGGGCGGCATCCTGAACCAGCTCGTCGCCAAGGAGAGCGGGACGGTCGCCACGGACCTCCGTGTCCTGGCCGCGTACCACAACGGTGACAACAGCCTGGCGTCCCAGGCCGACACCGTGCGCCCCAAGGTCGCTCGCTGGCACCGCGGCAGCTGGCAGACCTCGACGCGCTGCTCGCCCTGAGAACGCAATTGCTCAGCGTGTTCTTTATGACTGAGCAGGTTTCGCTCGGTGATGGTCTCGGGTCGTTTCGCGGCATTGCCCACGTCGAAGCGGGTGGCGAGGCGTCGGTTCTTCGAGCCACGTGGTCGCCCAGGGCCGGGAGCTGAGGGTTTCGGTGCACGGACCGGACAGGCAAGATGCGAGCGGGGGTTCCGAAACCCTGCGCACGTCGATGTCCTCGCTGCTCAGGCCGGTGGCAGACGGCCACAGCCAGACGGGCAGCGGTTCGTGTCCGCCTGGCAGCCGGTTGACGCGGAGGCAGATCAACGTGCCCTTGATGACGGGGAGTTCACCGGCGTGTTCGATCCATGCCGAGCGGGTGGTCGGGCGGGGGTGGATGCGGTCCCCAGGCCACTGCTCGGGCGGTGCCGTACCGGTCGGTGACCTACACCGTGGCCGCGTCCGGATCGACCCAGGTCTCCGGCTTGGCGAGCCGAACTCCTTGCCGTGCATCGGGGGCCGGCCACCCTGCGGCGGGGGAGATCCAGAGCACTGGGACGGGCTTGCGCACCACTCGATCCGTGCGCGAGCGTCCGAGTACTTCGACTGGAAGCCCCCGCAGGAGGTGGGCCATGCGCGGGGGCGTCGAAGACGATGCGAATGTCTCGGCCGCCGACGTGCCACCGGCCCATCTCTATCAGGTCGGTGACCACCCGGCGGACCTGGGCGGCGGTGACCGCGGCGACGTTATCGGCCGGACCGAGACGGACGGCGTCCAGGAGCTGGCACCAGGAGGTCCGGCCCGATTCGACGGCGGCGACGAACGAGTACTGACAGCCGGGCACGAACTGGTCCGCGAACAGGCCGCCGCGGCCGTAAACGTGACAGAACAGGCGGTCCGCGCTGGTCGGCGCGTCCGGGCGGGGCCAGTTACTGACGTCGACCGCCAGCACCAGCTGCCCGTCGGCGGCCTGCGGCATCGGTAAACCCGCCAGTACGTGCCGCAGCCGGGGCACATCCACACTTCCGCAGACCAACGCGTCGTACGTAGCGCCGTGCCCGCACCCGTGAGCACGTACAGCGGCCTACGCCGGACGGCCTGGTCCGGCTGACCTGCGACGGGATCCTGCGCCTGCGCCTGTTCATCAGTGTCGCTGTCCGGCCGGGCCAACGGCACCGCCGAGGCGGGGGCCGTCGCGGATCCGCGGGATGTGGACGCACGGTCGGCGCCTGGGGATGCGGCGCAGCCGAAGTCGCAGGTTCCGGTGTGGCGCCAGGGGCAGGCCCGCGGCCGGCTGGCCGAGCCGGCGCCGGGGGGCAGTTCACGCCGGCTGAGGGCGTTGCCGGGCCAGGCGGCGACTTTGCATCAGGTGGGCGAAGAGGCACTCGACGATCCACCGTTTGGGCAGCACCATGAAGTCGCGCATGTCGTCGCTGCGTTTGACGATCGCCAGGACCAGGGCGAACGTGGCCAGACAGTGCTCGACGAGGTTGCCGGTGTAGCCGCCGTCGGCCCAGATGAGGTTGAGGCGGTGGTGGGCGTCGGGCCACCTGCGCCAGCAGTTCCTTCGCAGCGTTGCGGTCGCTGACATCCGCGGCGGTGACCATCACGGCCAGCAGCAGGCCGAGGGTGTCGACCACGACGTGCCGCTTGCGCCCGTTGACCAGTTTGCCGCCGCCGAAGCCACGGCTGTCGGCGCCGACGACGGCGTCCGCCTTGATGGAGTGGGGGTCGAGCACCCCGGCCGTCGGCTCCGCGTCCCGGCCCAGCTTCTCGCGGACCTTCGTCCGCAGCCGGTCGGGCGTGGTTGCGCCAGCGGCGGAAGAACGCGTACACCCGGTCCCAGGGCGGGAAGTCGGCGGCATCGCCCGCCACTTGACTCCGTTGTCGACGAGGTAGCGGACCGCATCGAGCATCGTGCGGTGGTCGGATACCGGCGCACCCGATCGGGATGATCGGCCGCATTGCCGTACACGTGCGCGAGGCAATCACACGACGGAGCAGCCGAGTTGAACTGGCCGGGCTCGGACGCGTACAACAACGACACCAGGGCCTCCCGGCATTGCTCGGTTCGATTCGCATCCCCGAGCTACCGAGAGGCCCTGCCGTCATGCGCATACCACCGGAAGATCACCCCGGGCGGGAAACCTGTTCGACCCGCACGTTCCATGAACGGCTGGGGGACGGCTTCTTAAACCGGTGCCGCTGCCGGCGACCCTGTCGGGCAGTCCGAGGGGAGCAGTCGGATCCCTCAGCGTTCACGACGAAACTGATCCATCGGAGAGCCGGTGATCAAGTAGGCTCTCTGCCGGCATTGGATCATGTCCATGACCTTGGGAGCCCTATGGGGAAGATCTCGACCGTTGTCACGGCCACGGCGGCCTGCCTGACGCTCGGCGCTACAATGACCGGCTGCTCGGGCGACGCCGCGACGGACGAGCGCTCCGCCCAGCAGTTGCTCGACGACGAGTACAAGACGATGAAGTCGCTCAGGTCAGTGACCATCGACGGGGAAACCACCGTCACCGACGGGGAACATTCCACCAGTCTTCTGACGACCGACCTCAAGAGCACCTGCACAGTCAAGTCGTCCTGGGATTCAGGAGCCACGTTCGAACAGATCCGGATCGGAGAGACGGACTACATCCGGCCGAACCGCGCCTACCTCGATCAGTGGTCGGGGCAGGAGACGCCGAGTGCGGCGGAGCAGGACCGCTGGATCAAGAAATCGTCCAGTGAGTCGGTGCCTGGCGACGGGCTTTCCGACTGCACCTGGTCGTTCGACGCGTTCGGCAAGGCGAAGAAGAGTGAACCGACCGAGGTCGACGGCCGCCCGGCCATCGCGCTGGTGGTGACCGACGTGGAGGACAAGGGCGGCACCTACACGTTCCACGTCGCCACAGAGGGCAAGCCCTACCTGCTCAAAGTCGAGTACAAGGGCACCGACTTCCGCACCACAACCACCTTCAGCGCCTTCGAGGAACCCCTGAAAGTGGATCCGCCGGACGATGACGCGCTGTTGGACCTGAGCGGCCGCGGCGGCTGAGTAGGTCCCCCGAGCCGTACCCGGCTCCGGTCGGCCGCGGTGTCCTCTCCCTGCCGAGCAGCCTGTTCAACGACACTCAAGGTGCCGACATCGGGGGCAAGTTGACGTAATGCTGTGTGCGGACAGTTTCGGGTGCATGCCAGTGAGCGACGACCGTTTGGTTGGCGGCGACACCTTGCCGATGCGAGGGCATGCAGAAGGGCCGAGATCCGGCTGCAGGCGGGCGAGATCGAGTGCCCGGATTGCGCGGGTGTGCTCGCGCCATGGGGCTGGGCAAGGCATCGGGTGCTGCGGGACGCGAAAGGCGCGGTGAGGGTGCGGCCGCGGCGGGCTCGTTGTTCGGGCTGTGGGGGATCGCATGAGCTCCTTCCTGTGTTCGTGCTGGTGAGGCGGGTCACCTGGCGGATGTGATGCGGGCTGCGCTGCTGGCGAAGGCAGCCGGGTCGGGGGTGAGGACGATCGCCGCCCGGCTTGGGCGTCCGGTGGAGACGTTGCGGGGCTGGCTGCGGCGCTTCGGCCGGCGGGCTGAGGACGTTCGCGTGTACTTCACGGTGCTGCTGGTCGACACCGACCCGGATCCCGCTCCCGCCGGCGCTGTCTGTGAGCGGATTCGCGGACGCGGTGGCCGCCACGGTCGGGGCCTGAAAGGCCGCCGTCTCGCGCTGGCCGGACTTCGGCAAGGTGTCGCCGTGGCAGCTGGCCTCCGCTGCGAGTCGGGGCCGGTTACTGTCGCCCATCTGGTGTTGATCACCGATCAACACCAACTGCCTCTGCCCCTGGGCGGGTTGTCCCTGGCAGCCTCGGCGGATCCATGTCCATGACGAGGTGCCAGGAAGGTGGTCGTGTCGAACGACGACGAGGTTTGGACCGAGAGAGCCCGACGTATCGGCTGGACCGCTGGATCCTGGAGTGGCGCCAGGGCGGCTTCGATGCGCTGGTGCCGTCCCCGCACCAGTCCCAGCCCCGCACCCGACCGGAAATGGTCGAGCTGGCCATGGCCTGAAGAAGGAGAACCCGGACCGCACGGCCGCGCGGGTCCGCCGGATTCTGCGGGCCCAGCTCGGGTGGGCGCCGGACGAGCGCACTCTGCAACAGATGTTCCACCGCACCGGCCTGGTCGCGCTCAGGGCGGCCAAGCCATCTGGCGCCTTCGGCCGATTCGAGACCGACCGGCCCAACGAACTGTGTGGCGCTGACGCCCTGCACGGGCCGCGGATCGACGGCCGCAAGACGTACTTGTTCGCCTTTCTGGCTGCCCCGCGCGGATACCCGCGGGCGGTCAACAACCTCTCCCTGCAGGCTCTGGTCGCCGCGTTCGCCACCGGCAAGAACCTCGTCGACGAGGCCGCCGCCCGCGCTGCCGTGAGTGAGTCGTCGGCGACTGAGTTTTCGAGCCCGCGTGCATGGGCGCTGCCGAAGGCCAAGCTGATCTGGGGATGGCCCCACGTGGGGGCAGATGAAATCGGTTGCGGCGGGAACCGTGAGTCCGGTGAGGATACGTCCATGGACGGTGCAACAGACGATGTGAACCAGGCGACTGCGGGCGAGTTGCAGCTCATGGACCCGCATCTCCGCGCCTCTCGGGAACGCGCCGCGCAGCTTCTCGATCCAGAGTTCGTCGAGGTCGGCGGGTCGGGGCGGCGATGGACATATGAGGCCATGCTCGCCGAATTGCCTGACGATCCGGGCAGTTCGGGCGGACGGTCCCCGCTATGAGCCCTCGGAGATCTCGGGAGTGCTGCTCGCGCCGGGCCTGGTGCATCTGACCTTCGAGACCCTGCTCGGCGGACACAGGACCAGGCACAGTTCGATCTGGCGCAAGAGGGACCACGCCACAGGCTGGCGGATGTACTACCACCAGGCCACGCGAGTGCCGCCCGAAGTGGCTCAGGACCACCGGCACCTCACCGACGAAAACGACACCTTGCCGACGACCGCCCCGCCGGAACACCCACCGGCGGGGCGCCGCCGTCACAACTCGGCGGCACCGTGAACGCCTCCTTCGTCGGCATTTTCAACGCCGGGCAACAAGCAGCCCCAGGCGGGCCTTCCGCATCCCCGAGCTCCGAGATGCCCTGTCTCCATGCGCGTACCGCCGGTAGATCACCCCGGCGGGAAACCTGTTCGACCCGCACGTTCCATGACCGGTTGAGATACGGCTTGTAAGGCGCGCAAGGGGGCCTGGCAGAGCGGCCTCGGGAGGCAGCCGCATGGCGGTGCCGCGGTTTCAGCAATCTGTGCAGTACGGGCCGGCGGGCGCCTGCGGAAAAGTCCGAGTGTCCGTCCAGCCACCCGCAGAGCCGTTCGGCCAGTATGACGTCTTCGGAGAACAGAGCGTGCCCGTGATCAGGGCATCGTTCGTTGGGATCCCAACCCCACATGCGGCCTTCTGGGGTGCTGTAGTCGACGAGGGACCAGATCGCGCAGCCCCACGTCAGGAGCGGTACAACAGACGGCGGATGGTTGGGGATTCCCCGCCAGCCCAAGTACTCTTCCAGTAGCCGGCCGCTGTCGCTGAAGCTGTAGGTCGTGTCAGTGAGGGACAAAGCCTCACCCCAGCGGCCGAACCCACCGTCGGCGACTTCGAGATAGATCCGCTTGAGGAGCAACGGCATCGGATGCCCCACTGCGGTCTCAAGCTCGGCCACGGCCTCCGGCGGCGCGGGTGGCGGCAACTCGCCAGCCGCATCCTGCTCTCGGATCCTGCGGATGATGTCGTTATCGGTCATGTCGGCATTCGTAGCAGCTGCCACCGACAGCTTGCCCGGGCTGCCCGAGGCAACTGATTGCGGCCACCGTTGATCAACGTGAGTTGTGTGGACTGACGAAGAGACGGTGGCCGCAGGTCACAGCATAGATCCCGCGCGTTGGCGGGTGGCGTTCGAGGGCCTGATGGGGCGGATCGCGGGCCGGTTCAAACGGGTTGAGCCCCTGCGCTGGCCCGCACGGCATGCAGCATCTGCTGCGCCGGGCCGTCTGGGAGGCCGACGCTGTCTGCGATGTACGCCAGCGTGCCATTGGGTTGATGGGGGCGTGCGTCGTGCCCGGGGAGACAAGTTGTCTTCGTGGACGTGGCGTTTGACAGTGCCGCTACGGCTGCTGCGTCTGCGGGCTGGGCGCCGGCGGTCCCTCCGGCTGCCACATCGCATGGCCGGGGATCACGAGCATCTGGAGGCGCAGGCGGCGCCGGGAGTCCGGACCTGTCACGGATGCTGGGCGAGGTCGAGGCGCACTACGAGGACGAGAACGCTCCGGGTGCCCCGGAGCAGATCCGGGCTGCTTGGGCCGAGTCCCTGTGGCCACGGTCCTTATCGCGCGTGGGACGACGGCGAGCCGCTCGGATTCGCGTCCTACAGCTGGCTGTGGCCCGCTGCGGGCGCCGAGGTCTCCCTCTACCTGAAGGAGCTGTTCGTCAGGGTGCCGTACCGGCGGCACGGGGTCGGCGCCGAGCTGATGGACGCCGTGCAGGCAGCCGCCGCCGGGCTGGGCTGCTCCCGTCGGAGTGGACCGCCGACACGGACAACGCCACGGCCCTCGCCTTCTATGAGGCGCGCGGGGCCCGGCGGAACGACGGCAAGGTCATGTACCGAGTGGAGGTAGGCCCTCGGGGAGGATCGCAGTAGAGCGGTGATCTCGATTCCGGTTCATCGGCTGGAGGGACGTTGCCGCGAGGATGAGGGGGCGCCTTCAGTGCCGCGCTCCGCTCGTCGGTGGCCTTACTGATCGCCGCCGCGTCCCGTCGATCTTCCTGGCGTGCAGCGACACTGACACAACCTCGTCGTGCTCGCCCCCGGATTCGCCAACGGTGTCCTGTGTCCAACCATGATTGTGCCCGGCCTTGGTAGAGCTCAGGTCAGGCGCGCGTCCGGGGCGAACTCGCCGGCGTTCATGCCTGTGACGAAGGAGCTCGAGGAACTGCGCGGGAACCTGATGGCGCCAAGGTGGTGAAGGCGGGCATGCTGTGGTGGACCGCCTCGCCGTGCCGCGAGCGGAGAAGGGGGAACCAGTGTCCACAAAGTCCATCGAGGTGCCGGTGATCGCCGGCGTGGTCGGAGGCCGCAAGGGGCGGCTCGGCGACTTCAAGGGCGGCGTGGAGTCGATCATTCGACTGCGCCTGAAGTACCCGGAGGAGACCCTGCAGTGTGCCGAGGAGTTCTCGCACCTCCAGGTCACCTGGTTCTTCAACTTCGGCTCTCCCGAAGACGTCGCCCTCCACGTGTGCAGCCCGCGGGACAACCCGGCACGGCTGGCCACGGGCACCTTCGTGCACCACAACCACCGGCGCCCGGCCCGCATCGCGGCCTCGTTCCCACGGTTGCTTCGCGTCGACTGACGGGACCTGTACGTCACCGACCTCGACGCCGACGACGGCACGCTGGTTGCGGACCTGGTGGCGGTCTTCAACGAGTTCCTGCCGTGCGGCACCCTCACTCAGCCTGCGTGGCCCAGCGAGATGCTGAAGGACTACTGGGGGGACGCCGTCGAACGCTGACTCGGGGCATCCTCTGCACCTGAGACTGGCGGCCGGCTGGGACGTAGCCGCCCGAGCGGGCGCCAATCACAGCTGTTGCGCAGGGCGTCGGCAGGCACTCATCACCCGGTGTCTCCGACGGCGACGGTCGGCCAGGCTCCACCTGGTGGAGCCGTCTGCTCACCGCGGATCAGCAGTAGATGGGCGACGGCTTCGGTCAGCTGACTGCGCCGGTGAGCTGCTACGGCCTTGGGGCCGAGGTGCGACGGGGTGGGAAGTACGACCCCATAGAACCGAGTGGCCGAGCGAAGCTACCGGCTCTGCGGGCCGGGCCAGCACCGGCAGGCCCCGCACTGCCCGCCGGCCATGACAGCGGTGATCCGCGACAGCGCCCGGATCCGCCACGTCGTCGGCCCGCCCGCCCTCTTCCCCCAGCCACCCACCCACCAAGGTCGCCTCGTCGGCTGGGAGACGTCGAACGGGCCGATGAGGTCGCACACGCACGCCTCGCCGCCCTAGTGGGAGGCGATCAGCGACAGCACTCGCAGCCGGATCGGGTCCGACAGCGCGTGAAGCTCCTTTGGCGTGAGCCGCTTACGGGGCGGGGGTGATGCGGACGGTCGCCGAACGGGGGCCGCGTGCAAGCATCGGCTCCAGGTATGGGCTGGGCGCGTACTTGGTGCGGTAGGCGTCGTCGATGGCGTCGAGGACGGAGCCGTCGGCGGATTCGAAGCGCACCTGGTACTCGGTGCCGGCGATGCGGATGCGTCCGCCCTGCTGCGTGATCGCGGCCCGGTACCAGCGGGAGTCGGGGCCGTTGTAGGGGCGGGCGTAGAGGTCACCGCCCGTGATGACGGACCAGATCCAGGTGGGGGTGCCGTAGGTGACGCCGTCCTCGCGGAACGGTGAGATGTGCAGGTCGTCTGCTGCTGCGAACGAGCGCAGCCTTGCCTGGTCCCAGGTGCTCATGATGGTCTCCGTGACGGGTCGGGGACGGCCCGGCGCCGGGGTGCGGTGGTGCGTGCGTGCCGCACCCCGGCGCCAGGTGCCCCGGTTGGAGGGGCGGTCAGTGGGTGGTGTATCCGCCGTCGACGGGCAGGGCGACGCCGATCACGAAGCTGGCGCCGGGGCTGCACAGCCACAGGGCGGCGGCGGCGACTTCCTCGGCCTGGCCGAGGCGCCCGATGGGCTGCTCGCTCGTGATCGCGGCCATCGCCTCGGCCTGCCCCTCGAGCATGTCGGCGACCATCGGGGTCTCGATCACGCCGGGGCAGACGGCGTTGATGCGGATGCCCTTGGGCGCGTACTCGACCGCGGCGCTCTTGGTCAGGCCGATCACACCGTGCTTGGAGGCGTGGTAGGCGGCGCGCTCGGGCAGACCGACCAGCCCACCGAGGGAGGAGCAGTTGACGATCGCGCCGGAGCCCTGGGTGCGCATCTGGCGCAGCTCGTGCTTCTGGGCGGCCCACACGCCGCGCAGGTTGACACCGTTGACGCGGTCGAAGTTCTCGGCCGTCTCGTCGGCGGCGTCCGAGGGCGGGACCTGGATACCGGCGTTGTTGAAGGCCATGTCCAGGCGGCCGTAGGTGTCCACCGCGCTTTGGACCATGGCGGCGGCCTGGTCCTCGTCGGTGACGTCGCACACCACACCGATGGCCTGGTGCCCGGCGTCGGTGAGTTCCTTCGCTGCCGTCTGCACGGCAGCCTCGTTCACGTCGGCCAGTACGACGGCCGCGCCGGCCTGGGCGAAGGCGCGGGCGGCAGCCAGTCCCATGCCGGAGGCCGCGCCGGTGACCAGGGCGACCTGGCCTTGGAAGTTGTACTGCGGGTTCATGCTCAGGGGTCCAATCTCTGTGGCAGGCGGGCCGGCGTTCGGGGCACCGCCTCGTGCAGGGGGCGTGTCAGCCGCCCTTCTTGGCGCGGCGGATGTGCCCGATGGTTGGTCAGGGGCGCAGGAGGGGTCTTGATGGCGCGGCGCTCGTCCATGGCCCGATAGCCCTCGGCGGCCTGCTCCAGGGGGAGTTCGAGGTCGAAGACCTTGCCCGGGTTGATCCGGCCGGCAAGGACGCGCTCGATGAGGTCGGGCAGGAAGGCGCGGACCGGGGCGGGGCCGCCGCGCAGGGCCACGTGGGAGAAGAACAGCTTCTCGCCGTCGATCTGCACGCCGTGCGGGACGCCGACGAAGCCGACATGGCCGCCGGGGCGGGTGGAGTGCAGGGCCTGCTGCATGGACTCGGGGTTGCCCACGCACTCCAGGACGGCGTCGGCGCCGATGCCGCCGGTCAGCTCCTTGACCCGGGCAGCGCCCTCGTCGCCGCGCTCGGCGACGACGTCGGTGGCGCCGAACTCGCGGGCCAGCTGCTGGCGCGGCGTGTGGCGGGACATGGCGATGATTCGCGTCGCCCCGAGTTCCTTGGCGGCGATGACCGCGCACAGGCCGACCGCTCCGTCCCCGACCACCGCGACGGTGTCACCGGGCTTGACCTGGGCGGCGACAGCCGCGTACCAGCCGGTGCCCATCACGTCGGAGCAGGCCAGCAGGCTGGGGATGTGCTCCTCGGCCACCTCGCCGGGGACTGGACGAGGGTGCCGTCGGCGAGCGGGACGCGGACGTACTCGGCCTGGCAGCCGCCGACGAACTCGCGGTGCAGGCAGTTGGTCTGGTAGCCGTTCTCGCAGTTGAGGCAGGTGTTGTCGGAGGCGAAGAACGAGCCGATCACGAGTTGGCCGGGTTTGAGGCTCGTCACCTCGCTGCCGACCTCTTCGACGATGCCGACGTATTCGTGGCCGCCGGGCGTGGGCTGGGCGATCTCGTTGATGCCTCGGTAGTCCCACAGGTCCGAGCCGCACACACAGGTGGCGACGGTGCGGATCACGGCATCGGTGGGCTGCTGGAGGGCGGCCTTGGGCCGGTCTTCGACCCGTACGTCGCGGGGGGCATGAAGCACAGTTGCGCGCATGATTCTTTCCGTAATCGCGAGAGGAGGAGTGCGGGGCGCTGGATGGTTCCGGGCGCCCGAAGAAGGTCAGGAGGGGCGGGCGGGGCGGCGGGGGCCCGAGTACTCGTCGTCCGTGGGGTAGAGGGCGGTAGGGCGAATCAGTCGTCGCTCAGGACACTGCGGCGCGGACATGACCTTGGGCCATCCGGCGTAGAACGCCATGTGGTGATCGGCACGATCAGCTCCTTTGTCGCTGAGCCCGTTCTCGCAGGCCTTTCCCCAGGCGGAAGGCGAGTGGTTCGCCGCAGCCGCCGGTGATCAGGTCGGCCATCGTGACCAGGCTCCGGTCGCGCGGGGACAGGTCGGCTTTCTCCCACACCTGCTCGAACAGCACCTCCTCGCTGTATCCCGCCAGTGCGGGGGCAAGGTCCCCGGACTGTTGACGCGGCCCTTCGGGTTGCTTGTCTTCCGCCATCACTGACTCCTTTCCGTGCGCAGGCCCAGGGCGTTCCCGTACTCGCGGGGAAGGGCATCGCCTTCCATTCCGCCTTCCCCGGGCGGTGTGTGCCACCTGGCGCAGGGGCGGCCGTCTGCTGGCCTGGTATCGATGAAACGGCAGGTCACGCGCGTGCGGAAGGACCCGCTGTTACATGTACTGGCAGGGCGCCCCTCACGCGCCGCGATCGTCGTAGCCTCGAAGACATGGACAACCGAAGCGAGGTCCGCGAGTTCCTCACCAGCCGCCGCGCGAAAATCACGCCGCAGCAGGCGGGCCTGCCGGCCGCCGGTCACCGGCGGGTCAAGGGGCTGCGCCGCGAAGAGGTCGCGATGCTCGCCGGGGTCAGCGCGGAGTACTACGCCCGCATGGAACGCGGAAACCTCTCCGGCACCTCCGAAGCTGTCCTGGACTCCCTGGCCCGTGCGCTGCAGCTCGACGAATCCGAGCGTGCCCACCTCATGGACCTGGCCCGGACCGCCAGCACCACCCGTCGGCCCGCACGCCGCCGCACGGCACAGCCCATCCGGCCCGCCCTGCAACAGCTCCTCGACGCGATGACCGACGCGCCCGCCTTCATCCGCAACGGCCGCCTCGACATCCTCGCGACCAACCGTCTCGGCAAGGCCCTGTACTGGCCGCTGTTCCAGGACCCCGCCCGGCCGGTCAACATGGCCCGCTACCAGTTCCTCAACCCCGGCGCCGAGCAGTACATGACCGAACTGGACCACCAAAGGGCCGCAGCCGCAGCCCTCCTGCGTACCGAGGCCGGACAGGACCCGTACAACCGCGACCTCAGCGACCTGATCGGCGAACTCTCCACCCGCAGCGAGGACTTCCGTTCGTTGTGGGCCGCACACAACGTGCGCCTGCACCACACCGGTCTCAAGCGCTTCCGTCACCCCGCCGTCGGCGACCTCACCCTCGCCTTCGAAGCGCTGCCCGTACCGACCGACCCCGGTCTGACCCTCACCGCCATGAGCGCCGAACCCGGCACCCCATCGGCTGACGGCCTCAAACTCCTCGCCAGTTGGGCCGCCACACTCGACGGGAACCACCAACCGGCCAGCGAACCTACCAACGACCAAGGTGCCACACACCGGCCCTGAGCGTTCGCCCGGCAGCACGTGAGGGTCTCCGCCACTCGCTCTGTGATGCGCGAGTCTTCAGGCTTCAGGCGTGGTGGTGCATTGTGAGGCGGGGTTCGTTCTCGGCGGCCCGGCACAACCCTTCGTACAGGCCCGCCCGCCCAGGTCGAGGGGACGTCGGCGGCGGCATGGGCATCGCGTGGCGCGGCCATGCGCACGGCGGCGCGGGCCTGTTCGGGGCCGAGGATGGGACGCAGCGCCGACTCGCTGACGGACAGCGCGGCACCGGACGGCCGGTGGCGAGCAGCGCGCTCGAGGAGGGTGACCTCGCGGCCTTGTCTGGCCAGCGCGATCCCCGGCCATCAGTCCGGCCAAGGAGCCGCCGATGACGAGCACGCGGGCGGTCGAGGCCGCATCGGGGCTCATGGAGTCCTTCCTTGCAGAGGGTGGGGAGTTGGGGGGGGGGGGGGGGGGGGGGGGGGGCGGGGGGGGGGCGGCCCCCCCCCCCCCCCCCCCCCCCCCCCCCCCCCCCGCCCCCCCCCCCGCGCCGGTCAGGCCGCGTCCTCGGCGGGTCGTTCTCCCGTGGATCGTTCCCGC
>NZ_JBIBWH010000027.1:37989-62558 GCF_043081205.1 Streptomyces sp. NPDC014889
GGTGGGGGGGGGGGGGGGGGGGGGGGGGGGGGCGGGGGGGCGGGGTGGGGGGGGGGGGGGGGGGGGGGGGGGGGGGGCCCCCCCCCCCGGGGGGCCGCCCCCCCCCCCCCGCCCCAGCAGTCACGCCGGTCAGGCTTCGGGGATCTCCGCGCCGTGCTCGGCGAGCGTGATCGACTCGGGATCGGGCCCGCCGCGGCGGCCGGTGTCGAGCGCGTCGATCGCGGCGAGTTCGTTGCCGGTGAGGGCGAAGCCGAACACGTCGAGGTTCTCGGCGATCCGGGCCGGGTTGGTCGTCCAGCGTGCTGCGGCGGTTTTCGCCCCATCCGGGATAGAACGTGATGCCGCCGATCGGCGACCATGCCTGCGAGAGGATGTCGTGCTCAGCGTTGGCCTTGAGGACAGCGGTCTGACGGAAGTACGGGTGGACTTCGATCTGGTTGACCGCCGGCACCACGTCGGTCTCCGCCAGGAGCCGGTCCAGGTGGTCGGGCATGAAGTTGCTGACCCCGATGGCCCGTACTTTGCCGTCGGCCAACAGCGACTCCAGGCCCCGGTATGCCTCGAGCGTGAGGTCGAAGCGGGTAGGCAGGGGCTGGTGGAGGATGAGCAGGTCGATCGTCTCGACGCCGAGCTTGCCGGCGGACTTGTCGAAGGCGTGCCGGGTGGCGTCGAAGCCGTAGTCGTTGATCCAGACCTTGGTTTCGAGGAACACCTCGTCCCGGTCGAGGCCGGAGCGGCGGATGCCCTCGCCGACGTTGTGTTCGTTGAAGTACGCGGCGGCGGTGTCGATGTGCCGGTAGCCGGTGCGTAGCGCCGTCTCGACGGCGTGGGCAGTGTCTTCCGGTGCGGCCTGGAAGACACCGAGACCGAGGGCGGGCATCGTGACGCCGTTGTTCAGGGTGAGGGTGGGCTGGCCGATGGCCACGGCAGTGTCCTTTCTCGTCGTGGGTCTCAGGTGTCGAAGCGGATGGTGCCCAGCCAGGAGACTCCGGCGGGGTCGTGGTGGTCGAATGCCGCGCTTGCGCCGGTGTCGAGGCCGGCGATCGCGGTCATCTCGTCGTCGGTGAGGGTGAAGTCGAAGACGGCGAGGTTCTCGCGCATGCGCTGCGCGTGAACGGCCTTGGGGATGACCGCGATGCCGCGCTGCAGCAGCCAGCGCAGGGCCACCTGCGCGACGGTTTTGCCGTGTGCCGCGGCGATGGTGGTGAGCACAGGGTGGTCGAACAGGTCGCTGCGGCCCTGGCCGAGCGGGCCCCAGGCGGTCATCTGCACGCCGCGCTCGCGCATCACCTCCAAGTCAGCGGTGCGCTGAAAGAAGGGATGGGCCTCGATCTGATTGACCGCGGGCACGACCTCGTTGTGGTCGATGAGGTCGACGAGCCGGTCCGGGTAGAAGTTCGATGTGCCGGTAGCCGGCCTCGATCGCCTCGGTCACGACGCGTTCGGTGTCCTCAGCGGGCACCTGGAAGACGCCGAATCCGAGGGCGGCCATGTGGGCGCCGGTGTTCAGGGGCAGGCGGGGGATGTTCGTAGTCATGGTGGGGTATGCCTCCTTCTCGGATTTTCAGACGGTGGTGGGTACGGGGGCGGAAGCGGTGTCGTTGTCGGCCGCGGCGGCAGCCGCTCGTTCGGTCTCGGCGGCGGCGAGGACCGGCCGGATACGGATGAGCAGCGCCAGGGTGGCGACGGCGACGATCGCGCCGACGCTCTGCCGCCGGTGAAGAACGACGACGTGATTCGGTCAGGCCCGCCACCTGTTCCACGAATGTCCGGCGTGGGCACTGGATCTGACACAGAAGAACCGACGCACGTGCAGACGGACGATCAACCTCCGCCGGCCGACGGGTAGCTCGGATATTTGACGCCAATACCGGCTGTGAACCCGCGTGGCAGGATGCGTGTACTGCGGACACCTGCCCGGCGGCCCGCATACCGCCGCGTCGACCACCAAGTTGCCATCGACGGTCATGAGCTGCCGCACCATGAGGTTCAGGCCGGGCAAAAGGAGGTCCTCAAGCCTCTCCACTCGCATGACAGAGGGATCCCCTGGTGGAACGATCCTGCAGTCCGGGCACTACCGGCCCAGGCTCTGGCCGGGCTACCCCTCGGCGCTGTCCTGGCCGTCGGCGTGGGCGGTTGTCAGTTCCACGGAGGCCATGAAGTTCAGCATCCTGCGGTTGATCTCCTCCGCGTGGTCAATCTGCGGCCCGTGGCCCGTGCTGGACGCCGCTCCTCGACGGGCAAACGTCACCTGCCGCGGCACTAGTTGGCCCATGTGCGCGATAGCTGGCCCGCAGGTGAGCTGTAGCCTGGGCATGCGGGGCGGTCAGGTCACGTGGGGCTGCGGCGTTCGACGAGGACGACGTCGCGCCATCTGCCGTGGTGGCGGCCGATGCGTTCGCGGGTGCCGATGACACGGAACCCGGCGCGCTGGTGGAGAGTGAGGCTGGCGGTGTTTTCCGGGAAGACGCCGGACTGTACCGTCCAGATCCCGGCCGCGTCGGTCGACGCGAGCAGGGCCGTCAGCAAGGCAAGGCCGACGCCGCGGCCGCGGGCGTCGGGGTGGACATAGACGGAGTGCTCGACAACGCCGGCGTACGCGCACCGGTCGGAGACCGGGACCACGGCGGCCCAGCCTAGAACCCGTCCGTCCTCGTCCAGGGCGACCAGGCGGTGGGCAGGCAGCTTGGCGCTGTCGAACGCCTCCCAGGTTGGAGCGGTCGACTCGAAGGTGGCGTTGCCCTCGTCGATACCCAACTGGTAGATCGCCAGGACCTGTTCGGCGTGCTCGGGCCGCATCGGCGCGATACGCACGCCGGTGCCGGCGGCCGTCACGCCGCGGGCTCGATCTCGAGTTCGGTGAGCAGGCCGCGGATGCGCTGCTCGATCTCGTCGCGGATCGGCCGGACCGCTTCGACGCCTTGTCCGGCCGGGTCGTCGAGTTGCCAGTCGAGGTACCGCTTGCCGGGGAAGTAGGGGCAGGCGTCGCCGCAGCCCATGGTGATCACGACGTCCGAGGAATGCACGGCCTCGGCGGTGAGGATCTTCGGGGTCTCGGCGGAGATGTCGATGCCGGACTCGCGCATGGCATCGACCACGGCGCGGTTCACGGTGTTGGCTGGGGCGGATCCGGCCGAGCGGACCTGGACGCGGTCGCCGCCGAGGTGGGTGAGGAAGGCGGCGGCCATCTGGGAGCGGCCGGCGTTATGCACGCAGACGAACAGCACGGACGGGATGGCGGAGGTGCTCATGAGGCCAGGGCGCTTTCTTCGGTGGAACGGACGGGGGCGGCGGGCTGCTGCACACCGTGGGGGACGGTGACCTCGTCCTCGCCCGCGGCGGCCGGGCGGCCGAAGCAGACGGCGACCAGGCCCAGGCCGGCGGCGGCGCCGAGCAGCTGGGCGGCGAGGAAGGGCAGCACGGAGGTGGGGGCGATGCCGGCGAAGGTGTCGGTGAACGCCCGGCCGATCGTGACGGCCGGGTTGGCGAAGCTGGTGGAGGAGGTGAACCAGTACGCCGCTCCGATGTAGGAGGCGACCAGCAACGGCGCCAGGTGGGCGCGGCCTGCGCGGGCGAGGCCGAAGATGAGCCAGACCAGCCCGGCGGTGGCCACCACCTCGCCCAGCCACAGCTGGCTGGAGAACCGGTCGTGGGTGGAGAAGTGCACCAGCGGTTTGCCGAACATGGCGTCGGCCAGCACCGCGCCGGCAATCGCCCCGGCGACCTGCGCGGGCACGTATGCGGCGACGTCGCGCAGGGTGTGAGCCTCGCTGGTGCGGCGGCCGGTGAACCAGTCCGCGAGGGTGACCGCCGGGTTGAAGTGCGCCCCGGAAACCCCTCCGAGTAAGGCAATCAGCACGCCGAGGCCGAAGACGGTGGCGAGGGAGTTGGCCAGCAGCCGCGTCCCGACATCTCGGGTCAGTTCGGTGGCCTGGATCCCGGAGCCGATCACCACCGCGACCAGCGCAGCCGTCCCCAGCCCCTCGACCGTGGCCCGCCGCAGCAGCGGCGCCGGCGCGCTCACGTGGAGACCTTCGCGGGGACGGCGGGGATCTGGAGCAGGGCGGACAGCTTCGCCAGGGCCTCGGGGAGCACCCAGTAATACACCCAGGTCCCGCGCCGCTCGGAGCCGACCAGCCCGGCCTCGCGGAGCACCTTGAGGTGGTGGGAGATCGTCGGCTGGGAGACGTCGAACGGGCCGATGAGGTCGCACACACACGCCTCGCCGCCCTCGTGGGAAGCGATCAGCGACAGCAGCCGCAGCCGGATCGGGTCCGACAGCGCCTTGAACATCCGCGACAGCTCGGCCGCAGCTTCCTCACCCAGCGGCTCGCGGACCATCGGCGCGCAGCACGCCGCCTCGTCGTCCTGCCCGAGCAGCGACAGAACAGCTTGTTTCGACATTTCTCAATATTGACAGTCGTCGATCCCGGTGGCAAGGTCGGCTGTATCGACAGACGTCTAAATAAGCCGTTCGTTGGGAGACCGCCATGTCCCGTGTCCAGCTAGCCCTGCGCGTCGCCGACCTCGAAGCCTCGATCGCCTTCTACTCCGAGCTGTTCGAGACCGAGCCCGCCAAGCGCCGCGAGGGCTATGCCAACTTCGCCATCACCGAGCCCCCGCTCAAGCTCGTCCTCATCGAGGGCGAAAGCGGCGAGGACACGCGCCTGGACCACCTCGGTGTCGAGGTCGCCTCCACTCAGGCTGTCACCGCAGCCACCACCCGGCTCAGGGACGCGGGCCTGGCGGCCTTCGAGGAGAAGGACACTTCCTGCTGCTACGCGCTCCAGGACAAGGTGTGGGTCACGGGCCCCGGCAAGGAGCCGTGGGAGGTGTACGTGGTCAAGGCAGACGCCGACACGCTGGAGAAGGCCGGCGCCGCTCCGGAGACCTGTGGCGGCACCACCGCCTGCTGCACCCCCGACGAGCAGGCCGTCGACCCGGCCCAGACCCCGACCGAGACCAAGGCGGCCGCGGGATGCGCCTGCGGCAGTTGAACAAGGCGGCCGCAGCTCCCTGAAGGCAGCAGGGCCGGCACTCTGCACGCGCACAGGGTGCGAGGGGCCCGAACTGAGCACGGTACTTGACCAGCGGGGCCAACTATCGTGCTCGGTCACAACGGAGCACCGTAGTTTGCGAGCGGAGCGCGATGGTTTGCGACTCCGGGGCGGATCACGAAGAGCCCGGTGATCCGCCGCACGGCCGCGCCGCGAGGGGCCCGCGAGTCGCCTGGTCGCCGTCTGGTTGAATCGGCGGGTGAGTGAGACCTTTGTCGACCTGGGAGTCGTCACCGCGCCGTCCGGTGTGCTGGTCCTGGGGATGGCCGGCTGGATCCACCACTGGTCCGAGACCGGCGATCCACTGTCCGCGCGGGCACTGGCCGCATCAGAGCACGGTGGCGGCCACTTGCACGAGCCCGCAGACGGCCCGAGCAGCGGATGGTTCTGTGAGGCGGTTGCGGTGTCGGCCGACGCTGACCAGCCGCTGAAGGTGCGCGCTGCAACGGCGGAGTCGTACGACGGGCCCGTCATCACGGTCCTGGAAGTCGATCTCGGCCTGCCTTGGCCGTGCAGCCGTGGCGGAGAGCCGATCCGGCTCGGTGACCTGCCGGTCGACCGGTGCGGCATGGTCCTCGGGGACGCCCGCGCCCTCGACTCGTTCGTCGGACTGCCGGGCGAGTCGATCGACGGACTCGCCGACGTCACATACTGGGGGAAGTACGAGGGCGACGCCCACGCCCGCTTCGGCGGCGAACGGGCACCCCAGTACGACGGGCAGGGGCCCTACGGGTGGCTCGACCTGCCCCTGCACGAAGCCCACGAACTCGCCGACCAGCTCCAGAACTGGCTGTCGGAAGGTCCCCGCAGCGGCTTGGTGGTCTCCGTGCGCGCACACACCCACTTCCACCTGCTCGACCGGGCCGGGCAGACCCACCCCCTGCTCGCCGGGCAGATCGAGATCGACGGAGGCAAGGTCCTGGGCCTGGGCTGGGACCAGGGCGACCACTCCATGCGCCACCACGGCGAACGAGCCTGGGACCAGGTCTACCCAGTCACCCTGGAACAGTGCGACACCACCACCCTGCTGCGTTGGACCATCCCCCCAGAAGCGGAGCAGGCCGAATAGGCCGAAAGTACCGCCTCGCAAAGTGCGGTGCTCCGCCTTCGCGGACTGCGGTGCACCGCAACAGCGCTGACCAGCAAGCTCTAACGACTCCGGGGGGTTGATCAGTGGGCGGCTTGCCGGGCGAGCACCAGTTCGGTGCTTGGCTTGCGGCGGGTAGCGCGTCGGGCGTCGGAAGCGGAAGCATCGGCAGGACCCTCGCGCAACTCGCTGTCGGAGCCCACCATGTGGTGCTCAGCAACTCGCGCGGTCCCGAAACGCTCGTGGACACAGCCGCGGAAATGGGGCCGCGGGCGTCCACGGCGACGAGCGAAGAGGCCGCAGCGGCCGGTGGCGAGCGGTAGTTTGTCGTAGCCGATCGTCTCATCACCGGAGGCGGTGACAGCGTGCCCTTCGCGGTCGATGGTGGTGACTGGGGTGTCCAGTCGCAGATCGATCTCATGGTCGGTGTACCACTGCGAAGGGTGCACGAAGATCGCCTCGCGGTCCTGCTTGCCCATCAGGTACCCCTTGGACAGCGGCGGCCGCTCGTACGGCGGCTCCGACTCGTCCCCGAAGAGCACAATGCGGCCAGGCTCGCCCCGACGTTCGCGAAAGTGGTTTTTGCCATCACCTCGGTCCTAAGTCTCCGTATGGTCGCTACCCCGGTCGTGCAGGCCGGCTGCGGGTTTCGCGGCCGGCTCGTCCCAGCTGCCAAGGTGACGCCCGCGGTCCGTGCAGGCGGCCGATGCGGCCGAGAGAGGCGGTGACACGGAGCAACGTGATATCCGATCTGCAGCAGTGCTGCCGTGCAGGCCATGGCGGGCCTTGGCGATAGCACTGTCAGAAGCCGGGGGCGGAGCCGGTGAAGAACCACAAGGCGGCCGTATACCACATCAGTGCGATAGCGGTGACCAGGGCGCCGCCGGCGGCCGGAAGCACCCAACCGGGCAGTCGGCGGCTGTGCACCACCAGCACCTTGGCGACGAACGCGCCATACAGGACGCAGCCCGTGATGGAGTGCATCGTCACTCGGCTGCTCGTGAACTCAACTCCGTAGGCGGTGATGCAGTGGTAGGCGATGGGCAGCGAGAGAAGAAAGGCAAGGAGGCCGATGAGCCGGTGTGTGGGGTGCACCCGGCGCGGCGCGGCCCCCGCTCCCGGTAGGCGCCGGTACATCCACAGCCCGAGCAGCAGTTGGACGACCGCGAGCGTCATCAGAGCGCTACCCAGGCGCGCCTTGAGATCGTTGACGCCGACCCCGTGCCGCCCGAACAGGCCGCTGGTGTAGTCGGGTGTGTGCGTGCGGCCGAACGCATACACCCCCACCGCGACCGCAACCGGCAGCAAAGCAGCCAAAAAGCCCGCCACCGTTCGTGCAGGACGCCGCACCCGTGTGCTTGTGTGTCCCATCAGTCCCCCATCAATCGGGTTCGACCTTGCTGCCGGATGTGTTTACGACGTACCACTGTGGCGCCGGACGCGCTGGTTTCCTCGCCGTTGGTGTCACCGGCCGTCGTGTCACCCGCGAAGCGGTGCAGCGGGTGCCCGGTGTAGGTCACTTGAGTGATGCCGTTGGAGCGTTTCGAGGTGCTGATCAGGTTGCTCTTGGCAAACGGGCCGCCTTGTGCGTGCCGGAGGTGAGCGGCGGCGGCCAGGCAAACGCGTATGCTGCGCCGCCGGTCGGCGTAGTCGACTTGGCGGCCTCGGGGAGGCAGAGCGTCCGCCCCTTGGCGTCATCCAGGAAGGGGCCGAGCTTGCTGAAGTGCGCCGTGGCCGTGCCAGTGGCGGCGGCAGCGCTGCCGGGGGCGGCCGAGCCGATGTATACGGGGATGCTTGCTGACGACGCTCCAGATGTGGACCCGATGCAGGCGGACGAGATCGTCCGGCTGGGACAGCCGCTTGCAGCAGCAAGCGGCACGGCGGAAACCGCCGGCACTGTCGCCACGGCCACGGCGGTGTCGTCGTCCAGGCCGAGCAGGGCGCGTACGGCAACCTTCAGTTCGCGGAGGTGCGGGCTCGGCCAGGCGATTCCTGGGCGCGGTTCCAGGTGCATGGGGGTACTCCTTGGTTCCGGAATGAGGGGCGGGCAGCGCAGATAGCGCCGGTGAGGTCGGCGGTGCGTTCGGCGGCGAAGCCGATGTCGCAAGCGTTGCGACTGGCCCGCATCTCGACGATTTCGGTGTCCGCGGGCGGGGTGTGCTGTAGCCGCGGCACGGCTGGGGGTGGCGGTGCGGGCCGCCGGGGCCCGCCCGACCTGCCGCCGGCACCGTCCCTCCTCGGCGAGGCGGGCCGGGGCCTGTTCCTCGTCGACGCGCTCGCCGACCGGTGGGAGTGCTGGACCGCGTGTCCCGGGGTGTGGCTCTGCTCGGGAAGACGGTCCGGGCCGAGCTGGACCTGCCGTCCGCGCGACGGTGCGACCGCGCCGCCTCCTCGGCTTGATCTCCGACGACTGTGCATCCCGCACCGATTTCGGCGAGACCACCGAGAAGAAGGGCGTCCGAGGACAGGTGACCCGTCCCGAGGCCGACCGGCTTGGCCGTACCACTGCCGTGACACTGCCCGACTACACACTGCCGGGCGGCAGCACAGTTCCGGTCAATTCCGCCGGTGGGGGAGCAGGACGGCCCGGAGGTCGTTCTCTGTGATCCGGTCGGCGGGGCGGTGGAGTGTCCAGCGGTGGGCCTCGCCGTCCATGGACAGCACGGCGACGACGGTTTCCAGCGGGGGACGGCCGGGTTCGGTGTACGTGAACTGGCGGATGATGACGGCGGTGTCGTCGTCCAGGCCGAGCAGGGCGCGCACGGTGTCCCTCAGTTCGCGTAGATGCGGGCTCAGCCCGACGGTTGCCGGGCGCGGTTGCGGTGGCATGGGGGTACTCCTTGGTTCCGGCAACACCCAGGACGCCGGCGTCCGGGCGGCTTCGCGGTGGTTCACTCGGGTGGTGTGCGGGTGGTGGGAAGGTCCCGGACGAGTGCCTTGACGGGAGGCCGAGCAGCGCGGTGTTGTCCCGTCGCGGTTGCCTGCCAGGTGGCGAGGAGCAGCAGGGTGCCGGTTTCGGCCAGGAGACTGAGCAGGGCCTGTGGGGCGGGCTGCAGACCGTGTTCGGTGAATCCGAAGACGCCCACGGTGCGTGAGGCCGCGAAGCCGCCGAGGGCGCCCAGGGCCACACCGGCGGCAGCGATCCTCAGCAGCGGCGGCATCCCGATCAGCAGCAGGGCGGCAACCGCGAAGGAGACGCTCGCCTGGAGCAGGAACAGGGGACCGACGATGTGGATGAAGCGGTACTCGTCGACGTAGAGCTGGGCGTGGATGTATCCGCTCGCGGCGAGCGTGGCGGCGATCGCCCAGCGCAGGGCCGGGGCAAGGAGCCTTCCGGTGCTCATGCCAGCCTCTCATCCTTGATCGCCAGCTCCCGGTCGCCTTGCCGGTAGCCGACGGTGCGGATGCCGAGTGCGTCCTTGAGCTTTCGGGCGGGGACGACCTGAGGGGTGGGGGCGGGGGCCCGTCCGGGCTTCGGCAGCGGATAGGCCGTGGTGGTGGCGGAGTGGAAGGTGATGTTGCCCTCCGTCTTGGTGAACAGCTGGTGCACATGCCCGTTGAGGCAGGTGACGGAGGAGAACCGGCGCAGGAGCGCGATGACGCGCAACGCGTCGTCCGTGCTCCAGCCCCACTTCGGGTACATGGCGAACAGCGGGATGTGGCTGAAGACCACGACGGGGGTGTCCGACGGCAGTCCCGCGAGGTCCCTGCGCACGAACTCGATCTGCTCCTCGCCGAGATGACCGAGCTTCTCCAGGCTCAGGGTGTTGACCAGGGCGATGAAGTGCACGCCGTGGGTGTCGAAGCTGTACCAGCCCTCGCCGAGCGTGCCCTTGCCGAAGGTCTGCCGGTAGGCGCGGCCCGCGTCGCCGATGGAGTCGTGCTCGCCGGGCACGGTGAAGACGTGATCCGTCTGCATGCCGGTCATCATCTGCTTGACCTGGTCGAACTGTGTCGCCGTGGACAGGTGGGTGAGGTCGCCGCTGTGCATGACGAAGTCGGGCCGGAATCCGAGCGAGTTGACCTGGCGGATCGCCTCGGTGAAGGAGCCGGCCACGTCCATGTTCGCCGGCCCCTGGAAGCCGATGTGGCTGTCGGAGACCTGCACGAACCGCAGTGCGCCGTTTACCGTCGTGCTGCCTGCCGCCGCGGCGGCGGTGGTGTTCCGGGAGTCGGCGATGTGGCTGACCACTTCTCCGCTGGCCACGGTCAGCACCACGGCCCCGCCGAACCACCCTGCGTGCCGCAGGAGCTGGCGTCGGGTCATGCCGTTCGGGCCAGCAGGCTGTTCGGGATCGCCCATCGGTGCCGGGTCGCCGCTGTCGTGGTACTCGGTCATCGGGTCACCTCCACGGAGGCGGTCATGAACGGATGGATGGTGCAGAGGTAGTGGTAGGTGCCGGGTTTGGTGAACGTGTAGCGGTAGGTGGCGTGGGTGGCCAGGGCGGGCGAGTGCAACGGGCCGCCCGAACCGGTGCTGGTGACGGTGTGGGCGTCGGTGTCCTGGTTGGTCCAGGTCACCGTCGTGCCCGCCTTGACCTTCAGCGTGGCCGGGGAGAACGCGAAGTTCTTGATCGCAACGGCGTTTCCCGACACCGGCGAGGCCGGTGCGTGCGCGCTCGGAGACGTCATGGGCATGCTCATGCTGGGCATGGGCGAGGCGCCGGGAGCGGAGCCCGCCGCGTTTCCCGGTCCGGAGGCACCGGGCATGCCGGCCGTCTGGTGCTGACCCTGTCCCGGTGTGATCGCGCCGGCACCGGTGGACGAGGAGTGCGACGACTGGCCGCATGCGCTCAGGATTCCCAGCGCGCCGACGGTGGCGACGGCAAGCCCGGCCGCAGCGCGTGATCGCCGGCCTGGTGTACGAAGGTGCGGGTACATGAAATTCGTTCCTCACGATCAGGTTGAGGTGCGGGATGCGTCTGCTGAGTGCGCGCAACCGAGGCGAAGGCGCAGGCGGCGCAAGGCAGTTCCCTGTCCGCAGGCCGAGAACCGCTTGGGGGTATGGGCGAGAAATGCCGCGCATGTCAGCTCTTGTCTGACTCCACGGATGGCAGGGGTCGCACGGTTCGGTCGATCCACACCTTTCGCGACACTTTCTTTGGGTCGCCCCGGATCGGCGGTCCTCCGGCGTTCCGCATGCGCAGCCCTGGGCGATGCGCACAGAGAGTCACCGCTTCTGTGCGTTGCATCACAAGACAAAGCAGTAAGTGTGCGTAATGATCGTCTTATGCCCTGGAGTTCCCGAAAACGTGGCCCAAGGACCGATCCGGATCGCTCCGCGAACCGTGTCTCTGGTAAAGGGGTCCTTTCGACCACGGACGAGGAACTGCTGCGCACCCTGTACGCCGAGCACGCGGGACCCCTGTTCCACTACGTGCTTCGGCTGACCTCGGGAGATCGGCAATGGGCGGAGGACGTGGTGCAGGAGACACTGCTGCGGGCGTGGCAGCATCCTTCCGCGTTCGACCCCGCACGCGGCCCGGTCCGGCCATGGCTGTGTACGGTCGCCCGGCACCTGGTCATCGATGCCCACCGGGCCCGGCAGGCCAGGCCGGCCGAGGCCGGCGGCGAGGCGCTGGAGCGGGCCGCCGAGCAGGCGCCGGGCGAGGACGAGATCGAGCAGGCGCTGCAGAGCTGGGCGGTGGCCGACGCAGTCCGGTCGCTGTCCCCGGACCACCGCGCGGTCCTGCTGGAGACCTACTACCGGGGACAAACCATGGCGGAGGCCGCACGGGTGCTGGACATCCCGCTGGGCACCGTGAAGTCGCGAACGTACTACGCCCTGCACGCCCTGCGGCTGGCTCTCCAGGAACGGGGAATCGAGCCATGACCGTGGCATGCAGGAGGTGGCGACCATGAGTGCGGAGCACGACGCCCTCCGGCTGGCGTTGGGCGGATACGTCCTGGGCGCGCTGCCCCCGGCGGAGATGGAACAGGTGCGCGACCATCTCGCGGGATGCGCCGAGTGCCGGGCAGAACACACGCAGCTGGCGGGGCTGCCCGCGCTGCTGGCAACGGTGACCGCGGCCGAAGCAGCAGGTCAGAGGGTGCCGGTTGCCGACGCGGATCTGGCCGATCGGCTGGTGGCGCGGGCAGCCGAGAGCGCGCAGGGCTCTCCGCCCGCGCGGCCCGCCGCGGCTGAGGCGCCGCAGGCACGCGAGGTGGGGGTGCTGGAGAGGCTGTTGCAGCAGGCGGCGGCCCGGCGCCGCAGGACGTGGCGGCTGCAACTGGCGGGCGCCGCCGCCTCCCTGATGCTCCTCGCGGGAGCGGTCGGCGGCACCTGGCTGGCGACCATCGGGTCCGCGGTCAGTGAGGCGACGCCGCCCGGTCCGACCATGCCGGCTCCGTCGCGCACCTTCTCCGGGCACGATCCCACCACCGGCGTCACCGCTTCGGTGAAGGTCTCGCCCTCTGCCTGGGGCAGCGTCCTGCAGGTCTCCGCCAAGGGGGCGCCCGCAGGGATCACCTGCCGGCTGCAGGCGGTCGGGTCCGGCGGGGTCAGGGCGGACGGCGCCACCTGGCGGGCGGGCGCGTACCCTCCCGGCACCACGGTTCCAGGGGCGGTCTCCATGTCTCCGGGTGCCATCGAGCACTTCGAGATCGTCGCCGGCAGCGGTCAGAAGCTGGTCACGATCCGAGCGTGAGATCGCCAGGAGTCCGCCCGACCCTGCGTCGGGCGGACTCCTGGCACACCGGACCACGGTCGTTCACGGGACTACGGCCCGCTCCCCTTCTGCGGTTGCCGAGCCAGTAGGACCGGTCGCCCTCGCCGTCGATTCCCGTGAAGAAGGCCAGTCCTTGGCCGACTTGAAGCGTGAGTGTGCGCCGGGGCATGCACGCTTCCCGGTCTTGACCTGACCAGCGCGAAGTGGAGCAAAAGACGTGAATTGCTCGAACCGTTCGGCATGCGTCGTCCGTGGAACTGATTGAACGCTCCGATGCAGGATCCGGCATACCGACCGCCCTTCGAATGCGTTGGCAGTCTCCACGTTCCGGCCTCCGCACATGCACAGAAGAGTCAGAAGACCATGTTCGTAACCGATTCCCCCCGCCTGAGCCCATCGATCTCCCGGCGTTGCCGCCACGAGGCACTGCTCGCCCTGCCCGCGCAGGAGGCGCACGTCTCGGCCGCTCGTCACCTCGCGGCCGATCTGCTGGAGACCTGGTGTGTTCCCGAGAGCGAGCGCGAGTCCGCCGTTCTCATCGTCGACGAGCTCGCAGCCAACGCCGCCCAGTACGGCCGCGAGCACATGACCCTGCGGCTCGTCCTCGACCACGGCACCCTGAACATTGTGGTCAGTGACTCCGGAACGGCCGTGGAGCGCCGTCGCCCTGACATCGCCCCGGACGAGCATGGCCGCGGCACCGGCATCGTCCAGTACCTCGCACAGTCGACCGAGGTCCACCAGACGCGCAGCGGCCGCGAAGTCCGCGCCTGCCTGAGGTGCTCGGCATGACCGGGCCGGGCGATCCGCACGAATTGTGGCCCCTTGCCAGGGCCGGCACCGCAGCACAGCGACGGATCACCGGGGGCGGCTGCGGCGCCGAGTCACCCGACGACCCCGCCGAGTGGGCCTTCGCGACCCACAAGTCGTGCCCCATCGACGGCTGCCCGGGCCCAGCCCGGGTGCGGGCGCCGCAACTCGTCCTGCCCGACCGCCGTCATCCCTACCTGGTGGCCAGCCCGCTCCGCCCCGGCGGGATCACGCTCGCCCCCAGACGTCGCCTCTACGTCCGCCAGGAGTACGCCGCCTGGACGGCTGCCGGGCGCCCCAGAATCTGAATCGACCCCGACCCGACAAGAAGGAGGAGACATGACCCGCAAGGACATCGACACCCGGCACGCCCCCGCAGCAGCCGGCCAACTCCACTCACCTTGCCTCCCACGCCCGACAGCCATGCGTGAACATCGCGCCGGCCGGCGCCAGGAACGGTCACGCCGGGGAAAGCCGATGAACGCACCGTGGCCGAACGCGGAGACCCATCGGCTGTTCCAGGTGCCCGAACGTGGGTGCTCCCAGGGGCAGCGGCCGGGCGTCCATCCGGCCCAAACGCCCCCGCACACTCCGCGGGCCGGGCAGCCGGCGCAGGTGGCCATGCAGGTCACAGGCGGCGAACTACGCCTCGCCGTATGCCTGATGCCGGTCGAGCCCCACGCGGTTGCGGCGGCGACGGGCGACCAATTCACTTGTGAGGCCTGGCTGGATGACGCCCTGGGAATCTCCCGATGGCGCGGGCGGCGGACTCCGGTGAAACCGCCGTGCCAAGTGCACCGGGAAACCTCCTCCCAGGCGCCCGCGCGCGAGACGGCGGGCGCGGACACCGGCCTGCCCGGCCACTTCCTGCGGATCCCCTCCTGCGACGACGAGTGCCGGCCATCCGTCGGTGTAGAGCCTTGCCGGGTCGTGGACATCGACCGCGTCCAGCAGCGCGGTGTCCCGGCCGAGTGCGGCCGGGACGCGGAAGGGGAACTCTTCGCCGTATCGGCGGACGGGCAACCGTGCTGGACGCGCCCGCCGGCGTCAGCGGGCCGCCGGCCGCGGCTGAAGGTGTATGCCTCCCGCCGCGTCGACCTTCCGCAAGGCCCGGTCGTGGGCGGGACGCTTGTTTGGGTAGCGGCCGAGGTTCTGCGCGCGCCCGGAGAGCGATGGGAGCATGCTTGGGGCGGTATGACACGACGCGCCGCGGGCGCTCCCGCTCCCACCGCTGCCGCGCAGGAAGAAGCGGCACGGATCGCCGAGGCAGGTATGAGGACCGACGCGTTCGAAGGGGTGGTGTGACGATGTTCCGCAATGCGCTGGAGCCCTGGCACCTGCTGATCCTGGTCGCGGTGGTGGTTTTGATCTTCGGCTCGAAGAAACTACCCGACACGGCCCGGGCGCTGGGCAAGTCCATGCGGATCCTCAAGAGCGAGACCAAGGCCTTGAAGGACGACGGCGCCTCAAACGAGCCACCCCCCGAGCCCGAGCCTGCACCGGGACCGCGGACGATCTCGGGCGCTCCCGGAGACACCGCCACCGCCCGCACCGCGCCCCCGGACAGCACGACCAGCCACTGAGACTGAGCCCGGTCCTGCGCGCCCCTGGCTCATCCCCGCACGAGACGCTGCCCCGAAGCCTCCCCGGCCGGCTCACCTCGTGCGATGTCGGGCCGCCCGCGTCGTTGTCTGCGGTATCGGCCGGCGTCTTGGCGCCGCCGTGGCGAGCTCGCGCCCCACCGGGTGACGGAGACGATCAAGTACTGACGCAGGGCCGGTAGTCTCCGGTCTGCCGCACGAGATGAGGACGTGGCGTGCCCCAGTCGGTCCGCAACAAGGAGAAGGATCCCGAGGGGCGGATGCCGCTCGCGGAGCACCTTCGTGAGCTCCGCAACCGGCTCGCCATGGCCGTCCTTGCCGTCCTGGTCGTCACGATCGCCGCGGCCTTCTACTACAAGGGCATCATAAACTTCTTCACCAGGCCGGTGCTGGACTCGGTCGGCTGCCCGACGTCCTTCGCCGATCTGTCCAAGCAGACCGCGAGCACCATCTGCGCGCGGATCACGATCAACGGTCTGCTCGCGCCCTTCACCCTGGCGCTGAAGGTGTCCCTGATGGCTGGCGTCGTGCTGGCCTCGCCGGTATGGCTGTACCAGCTGTGGGCGTTCGTTGCCCCCGGCCTGCACAAGCACGAGCGGAAATACGCCTACGCGTTCGTCGGCGCGGGCGTCCCGCTGTTCTTCGGCGGCGCCTTCTTCGCCTACAAGGTGTTGCCAACGACCGCCAAGGTGTTGATCGACTTCACCCCGCACGGGGTGGACAACCTGTTGCCGCTGGACGATCTGCTCGACCTCGTCACCCGCATGGTGGTCGTCTTTGGTCTCTCCTTCGAGATGCCGCTGCTGCTGGTGATGCTGAACCTCACCGGAGTGCTGTCCGGTCGGCGGATGCTCGGCCGGTGGCGCGGCATGATCGTGGGGGTCTCGGTCTTTTCGGCGGTGGCGACGCCGAGCACGGACCCGCTGAGCATGCTGGCGCTGGCCGCGCCGATCTGGGTGCTCTATTTCGCCGCCGTTGTCTTTTCGCTTCTCAATGACCGGCGCAAGGCCCGAAGAGAGGCAGAGGGACCCGGCGACGACGAGACCTCCGACCTCGACCTCACGCCGCAGGACATCGGCGAAGTGGAATCGGTGTCCGCCAGCCAGGCCCTGCCCGCGCAGCCGGACGCTGACGACGAAGGCGCCCACGGCTGAAGACAACGTCGTCGGTGGTGCCCGACGTGCCTGTCGTGGCCCGCCGACGCTGATGAACACTCCGTCCAGCCGCTTGAAGGCATCATCCGGTCCGGTTGGTGGGGAGCCACTCGATCTGCTGCGCCATCGTGGACGTTGACTCGCTGATCACCTCGCCACCGCCCTGTCCCGGCAGGAAGCAGCTCCGCGCGCTTGCTGGGGGCTCTTCCGCCGCTCGGCGTGGGTGGATCGGGTGCGGCACATGGGACTCCCCGGTGACAGGATCGGTGTTATGAACACCGAGACGGACTGGGTGTACCGGGTGTTCGAGCCGCACGGCTCCGAGGGCTGGCGCCCCTATGGCAGCGACCCCGAACGGTGGCAGGGCGCGATCACCGCCCCCGACTCGACCGAGGGCGCCAGGTACGCCATCGGCCGCATCGTCGGCGATCTGATGACCGAGTGGGAGAGGATCGGCCTCCATCACGCGATGCACGTGCGGGTCTTCCTCTGGCACGACGCGGCAGGCGACATGGAGGAGGCGGACTTCATCGTGGAGGTCCGGCCCCGGACGGACATCGACGCAGCGTAATCTCCGGCGCAGGAGGCTCCTCCCGGTGACAGGCTCGGTGCGATGGGCACCGAGAGGTCGTGGGCGTACCGGGTGGAGGAGCCGCACGGCTCCGCCGGCTGGCACACCCCGGCGACCACTGCCATCGCCGGCGGGAAAGATCACCACCGAGACCCTCAGGCAGGGCGCCGAGTACGCCGTGCTCGTCGTCACCGACCTGGTGACCGAGTGGAAGGTGACCAACCACCTGCTGCGGCTCGTACGGACAAGGCCAGCGGGAGGGGCTCACGGGACCATCCCCGCGGGTGCGGGGAGCACCGCGGTGAGGGCGAGGGCCCCATCCACGCCGCCGCGTCGGTGGAATCGATCTCGGCCACCGCCGGTGCCCAGGCCTCGAGAGACTTCCAGGAGGAGACTGGCTGGGAGGTGAAGACCGGGCCACTGATCGGCGGTGGCGTGTGGATCTACGAGCCCATCCCAGGCCGCAGGGTCCTGATCGTCACCTACGGCTGCACGGTCCTCACTCCCGAACGAGCACCCGTCGTCAGTCACGAGCACAAACAGCTTGGGATGTTCACCGCGGACCAAGTGCCGGCCCTCAACATGCCCGAGGGCTACAAGCGGGCCGTGGCTGCCTGGTACCTCCGCGACATCGCGGTGGATGACAACGAGCGGCGGTAGTGGCCAGGGGAGAGGTCACTCAAACGCGGACCTGTCCGTCGGCACACCACGCCCAGTGGCACTGGGCGACCCCGCAGGCCGAGGTTGTGCTGGCGGCGGTGCTCGAATCGGCAAGCGGGCCGGCTACTCGGATCTGGAGTTCGCATTGCTGATGGAGGCCGGCCTCATCAGGCGGGACACGCTCGTCGTCACCACAGTGCACACGCTCCAGGTGATTGGCGATCCGGTTCCAGACCGACCACGACGTCAAGGTCGACATGGTCATCACGTACGCCTCCAGGATTTCCATGATCTCCCTGCTGCTCTTCACCCGCTCCAGCGGCGCCGAGCGGGACTGCTCGGGCCGAGCGGGGAGAAGTCTGGCGGTACTCGGGGAATCCCGTGGCCACGAAATGCGCCGTAAACGGGGAGCCCCCATGGCCGCCGCCAGCATGCCCTCGCATCGGCCGGCCGCCCGAGCACAGGTTGGATTGGAGTGCGGCCGGGCTGGGAGGCAGGGTGTACCGCCCGTGTCGCCGGTCGTGCACTGGTGCTGTCGATTGATCACGACGGTCGGGCCGGTCCGCCGTTGTCTTCCTCCTGATCGCGTTGACGGTCCTTGCCGAGCATGGGTAGGCCGCTGGCGTCCGGTGCGATTCGGGCCACCATCTCGGCGAGCCGCCTGCTCGCCTGCTCGATCTTTTCCTGGGTCTGGTTCCGCTCGGTGACGGCTGCGGCGAGCAGCAGTGCGGTCAGCGCGGCGGTGCCGTTGAACGCCTGGAGAGCGATCATGTTGGTGAGCAGGGTGTGATCGGCGAATGGGCCTGATCTGCGGGCGGCGGCGAGGACGGCGAAAGTGGATACGGCCAGTGCGCAGGGCGCGGCGCCGGCCCGTTGGAAGCGGAAGGCCGCCCAGGTCAGCAATGGGAAGGCTTGGAAGAGGAACGGTGTCGGGGAGGTTTCGAGGAGGCAGATGCCGATGGTGGCTGCTACGAGCAGCGATCCTTCCGCCCATCGGTGTGGGGCCGCGTCTTTCGGCCAGCGTGCTGAGCGGAGAGCGAGCAGTACTGGTGTGACGACCAGGATGCCCATGGCGTCGCCGGTCCACCAGACCCACCAGGTCGGCCAGAAGCCGGCGGCGGGTAGCTCGTGGGCGAGGTGGAGGGTGCTCGTTCCTACTGTTGCGCTGATGAGCATCCCGGTGAATGCGCCGAGGAAGACCAGCGCGAGCGCGTCTCGCAGGCGGTTCATTTGAGTGCGGAACCCGGCGCGGCGAAGGAGGGCGTAGGAGCACAGGGCTGCGAGTGTGTCGCCCGCCATGATCACGAGGATGGCAGGGATTGATGTTGTGAGTGTGATGTAGATCAGGAACACGCCGAGTGCGATTCCGGGCCAGATGCGCGGGCCGAGGAGGAGCAGGCTGGCCAGGGCGATGCCGCTCGCGGGCCACAGTGGCGTGACCTCGTCGACTACGAGGTTCTGGAGCAGTCCCAGCTTGCCCGAGGCGAAATAAAGGGCGGCGACGGCACCCATCTGAAGCACTGTCGTGCCGCCGCGCCGGAACTGGTCCCGGCGGGCGACCGTCATGGGACGGTCTTTCCTTCGGTCTTGTCCCATACTTCGTTGTCCGCCGATCATGCCGGATTCACCATGCCCTATCTGCATGACCCTTCACAATACGCATTTTGTCGGATTTCTCCCTGTGGTTGTTCTGGTCGGCGCCGCGTGCCGAAATCCGTCGTCGCACTCACGAGGTGCCTCCTTCGTTCAGGCCCTTGCCGAGAGGATGGCCGGGGTGTTCGACGAGCCCGTTGGTGAAGAAGACCACGGTGGCATCCGGGGAAGGGGGTGGGTGCGGTCGGGGTATAGCCGTGATACGGGTCAAGGGGGCAATGAGTTGATCACAAGTCTCTGAAGCCGTCCGAGCTCACTCGGTGTCCTCGGCGAGGATGCGGTAGACGGTGGCGACCGAGGGTCGCTGGCCCTTGTTCTTGCCAGAGGTGATGATCAGCTTCTGGGCGATCTGCGGTACGGGCACGCCGTTGCCCCGCAGGCTGCGGGCGTAGTCGGCCATGTCGTCGTCGACGACCTTGGGGCGCCCGCCGTGACGGCCGCGTTCCCGGGCGGACGCCTGGTCCTCCAGGACCTTCTCCCGGATGTACTCGCGCTCGGACTCGGCCGTGCGAGCGAAGAACGCGAAGAGGGCGGCGCCGTGCCCGGACGGGTCGTATACCCCTTGGAGGGGCCGGTGAGGAGTTCGAGCGACGGCTCCCACCTGCGGGCCCTGACGGGCAGCAAGCACCACGTCATTGTCGACGTCCACGGCATGCCCCTGGCCGCCGTTGCAGAAGTAGACCGGGACGTTGGTGGCGATGCTGAAGCCGTGGTGAATGCTCTCCCAGGTGTACACGGGGTGGAAATTGCATCGTTCTCCCCCCACCCGGGCCTCTGTTGAGGATGCAACGCCCACCGCCCGGCTGCCACGATCAACTCAGCAGCACAACAACCCGGCTGGCCGTCTCCCGCGGACCGGCCCGCTGAACGCGGCGGCAGCCGGCTTCCCAATGGTGGCGTTCGAGGGTCTGATGGGGCGGATCGCGGGCCGGTTCAAACGGGTTGAGCCCCTGCGCTGGGCCGGGCGGCTGGGGCTGGGTCTGCGGGCGGACCTGCCGCGGAAGACCTGCTGGACGATCGCGGAGTGGGCCAGGGAGATGGCCCGCACGGCATGCAGCATCTGCTGCGCCGGGCCGTCTGGGAGGCCGACGCTGTCTGCGATGACGTGCGTGAATACGTCGTCGAGTACCTCCGCGACGAGGCCGCAGTGCTGGTCGTCGACGAGACCGGGGACCTGAAGAATGGTACCCGCACCGTCGGGGTCCAGCGCCAGTACACCGGCACCGCCGGACGGATCGAGAACTCCCAGGTTGCTACCTCGTCTACGCCGGCGAGCGGGGACACGCCGCGGTGGACCGAGAGCTGTACCTCCCGCGCTCTTGGACGTGCGACCCGGAACACTGCCGGGCCGCCGGGCTCGGCGAGGACACGGCCTTCGCGACCAAACCGGAACTGGCCAGGATGATGAACGAACGGTTCCTGGACGCCGGAGACCACGTGGGGCTGGGTCGCCGGGGACGAGGTCTATGGCGGTGACCCAAACGTGCGGGCTGCCCTGGAGGCGCGCGGCCTGGGCCACGTGCTCAAGGTGGCCTGCTCGGCCGAAGTGACCACCGGCGCGGGCACGTTCGGCACCGATGTTCTGGCGAAGAAGGTACCCGAGCGGGCCTGGCAGAAGCTTTCGGCCGGACGCGGCGCGTGCCTGGTCGCGGGCCACTTCAGATCCTCACCGTGGCCATTTTGATTCCTCGCTGGCGGCCGCTTCGTGTACGCGGCGTGAGATCATCTCCGGCGGTGCTCGCCCCACCACGGCAGGATCGGAGGCAGGTCGCTGAGCCCGCGGGCTGGCCGCTTGGGCATCGGTGACTCCCCGTCATCCCCGTCCCAGCGGCGTGCGTATTGGTCCGGAAGGCTGCCCCAGCCCCAATAGGGAACTGGGCGGTCGGGTGCCTCTTCGAGTTCGTCGAGAGGAGCGATGCGCTTTTCCGCCACCGTGCACAGGTCGGCCCAGTCGTCGCCCATGTCGAAGACATAGGCGAACTGCTCGCCGGCCTGCAGCCTGCTCAGCTTGGTGGCATGGCCATCCACGGTGCCGTCCGGGGCCTCGTCGTCCCACCACTCCAGGGGGCTGACCCGGGTGCCGTCGGACAACGTGAACAGGTGCAGGTGGGCCAGGTCCCAGCGGCCGAAGGCGAGATCGATGGCCGTGGCGAACTGGGCGAAGGAGTGCGAGCGCGCGGAGGCGAAGACCCGGCCGGGGCGAGGCCACAGGTCTGCACCGTGCCCGGAGACCAACTCCACCCGGATGGACAGCCAAGTACGTGCCACGATCACAACCCCTTCATGCTCCAGGTCCACGAGCCAGCACAGAGGCTACTGAGCCTTTTCCAGCCTGTCTCTAGAGCACAGCAGTTGGGCTGACAACATGGTGAAGCCCCTAGTAGATGAGTTTTCGACCAAGAGAACCGTCTCCACCAGAGGCTTCACGCGCTTGTTTACCCGTCAGGCGTCGACGTGTCCAGCTCTGCCCTCCGCTTCCTCACGCAGCAGTTGGGGCGGCACCGCCGTACGATCGGCTCCCGTTGCGGCGTCTGAGCGCCGGCCGCCAGGCCCTGCTGACACTCGCCCATCTGCGGGTGGGGCACACGTATGCCCAGCTCGTGGCCGGGTTCGGCGTCGGAACCACGACCGCCTACCGCTATGTCACCGAGGCTGTCGAGCTCCTGGCCGCTCTCGCCCCCAGCCTGGCCGATGTGGTGCGGACCGCGTCGGTGAAGGCGTATCTGATCCTGGACGGGACGCTCCTGCCGATCGACCGCATTGCTGCGGACCGGCCGTTCTATTCCGGCAAACACAAGAAGCACGGGGTGAACGTGCAGGTCATGGCGGACCCCTTCGGTCGGCTGCTGTGGGTCTCACCGGACCTGCCCGGCGCCGTGGACGACGTCCGCGCGGCTCGAGAACACGGCATCGTCGACGCCCTCGCCGGGGCCGGCGTCAAGTGCTGGGGAGACAAGGGTTACCGGGGTGCCTGCGGCACGGTCCGCATTCCGTGCTGGGGACGGTGGGACGGGCTTGTCCTGGGCAAGGACGGTATGGCCGCGCTCGTGGACGTGTTGGTCCGTCGAGGATTCACCGTGATCGGCCCCACTGTGCGGGACGGTGCGATCGTGCTGGCCGAACTGCGGTCGGCCGTCGAGCTGCCGTACGGGTGGGGCGTGGAGTTGGAGGTGGAGGCCGGGCGGTATCGGCTGCGAGAGCGGTCGGACGGTGCTGCCTTCGCGAACGCGGCGGGTCCCCAGTCGTGGAAGCCGTTCCTGCATCCGTCGCGGGTGTGGGAGTGGAGCGCGGATCGGGTGGAGGGCGAACTGGTCCTCACGGCCGAACAGGCCGCACCGCCTCGATACGCCTTCCTGGGAGTGCGCCCCTGCGATCTTCGGGCCATCGCCATCCAGGACCGGGTGCTGACCGGTGGGACGTACCGCGACCCCGTCTAAGAAGTCATCTCAATTGGTGAGTCTGCGGTAACAGATCAGGGTGCAGGCGATGCTCGTGAAGGCGAGGAAGTGCTCGGCCTTGCGCTCGTAGCGGCGGTGGAGTCGGCGGCAGCCGGCGAGCCAGGCCATGGTGCGTTCGATGGTCCAGCGGTGTCGGCCGAGTCGCTGTGAGGTCTCGATGCCCTTGCGGGCGATGCGGTGCCGGATGCCTCGCTGGGACAGCCATTTCCGCAGGTGGCGATAGTCGTAGCCCTTGTCGGCGTGAAGCTTGCCGGGCTTGCGTCGGCGGGGGCCTCGGCGGGACCGGATGGGCGGTATGCCCTTCACGAGCGGGACCAGAGCCTGACTGTCGTGAACGTTGGCGCCGGAAATCCCGACCGACAGGGGCAGACCGGTCCGCTCAGTGATCAGATGGATCTTCGAGCCGTACTTGCCCCGGTCGACAGGATTCGGACCCGTCAGGTCCCCCTTTTCAGGGCCCGCATGTTCACCGAATCGATCGCGCACCTCGACCAGTCCAGATCGCCGCGGGCTCCGAGTTCGTCGAGGACCAGGCGGTGCAGCTTGGCCCACACCCTGGCCTTCGTCCACTCGGTGAACCTGCGGTGGGCCGTGGCACCGGACGGCCCGAGCGACGCGGCAGGCAACTGCTGCCACGTACAACCCGACGTCGCCATGAACACGATCGCCGCCAGCACCTCCCGGTCACCGTGGCGGCGCCGGCCACCACCCTGAGGCCGCGACGGCGCCTCCGGCACCACCCGCTGGAACAACTGCCACAACTCATCCGGCACCAGCCGTTCGACGATCCCCACGCCGACAGGCTACTGACATCAAGGAGAAGGACCGCAGTCAGCGGCCCATTCGGCGCTGCTCGTCGAACCGACGCAGCACCCGTACCAGACGCCACATTCCGGCCGTCGCTCCGAGCAGTGCACCTCCCACCAACACGCCCTTCTTCTCTGAACCAGAGACGCCAAAGGCTAGTGCGAGAGCCAGAGCAACGGCGAAGACCGCCGCAGCCAGCGCGACGGCAGTCACCAGGGCGAAAACGATCTCCACCGTCATTGCGTCCTTTTCCCACCGCGACTCACGCCCCATGTCCATGCTGCAAGTCTCACATCAGGGTCAAGCCATTGCGCCTGGGCTGGACAGCCTGACTCTCACGTGCGGAGGCGCACTTACCAATTGAGATGGCCTCTAAGAGGGGCGGCGCTCTGGGGCGCTGCTGATCGTGGTCGAGTGCACGGAGCCCGGCGCCACCTGCTTCTGCGTCTCGATGGGCACCGGACCCGCTGCCGGTCCCGGCTACGACCTGGTCATGACCGAAGTGGTCGACGAGAACGGGCACCGCTTCTGGATCCGCGGCGGTAGCCAGGAAGGCGAGGAGGTCCTGGCCGAATTGGAAGCGTACGGTCCTTGATCTGGTTATCAGAGTTGCATTCGCGTTTACTGCTCTGGGCGGCGGCCAGTTTGTTGCGGGGTTGGGCGAGGGCGACGGCCGGCCGGAGGCGGCGAAGGCGCGGGCGGTGGCCAGGCCCATGCCGGAGCTCGCGCCGATGACGAGGGCGACCTGCCGGTGAAGTCGTACGTGGGGTTGATCGCGGTGTTCTCCCAGCGGGGTTAGGGGTTCAGCGGGCGGCCGGCACCGGTGTGTCGGCCGGGGTGGCTGGCACCGGAGCGGTGGTCGGTGCGAGACGGGTGGCTCCGGTGAGGGCGAGGGCGGTCAGTGGCAGGAGGGTGAGTGCGGTGAAGGCGGCACCGACCAGGGCGGGCTTAGAAGTCATCTCATTTGGCGAGTCTGCGATAGCAGATGAGGGTGCAGGCGATGCTGGTGAAGGCGAGGAAGTGGTCGGCCTTGCGTTCGTAGC
>NZ_JBIBWH010000028.1:0-55944 GCF_043081205.1 Streptomyces sp. NPDC014889
AACTCGAACAACTCGTCGCCCGTGCCGTGGCGAACTGGGCGTTCCGCACCCACCGCCGCCAGCCCCTCATCATCCCCGTCATCATCGACGCCTGAACCACACCCGGGCAGGCGTCCGGGGGCGGACGCCGATGTGCACGAGGGAAACCCGGCGACGAGTCGGTCCTGATGTCCAGCCTCATCACCGGCCCACCGGGTCGGCCCGGGCGGCCCGGCGGCGAGCGCTGCGCCGGGCATCCCGCAGCACCTCCAGCAGCTGACCTGCCGCCCGAGCAGCAACATGACGGCCACGGGCATCAGAAACGCGGACAGCCCGGTGTACCGGCCAAAGGAGGAGAGAAAGTCCGTCAGACATGACGCTCATTTGACGCTCCGGCCGCCTCACAGCCCGCACCCAAGGCAGGAAAACCCCATGTGACCTGCAGGTTCTCCTCCCGTCCACACACCTTGTGACTTGTTTCCAATGACGCATCACGTGGAGTGCGTGGCGATTCTGGAGCCTGCGGACAAGGGCGCCTGACTTCGGGTTCGTGAGCCAGGCGCTTGTAACAATCAGGCGGCGACGAGCTCCTGCTCACGGTCCGGCGTCTTGACCTTGGGCTTCTTGTTCGGCAGCGAGAGCCGGAAGACCTTGCGCCACGCGGAGAACACCTGTTTGGGCAGCGGTCCGGTGACGTACTCCAGCTCGTACTTCTCGAACAGCGCGCGCACCTTCACCGCGACCTCGGCGTACCGGTTGCTCGGCAGGTCCGGGAACAGGTGGTGCTCGATCTGGTGCGACAGGTTGCCGGTCATGAAGTGCATGGCCCTGCTGCCGCTGATGTTCGCCGAGCCCATCATCTGGCGCAGGTACCACTGGCCGCGCGTCTCGTCCTTGATCGACCGGCGCTCGAAGACCTGTACGCCCTCGGGGAAGTGCCCGCACATGATCACCGAGTGGGACCAGATGTTGCGGACCAGGTTCGCGGTGAACGTGGCGGCGAGCGTGGGGAGGAACGACGGGCCCGACAGCAGCGGGTGGATCACGTAGTCCTTCAGCACCTGCTTGCGGATCTTGCGGCCCACGGCCTTGGCCCGCGCGCGGAACTCCGGGTTCTTGCGGCGCCGCTTGTGCAGGTTCTCGCCGAGCTCCAGGTCGTACGCCGCGATGCCGTACTCGAAGAAGCAGGCGTTGATGAAGTTCCACAGCGGCTGGCCGAGGTGGAACGGGTGCCACTCCTGGTCCTCGTCGACGCGCATGATGCCGTAGCCGAGGTCGTTGTCCTTGCCAATCACGTTGGTGTACGTGTGGTGCAGCTCGTTGTGCGAGTGCTTCCACTGGTCGGCCGGCGAGACGTGATCCCATTCCCAGGTGGTGGAGTGGATCTTCGGGTCCCGCATCCAGTCCCACTGGCCGTGCAGGATGTTGTGGCCGATCTCCATGTTGTCCATGATCTTCGCCACGGACAGACCGGCGGTGCCGAGCAGCCACGCGGGCGGGAAGATCGAGAACAGCAGCACGCCCCTGCTGACCAGCTCGAGCTTGCGCTGCGCCGAGATGACCCTACGGATGTAGGCGGCGTCTTTCTCGCCGCGTCCGGCGATCACTTCGTCGCGGATCGCGTCCAGCTCGCGGCCCAGCTCCTCGATCTGCTCCGCCGTCAGGTGGGCGGTGGGGTCGATGGCGGTCAAGGTGCTCCTACCGTTCGATGTCGCAAGGGCCCGCCGCGGCGGACACACAGGTCTGGATGAGGACGCCCGGCTCGGCCTCGGTGATCTCGCCGGTGCGCAGGTCGCGGACGGCGCCCGCCTTGAGCGGCGTGATGCAGCCGAAGCAGATGCCCATGCGGCACCCGGAGGGCATGAGCACGCCGGCCTCCTCGCCGATGTCCAGCAACGGCGTGGCGCCGTCCGCGTCGACGGTCTTGCCGGTGGCGCTGAACGTGACCTCGCCGCCGTCGCCGGCGACGACGATGCTGGGGCGGAAGCGTTCGGTGTGCAGGCGCTCTTGTACGCCGTGCTCGCTCCAGTGCTCCTCGGCGGCGTCGAGCAGGCCCGCGGGCCCGCAAACCCAGGTCTCGCGCTCGGCCCAGTCGGGCACGAGTTCGTCGAGACGGGCGATGTCGAGCATGCCGTCTGTGTCGGTGTGCACCTCGGTGAGCCGCAGCTTCCTGCCCGCGACCAGGTCGTGCAGTTCGTTTCGGAAGATCACGTCTTGCGGCTGTGGCGCGCAGTGGACCATGACGACGTCGTCGAACTCGATGTCGCGCAGCATGCCCATCACGGGCGTGATGCCGCTGCCGGCCGTCAGATAGAGCACCTTGGCGGGCTTGGCCTGCGGCAGCACGAAGTCACCGGTCGCCTGGTCGAGCTGGATCAGCGTGCCCGGTTTCGCCCTGCGGACCAGGTGGTTGCTGACCTTGCCGTCCGGGATCGCCTCCACAGTGATCGTGACGCGGCCGTCCTGACGGTTTGTCGGCGAGGTGATGGAGTAGGCACGCCACAGGCGCACCCCGTCGACGTCGACCCCGATCCGCACGTACTGACCGGCCGTGTGGCCGCGCCAGCCCCGTCCCGGCCTGATCACGATAGTCGCGGCGTCACCCGTCTCCGGGTGCACGGCCTCGATGCGCCCCCGCAGGTCAGCGCCCGCACGCAGCGGGCTGACCAGGTCGAGGTAGTCCGACGGCAGCAGCGGCGTCGTGACCATCTCCAGCAGTTTCCACGCCCTGCTGCGGAGGGCTGCACTCGTCATGCCTCCAGCTTGCTGCGCCTCAAGGCGTAAAGTCCTGACCGCAGGATGTGAATTTCGTCGGCTGAATTGTTCGCAGGGAACAAAACGTGAGCCATGCAATCCAGAGGGCCAGCGAACTGGCCCTGGACGAGACGACGGTCACCGCACTGAGGGCCGCGCTGAAGACCACCGCCGACGAGGTCGTCCAGGCGATCATCGACGAGGTCCCTCCCTACGCCAACGCCCTTTCGGGCCACATGGGCGCCACCATCCGCCGAGCCGTCCGCACCGCCCTGGGGCACTACCTGGACCTCGCGAGCGGGAACGCCACAGGCGGCGACGCCGGCGATGCAGCCTACGAGCTGGGCCGCGGCGAGGTCCGCGACGGCCGTTCGATGGACGCCCTGCTCAGCGCCTACCGCGTCGGCGCCCGCGTGGCCTGGCGATGCCTGGCAGCGGGCGCCGTACACGCAGGTCTGCCCGCCGCCGAGGTCGCCAAGTTCGCCGAGCTGACCTTCGCCTACATCGACGAGCTCTCCGCCGCGAGCGCCGCGGGCCACGCCGACGAACTGGCCGCCCGGGGCCGGGCCCACGAGCGCCACCTGGAACACCTGGCCCGCGACCTCCTCGCCGGCGCGAGCCCGGACGTGCTGCTGGCCTCTGCTCAACGGGCCGGGTGGCAGCCTCCGGCTTCGCTGACCGCGGTCCTGCTGCCCGCCGCCCAGGCCCGGCCTGCCTACCGCACGCTCGACCCGAGCACCCTCGTCCTCGACGATCAGCCGGACGCCACCGGTGTGCTGCTCGTCCCCGATGCCGACCGATCACATCTCTTGCGGCAGCTGACCAACCGCACCGCCGTGGTCGGCCCGGCCCGGCCATGGACTCGTGCGTCCGCCTCGTACGCACGAGCCGCACGCGCGCGCTCCCTCTCCTCCGATATCCGCGACACCGAGGACCACCTGCCCGAGCTGGTGCTGAGCGCCGACGTGGACGCGTTCGCAGACCTGCGTGCCCGAGCCCTCGCACCGTTGCGGACCTTGCCTGTCGCGACCGCACGGCGGCTGGAGGACACGTTGCGGGCGTGGCTGCTGCACCAGGGCAGGCGGGACGAGGTGGCGGCGGCGTTGTTCGTCCATCCCCAGACCGTCCGGTACCGGATGTCACAGCTGCGGGAGCTGTTTCCGGATCTCACATCGCCACACCGGGTCCTTGAACTGACGCTGGCGGTCGGTCTTCGGGTCAGCTGACGCGTACTTCGACCGTCCACGAACTCCCGGCGGATCCCGGCATCGTGCTCGGTGTCTACCTGGACGTCCTTGCAGCCGGGACGGTTCGGGTGAGCGACGCGATCAAGGTGCAGCAGGTCGGCTGACAGGGAGCGTTCCACCACGAGTCGCCCACCTGCCGATCCGTCAGGCCCGCGTCTCGCACGACCAGCCACACCCGGTCGCGACTGAGCGGGAGTTGGCCGAGGAGGACGCCGGTCGCGTCGAGCAGGGTGTTGGCGAAGGCTGGAGCGACCGGGTTGAAAGGGCGGACTGTCGGCCGTGACGCCCGTTTGACTCCCTGGGCACCCACATGCATGGCGATGGGCCAGGAAATGGGATCTGACCTCGGGTTTTCCGAAGATCGCTCAGGTCGACATCTTTCCGATGACCCACCAGGTCGGTGTGCCGCGATTGAACCGGTCGCGAAGAGCTCCTGAACTGCGGTTGTGGGCGCACAATGTGCGGTGCGGGCGTTCAGTAGGTGGGACCGTAAGGGCTCCAGTGCCCGAGGAAGGGTTTCAGGTCGTCGGCTTGTGGCTTGGGAATGTCGGGCAGCCGGGGCGGTGTGTTCAATGGGTCGAGGCGCTCAACGGTGGCCGCTGCCCAGCTGATCCATTCCTCGGCTTCGGTTCTGGCCTGGCCCGGAGGCGTGGCCTCGACTCGCGTGCGTACGGTGCTCACGTATTGGGTCAGTCGGGTGGCGTGGCGCCATGCCGCTTCCTGAGCTTCGAGGTGCCTGACGCGGTACGCCTCCGCGTACCGGATGCGGGCTTGTTCCATGGCGGCTTCCCAGCGGATGCGCTTCTGGCGTGCCGCTTCGGCCTCGTCCTGGCGTCTGCGTTCGGCGGCGTCGCCGCGAAGTGTGACCTCCTGTGCGATCTCGGCAAGCTGCTCTTCGAGGGTGCGGCCGGGAGCGTCGGCCCATTCGCTCGCCCGGTGTGGCTGGCCGCCGCTGAGGATGATACGGAGGCGTTCGGACGGGGTGTAGTCGAAGCGGGGAATTCTGACCCAGGAGTGCTTCTCGGCCTCGGCGAGTTCCTTCTCGGTGGCGACGTGCTCGGCCCGGTCCTGTTCCTGGAGGACGAGAAACCCCACTGGCTGGCCCTGTGCGGTGATGGTGAAGTGGGGGTTTGCCCTGCGGCGGCGATGAGACGGGGGTGCGAAGCCGGTGTGCCCCGCCGAGCAGGTGTGTCCTTCGGCCTCGGCGTCGGTGATCAGTGCCTGGATGAGTCGGAGAGCGCGTCCTTGGACGGGCTTGGTCAGGCCGAGCGGCTGGCGTTCTTTCTGCATGGCCCGGATAACGGTGTGCGGCCGAGTGAGCCGCGAGGGCACGGGGACGGGGTCGAGGACGGCAAGGCGCCAGGCGGGGATGTCGACGAGCTTGATCTCGTACCCGTCACGGCACCGGTTTCCGTACAGCTCCTTCGTTTCCGGAATCCTTCCGGATCTGCGTGCCGCGGCGACGCGGGACGGCCACTTCTCCAAGTCGGGACCCCTGCCGCTCTTGACGATCCTGCCGCCGGCCTCCGCGAGCTCCTGTAACAGCTGCTCCGTGAGCGTCACACGAGGCTGTGAGGGAGGGCTTGGCTTCCGCTCGGTGGCCGGATTTTCCTGCGCTCGGGTGGACTTACGTCGTGGACCGGCGGCCTGGGTCTTCCGCGGGCGTGATCCGCGGGGAGGGTACGTGCCGTGTGCCAGGTAGTGCCGACCGGCGCTTGTCAGGGCGACGCTCCACTGCCCGCTCTTCCGGGAGACCGTCACCAGACCACGGTTGTGGAGTGCCTGGCAGGTGGTCTTGTAGGAGCTGGTGTTCCATACGCCTGCAGGGCACCCGGCTCCCACCCACTGCAACACCGATAGCTGCCGCTCATTGACCCGCCGTCCCAATGGTCCGCCTTCGACTCGAAGTGACGCACGACGGCGGCATGGTGCCAGTTCCGGTGGTAGGCGACCGGTGCTTCGAGTCAATTCGCTCGAACGAGCGGGCTGACGTGGCTGGAAGCCGGTTGGGCCGAGAACCGTAGGTGGGTGCCTGTCCTACGGCGGGGTCTGACTCCTGAGATCTCTGACCGAGGTGTCCTGATCACACTGTGTCGACCGCCGGCCAGGGGACAGCGCACTGTTGGTCTCGGGCTGATGGACGTGTCTCGATAGGGGCTTGCCGGAAAGGCGTCATCACGATTCTGACCGTCCGCACGGCCCGCTGCCGGCTACGGGACAAGCCGTCGGGCCTGAAAGGGAACGAGCATGACCGGCACGTCCTCCGCTTCGCGTCCTCGTCGGCGTCGGCCGGCGGGGGAGGTCGTCCTGGGAGTGGACACGCACCGGGATGCCCATGTGGCCGCTGTGCTCTCCCTGGTGGGGGAGGTGATCGGCACCAAGGAGTTCCCGGCCAGCGCGGCCGGCTACCGCAACCTGCTGCGGTGGGCCAAGGCGTCGGGTATGGTCCGGCGGGCCGGAGTGGAAGGGACCGGTTCCTTCGGAGCTGCCCTGTCCCGCTACCTGCTGGCCCAGGGCGTGGACGTCTTCGATGTGAACCGGTTCGACCGGGCCGACCGCCGTCGGCGCGGCAAGTCGGACCCGCTCGATGCCGAGAACGCGGCTCGGGCAGTGCTGAGCGGGCGGGCGCGCGCCCAGGCCAAGACGGGCGACGGGCCGGTGGAGATCGCCCGGATGTACAAGCTGGCCAAGGACTCGGCGGTCAAGGCCCGCACCCAGGCGATCAACCAGCTCAAGGCCGTCCTCATCCGTGCCGATCCGCAGCTGAGGGAGGAACTGGCCGGGCTGGGCAACGCAGAGCTCTTCCGCACCTGCGCAGGGCTCGTCGACGACAGCCTGAACCATGAGACCGGCGAGGGGGCAGTGCTCCACGCCACCCACGTGACCCTGGGTCTCCTGGCCCGGCGCATCAGGCAGCTCAGCGAAGAGGTCCAGGACCTGGAAGGCCGCCTGACCCGGCTGGTGGAACGCCACGCTCCCCAGTTGCTTGAGCTAGTGGGCATCGGCCCGGACACAGCCGTCACTCTGCTGATCACGATCGGGGACAACCCGGAACGCCTGGGCAGTGAGGCGTCCTTCGCGGCGCTGTGCGGGGTCAGCCCCGTCGAGCGCTCCTCGGGCAGTCGGCAGTACCGCCGCCTCAACCGGGGCGGCGACCGGCAAGCGAATGCTGCCCTGCACCGGATCGTGCAGACCCGCCTGCGCGTCGACCCGCGCACCCAGGAGTACTACGAACGCCGCAGCAAGGAGGGCAAGACCCGGCGCGAGATAGTCCGAACCCTCAAGCGCTACGTGGCCAGGGAGGTCTTCCACCTGGTCAGACCTGTGCAGTCGCAACCTCCGTTATAGGGGCTGTCGTGCCGTTGCGCCAGTAGCCCAGCACGGCGTCGTCATCCTCGATGCCGGTGACCGTGCCGACCCGCTCACCATGCAGCCGCAGCTCGCGATCGTCGATTTCGAACGGCGAGTCCTGGCGGCCCAGAGAGAGGATCAGATACGACGGGTCGGTCGGCCGTGAGTCCAGCTCCAGCTGGAACCGCATGCGCGGCTTGTCCAGCGGCGAGCGCGCTCCGCAGCTGTTCAGCGCGATGAGCAGCACGTCTTCGGCGTTGATCTCCCACTCGCGGGCCACGTCCTGCAAGTGGCGTATGGACTTGAGCACTTTGATCTCCTGGTCTCGGTGGACGGTTGGGGATGCCCTAATGGAGAGCCGTGAAGGGGGTTAGGCGGGCGGTCGGGTTCGCTTCCGAAAGCCGTGGGGGGCTCCGTCGCCGACTGCGTAAGGGGTGAACTGAGCGGGGGTGTGGTCGATGGGCAGGTCGGGCTGCCAGGCGGTGAGGATCTGAGCACTGCACACGAACAAACCGTCGGGAAGATGATCGAGTGGGTACCAGTCCCAGTCGCCGACGCTCTCGTTCGGCTGCGTGGTCGGCTGTCCGTGCCAGGCATGCACGAGGGCACCGACGGTGACCCGCAGGACGCCTTCGACATGGTCGACGAGCGTGCCCAGGAGTGTGACGGCGCTGGTGTGAGTGGTGAGACCGGTCTCCTCGCCGAGTTCGCGCACCACTGCGGCATCGAAGGACTCACCGGCCTCGACGGTTCCACCGGGCAGTTCGAGGGTGCCACCTTTATGGCGGCCCAGCAGGAGGCCCTGCTTGCTGACGAGGATGGCTCCGACGCCGACAGCCGCGTGCGGCACTGGCGGCCTGCTGCTGCGGGGGCGGCTGGAGACCATTGCCGGCCGGTCGGGCAGGCGGCGGGCACGGATGAGCTGCTGGATGACCGCGGCGCTTTCGTCCGGGTGGTGCAGCAGGTCAATGGTCTCGACACGGAAGCCGTACTCGGTGAGTAGGTCCTCCCACAGTTGCGGTGCCAGGACCCACATCTGGGTGGCCAGCGGTGGATCGTCGCGCAGCAGGATCATCTGCTCGCGCGGTGTCACCTGCGTGGACGGACCGAGACCGTTTAGGTCGGTGTGCAGGAGCGAGAGGATCAGCGGTGCGCCGGGACGCAGTCCGTCGCGCAGGGCTGGCAGCGCCCGGTGTGGGTCGATGAAGGCCAGTGTGCCGATGGCGTACGCGGCGTCGAACGGCTCGACTTCGGCGAGGTATTCGGCTACATCTCCTTGTGTGAACTCCACGCCCGGGGTACCGGCGTGGGTGGAGGTGGCGCGTTCGTGCTGGGTCGGGGATAGTTCAATTCCGGTGACGCGAGCGCCGTGGGTGCGCGCGAGGTGGACGGCGTGATGGCCTGCCCCGGACCCGATGTCCAGGACGCGGCGGCCGGTGATGTCGCCAAGGATTTCAGCACCTGGCCCGATCCCCTCCCATGGCGTCCAGGACATTCGGTCGGGAATGGGCGGCGTGTAGGAACGCGCGAGTTGGCGCTGGCCGTAGATCTTCCAGGCTCGAGTGTTGATGTCCTCCACGGGCACGGTGCCTCCTCGGTGGGCGGTACGCGGTCAGGTGTGCGTGATGAGGTAGGCGGGGCCTTCGCCGGTTCGGGCACGTTCGACGGCGTTGAGACGGGAGAAGTCACGAGGCGCCATCAACTCCTGCCAGCCAGCCATGTCGTGCACGGCCCACATGTCGTGTTCCGCGGGGTCGAGGCGGATCCGGCTGAGCTGGTCGGCGGTCAGCTGGCCTCCGTCGAAGATGAGCCCCACCTTGTTCAGCGGCATGCGCGGCCCGGCGTGGAGGAAGTGCGTCAGGAGCAGGGTCGGCGTGTTGAGGGCGAGGTCGAGTCCGGTCTCCTCGACCGCCTCCCGTCGGGCGGTCTGCAGCGGGTCCTCGCCCGGGGCGTCCAAGTTGCCGCCTGGGAACTGCCAGAGTCTCGAGCCGTAGACCGAGCGGAGCTGGATGGGCCGGTCGTGCTCGCCGCGGATGTACAGGCAGCCGTACACCGTGTGGTGGGGGACGGTCTGCGCGTACTGCGTGGGCGTCATCGGCAGGGGGCGGCCGGGCCGGGCAGGACGGTGGTCGAAAGCGAGGGCGAGAACCCCGAGGGCTCCCTTGGCCGGCGGGTAGATGCCGCGGAGGTTGGCGAGCAGTTCGCCGGGCGGCCCGTCCGGGTCGATGCGTGCGGTGTCCTCAGAGCTGAGCAGGTCCTCGAAGGAGGGGTACGGGGTGATCCGCTGCACGATGACGTCGAGTTCCCGCCCGGTGTCCCGGTCGTGGAAGACGACCATGTCGCCGACGCCGATGTCGCGCTTGGTAGGGGTGGCCACCCTCACTTCGATGGTCTTGCGCCCTGCTTCCACTTGGCGGTAGTACCGCCCGAACAGGTGCATGTGGTGCTCGGTCGCTACATCTCTGGCCGCCGGGCTCGGGACGGCTGGGATCGCCTGCTGGGTGTCGTCAGACATACGTGCCTCCGTTCGATGCTTTCCGTCCGTGGACGGTCGTGGGGTCGCGACCGTCCACGGAGCGGTGGCCGCGCTCCTGCGTCTCCGGATCGGAGCGGGTGGCGAGGAAGCGGACGAGTCCGTCGGCGCGCTACGGCAGTTCGATCGGTCCGTAGCGCGCGTGCGGCTCCTGCCGCATCAGCGCGTCGTACCGGTCCGCTATCGAGAAGTGCCAGAACTCGGTCCCATAGTTCGTAAAACCCGCTTCGTCCATGGCGTTGAGCAGCAGCGTGCGATGGTGACGCGCGTGATCGCTGAGGTTCGGAGCGTGCGTGAAGCAGGCGCCGTCGCTCTCCTCTGGGGAGGCGTTGACACGGGTGCCGAGGTCGAGTTCGTGGCCGTCCTGGTCGACGAGGGTCACGTCCACGGCCGCGCCTGCGGAGTGGGGAGCGATTTGCGGTGGCGATACATACCGGCTGGCGGCCTGGTGCAGCTGCTCAGCTGTCCAGTCGGGGTGGGCGGCGGCCAGTTCGTCCCGATACTCGGTGAAGTAGCGCTGCTGGAGGGAGAGAGGCCGGTAGCCCTCGATGAACAGCAGGTCGGTGCCGGCGGGCAGGAGCGAGCGGGCGAGCTGCAGCTGGGCCAGGACGCCCTCGCGGACGTGGGCGAACGCGCCCAGTGGATCTTGCTTGCGGGGATCGACACGGAAGTCGTGGTCACGCACGTCGACGAGCGGCTCTCCGCACTCGCGTACCGGGATCGCGGCGACCCGCGGATCGGACATCAACACCAGAGGGCTCATGGAATCTCCCTGGGACGGCTTGCACTGCTGTGGCGGGACGGTGGAGGCAGAGGCCAGATCGGTTTCGCGCGCGATCCGCGCGATAGTGTCCTGCAGCGTGCTTTCGGCCGGGATCACGCTCTCCAGACCGCCGGGCAGCAGATCCAGCTCGCGGTACCAGGAGGCGAGGTGGTCGTCGGTGACCTGCGCCAGGTACGCGGCATCCGCCTTCGAGGCATGCCGGACCAATGTCGCCCCCAGCGGAACGTCCAGGTAGTAGCAGCTGGAGACACCGCGGTGGTCCCGTACCAGAGACGTGATCATGTGGCCGTAGCGGTCGGCGTACAGGATCCCTTCGAGCACGACGTGGAAGCCGGCGTCGAGGGCTGCGCGTGCGATCCTGCCCAGCAGGGCGATGTTGGCGCCGCGCGCGGTGTCGTGTTCCCTGAGCACGTTCCGGCGGATCACGTCCTGCCCCACGATCGCGACGCCGCGGCCGTAGCGATCTCTAAGGCCCTGGGCCACGCTCGACTTGCCCGACGCCGAGTTGCCGCGGATCACCACCAGGCGGGTGTCCGAACGTCCGGCTGCAGTTGCAGTGGATGCGTGACAGGCTGCGCTGTTCGGTGTGCTGGTCATGCGGGCCAGCCTGTCTCGCTGTACAGCTCCCCGTTCTGGATCTTCCCGATGGCCACCCGGGTGTAGGACACGAGGTTGTCGGGCAGTGCGGCAGGGTCCCAGAACTTCCACTGGGTGCACTTGTCCGGTTCGCGCAGTTCTGGTTCGCCGCTCCAGGTCCGTGCGCGGAAGAACAGGCCCATGCGGGGCCGGTCCCCGGCCTTGTCGATGTGGTGGACGACGTGGACGAGTTCGACGTCCTGGCGCTCGATGCGGAGGCCGGCTTCCTCCCGAGCCTCCCGAATCAGGCAGGCGATGGCGTTCTCCTGCTCGCAGTGGCCGGCCAGGACGTGCCAGGTGGACGGCGCGAACTTGGAGTTGGGGTGGCGCAGCCCGAGCAACACCGTCCCGTCGGGGCGCTCCAGGTAGAGGTGGACACCGATGACGTTGAGGACCGTGCCGTGCGGCGAAGCTGGACGGCGCTCCTCGTGCGATGCGAGCCCGCTCCGCGGCGCGGTGCTAGCGGGACGGCTGGCAGCGTGGCGCCGTACGAGGTCGTTGGTGGTGGGCGCGATGCGCAGGCGGTGGAGGTCGGTGGGGGCGAACCAGGCCAGCATCACTCCTTCCGTCAGGTGAAGGTCGCGGGGGTCGCCGTTCCAGCGGCCGGCGTAGATGGCGATGGGCACGGTCGCGCCGGCGTCGTTGGTTGCTTCCTCGATGCCGAACGGGGTCAGGTCGGCGATGTGGAGGCCGGCTTCCTCGGCCAGTTCGCGCCGCACGGTGTGTTCCAGGGTGGCGTCCTGGGGCTCTCGGCCGCCGCCCAGCAGGGACCACATGCCCGGTTCCCAGATCTGGCCGGGGAAGTAGTCGCGCAGGTGGAGCAGGTACTCGCCGCAGTCGTTGTAGATCAGGGCGGAGGCGTTGGCGGTCTCCGGTTCGACGGTGGGCGTGAGCTTGAGCAGCTTCTCGCGCAGGGAGGGGGAGGTCACTCTGTCCACGGGGCGCCACTCGATGCCGGCGACTTCTTCTTTCTGGAGCACCACCGGCACCTCTGTCGCTGTGTGCAGGCGGAAGAGGAAGCGGAGGTCGAAGTGCTGGTGGCCGGGTTCGCCTTTGCCCGGGTGGGCGTCGATGTCGTGGATGTCGATGTCGAACGGCACGGTCTCGTAGCCGGGCCACGGTGCCACGGCCTGGGGTGGGATCCCGGTCTCCTCGTGCAGCTCCCGCAGGGCCGCCACGGCCAGGGACTCGTCCTCGGGCTCGGTGTGTCCGCCGGGAGCGAGGACCTTCCCGCTCGCCCGGTGCAGCACGTGCAGGACGCGGCCGAGCGGGTCGACGACGATGGCGCCGCAGGTGACGTGTCCGGAGAAGGTGGAGCGACAGGCGATGTCGGTGGGCCGGTCGAGGGCATCCAGGAGGCCGCCGAGTTGCGGTCGCTCGTGCGGGTGGCGAGCGAGGTAGGTGTCAACGGTGGTGCGGATGTGGTCGTGCGACAGCGGCATGGGTCTACCTCAGAGGGGCGCAGAACGGAACGAGTTGAGGCGGGGTGGTCGTTCGTGTCAGCTCAGTCGCATCCCCTCCGTGGGGACTTCCTCGACCGCGGCGGGGGGAGCGGTGGGCAGGCCCCAGCGTTCCTGAGCTGTCTCCGCGGCGAGTCGGGCTTGTCGCGCTCCCGGCGGGCCCCATCCCAGCAGGGCGGCTGCCTGGGCGGGGGTGGCGAGCAGGCGTGCGAAGGGGTGGCCGGTTGCGGGGTCGATGGCCGCCGGCCCGATGGCGGTGACACGGGCGGCCAGGCGGAGTCGGGCGTTGGGTGCCACTCCGCCGTAGACCTCGCCGGTCTCGTCCAGCACCCAGCCCAGTCGCACCGGGTCGGTCAGGGTGAGCTGGGCTTCCTCGGCGGCTTCGCGGTGGAGGGTGTCCTCGGGAGTCGTGTCGGTCTTCTCCACGGTGCCGCCGGGCAGCATCGGCAGGGCGCCCCGGGGGCCGGGGTCGGCGACGAGGACGACCCTGCCGTCAGGCACGAAGCACCACGCCCAAGCTTGCTGTACGGGTAACCGCTCGGGGACGGGGCCGCGATTGAGGGGGCTGTCCCACAGGGGCCGGTAGCGGACGTGGACGTCATGGCGATCCAGCGCCGGGGCCTCGCGGATGTGCCGGCCATCGGCGAGGTGGGCGGTGGCGGTGCCGCCGAGGCGGGCACGGTAGGCGGCGAGCATGATCTGCCCGTCCACGGGGAGCAGCCGCTGCACAGCGTCCCGGGTCTCGAAGAAGGCGAACTCGGACAGCTCCTCGCGAGGCAGGCGAATCGCCTTCGCTTGGTCGGGGGTGAGAGTTCCGCCGTCGAAGACGTACCGGATCTCTCCGGGGCAGGGCATGCCGGGCCTGATGTCGGGGTGGTTCGACGAGAGGGAGTGGACAGCGAGCACGCCTGCCAGGGGCAGGTCCGCCAGGCCCAGTTCCTCGGCGATCTCCCGCCGACAGGTGGCCAACGGATGCTCGCCGGGATCGACGACGCCTCCGGGCAGTAGCCACCGGTCGTCCTCGCGGTAGGTGGGGTGCACCAGCAGGACGCGGCCGACCTGGTCGGTGACGATCGCGGCGGCGCCGAGCCACACCGCGTGCCGGGACGCGGCGTACTGCGCTACCGACAGGGCGGCACTCGGTGCGACGTGATCCGAAGGGGAGGCGGAAGAGGTCACGGGGCTTTGCCTTTCAGAACGGTGGGCGGGCGTGTGTACGGCGCGGACCGGGGAGTAGTGATCAGGCGGTGCCGCCGCTCATCCGGCGCTGCAATTCCCACCAGGACTGGAAGGGCCCCGGCTCCTGGGTGAGCTGGGCGTAGGTGCCTTCCTGCACGATCCGGCCCTCGTCCAGGACCACGATCCGGTCGGCGACGGCCACGTTGGTGAGCCGGTGCGTGATCAGCAGGATGGCGCGGTCCTTGGCCAGTTCGCGCAGGCCGGCGAAGATCCGGTGCTCAGCACGGGCGTCGAGGGCGGCCGTGGGTTCATCCATCACCGGGAGCGCCGCCTGCCGGTGGAAGGCGCGAGTGAGCACAAGGCGCTGCCACTGCCCGCCGGAGAGCTGCTGCCCGCCGAACCACTCACTGGTCAGGAGGGTGTTCAGGCCGGAGCGGAGGTTGGGCAGCATCTCCGCGGCGCCGGACGCCTCGCACGCGGCGAGCAGTGCTGCGTCACTGGTGTCGCCCTGCCCGAAGGTGATGTTGTCGCGCATCGTCAGCGGCAGGTAGGTGAACTTCTGCGGGACCAAGGCGACTTGCTCCCATGACCCCCACGGGTCCAGGTCCGCCGTGGAGGTGTGGTCCCAGGCCACGTCGCCGTCGGTGGGCAGCAGCAGCCCGCACAGCAGGCGGGAGAGGGTGGATTTGCCGGAGCCGTTCTCGCCGACCAGCGCCACGATCTCGCCGCGTCGCACGTGGAGGGATACTCCGCTCAGGCTGTCCTTCGGGGCGCCGTCGTAGCGGTAGGTGACGTCGCGGAGCTCGAAGCGCTCCGGGACTGCGGACAGGGCCGCGGTGCCGCGGGAGTCGGTCATGGCCTGGCCGTGGGCGTTGTCGAGGAAGTTCTGCCAGTCCTGCACGTACCAGCCGGTGCGCACCAGGCGGGCCCCGCCGTTGATGATGCCGCGCACGGAGCCGGTGGCCGTCTGGAGGGCGAAGACGGCGCCGCCTCCGGCTGCCAGGCTCATGCGGCCGGAGGCGAGGAGCCACAGCAGTGCCGCCCACACGGCGGTCGAGGCGACCCCGCCTGCGACAGCGCCGGCCAGTCCCATCCAGGCGCCGGTGTTCGCGGCCTTGCGTTCGGCCGCGTTGACCGAGGCGGCCAGCTTTCGGTACCGGCCGATCAGGAAGGGGCCGGCCAGGCAGGCGCGCATCTCCTCGCTGGACTCCATGTAGGCCATGTGCCAGCGCAGCTTGCCCAGCATCCGCCGCCGCCCGGAGGTCTCCAGCCCGGCGAGGTAGAGCAAGCGGGCGGAGCGGACGTAGGCGGCGGCCCGCGGCAGGCACGCGAGGAAGAGGAGGGGGAGAAGCAGGGGGTGCAGGACGGTCAGGACGGCTGCGCCGGCCGTGAGTGTCGCGGTCGCCGCGAGGACGTCCTGCGCTTCTTCCACCAGGTCGGGGGTGACTTGGGCTCCGCGGTCGGCGATGTCGTAGGCGTCGTTGTAGCCGGGCTTGTTGTTGGCGGCCAGTTCCGCGCCGAGTGCGGCTTCGATCATCGTCAGCTCCGCTGCCCGGCCGAGAACGGGTCGCAGACGGCCGGTCAGCCAGACGACGGTGATGCCCAGCAGCGCGCGCAGGCCGGTGGCGGTGGCGATGACGGCCAGCTGCGGGGCGGCATCCCACAGTCGCTCGGTGATGTCGCCCGAGGAGATCAGCGTGGTGATCGTGCCCGTGACGGCCAGGAGGCCAAGGGCCGCGAGGACGCCCGTCCCGATCTGGCACACCAGCAGTCCGATGGTCGCGCTGCGGTCCACCCGCCAGGCCATCTGCACCGAGCGCAGTACGAGCGCGGGCAGGCGGCGCGCCATCGTGCGGGAGGTCAGGAGCGATCCGGCCTGGAGCCGCGACTCGTCGCGGTAGAGGTATTCCTCCTCTCGAACACTGGCCTCCTCCGGTTCGTTGTCCTGCGAGGTGCCGGGCGGTGGCTGAGGCGGCTGCTCCTGTGTGATGGCCGAGGTCATTGTTCCCCCTGGGACGGTCGCTGCGGCGGAGTCGTGAGGACCAACGACCCAGCCGAAACGCCGACAACGCTGCGTGACGAGCTGGCGTTGCGGCAGGTCATCCCGGCCGACACCCGCCTTGGCTGCGCGCAGGGTCGGTCCGCAGCAGCCTCCCCAGCTCTGTCTCGGCATGGGCGACCGTGCCCGTCAGAGACGCGCGGTGGTGGGCGGGCAGGGTGCCGGCTCCCAGTTCCGCCGCCGCGATCACCGCGCTGAGAGCGTCTGTCCGGTCGGCGTTGCGGGCGGATACGGCGACAGGATGATGCAGGACTTCGCGTGCGGCGTAGGCGTCGAGTCGGGCGACGTCGATGATGGCGTCGAGCAGCGAGTCGGCGTGCCGTCCGGTGGGGGCCAGTTCCAGGGCCGTAAGGCCCGTCCGGGTCTGGAAGGCGGCGGTCGACGGTTCGGGGTGGGCAAGGAGCAGGGCGGCTTCGCTCAGGGTGCGGTCGAGGTCGGGCTCGGGTACCGGCGTGTTTGCGGGGGCGGCAGTGGGTGCGCAGGAGGAGGGCGACGGCGGTCTCCCAAGGCTCCGTGGGCTGGGTGGCGTCGATCATGTCGCGGGCCTGCTGGTCGTGCCCCTGTTCCATCAGGGACATGATCTTGATCTGGCGGCCGTCGAGGAGCCGGTTGCCGATGCCACGGTGCTGGGCCATGGCCTCGGCCGCCTCGGTCCACCGGCCGACGCGCGCGAGGGCGCGGGCGCCGTCCACGAGCAGGGTGACCCACAGCTCCTGACACACCTTGCGGTGATCGCCTTCCGTGCCGGTCAGAGCGGACAGGTCGACAGTGCGGCCGTCTATCTCGGTCTTCTCCCGCTGCCGGGCAGCGCGGTTGAGGCGGACCAACAGGTCGTAGGCGGCCTCGCCTTGGCCGTCGCGGGTCAGCAGCCGGGAGAGGTTGACCAGAGGCATCAGCGACATGACGGCGGTCGGTCCGTTCAGGCGCCCGGCGTTGGCAAAGACCTGGTGCTGTCTCCAGCACAGGTCGGTGGCCAGGTCGGGCAGGCCGACGTCGGAGGCGATCAACGCGGCGTAGTTGAGGACCCCGCAGGTGCGGGCCACCAGATCGTGGTGGCTCGCACCTGCGGGTGCGACGGTCAGCCCGGTGAGGTGGTTGATGCGCTCCTGTAGCGGGAGCGCCGGTGCCTTGGTGCGGCGGACCAGTGGGATGCGGCTGGCTATCGCGGGGATCATCGGCTCAGCCCTTGCGCGCCCAGTCGACGACGAGACGGCTGTAGGGCTTGTCGACGATGAAGCGCGGATCGTCAGCCGTGAGCCGGTCGCGGGAGTCGGCGACGGCCATCCGGAAGCCCGGCTCGGGGGCGTCGTTGCCGCCGCTCGCGTGCCAGGCGCGGATCTCGCTCACGACGTGCTCGGCGAGGTCGGCGCCACCGTAGCCGTGCCCGATGACGCCGACCTCCCAGTACCGGCCCTTCTCGTCCTCGCCCTCGCGGATGGTCAGGTACGCCAGCGCTCCGCCGTCGAGCGCGGCCATGGAGCCCCAGCCGAAGTGCGGGGTGAATCCGGGGCGTCGGCCCGGCAGCCGGGACAGGCCGTTGGGCAGCACGCAGGCCAGGTACAGGTACAGCCACTCCCACGCGGAGCCCTGCCGGAACTTCACCCCGGTGTAGATCTTGGTCTGCTTCTGGTCGAGGACGAAGCTCAGGGCGTCGCGGTCCACGTCCTGCTCGCTGAAGGTCTCCAGGCGGACGTTGCCTTCGCCGGCCATCGGCACGAGGGTGTAGACGTCGTCGCAGACGCCCTTGCGCAGCGGGATGAAGGTCGCCATCTCACAGGAAACGGACTTCCAGGTCTGTCCGTCGCGCTCGAAGGCGAAGGAGCGGGAGATGCTGCCGCGGATGCGCATTGGCAGGACCAGGCGTCCGCCGGGCGCGAGCTGGTCGAGGATCTTCACCGGTACGTCGCCCGCGCCGACGGTGAAGATGATCCGGTCGTACGGGGAGTGCTCGGGCAGGCCGGCCGCGCCGTCGGCCAGCGTCGCGGTGGCGTTGTCGACGCCGGCCTGGGCGAGTTTCTTGCTCGCGCTGGCGACGAGGTCCTGGTCCACGTCGAGGGTCCACACCTGCCCGCCGGGTGAGACGATCTTGCCCAGGAGGGCGGCGTTGTAGCCGGTGGCGGCTCCGGCTTCCAGGACCTTGTGGCCGGGCTGGGCGCCGAGCTGTTCGAGCTGGGTGGCGACGATGGACGGCGCGGAGATGCAGGAGATCATCTCTCCGTGCTCGTCGTGCTTGATCGGGACCGCGTCCTCCTTGTACGCGGCCTCCAGGTCGACGCCGGGCAGGAAGGCGTGGCGGTCGGTGGTGCGGAAGGCGTCGATGGTCGTCTGACTGCGCAGGTGGCCGCTGTCGACGAGGCGTTGGGCGAGGGATTCACGCAGGTCGGCGGGGTCGGATACGGGTGTCACAGGGGTCTCCATTCGAGGGAGGCTAGGGTCCGCGGAAGCGGACTTGCGGGTAGACACGTCATCTCCCTCTCCGGTGGAGAAGGCGACGTGACGGCCGAGCCACGCGGTGGCGGCCTGCGCTTCGGCAGGCACGCCGGCGCGGTTGAACGCGAAGATCGCGTGATGGGCGAGCACGGCCCGCAGGCCACGTATCAGACGCCCATCGGCCGCGAGGCGGCGCAGACGTCGGCCGGCGTCCTCGAACGCGGGGACGCGCTCGGCCCAGCCAGCCTCGGCGTCCGGCCGACGGGCCGCGTCCGCGTTCATCAGGCGCCGCATCGACGAGACGGACCGCTCCAGCGCGGGGCCGTCGGGCGGGGTGACCGGGGGACGCAGGGCGGCGAGGCGGGCCCAGACGTCCCCGGCTTCGAACGGGTCCAGTCCGGCTTCGCGGATCACGGCGGACAGCAGCATCACACTGCGCTCGCGTGTGCCGGGGTTGCCGGTCTCGGCCAGCGCGGCGCGGCTGTCGGCGCAGAACACGTCGTGCGCGACGTCCATGCCCTCGGGCCCGCCGAAGGCTTCGGTCTCCACTTCAAGCGCAGCGTCGCAACCCGACGCCGGCAGCAGTACGCCCGTACCCACAGCGTGACCCTCGGCTACCTCGGCGCCGTCCAGGTCCAGCAGGGGCGCCTTGACGAGGCGTGTGCCACCTGGAGTGAAGCCCTCGATGCGATGTCCGGCGTCCAGTCCGGCCGCGCCCGCGACGTCATCGTCCGGATGCAGAGCGATCTCTCGCCCGTACGGCACCGCGGCGGCCGGCACGTTGTGGAGCTGGACCGCCGCGCACGCGAAATGCTCCGCACCATAGGCTGAACACCGATCCGGACGGCGGCGCCCCCACCCTCGGGATGCCGCCCAACGCGCCCTGCCGAGCGAGAGGAACGAACGGTGGTCTCCACGTACGAGGTCAGACCGATCGCCACGGTCGTGGGAGGACACACCCGCGTCCTGGACGACTACCAGGGCGGGGTCCGGTCGATCATCCGTCTCCACGACGAGTACCCGCTCGAAACCCTGCAAGGGATCGAGGAGTTCTCGCACCTGACGGTGACGTGGCGCTTCCACTTGGCGCGCCCGGAGGATGTGCAGCTTCATGCCCGCAGCCCTCGAGGGAACACCCGCTGGCCGGCCACAGGGACCTTCGTGCACCGCAACCACCGGCGGCCGAACCAGCTCGCGATCAGCTACCCACGGCTGCTCGACGTGGACGGCCGGGACCTCCTGGTCACCGACCTCGATGCCGTCGATGGGACGCCCGTGATCGACCTGGCACCGTACTTCGAACAGATGGGGCCCCGGGGCCCGGTCCGTCAGCCGGCTTGGCCAGGCGATATGCTCGACCCGAGCTACTGGGCGGACGCAAGCGAACGACCTGCGGAGCGCGGCGTGTAGTGGGAATGACTGAGCTGTTCTGTACGCCCTGCGCACTACGACTCCGTGGGCTCGGCGGTCTGCGGGGCATGGTGTTCGGGATCGGCGATGAAGAACCACACGTCTTTCCCCTCGCCGGGCATCGCCACCGAGAACTCGTCGACCAACGCCCGCACGAGAGCGAGGCCCCGGCCTCCGAGGTCGAGAGGCGCCGCTGTCTTCCGCACGATCGGCCGAGGGTCTTGATCGCGGACGACCGCGGTGACACCGCCCGGGACGTGCTGTACGAGCAGGCTCGCTGAGCGCCACCCGTTTTCATCCGGGCTGGTGTGCACCAGCACGTTCGTCAGCAGCTCGTTCACGGCGAGAAGGACGATCTCGGCGACTTCACCGCTGACCCCCCACCAGGCGAGGTGGTGACGCACCACACCGCGCACGAGACCCAGGTGTCTCTTCTCGAGCTGGAAGGTCATGTCGAGTTGGCCCCGGCTGCTTCTGGACGCGGCGCGGGTCGATGGGCCCGCGCCGGGGCTTTGAAGAAGTGTGCTCATCGATGCTCCGTCCGTTGCACCGGAAGCCCTACATCGGGGGGCGGTTGCGGTGTGTACTGGGACCGAATCGGTCAGCAACCATTGAGGCAGAGCACGCGCTCGTCGTGCAGGCCCTGATGCCGAGAGCCGAAGAGTTCGGCATCGCGAGGATGGGGAACGGACATGCCGCAGCCAGAGAAGCCGCTCGACCCGGGAGCCTCTCCGCAGGATTGGTTCGGCAGTGAGCTACGTTTCCGACGTAAGGCAGATGGCCTCTCGGCCAAGGCTCTGGGACGGTTGGCGCAGGTCAGCGATGACATGATCTTGTCGATCGAGAAGGGGCAGTACCCCTCGTGCCAGCTGGAGGTCGCTCGGCAACTGGACAAGGTGCTGGAGACCGGTGGTGTCTTCGAGCGGGCATGGCCGATGGCCTTCGCCCCCCGCGATGCCGATAAAAAGCGCCCTGATGCCGATAAGCGTTCTCGCAAGGAGCCGGAGACAACGGTTCAGGTGCATCGAGGCCGCATCCTGGGCAGTGACGAAGTACCTCCTCGCCTTGGGAGCCCCGAGCCCGTGGACCGACGCGCGTTCCTCCAAGTCAGCGGCCTGGCCGCCATTGCCCCCATAGACCTCACGCACGGTTTCGCCCCGTATGAGCTGACGCTTCCCGATTCGATCAGCTCCCACAACGTCGACCAGGTTCAGGAAGTAGCCACCGCGATCAGCGGTTGGGACAACAAGTTCGGTGGCGGAGGCATGGTCGGCGACGTCGCCGGTCGTGCGATGCAGTGGGCGGCCGGACTCCTGAGCGCCAAGTGCCCGGAAACTTTGCGGTCCGACCTCCTGGCGGCCGTCTCCCGGCTGGGCATCGTCGTTGGCGCCTCGGCTTTCGACTCCTACAACCACACCTACGCCACCGCGACGTTCCTCTTCGCCGCCGATCGCGCCGAAGAAGCAGGGGACTGGCACCTGCGTGCGAAGGCATACTCGTTCCTCGCGCGACAGGCCGTGTGGCTCGGTCAGCCCGACGACGGGCTCACGCACGCCGAGAAGGGCCTGGTGCGTTCCGATCGACTTACCGCCACCGAGCGGGCCATGCTGCACACGGCACGGGCCAGGGCGTTCGGCAAGATGGGCAACGTCCGCGATTGCATGGCCGCTGTCGGCGAGGCCGACGAAGCGTTCTCCCACGCTCGCCCGTCCGAGGGTCCGCCGTGGATGGCTTACTACGACGAGGCCCAGCACAACGGCGACACCGCTCACGGGCTGTTCGACCTCGTCATCCTCGCGGACCAGGACCCGGGACGGGCGGCCCGCCGCCTCGACACCGCAGTCAAGGGCCACTCGGACGCCTACAAACGCTCCCGGGCGATCTCCCGCACGAAACTCGCCGCACTCGTCATGGCCAAGGCTGACCCCCGCCAGGCGGCTGCCATCGGCCACGACGCGCTGGACGAGGTAGGCCGACTCACCTCCCGCCGCGCCGCCGACGACCTGCGACAGCTCGGCGCGTTCGCCACCAAGCATCCGAAGGTGGCGGAGGCCGTCGCCCTGCGGGAGCGCATCGCCGCTACGGTCTCCGCATGACCACCTCGGCAGCAGCCCCCGCCCGAGAGGCACTCGAACAGGTGTGCGTCGCCGTGGGGCTCGACCCCAGCGGAGCCGAGCCCGTACGGCTGGCAGAGAACCAGATATGGAGGCTGCCCGGACAGCATGTGATTGTTCGAATCGCGCGGCGTGGCCAGACCACAGCCGCGCTCCGGGAAGTACGGGTCGCACGATGGCTCGCCGAGCACCACATGCCGGCCGTCCGTCTCGCCGACATCAGGCAACCGGTCGAGGCCGGTGGCCGGCCCGTCACCTTCTGGGAGGAACTCCCGCCGCACGAACACGGCAGCCACACGGAGGTCGCACAGCTGCTTAAACGCCTCCATGCGCTGCCCGCTCCCGATGTCGAACTCGGGTACCTGGACCCGTTCGTCCGCATCAGCGAGCGCTTGGAGGCAGCAACTACGTTGGCCAGCACGGACCGTGAGTGGTTGAGGGGTCTGCATCAAGAACTTGCGGCAGCGTGGGCCGAGCGCCCGCACGGGCATCCGGACTGCGCCGTGCACGGCGACGCCTGGCCCGGCAACCTGATCCGCACTGCCGAGGGCCCGCTGATGATCGACCTGGAGCGCTTCTCACTGGGCCCACCGGAATGGGACCTGGTCTCAACAGCCGTACGGGCGCGGACGACAAGCGCGATCACGTCGGCGGAGTACGACGAATTCTGTGCCGCGTATGGGTACGACGTAACCGACTGGGCCGGTTACCCGATCCTGGCCGGCGCTCGGGAACTCCGCATGGTGACGTACGCCGCCCAGCACGCCACCAGCAACCCCGAGTGGGCAGATCAGGCCCAGCATCGCGTCGACTGCCTGCGTGGCCGCCGCGGACCGCGTCCGTGGAGCTGGAAGGGCATTATGTAGTTCGTATCGACTGAGGTGGTCGACCGCGGAAGCATCGGGTTAGGCGTGGACGCGACATAGCCGACGATTTTCAATCACTGCCACAGCCGACTCCGCAGTCGACCATCTCGGGGACGAACTACCGGACGGCGGTGTGGTGATCCCCGGCGATCTCGCTTCGGCCCTGCTGCGCGGAGGTGACGTCGACCAAGGCGTCTATGTAGCACGTCAGTTCGCCGAGGCGGCACAGGTCAAGCCCAACACGATGGGCAAGGAGCGCGCAGCGACGATCGCCGCGTCACTTCCCGACAGCGAGCGGGAACTCGCGGCTCACCTGCGGCAGTTCACGTCCTGAAACCCACTTGCGCGGCACACGGGCAAACGCAGGACGCGAACGCCGTCATACGGCCCGCCCCTCGTCAGCCCTGTGCTGTCTCCTCGACGACCCAGGACAGGTACGCCTCCGACCCACCGGTCACGGGCAGCGTGATCCACTGGGGGACGTCGTACGGGTGCTGCTCGTGGAGCCATGCCTCCAGCGCCGGGAGCCGGTCCGTCGTCGTCATGTACGAGATCCGCCACTCCTGCGCCGTCTCGACCTTGCTCTTCCACCAGTAGTAGGCGGTGATCGGAGCATCGATGTGAACGCCCGCTGCCAGCTTGCGCTCGACCGCACCCCGGGCCAGCGCCCTCGCCTGAGCCTCGTCGTCGCTGGTCGTCTGAGCGATCACAATATCGTTGGCCATGCAAGTACCTTTCCAGCTCGGGTACCGCGACCCTACCCAGCCGTCCAGGGCACGTCGAAGGTTGGTCGCTACCGGTGAAGGCGGGTGGGACTCACCCACCGACCTGCATCAGTCGCAGGTGACGGCGCATGTCTTACGCCTCAATGGGTCCGGGGCAGGAGGGTTCCACGCAGCTGTCGGCGGGCATTCGTCCACGGCAGACAAGAAAGAGCTCCAAAGGACTGGAACCGCGGAGCCCTCGTTCAGCCAGCAGGGCAGATGGCGGTGGGAGACGGCCGGTGCGTGGTGCTCATGACGTGACCTCCGTGGTCGGGCCTCCACAGGGGTGCGCTCTGAGTCGCCTCGGCCAGCCGGACGAGGCGAACAAGGGCTGAGGGCCTGGAGGCATCCCGCCTGGTTCGCCCGGCTCCGGCGGGGCATAGCCACCAGAACCGTGCCCGTATTCGGTGAGGGGCTGTGCCGGCCGCTGGATAGGCGGGCTTTCTGAGCGAGTCTGGATGCCTGCTCTGCGCGACGAGGGGGCTTCGGCGGGTATCTTCCGCTAAGCGGCGCGGGAACAGACTCTTGGTCGATGAAGCCGATTTCGGCGCCCACCAGGCCCTCATTCGCTCACGGCAGACGAGGAACATCTCGGAAAGGGTGGAACCCGCCGTGGGTCTATGTCAACGTACAACACCCCTGAACCATGGGCCGACTAATCCGCCCCTGTCTCGCTGAGGAGATCCCCTTGGTGACGTGCGCGAATGGTCTGTTCGCATACCGCCCTCGTCCTCGCCGTCCGCGACGCAGTGAACGCGCGGATGTCCTGCGGTGGGCGAGCGCAACATAGACGAGGATCGCCGGTTAGCCAAACCGGCGATCGTGGCGACCCTGAAATGCGTTCAGCCTCTGCGGTTGTGCCCGGCGGCGGGGCTGCAGCGAAGCTCAGGAGGCTAGAGCCGCGCGACTAGTCGGCACCGGTCTGCTAGCACGCAGGCGAGCCCGTCGCTTCTCGGGCGTAGGACCCGCCTAGAAGGAGAGTGAGTACCCCCTGTCAGCTCCGATCAAGAAGCTCCCGCCCAACTCCAAGGGGCAGGAGCGCTACCGGTTCGTGGTCGACGTCGGCGTGGACCCTGGAACGGGGAAGCGTAAGCAGCTGCGTCGTACGTTCGCCACACTCAAGGAGGCGAAGGCCGAGTACGCGCGCATCACCAATCGTCGTCAGGAAGGGACATTCGTCCCGCCCAACCAGATAACTCTCAATGAGTGGCTTGATCAATGGCTCGCCATGAAAGCAGAGGATCTGGAAGAAACCACTATCTACAACTATCGGATCACCCTCGACCGGGTCAGGGGGAAAATGGGTCACATTCGCCTTCAAGACCTTACGGAGGAGAACGTAGAGGAGTGGATGCAGTGGGCGTTGAAGCATGGGCGAGTACGTGGCGATAAAGCAGGAACTCCGTTGGGGGTGACCAGTGTAGAAATGAGCCTCGCCCGATTGAGGGATGCCTTGAATCGGGCAGTGACACGCCGGCTGCTGACGATAAATGTGGCTCAGCATGTCACCATCCCGCGTAGGGCGCGCAAGGAGGAGCGGAAGAATAAGCAGGAAGTAAACCCGTGGAACGTCAAGGAAGTTCAGGCGTTCATTCAGGGCGTCAAGGTAGACCGGCTCTATGCTCCTCTTCTGCTTTCCCTCATGGGTCTGCGTCCGGGTGAAGTCTGCGGACTTAGATGGGAAGACGTTGGCTTGGAGAATGCCACGATGGCCATCGCCAACACGCGGACAATGATGGGGAATCGATATGTGGTGGAAAAGGACACGAAGTCCCTGGCCGGAGAACGCGATCTGCCCTTGCCGGCTCCGGTGCTGGCTGCCCTCCAGTCGTTCAAGGCTCTCCAGGCCAAGGAGAAGCTCGTCCTCGGTGAGGCTTACTTGGACTCCGGGTACGTCGTGGTGCACGAGACCGGGGAAGCCTTCACGATCAAGCAACTCCGTAGACGCGCGTACCGGCTCATGGAGATCCTTGGTCTTCGCCGAGTACGCCTGTACGACGCTCGCTCGTCCTGTCTCACCTATCTCGCCAACAACGGCGTGCCGGATCACATCCTCGCCCGATGGGCTGGGCACACGAACGTCAGGACCACGAAGAAGTGGTATGTGAAGCCGGACGTGGAGGACCTCCGCGGAGCCGCGACCACGTGGGATGGCCTTCACGGTTTTGAGGCGGAGAAACAAGCGTGAGTCAGGAAGCCTGGCAGCGAGGCGATTTGCCCAGCCGTATGAAACCAAGATCGAGATGGATCCGGACACCGGCTGCTGGTTGTGGACCGGCAGCTGTAACGGGGAGGGGCGGTCAGGCTACGGCCAAGTCTCCTACGAGGGAAAGACACAGCTTGTCCACTGTGTGGTGTTCCGGCTGCTGATCGGTGAGATCCCGGAAGGCTTTCAGGTGGGTCATGCTGATCCTTGGAGCCAGCAGTATACGCTTTGCTGCAAACCGGACCGCGTGAAAGCAGTGCCGAAGCAGGCAGCTCTGCGGAGCAGGGACTGGGAGAGCGCGCGTGTCAGGAGGATGCACTGTCCGGGCGGCCACGCGTACACGTCGGAGAACTTGTACCTGGGTCCCCGAGGGTTCCGGCAGCGCCGGCGGTGTGGCGCTGCCAGGCGCGGGAGTCGCCGGGTTTTTCCCCGGCCGTGTGACAGCTCGTGACACGTGAGAGGGTCTGGGGCGTGAGCGAGACACCACCGAACACCCTGCAATACCGCTTTGACGGGCCAGAAGAGGCCCCAGTCCTGATCCTGGCTCCCTCACTGGGCACCACATGGCACAGGTTGTAACGGTTGTCTGTGGGCGTCCACGGCAGTCCAGTATGGGCGCGTAACACCAGGTCAGAGCTCTCGGTCCGGGGGGAGCCGACGTAGTTGGTGACAGGCGCGTGAGGGGGCCTGTGAGAGCGCCGGTGAGCAGGGCTACCCGGACGCCCTGGTCGAGAGCGACCGGATCCAGCTCAAGGCCGTGCTGGCCAACTGTCCCGAGCTGGACGTCCTCGCCAAGCACGTGCGGACCTTCGCTCACATGGTCACCGACCTGCAAGGCAACCAACTGCCAGAGTGGATCAAATCAGCCAGAGCAGCTGCCGGCCTGCCCAGTCCCAGCCGGTTCGCCCAGCACCTCGAACGCGACCTTGACGCCGTCGTCGCCGGACTGTCCCAGCCGTGGAACTCCGGTGTCGTCGAGGGCCATGTCAACCGGATCAAGATGCTCAAGCGCCAGATTTCGGTCGCGCAGGATTCGAGCTCCTCCGCAAGCGCGTCCTGCTCGCCAAATGACCATGCCAGCAGATCTGATCTGACTGTCTGTGATCGTCATCGATCCTGCGTGGCATCACGCCGAGGATCAGATTTTCGAGGGCGTGCGGCATTGGCCCGAAGCTGGCGACCCAGGTCTCGACAAGGTAGATCTCACTGTCCTCATCGATACCGAGAAAGAATCGGCCGTGATCGAGCTCGCCGAGCGGGAAGAGACGTCTCCCCAAAGACTCGCCCCATTCGGAGAACCGATCATTCTCTCCCCAAGCCAGCTCCGGGTCCAGCTCGAATGGTTCCCGGGCGCGGTTGATTCCCGGGCCGCCGATACTCACGATCAGCCCTCCGAACTCCTGGAGAAACGAACTCCTGGAGAAACTTCTCGGCAGCGTCGTGCATGACGATCCCGACCGCGTCGAACCGGGACCGCCAGCCGGTCGTGTCGACCCGCCTGCCCGCCGTCCATCCAGAAACCTCCAGGACCTTCAGCACCTCCGGTGACCGCTCACTCATGACAGGCCCAGCCCCCAGCTCGAAGCATGAGGCGATCATCCCAGCAGACGACCCGATAGAGAACAGCGTGTGACCGCACCACAAGAAGTGGACCAGAGCCCGTTCCCGCCTACAAAGCCACACGCGCCGACTCAGGAACGACCCGTTCAAAGCGGGAGGCGGACCACACCCCGCGTCCACCTCCCGCCCAGAGACCGTCTGACTCCCGCCTCACCTGGGCAGGCATCCCGACCACCGACGTGGAGAACCTCTTAGAGCCCGTGCATCGGTGTCAGCCCGGTGAGATCGGTGGTGCCGTCCGAGATACCGATCCACTCGGCTAGGGCGGTGGGATCCGGTGGTGTGTCCGTGAGAGTGGTGATGCGGGCGTGGACGGCGCGGACGGCTTCAGGACGGTGGCTCATTACCCGCATTGCCACACCAGCACCAGGGAACGCCGTGGGGTTGGGCCTTCGCAAGGCGAGAGCGAGCCGGACCCAGGGCTCGTGTTGTCGAGGTCGTTGTGTGACCTGGTCCGTGGCGAGGCGGCGGGCCGAATCGGTCTCGCCGAGAAGGCGGGCCAGGTCGGAGGGGTCGTGGGTGTTTTGGGCTGCTCCTTCGGGCGGCGTTCGGTGCAGGCGGGAGGGGTCGACGGCGATTCGGCACAGTAGTGCCGTGTAGTCGTTGAGGGACTGGGCAGTTGGATCGGGGGCCAGCACGCTGCGAATGTGTGAAGAGGGCGGTCGGGGTGCGCTGGACGACCATGCTTCGGCGAGGGCCGTCACGGTGCCGGGGTCCGGCCGAAGGTGGTGCAGCCGCCAGCGGATGCGGTGGGCGACGACGGCATCCTCGGCGAGAGCCGTCACTTCGTCGGGCACGGCAGTCGGGTTCTGCGCCTGCGCCATGCCGACGCCCATCCTGGCGGTGAACTCCCGGCCTGCCTCCGTCAGGCGACGGGACGAACGGAGCGCCTCGTACGCCTCCCGCGTCTGCGCACGCCAGTAAAGCAGTTGGAACTGAGCACGCCGGCGCAGCCTCGCGCTGGCAGAGTGTGCCAACCGCTGCCAGAATTCGACCACGCCGAGGAAGGCGAAGACTCCGTGGAAGAAGCCGGGAAGCGGGCGCGGGTCGTCGCGCCACGGGGCGTAGTACAGCTCCTCCGGTCCCTCGTCGTCGTACAGGTCGAGGGAGTCGAGCACGGCGTTCAGTTTCATGTGCCGGAATTCGTGGATCAAGGTGACGGCGAGTTCCACGGCGTCCGGTGGCGTGCTGAGCGCGGCCCCGCCGAATGCGTCGCTGGCCGAGACAGAGGTCATCATGCCGCTGTTTGACTCGGGCCGGGGTGTGAGGGAGATGAGGCCCGCTGCCAGGGCTTCCGCCTGCTCGGGGCCGACGACATCGGTCAGGAGTTCTGCCGCGTCGCCAATTTTCCGTCTCCACCGGGTGACGTCCGCGGGGGCTAGGCGACGCGGCGGTGCGGAGCCGTCGGCTTCCCGGTAAGGATCCATGTCCTCTAGGACGAGGTCGAAGTGGCTCCGTCCGACGGGGGTTCGTACGCGGTGCACGGGAAGCCAGCCCGGGGGGCACGGATCGTTCGTGCTCGGCAGGCGCACTTCGGTGCCCGAGCACCTGATGAGGGCCGCGTCATCCCTCGCCGCGACGTGCGCGGTAATGGCCGTGGTGCCGCGGAAGTCGGCGGCTCCCAGGCTGGGCAGGAAGACGAAGCCGTCGCGGACGGGGACAGGCAGTGTGAACGCGATCTTGGCCTTGACGGCTGCTGCAGCCGCGACCGCGTGGAGGTGAGGAACGTGTGCCGATGGTGTGCTAGTTGCGGTGCTCGGCCCGCCCGGCGGAGTGTGCAGAGCGCGCAGTGCGCTGCTCAGCCATCTCCCAACGGACGGATGGAGCAGCACGGCTGTGACCGCCTCGGCATTGGCTTGCTCGGCCTGCAGGAGGAGTTCCTTGACCTCGCCGACGCTCGGTAGCCCGCCCTCGCGTTCAGATATGGCCTCATCCGCCAGGCGAAGCCGGCGCAGCAGTTCGGCCAGGGCCACCGCGCGCGTCCCGCGTTGCTGCGCCCGCAGGCGCTCGACTAGTGAGCGGTCCTCCCTGCCGTCAGCCACGTTGCGCACGTCGGCGGGGCTGGGGAAGGGCAGCACAGGCCGGGGCTCAGCAGTGCGGGGGTTCACAACCGGCCGATAATGGACGGGTGTCCCGCCCTCTCCGCCGCCCGTGCCCCCGGAATAGCCCGCGGAGCCCTCACTCCCGCCGCGGCTGGTACGGGGGCGGAGGTATCGGCCCAGGAGCCGCGCAGCAGCAGGGCGCGCGGTCGACGCGTGCTCGTCGGACAGGGCTTGTTCGAGCGTGACTGCGGTCAGATCGGGGGTGTGGGAGGTAAGGGGATCCCGCGGCTCCTGGGGGTCGTCCATCGAGTTGCCTTCCCGCTCGGCGAGTTCGGCGAGCACTGTGGCGAGGTTGCCTGCACACAGCATGACGTCGGGGTGGCGGTGACCCAGCCGCGTCTTGCCGGCCTCCAGCGCGGCCCGGTAGTGATCCGCGGCCCGCTCCGGCCGTCCGAGTAGGTGCCAGACCGTGGCGAGTTCGTGCCGGGCGGCGATGGTATCCGGATGCCCGGGTCCCAACCGACGTTCGTTGATCTGCCAAATTTCGGTGAACTCGTCGCGCGCCCGTTCCAGAAACTCGGTGTCGGATTCGTGATCTCTGATGAGCCGGGCGCGTTCGTGACGGGCGAGGAGCACCTCGGGGTGGTCGGGTGGCAGGACGGTCAGGTAGACCCGTACGACGTCTTCGGCGGCGTTCTCGGCTTCCGCGGCGTGTCCGGCATCGCGCAGGGCGCGCACGAGGCTGACCTTCATTGCAAGGGTGTCCCGGTCAGCAGGCCCGGCCAGCTCCTCGTGCTGCCGGGTGGTGACCTGAAGTTCAGTAACCGCTTCAGCGACGCGACCGCGCTTGTGGGCGAGCGTCGCCAGATCGTGCTTGATGCGCAGGATGCCTCGCGGGCCCGCCTGAGGATCATGTCGGCGCATGGCGAGAGCAGCGCGCAACTCCGCCTCAGCGGCTTCGAAGCGGCCCAGCTCCCGTAGTACCCGGGCCCGGCCGGTCTTGGCCGACTGCATGTAGGGATGACCGTCTTCCAGGGCCCGTTCGCACGTCCTGCCCACGTCCTCGTATAGCCGGTCAGCCTGGTCGAGGTCGCCGTTTTCGCGCAGTGCCCAGGCCAGGTACAACCGGGCGGCGATCGTGGCGCGATCCTCGTCACCGAGCAGACGCCCCCTGGCCTCGGCCACGGATGCGAGTTCGGTGACCGCCTCGCCGTACATCCCCACGTAGATGTGGTACTGGGCAGCGCGCAGGGCGGGCCCGGTGGCCTCGGTGACGAGGACTCTATCCGTGCCGACGCTGGACTCGCACTCGTGCAGCAGCACGCGGGCCGCGGCGCAGTGCGGCGCGATCGCCCGCCACAAGGGCCAGTCTCCGGTGCTGTTTTCCGTCAGGGGGTCGGTGAAACGGTGCAGCAGGGCCGTGACCAGTCTGAGCAGCAGGGGTACCTGGGCGGTGAAGTCGGGGTGGCTGCGGCTGGCCGCCCGGACCATCGGGTGCAAGGTGATCCACCTCGGCGGACCAACCGCGGGTCCGCACGCGGCCTCGCTGTCACGCGTCGTCTCGATGGTGATCAGCTTCAGGCCGGCCAAGCCCTTCAGTGCGTCATTGATCCGTGGCTGCGTCGGGTCGGTGAGGAGCCCGCTCTCCGCGAGCATCTCGGGATCGAGGAGTTTCTGGTACGGAATGGGAGCCGGCCCAAGAGCAGACAGCAGCCGCAGGAGCGGGCGGGCAAGGTGGGCGCCCTGACGGTGCAGCAGTTCAAGGGAGAGTTCCCACGTGCTCTGAATGGTCCGGCGACTCCGCTCGGCTGGCCCCAAGTCCGTGTCCGGATCAGATGCCATCTCCGCCAGGCGGGCGTCGAAGCTGCCGCGATACTCGGCGAATGTGACCGGTGTCGACGGGGACGGCCAAGGATCCTCCAGCGCCCGCGCCAGGTAGGAGCCGGCAAGGTTGAGCGCGAGCGGGAGCCCCCCGAGGTGTTCTCCAAGGTCCTGGGCGTCCTGCACGGTTCCCGCCTGCGGAGCCAGGTCGCGTAAGACCTGAGCACCATGCTCCTTGGAGAGCAGATCGACGCCGACCATGTGTACCCACTGCCCCCACCGTTCCGTGCGGGAGTCCTGGCTGGTAATCAGCACGGCCCCCCAGCGGTGTGCGGGTGGCCGCAGCCATCCGATGCCCTCAGCGGTCCGGGAGGGCGCCGCAGCGAGAAGTGCGGGGTCGTCGACGTTATCGAGGACCAGCAGCCACGGCGTGGTGAGGGCGTCGAGACGCCTCCACAGAACGTCCGCCGGATGAGCCCCGACGAACTCGGCTGCCTGCGCACCCGCAGAGAACGCGACCGCACGAAGCCCCCCGGACAAACCCTCGCCATCCGCTCCCGACACCCACCAGACCCGTGTCGAGGAGGCTGCCAGCCGGTGCGCCGTCTCCAGCGCGACCGTGGTCTTGCCGCATCCGCCCATCCCGCACAGCAGCCACACACCCGGCACGCGCGCGTCACCGTTGACGCGCCGTGTCACCGCACTGGTCAGTTTGGCCACGAGCCCCGCGCGTCCCCGCAGCCGTTCCGCTGCGACCCTGCGCTGCGGAACGGCCAAGGGCACGGTTGCCAAGGTTTGAGAACGATCATTCAGCACCTCCACGGCCAGTGTGCCGAGTGCCTGCGCCTCCTCGTGGGGGAGCAGCCGACGGGAGACCCAGGCCGGCTCGGACGCAGGCGCGGCTTTGATGTCGACCAGCTCAGGGGGGCCATCGCCGTAACGGTGCAGAAGCGTGGCGAATTGGGAGTTGCCTGTGAAGGTGCGGGCTGGAGAGGCATGCAGGCGGCGGTTCGCGAACGCCTCATCATCGTTGACGACGACGCCGACGAGATGGTCTTGGCAGAAGACGGCGCCGCCGGAAGCTCCGGACCACGCCTGCTCGCCGTGCGCACGCATGTCCGGCGCAGACTCCTGGTCCAGGACATACAGATCCTGGGTGCCGATACCGCCAGCCTGTGGAGGCAGCTTCCCGCTCAGGTACTCCACCTTGTGCTGTCCGTCCCTGAAGGTCGCCGAAGGGTACCCAAGGCCCTGGTAGCGCAGTGGGGTGTTGCCGACGGGACGGCCCCAGCGCACCCTTCCGGGCACGTCGACCTCGTCGTCCAGCAGCAGCAAAGCAACGTCGTGTTCTTCCGGGTCGGTCCAGCACACCGAAGCCGGGCAACGGTGTACCTCGGTGTCCTGGGGATGCCCCACACGCACACGGATCTGGGCCCAAGGCATGCCCTTGCTCTCCTCGACGACGTGCCGTGCCGTCAGTACCAGGCGACGCCCGATCAGATAGCCGGTACCGAGGCGGCGGAACTCGGCAGCGTCACCGACACGGATCAGAACCAGTCTTCGACGGTCCAACTCAGCCCTCGTCATCCCAGGAGCCGGACTGCTGGCGACCGATTTCGGGGCTGGCTCCGCCTGTGGCCCGGTCCTTGACCTGGAGCTTCAGCGTCAACTTGTGCCCGCGGGTCGAGGAGTGCGATCCGCCTCCGCTCACGGTCGCCACCCCGAACTGCAACTTCCCCTCGCCCTTGCCGTCACTGCGCAGCTCCAGCAGCAACTCCAGCTCGGCTTCCTCGATCTGGAAGGTGAACTGCTTGTGGGCCCCCCGGGCCTGGGCCTGGTAGAGCTCTTGCCTCAGCTCCTCGATGGCTGCGGCCAACCCGATCGTCGCCATGGCTACTCCCCGTCGACTGTGAGGTTCAGAAATGGGTGGGGCCAGCTGCGGCCGATGATCTCAACTTGCTGCGGGTCCAAGGTGAAGGGCATCACGAGTGTCCGAGCGCTGCGTACGACTACGGCCAACTCGACCGTACTGCACGCGACTTCGGAGTGACCACAGAAGGTGTCGAGTGAGCACACCGGAAGAACCCAGCTTCGAGGACGCGCCCTCTCCCGCGCACGCGAAGCCACCCAGGAGTGGGCCGCCGTGCTCGATGAGTGCCGCCACCCTCGCCCTCGCCCTCGGCGACAGCCTTGGCGACGGCGGCCTCGTACGCCCGCAGCCGCTCCGCCGTCTCCCTCGCGGACTCCCGCTTCTGCCGGCGCTTCTCGCGCCACGCCTTCACATCGCGCCATGCCCAGGCCGGGGCGTTCCACCAGCGCCGGTTGAGGTCCGCGCGAGCGACCTTCGTGAACGCTGAGAGGTAGAACAGCATCGTCCCACCCACGGTCGGGTAGTCGCGCGGCCCCAGCTCCGGATCGTTTCCCCACGGCAGGTAGGCCGCCGGGAACTGGACCTCCATGATGACGCGGTAGAAGCTGCCCGAGTCGTCAGGATCACTGATCGTCAGTGTGTATCCCGCCAAGCGGTCGGCCGCCACACGGACCGCAGGCCGACACCGCAGGTCGATCGCCTGCCACGCCGCCCACACATCCTCGACGCCTTCGCCGCCCCCGGCGCGCAGACACCTCGCGCACGCCTGCACGAACCGGTCATAGACCATCGCCCGGTCCTCGCGCCTGCCTTGACGCACCATCACGAACGGGCCAGACGACTGCATCATCTTCACGGCTGCCTGCGCGCCCGCTCGCGCGATGGCAGCCGTTATCTGAGGTTTCCGTCATGAAGCCACGCTACCGGCCCGTCACAGGTCGCTTTCCAGCTCAACTGTTCTCGTGGCGCCAGGCGCCAGGCGCTGGGCACGGTGACGGGCATCCGGTGGTCGATCTGGTGCTCGCCCTGGGTGCACCCGGCGAAGGGGCCGCTGGAGCTGCGCAACTCGCGCATGCAGGGGCCAGGTGGTCGCGGTGCCACACGGACGGCCCGGTGTGGCCGCAGCTGGCGGGGTCGGTCAGTTCCTGCCAGGCGAGCCACAGCGCGTGCAGCCGGGCCACGGCCGGGGTGTGCTCGAACCACAGGTGGCACCAGCGGGCGTCGGCCGACGGTTCGGCGAGGTAGCCGGGTACGAGGACGCCTTCCACCCACTCGATCAGGGCGCGTAGTTCGTCGTCGTAGGCGGCGGATCGAGCAGCAGGATGAACGGCGGGTACTGCCACTCGTCCTCGTCGGCAGGTTCCTCGCAGGCGTCCGGCTTCGCCACGGCCAAGGCCTCGTCCGGCTCGGCGTCGGCCCCCTCGGTGAGCGTTGTGACCTGGGCGGTCAGGCGGGCCACTTGGGTTTTTTGAGGTCTTCCAGGTCCTGGAAGAGTCCGACCGGGACCTCGAAGTCGGGCACTTCCCAGCGCCGTGCAAGCTAGATAGGTGTTCGTGGTCGGTCCTTGGGCAGGTGGGTTCACCGTGTGTTCGAAGCACTTCTGGACGGGGGCGTCCCTATGTGTGGTCAAGGTGGTGGGGGTGCTGGGTGGGTGAGGATGGCGGCATGACGAGTTGGTTCCGCACCTACTACGAGGACGAAGATCTGTGGCTGTACTTCGAGGCCGATGACGCAGGCTGGGCGGCGCGGCAGGTTGAGGTTCGAGGTGCGGACTCGCGGCCAGTGACGGCCGCATCCTTGGAGGAGGTGTCGCACCTGCGTGGCCATGCCGATCTCGCCGCGATGGGGCGCTATGAGCGGCAGTACGGAGTTCTCGCCGAGGGCAGCCTGGAGGGCCGGCAGGATCAGCCGCAGGCAGCTGAGATCTCCGTGGAGGAGTTCGAGAAGCTGTGGGTTCAGGCAAGGCGGGCTCTGGGCGGTTCACGCTGATCCGGCAGGCCGGTAGCCCGTCGTGGGGCCACGAAGACGGTAATGGGGAGACCATCGGTGGACGTTGTCGCGATCATGGAAGCATTGGCCGAACAGGGCATAACCGTGCTGTTCAAGGCTGACGCCGAGCGGATGGCAGAGAGACGAAAGCCATGGACATTCGTAGCCAGCGGTGCCCCGTTGCGCGAGGACGTCCTTGTGCGGACCGATGCCGCTTCGGTGGAGCAATGCCTCGCAGTGTGCTTGCCCCGCCTGCGTGAGCTGGGGTTTTCGATTCCCGAGTGACGAGAGCAGCCAGTCGGCTCCGTCGCGGCAGTTCACCATGTGTGGTCGCCTGGGGCGTATCGGCTCCAGGTCCCGCCGGCCTCAGTGACCAGGCGGCGGCGTGGCGCGCGGTGTCAAGCTCGACCCCCTCGGCGCCCCGGAGGCCGAGCATAGCTCGCTGAGAGACCCTCGGCTGCGCAATCATCTGCTGGCAGCGCCTCAAAAAACAGTGCTGATCTGAGCCCTCAGCCCGACCGGCGACCAGCGCCTCGCCGAGCGGGGTGCGCCGGTAGAGGCCCTGCCCTCGTATAGCTGCCGCCACCCGACAAGTAGCTAAACGTGACGCCCTGGGCACGGGTCTCCGGGGTGGGACCGGTGCCGGTAGCGTGCCGCCGACGACGCGATGCGAAGGCGGGGCCGCGGTGGCGGCCCCGTTCTCCCGAAGCTACGGCGAAGTGACAAATAGCCCTCTGTAATCAGAGTGACGTTCGGTCAGGGAGAGCGGGGCGGGGTCCGGGGACTTCGCCGACCTGGAGGGCTGCGAAGTCGGCGTGGGCCTGTTCGACGGCTTCGGGGTACGCCTCGCGCTTGGCGGGTTCGGCGAGCGCCCGGTAGATGCTGGCCACTGAGGGGTTCTGTCCCTTTCGCTTGCCGGTGGGGTGATCAGGTTGGGCTGGATCTGCTCGACGGACTCGCCGCCCGCGCGGCGCCGGAGCACGGTGTGCAGTATGTCGTCGGTGATGACCGGGGGTCGGCCGCCGTGCTTGCCCTTGCGGGCGGCGGTGTCGAGCCCTTCTAGGGTGGACTCACGGATGTTCTCCCGCTCGGTCTCCGCCATCGCGGCGAAGAACGCGAACAGCAGCTTGCCGGGGCCGACGGGGTCGTAGAGGCCAGGCAGGGGTCCGGCGAGCATCTCCAGGACCAGGCCGTGGGCGGTGAGGTGGTCGGCGAGCGCGGTGAGTTCGGCGGCGTCGCGGCCGAGCCGCTTCATCTCGTACACGGTGAAGATGACCCGGCGGTGTGGGGCGTGCGCCTTGATCTCCCGCGCCGTGCGGAGCGCCTCCTCGAACTGGTGGCGGACCCGCACCCGGGTGCTGATCTTCTCGCTGAAGATCTTGTCGAGTGGGATGCCGTGCTTGCTGAGCGCGTCGAGCTGGGAGTCGAGTTCCTGCCCGAGGGTCGAGCAGCGGGCGTAGCCGATGCGGATGCGCGCGCTCGGCAGGTCCGGGTCGATCGGCGTCGGCGGCGGGGTGCCCGGCCGCCAGGGTCGACCCGGTCCGCGGTCGGCCGGGGTCGGTATGCGCCGCAGCTTCGCGAGTCGGGGCGCCTTGGTGAAGCGGCGGGTGTGGTAGGCGGAGGCGACCGCGCCGCCGCGCGAGCGGCAGGGTGAGCCGGCCGTGCGTCACACTTCGGACAGGTGTGCTGTTCGACGTCGTCGGCGTCCGACCGGTCGGTTGGGGAAGGCTGCTGAGGGTCCGTCATAGGCCCGGATTTTCGCACAATGCAAGTCTCAGAAGGGGTCTGTCCCGCTTTTGAGCGAGAACGGGTTCTGAGAACCGAATCAAGATCCACGAGGGTTCGACGGCCGGTTCTTGATCTTGCTCCGGCAAAGGACCGTTTGGGAGAACAGCGGTCAGGGCAATGTGTGCGGGATCTCCTGGCGGGGCGCGGCTACGGGCGCGGTCATGTCGAGCAGCATCATGGCGTCGTGGTCGGGGGTGCCGGGTTCGGCGGTGTAGACGCCGATGCGCTGGCCGGGGGTGCCTTCCAGGTGCATGGACTGGGAGGTGAGCGTGACCATGCCGACGCGGGGGTGGTGGAAGGTCTTCTGCGCGGGCTTGCGGCCGGTGACCTCGTAGCGTTCCCACAGCCGGGCGAAGTCGGGGCTCTTGAGGAGGAGCTCGCCGACGAGGTTGGTCAGGTCGGGGGCGTCGGGGGCGGTGCCGGCGACGGCGCGCAGCCGGGCGACGCAGCCGGTGATCTGGCGGTCCCAGTCCGCAAACAGTTCACGCGCGGCCGGGTGGAGGAAGAGGTAGCGGGCGAGGTTGCGGTGTTTGGCCGGCCAGTCCTCCAGGCCCGCGTACAGGGCGAGGCCGCCGGGGTTCCAGGCCAGCATGTCCATGCTGCGGCTGATGACGTAGGCGGGGTTCGGCCGCAGTGATTCCAGCAGCAGTTTCAGGTGGGGGCGCACGGTGCGGCTGGGCGCGGGCGGAGGTTCGGGGGCGTAGCGGGCGGCGCGGGCGGCGAGCTCGCGCAGGTGCTGGTGTTCCTGGTCGTCCATGTGCAGGGCGCGGGCGAGGGAGTCGAGGACGGCGGGGCTGGGGCGGGTCTCTTTGCCGCGTTCCAGGCGCACGTAGTAGTCGATGCTGATCCCGGCGAGGGTGGCCAGCTCCTCGCGGCGCAGGCCGGGGGTGCGGCGGATGCCGGCGCCGACGGTGAGGCCGACGTGTTCGGGGCTGGTCTGGGTGCGGCGGGCGCGCAGGTAGCGGCCCAGCTCGGCGCCCTCGCTGTGCGCGCTCTGGGATGCCATGACCCCAGTCTCACCCGCTGGGCATCCGCTGCGCGGGCGGGAGGGGGGCCCTGTCATTACCCCCGAAGAGTCCGCCCTGCCACACCGGAGCAATCCGGGCGAAGGTGAATGAGGAAGACGCCGCCCCCTCGCCGTCGCCCAGGCTCCAACCGGCACGACCTGCCGGGCCGGGCGAGGGTGAGGGGTCGGGCAAAGCCACCGACCGGAGAAGGCGAGATGCGGTACATCAAGCTGCGTGACCTGGAGGTTTCCCGGATCGGGCTGGGTGCGATGGGTATGTCCCACGGCTACACCGGCTCGGGCACCGACGAGGCGGAGTCGATCAGGACCGTGCACCGGGCGCTGGAGCTGGGCGTCACGCTCATCGACACCGCCGAGATCTACGGCCCCTACACCAACGAGGAGCTGCTCGGGCGGGCGCTGAAGGGCCGCCGGGAAGAGGTGGTGCTGGCCACCAAGTTCGGACTGGTCTCGCACGCCGGCGAGGGCGCGTGGAACCTGGACTCCAGCCCAGCCAGCATCCGCACCGCGGTCGAGGGCTCCCTGAAGCGGCTGGGCACCGACCACATCGACCTGTACTACCAGCACCGGGTGGACCCGAAGACCCCGATCGAGGAGACCGCCGGCGCCGTCAAGGAACTGATCGACCAGGGCAAGGTCCGTGCCTTCGGGCTCTCCGAGGCCGGTCCGGACACGATCCGCCGCGCCCACGCAGTCCAGCCGGTCACCGCGGTGCAGTCGGAGTACTCGCTGTGGACCCGCGGGATCGAGGAGCGCGTCCTGCCCGTCCTGCGGGAGCTGAACATCGGCCTGGTGCCGTTCTCCCCGCTGGGCCGCGGCTTCCTGACCGGCACCGTCCGCTCCACCGACCAGTTCGACAAGGACGACTTCCGCCGCGACAACCCCCGCTTCACCGGTGAGAACTTCCAGCGCAACCTGGCGCTCGCCGACGAGGTCAAGGCCCTGGCCGCCGAGGTCGGCGCCACCCCGGCGCAGGTGGCGCTGGCCTGGCTGCTCGCCCAGGGCGAGGACATCGCCCCGATCCCCGGCACCAAGCGCGTCAGCCGGGTCGAGGAGAACACCGCCGCCGACGCCGTCACGCTGACCTCCGAGCAGCTCCACAAGCTCAGCAGCCTGCCGCCCGCCGCCGGCGACACCCACACCGAAGCCCAGGCGCAGATGCTCGAACGCTGATTCATCCGCACCGCCCGGCACGACCCCCGTTTGGAGAAGTAATCCCTGATGCGTGCAGCAGTGATGTACGGAGCCGGCGACGTCCGCGTCGAGGACCGGCCCGACCCGAAGATCGTCGATTCGACCGATGCGGTGGTGCGCACGCTGGCCGCGTGCGTGTGCGGCAGCGACCTGTGGCCCTACGCGTCCATGCCTGCCACCGGCACCGGCCGCCCCATGGGACACGAGTTTCTCGGCGTCGTCGAGGAGACCGGTGCGGACGTGACCCGTCTGAAGACTGGTGATCTGGTCGTTGCCCCGTTCACCTACAGCGACAACACCTGCGGCTACTGCGCCAAGGGCCTGCACATCTCGTGCCGCAACGGCGGCCGATACGGCTTCGACGGCGTCGACGGCGGGCAGGGCGAAGCCGTCCGCGTCCCCTACGCGGACGGCACCCTGGTGAACCTGCCGGTGGCGGCCGATTCCGCGCTGCTGCCGTCGCTGCTGGCGCTGTCCGACGTGATGAGCACCGGCCACCACGGCGCCGTCACCGCCGGCGTCGGCCGCGGCGACGCGGTGCTCGTGGTCGGGGACGGCGCGGTCGGCCTGTGCGCGGTGATCGCCGCCAAGCGGCTCGGTGCCGAGCGGATCGTGCTCGCCGGACGCCACGAAGACCGCACCAGCCTGGGCCGCGACTTCGGCGCCACCGACGTGGTCGCCGAGCGCGGCGAGGAGGGCATCGCCCGTATCCGCGAGCTGACCGGCGGCGTGGACAAGGTGATCGAGGCTGTGGGCACCCGCCAGGCCCTTGACACCGCGCTCGGCGCGGTCCTGGACGGCGGGACCATCAGCCGCCTGGGCGTCCCCCAGTACGAGGAGGGTCCGATCGGCCCTTCCGAGTTCATGCGCAACATCACCCTGACCGGCGGCGCCAGCCCCGCCCGCACCTACATCGAGCAGCTGCTGCCCGACGTCCTGGACGGCACGATCGCCCCCGGCCGCGTCTTCGACCAGACCTTCACCCTCGACCGGACACCGGACGCCTACCGGGCCATGGCCGACCGCCAGGTCCTCAAGGCCCTCATCCGCCCCTGACCACCCGCCCCCACCCGCACAGCGAAGGACATTCCGCTCATGCAGACCGTCACCCTCAACAACGGCGTCGACATGCCGCTCCTCGGCTTCGGCGTCTACCAGATCCCCGCCGAGGACACCGAGCGCGCCGTCTCCGAGGCACTGGCCGTCGGCTACCGCCTGCTGGACACCGCCGCCGCCTACGGCAACGAAGAAGCAGTCGGCCGCGCCATCAAGTCCAGCGGCATCGCCCGTGAGGACCTGTTCGTCACCACCAAGCTGTGGGTCCAGGACGCCCCCGCGGAGGACAACACCAAGCGCGCGTTCGAGACGTCCCTGACCAAGCTGGGCCTTGACTACCTCGACCTGTACCTGATGCACCAGCCCTTCGGCGACGTCTACGGCCAGTGGCGCGCCATGGAGGCGCTGAACCGCGAGGGGGCGGCCAAGGCGATCGGCGTCGCCAACTTCTACCCCGACCGTCTGATCGACCTCATCGTCAACAACGAGATCACCCCGGCCGTCAACCAGATCGAGACCCACCCCTTCTTCCAGCGCGCCGACTACCAGGCCCTCATGCGCGACCACGGGGTGCAGATCCAGTCCTGGGGCGGCTTCGCCGAAGGCAAGAACGACCTGTTCACCAACCCGCTGCTCGCCGAGATCGGCAAGGAGTACGGCAAGTCGGTCGCCCAGGTTGTGCTGCGCTGGCTGACCCAGCGCGGCGTCATCGCCATCCCCAAGTCCGTACGCGCCGAGCGCATGGCCGAGAACATCGACGTCTTCGACTTCCAGCTCACCGACGAGCAGATGGCCCAGATCACCACCCTGGACACCGGTGCCTCGCTGTTCTTCGACCACCGGGACCCCGCGATCGCCGGGCAGCTCGGCAAGCGACGACTGACCGCATGAACGGGTGGGCGGGGCCGCCGCTTCGCCACGGCGGCCCCGCCCACCCGACCGTTCCGCCACCGGGCGGCCCAGAACAACGACCAGGGGTTCACCATGTCTCAGAAGCAAGAGCTCACCGACGTACTCATGGTCGGCGCGACCGGCACCATCGGACAACTCGCCGTGCACGCCGCCCAACGCCACGGCCTGCGTCCGCGGGCCCTGGTCCGCGACATCCAGCGAGCCGCACAGCAGCTGCCCGATGTCGACCTCGTACAGGGAGATCTGGAAGATCCCGCCTCCCTGCGCAGCGCGGTCCGGGGCGCCGACGCCATCGTGTTCACCCACGGCTCCGGGGGCGACCCCCGCCCCGACGCCCGTGAGCACATCGATTACGGGGGTGTCCGCAACGTACTGTCCGTGCTCGGCGCAGCCCGGCCGCGTGTGGCCCTGATGACCTCCGTCTACTCCACGCGCAGCGACGTCCCCAACGCATCGCTGTGGAAGCGGCGGTCCGAACGACTCCTGCGCGCCAGCGGACTCCCGTACACGATCGTGCGGCCCGGATGGTTCGACCACGCAGGCCCCACCCAGCGGCGGCTCGTCCTGGAGCAGGGCGGGACAGCCGACGGCGGCATCGCAAGCGACCAGATCGCCGAGACCCTCGTACGCAGCCTGCTGACCGACACCGCTCTGGGCAAGACGTTCGAACTGATCGCAGCCGAGGGCGAGGAGCCGTCGGACTGGAACGGGCTCTTCGACCCCCTCAAGGCCGACGGCCCCTACTCCCTGGACGGCGCGCTGGACCCGGCCGACCTCCCCTTCGAAGCCGAACCCGCGCGTCTCCGCGCCGACCTCGACACGGTCCGTTCCCTGAACACGAGCGGAGCATGAGAAGGGCAGACAGGCACGAAACCGGGACCGGCCCATCGGCCGGAATCGGGCGCCGCGCGCTCCTTCGTGGCGCACTTCTGACGGGAGCGACCTTGATGACCGCAGCCCAGATCAGCGGCTGTTCCCCGTCGAACGGCGGCCGACGCGCAGCACCGACGAGCACCGAAAACGAGGCCACTGGACGACGAACCTCGTCCGCCTCGCCGGGAGAGCGGGTGCTGCTGGCGTACTTCTCCCGGGCCGGCGAGAACTACTCCTACGGCGGACGCACCAACCTCACCACCGGCAACACCGAGGTCCTCGCACGGATGATCCGCGAGCGCATCGACTGCGACGTGCACCGCATCGAAGCCGTCGACCGCTACCCCGACGACTACGAGGAGACCGTCCAGCGCAACGTCCGCGAGCAGGACACCGACGCCCGCCCGGCCACCGAAGGCCGCCTGGCCTCCCTCGACGGCTACGACACCATCCTCCTGGCCAGCCCCATCTGGAACGTCCGAGCACCCATGATCATGACGACGTTCACCGAAGCCCTCGACTTCCACGGCAAGACCGTCCACCCGATCACCACCTACGCCATGAGCGGCCCGGGCACCACCGAACGCGACTACGCCGCCTCCTGCCCCGGAGCGACTATCGCCGAGGGCCTCGCGGTACGCGGCGAAGAAGCCAAAGACGCCGACACCGAAGTCGAGGCATGGCTGCGACGCACCGGACTGCCCGCCCGGTGACCACTCCCGCCGAGCACGTCAGAGCCCGGTCGGATGCCCGAGCTCACGGCTGTTCGTCGTCCTCGTTCGCATCGCCGGTGGCCGGGTCCCGCAGCGGGCGCAGACCACCGCCGGCGGGGACGGTGGCACGGAAGCTGTAGCGGCCCAGGCAGCTGTAGCGGCCCAGGCAGCCTCGCGGAGGTTCAGTGCGTGGCGTGGCTGGACCAGGTGCGGCCCTCCTGCTCCTTCACGGGGAGTCCGGCGGCCTGCAGGATGTCGTCGAGGAGTGCCTGTGTGCGGGCGGCTTCCCGGCCTGACGTCAGCGGTGTGCCACGGTCTCGGACGCGGTCGAGGAAGTGGTGAACGGCGGCGGCGAACCCGAAGGTGTTCGTCGCCGTGGCCCAGCCGAATGCTTCGGGGCTCATCGAGCGCACGGTGCTGACACCGTCCCGGGTGAGGGTCACCGTGTCCGGAGCGACCACCTCGGCCGAGCGCTCGGCGCCGTAGGCATCCAGTTTTTCGGCCCACGCGCCAGCGGTCCGTGCCGCCGTCAGGACGCCGGTGCCGCCGCCGGCGAACCGGACCAGGGCGGAGACGCCGTCCTCCTGCCAGGGGTTGTCACCGGCGGCAGGTCGCCCGACTGCTCGCCGCCGTCAGGGCCCTACCTGGTCGTGGCCCTCACCTGTATGCGTTCTTCGGCTGCATGTATTACGCCGCCATACGCCCAGCTGAAGTCATCCACCTGCAGAAATCCCAGTGCCGTCTGCCGGCGAGTGGCTGGGGCCTTCTGAATCTGAAGGGCGGTGTCGTCACGGCCGGTAAGGGGTGGACGGATGACGGCGCTGTGCACGAGATCCACTCCCTGAAATGGCGAGCAGCCAAGGCCACACGGCCCGTGCCAATCCCCCCAATGCTCGTCCGCATGCTGCGCGAACACATCCGACGCTTTGGTGTGCACCCGATGGGCGCCTGTTCCGCAACGCAGCGGGGAACTACATCGACGCCTCGGCGTACGGCATGACTTGGGGGCGAGCGCGTGAGGCTGCTCTCATCCTTGACGAGCACGCACTTGAGTTGGCGAAGCGCCCCTACGACCTGCGCCACGCCGGCATCTCGTTCTGGCTGGCCTCCGGCGTCGACCCCGCGGAGTGTGCGCGCCGAGCCGGTCAGAGCATCCAGGTCCTCTTCCGCTACTACGCCAAGTTCCTGGCCGAAGTGCGCAACCATGCCAACAGCTTGATCGAGGAGTCCATGCGGCGGTGGGAGGAGCCGACGGACGATGCGAAGGGTGCGTTGGAGGACACCCTGGCCCGGAAATGCTCCGGAACTGCTGGTCAAAGCTGGGATACCGGTGGGAGATATCGGGAGTAAGACAGCATTTCGACTCGCTGCTCAGGCGTGGGCCGAGAAGGGCGCCTGACGGGCACCGGCCCTGGTCAGGCGCCCTTTTTCTGTGCCTAGAAGAAGCCGAGCTTCTTCGGTGAGTACGACACCAGTAGGTTCTTGGTCTGCTGGTAGTGGTCCAGCATCATCTTGTGGGTTTCGCGGCCGATTCCGGACTGCTTGTAACCCCCGAAGGCGGAGTGCGCGGGGTAGGCGTGGTAGCAGTTGGTCCAGACGCGGCCGGCCTGGATGGCGCGGCCCGCACGGTAGGCGGTGCCGGTGTCCCGGGTCCACACGCCCGCGCCGAGGCCGTACAGCGTGTCGTTCGCGATCTTGACGGCGTCGTCGAAGTCGTCGAAGGACGTCACCGAGACCACCGGGCCGAAGATCTCCTCCTGGAAGATCCGCATCCGGTTGTCGCCCTCGAAGATGGTCGGCTGGACGTAGTAGCCGCCCTTCAACTCACCTTCGTGCTCGATGCGTTCGCCGCCGGTCAGGACGCGCGCGCCCTCCTGCCGACCGATGTCCAGGTAGGAGAGGATCTTCTCCAGCTGGTCGTTGGAGGCCTGGGCGCCGATCATGGTGTCCGTGTCGAGCGGGTGGCCCGTCGTGATGAGCTCGGTGCGGGCGACCGCCGCCTCGACGAACTCGGCGTAGTGACCGGCCTGGATCAGCGCCCGGGACGGGCAGGTGCACACCTCGCCCTGGTTGAGCGCGAACATCGTGAAGCCCTCGAGTGCCTTGTCGCGGAAGTCGTCGTCCGCCGCCGAGACGTCGTCGAAGAAGATGTTCGGCGACTTCCCGCCGAGTTCCAGTGTGACCGGCTTGATGTTCTCGGCGGCGTACTGCATGATCAGCCGCCCTGTCGTCGTCTCGCCCGTGAACGCCACCTTCGCCACCCGGGGGCTGGAGGCGAGCGGCTTGCCCGCCTCCACGCCGAAGCCGTTGACGATGTTCAGCACCCCGGGCGGCAGCAGGTCGGAGACCAGGCTCATCCAGTAGTGGATCGAGGCCGGGGTCTGCTCGGCGGGCTTGAGCACCACCGCGTTGCCCGCGGCGAGCGCGGGCGCCAGCTTCCAGGCCGCCATGAGGATCGGGAAGTTCCACGGGATGATCTGCGCGACCACCCCGAGCGGCTCGTGGAAGTGGTACGCCACCGTGTCGTTGTCGATCTCGCTGAGCGACCCCTCCTGCGCCCTGATCGCGCCGGCGAAGTAGCGGAAGTGGTCGATGGCCAGCGGGATGTCGGCCGCCAGTGTCTCGCGGACCGGCTTTCCGTTCTCCCAGCTCTCGGCGACCGCCAGGGATTCGAGGTTGGCCTCCATACGGTCGGCGATCTTCAGCAGGACGTCGGAGCGTTCGGTCACGGAGGTGCGGCCCCAGCCCGGGGCGGCCGCGTGCGCCGCGTCAAGTGCCCGCTCGACGTCCTCCGCCGTTCCGCGCGCGATCTCCGTGAACGGCTGCCCGTTCACCGGCGAGGGGTTCTCGAAGTACTGTCCGCGGGCCGGCGGCACGTACTCGCCGCCGATGAAGTGGTCGTAGCGCGTCTGGTAGGAGACGATCGCGCCCTCGGTGCCGGGCGCCGCGTAACGGGTCATCCTGGTCTGCCTCCCTCAGCAGCGCTGCCCGCCGTTGGGCAGCTCTCGGCGCGAGGCTAGACACGCCGACGTTGCAAGGACGTTGCGGAACGGGCCACCGAGGGCGGTGCCGGGCCCGGAGCCGTCAGCGAGGTGCCGGACGGTACCAGCCGGGCGGCGCCGCCAGCTCCGCCTCGAGTGCGGCGAGCCTGGCCCGGGCCGCCGCCGTCGGCAGCACGGCGACGAGGGTCCGCCACACGTCCAGGTCGTCCTCGCCCCACGGCGCGTGCGCCCAGTCGGCCAGCAGGTCGGGGTCGCGACGGGCGATCAGCGCGTTCCGCATGCCGTCGGCGAGGCGCTGCCGCAGCCGCACCACCGCGGGAGCCTGGGAGCCGGGCAGCAGCGGACCGGAGTACGCCGCGGCGGCCGCCGCGACCGCCCCTGTCTCCAGCCGGTGCTGGACGGCCGCCACGTCCGAGCCGAGCGGAACGGTCAGCCGGTACGGTCGCGAAGCGAGCACTCCGGGACCGAGCACCCTGCGCAGCCGGGCCAGTTCGGCCCGCAGCGTCACCGGCGTCACCGACTCGTCCTCGTACAGCCCGCACAGCAACTGGTCCCCGGTCAGGCCCTCCGGATGGCGGGCCAGCAGCACCATGATCTCGCTGTGCCGTCGGCTCAGCCGGACACCGCGGCCGCCGACCACCAGCCGGGCCGTGTCCCGGCCGAGCGCGGTCAGCTCGGCCGCGTCGGCGGAGGGCCGGCGCGGGCCGCGCAGCGCCAGCTCGGACTCGGCTGCCCGGGCCACCGCCCGCACGAATCCGAGGCTGTGCGGGTGCGCGAGCCCGTCCCCGCCGGTGATGTCGACCGCGCCGAGCACCTGTCCCGTGCGTGGATCGTGCACCGGGGCCGCCGCACAGGTCCAGGGCTGGACGCGCCGGATGAAGTGCTCGGCCGCGAACACCTGCACCGGGCGGTCCAGGGCGACCGCTGTGCCCGGCGCGTTCGTCCCGACCGCGGACTCCGACCAGCGCGCGCCCGGCACGAAGTTCATCCGGTCAGCCTCGCGCCGCGTTCCCGGGTGCCCCTCCACCCACAGCAGCCTGCCGTGCGCGTCGCACACCGCGAGCAGATGCTCCCCGTCGGCGGCGTACGTGCCGAGCAGCTCCCGGAACAGGGGCATCACCGGCGCCAGCGGATGTTCCGCCCGGTAAGTGCCGAGGTCACTGTCGGCGAGTTCCACGCTCGCGGTGCCGTCCGGCCCGACACCCGCCCGCGCGGAACGCCGCCACGAGTCGGCCACCACCGGACGCACCGGACGCGGCACCGTGCCCACCGCGGTGAACGTCTCGTGCGCCCGGCGCAGGGCCCGAACGCGCTCGGCTGGGTCGGCTCCAGGCTCCAGGGCCACCCACGGATCGGTCAATGCGGCCTCCCCCGGACGGCGATGCGGCTGTGGACATCGTCACTCCCGGTGCGCGCCCGGACAACCTTTTCGCCCGGGCTCGCCTCAGGCGAAGTTCACCAGTCTGATGTAGCGCACCCAGTCCCAGTTGGGCCCGGGATCGGTATGGTCCGTGCCCGGTACTTCATAGTGCCCGATGATGTGCGCGCGGTCCTTGGGGATGCGGTATCTGTCGCAGATAGCCGCCGTGAGCCTCGCCGACTCCTCGTAGAGGGCGTTGGTGAAGTAGGCGGGCTTGTCCACCCAGCCCTCGTGTTCGATGCCGATGCTGTGGGTGTTGTAGTCCCAGTTCCCGGCGTGCCAGGCGACGTCCGACTCGCTGACGCACTGCGCGACGTGTCCGTCGGCGGACCGGACGACATAGTGCGCGGACACCTGCTTCTTCGGATTCTGGAAGATCGCCAGGGTGCTGGCGTACGTCTCCTGGGTGACGTGGATGACCACCCGGTCCACCGAGTAGCTCGCGGGCCGGCTGGACGCCGTGTAGTTGGAACTGCTTGCCGGCTGCCACTCGGCCTCGGGGTAGTCGACCGCCTGGGGCCGCGCGTCGACCCGCGTGGCGGGAAGTAAGGCATAGGGAACCGCGGCCAGGGCGGCGCCCTTGAGCAGGTGCCGTCGGCTGGGGAGAAGAGCTCGTGCCCGGTCCATGAGCGGTGGCCTTTCTGTTCTGTGGGGGAGTAGTGGTGCAGGTGTTCGTGGGGAGGCGGCGGGAGGCCGTTGGGCCCTCCATGAGGAAGCGGGCGGGTTCGGTCGCGGTGGGGAGTTCGTGCGGTCCGCGGCGAGTCTCGCTCACCGACGGCCGCTCCGTGCGGAGCTTGGCCACGCACGCGGAGTCGGTGTCACACGGATCGGTCAACGGCGACTCGTCGGCCCCGGGTGGTCGGCAGACCGGCCCACTGACCGACGGCCGGCCTGCCGAACCGCGGTCACGTGCGAGTCACTTCAGCGGGTCGAGCCGGGATATCCGGAATGCGCCGACCGGCCGACGCGTCGAGCTGGCGGGCCTGAACTGCCTGTCCGGCGCAGATGGTGTTTCCCCCGTCATGTGAACCCCTTCGGCACCTGAGATCCGCCGGCGATCCGACTCGACGGCGGCACCTCGCGTGAATCACGGTACGGGGCTCGCGGCTTGGGCAGAAGAGCCCTGCGGGGTTCGGGGGATTCCCGGGGAGTTGTGGAAAACTCCGCCACTCGATCGGGTGAAGTGGGCCTGTGATCAGGCGCGTTCGGCCACCGCGGCCGGGTCGTCGAGGACGGACCGTACCACCGCGTGCGCGGCGCCCAGCAGCGGCCCCTCGGGGCCGAGCCGGGACACGGACACCGGACAGGCGGGCCCCGCGGTCCGGTTCGCCAACTCGGCCTCAAGGGAGGGCAGGAGCCAGGGCGCGAGTGCGGCCAGGGCACCGCCCAGCACGACGCTTTGGGGGTCGAGCAGATTGACGGCCCCGGTCAGTGCGACGCCCAGCGCCCTGCCGGCATCGCGCAGGGCCCGCCGTACGTCCTCGTCGCCCGCGGCGGCGCGGGTCGCCAGCAGCCCGACGCGGCCTTCGCCCGGCTCCAGGCCGGCCGTCCTCAGCACGGCTTCCTCTCCCGCGTACTGCTCCAGGCAGCCGCGCCCGCCGCACGGGCACGCGGGCCCGTCCGGTTCGACCGGCACGTGTCCCAGCTCGCCGGCGAAACCGCGTGTTCCGCGCAGCAGTCGTCCGTCGACCACCACGGCGGCGCCGATGCCGATCTCCGCCGACACGTGCAGGAAGTCACGCGGTGTGTCCTCGCCGAGCCAGAGCTCCGCGAGTCCGCCGAAGTTCGCCTCGTTGTCCACCGTCAGGGGCAGTCCGGGCGGCAGCAGGGCGCCGAGGTCGGTGTCGTTCCAGTCGAGGTTGGGAGCGCGCACGACCGTACGGCCGTCCCGTGCGATCAGGCCGGGCACCGCGACCGAGAGCCCCGCGGCCCACAGGTCCTGCCGCTCCGCCTCGGCGACGACCTGGCGTATCAGTGCGGTGAGTTCGCTCGCCACCGGTTCGGGAGAGCGGCCCCGGTTCGTTCCATGGCGTACCGCCCGTGCCCGTACCTGGCCGCGCAGGTCGACCACACAGGCAGCGAGGTGGTCGACCCCGACCTCCGCGCCGACCCCGGCCGGGCCGTGCCCGCTGACGGCCAGCGCCGAACCCGGGCGGCCCACCCGGCCGGGCCGCTCGGGTCCCAGCTCCTCCAGCAGTCCGGTCCGGACGAGTTCGTCGACGAGGGTGGACACCGCGGCACGGGTCAGCCCGATGCGTGAGGCGACCGCCGCCCGCGACAGCGGCCCCTCGGCACGGACGGTGTGCATGACCCGGGCGAGGTTGCGGCGGCGCATGCCCTGCTGGGTGTCGGGCAGCGCGCGCCCCGCACCGGCGGAGCGGGCCTCGTGCAGCGGTGCGGTCATGCCTCTGTCGTCCTCGGTCGGTGTCCGCCGGCGGTCTGTGCCGAGCGGTGCGGTGCGGGCAGGCGGCCGCCGGAGACGGCTGTCCGCCCGCAGGTGTCCGTCAGGGGGTCCGCGTTCCGCGCTCCAGCAGCGGTGCCGCATCGGAGAGTACCCCGGAGATCCTGTCCAAGGTCGCCTCGTCGCGCTCCACCGCGTCGAGCACCGGGCCGTCGGCCGTGCGCCAGCGGCGGGCGACCGCGGCCGGGTCCTCGCCGGTGAGCAGCCCCGCGGCCTGGGCGGCGGCGCCCAGCGCGACCAGCTCTCGGGCCTCGGGGATCTGCACCGGCCGCCCGGACAGGCGTCGCACGGTCTGCTGCCAGGCCGTGCCCCGGGCGCCGCCGCCGATCAGCAGCAGCGGAGTGGTGCGGTCGGCGTCCTGGTCGAGCACCAGGTCCAGCGCGCCGAGCAGGGCGTGCACGGCGCCGTCGTAGGCGGCCTGCAGCAACTGTCCAGCCGTGGTGTCGTGGCGCAGCCCGTGCAGCAGCCCGGAGGCGTTCGGCAGGTTCGGGGTGCGTTCGCCGTCCAGGTAGGGAAGCAGGGTGACGGACGTACCGGGGTCCACGGCCTCACGGTCCAGACCGAGCAGGCCGGCGACCCGGTCGACGGCGAGCGTGCAGTTGAGGGTGCAGGCCAGCGGCAGCCAGTCGCCGCGCGCGTCCGCGAAACCCGCCACCGTGCCCGACGGGTCGGCGGACCGGTGGCGGGACACCGCGTACACCGTGCCGGAGGTGCCGAGGCTCAGCACCGGTGTGCCCGGCCGCAGCCCGAGGCCCAGCGCGGCGGCGGCGTTGTCACCGGTGCCGGCCGCCACCAGCGTGCCCTTGGAGAACGGCAGGTCGTGGCTGTCGCGCACGGTCCCGGCCACCTCGCCCGGGCGCACCACCCGGGGCAGCAGCGCCGGATCGAGCCCCACGTGGGCGAGGGTCTCCTCGTCGTACGCCTCGGTCGTGGACGCCCACCAGCCCGTGCCCGAGGCGTCTCCCCGGTCGGTCGTGCCCTCGCCCGTCAGATGCTGGGTGAGGTAGTCGTGCGGCAGGCGCACCGCCGCCGTCGACCGCGCCGCCTCCGGCTCGTGCTCGGCGAGCCATGCCCACTTCGTGACCGTGAAGGAGGCTCCCGGCACGCTGCCCGTGCGCTCCGCCCAGGCCTTCGGACCGCCCAGCTCCTCGACGAGACGGCGGGCCTGCGGGGCCGAGCGCACGTCGTTCCACAGCAGCGCCGGCCGCACCGGGACGCCCCGCGCGTCCAGGGTCACGAGCCCGTGCTGCTGGCCGGCGATCGACACGGCGGCGGCCTCGTGGGCCGCCTCCCCGCACTGCTGGAGCGCCGCGCTCAGGGCGTCCCACCACTGGCGGGGATCGCTCTCGCGGCCGTCGCCGGACGAGACGGTGTGCGGCGCCTGCCCGCTCGCCACGACCTGTCCGGTGGCCACGTCGACGACGAGCACCTTGGTGGACTGCGTGGACGAGTCCACACCGACGACGAGCGGACCCTCGGCTGCTGACATCGGCTCTCCCTCTTTCCGCGGCTCGCGCGATCTGACCTGCGGTTCTCATGATGTACATGGCCCGGTGACGCGGGTGCCGTCCCGGTCGGGGCACGTGTTCCCTTCCCAGGGACGCGTCGGCATACTAATTTGTAAATCGCCATGACGAAATAGTCGCAAGCGAGCAAGGAGCCGCGGCATGAGCTACCAGCCCACCCCCGAGGACAGGTTCACCTTCGGCCTGTGGACCGTCGGCTGGCAGGGACGGGACCCGTTCGGCGATGCCACGCGCCGTGCCCTCGACCCGGTCGAGACGGTGCAGCGCCTGGCCGAACTCGGCGCACACGGCGTGACCTTCCACGACGACGACCTGATCCCCTTCGGCGCCTCCGACACCGAGCGCGAGTCGCACATCAAGCGCTTCCGGCAGGCGCTCGACGCGACCGGCATGACCGTGCCGATGGCCACCACGAACCTCTTCACTCACCCCGTCTTCAAGGACGGCGCGTTCACGGCCAACGACCGCGACGTGCGCCGCTACGCGCTGCGCAAGACGATCCGCAACGTCGACCTGGCCGTCGAACTGGGCGCGAAGACGTACGTGGCCTGGGGCGGCCGCGAGGGCGCCGAGTCCGGCGCCGCCAAGGACGTGCGGGCCGCGCTGGACCGCATGAAGGAGGCCTTCGACCTCCTCGGCGAGTACGTCACCTCCCAGGGCTACGACATCCGCTTCGCCATCGAGCCCAAGCCGAACGAGCCGCGCGGCGACATCCTGCTGCCCACCGTCGGCCACGCGCTCGCGTTCATCGAGCGTCTGGAGCGCCCGGAGCTGTACGGCGTGAACCCCGAGGTCGGGCACGAGCAGATGGCCGGGCTCAACTTCCCGCACGGCATCGCCCAGGCGCTGTGGGCGGGCAAGCTCTTCCACATCGACCTCAACGGCCAGTCCGGCATCAAGTACGACCAGGACCTGCGCTTCGGCGCCGGTGACCTGCGCGCAGCCTTCTGGCTGGTCGACCTGCTGGAGAGCGCCGGCTACGAGGGCCCGCGCCACTTCGACTTCAAGCCGCCGCGGACCGAGGACCTGGACGGCGTGTGGGCGTCGGCTGCCGGCTGCATGCGCAACTACCTCATCCTCAAGGAGCGTGCGGCCGCCTTCCGCGCCGACCCGGAGGTCCAGGAGGCCCTGCGCACGGCCCGGCTCGACCAGCTGGCGCAGCCCACGGCGGCGGACGGCCTGGAGGCACTGCTCGGGGACCGCTCGGCCTTCGAGGACTTCGACGTCGAGGCGGCCGCCGCTCGCGGGATGGCCTTCGAGCGGCTCGACCAGCTCGCGATGGACCACCTGCTGGCGGCACGCGGCTGACAGAGGCGTCCGGCTCCGGGGCACGCACGCGCGTGCGTGCCCAGGAGCCCTCACACGGGTGTATGTGCGCGTGAGCCTGGGGGCCACGCGCGGCCGAGGAGAGTGGGCCGGGCCGACCAGTAGGGGTAGGGCTCAGGGACGTCTCAGGGTCGTGGTCCGGAACCGCCGGGAGCGCGGACCCGTTCTCACGACAGAGAAGCGGCAGTGGCCGCGAAGGAGGCGACAGATGTCGAAGAACGCGAAGATCGCCGCTGGAGGAGTGGCGGTCGGACTCATCCTGCTGATCTGGCTGCCCTGGTGGGCCACCGTCCTGATAGTGCTCGGAGTCCCGGCCGCCGCGTACCTCACCCTGGACCCCTCGCAGCGACGCCGGCTGCGCCGCGTCACACGCAAGGAGCTCGGCCGCTGAAGCGCTACCGCCCCCACGTGCTCCCGCCCAGGGCGCACGAGCCGACCACATCGCCGCCCGCGGTCCTGCCGACGGTCAGGTCCGCGGGCCGCCGGACACCGTGCTCCACCCACGCCACCAGCGTTCCGAACGCCGACCCTTGGTACACCGCCTTCGAGGTGCTCGGTGCGAGGATCTGCTCCGGCATGGTCCCGGAGGACGGCCCGTCCGGCCCCAGAGACTCAGAGGGGGCGTACCGCCATCTTGTCGAGGGCTTCCAGCAGGCCCGGCAGCTCCGGCCCACGGCCGATCGGCAGGACTTCGCCGGGCTCGTCGTCGAGGAGCACGAAGGCGATGTCGTCGGTGCGGGCCACCATCGACCAGCCGGGACCGTCGGCCCGTAGGGTGCGCGCGTCGCCGGGCGCGAAGGACGACCGGACCCGGCCCAGCGGCGGCGGCGCGTCCACGTACGCGCGTGCCTCCGCGAGCACGCGCCGGATGCCGCTGTGGCTCGGGGAAACCCTGCCACCCGTCCCGTCCGCCGGTTCGCCGCTTCCTTCGGCCGACGGGCTCGATGCACTGTCGTCGTCCCCGGCGCGGGCCCTGTCTGCGGGAGCGAGGAACTCCGCGTCGTCGAGCTGCTCCCGCCACACCGCCCACTGCAGCGCGATCTCATCGGCGCCGAGACGGCGCTGGGCCGGTCCCCAGACGGTGGTGTCGGGCGGGGACAGCGCCGTCCCGCCGGAGGTCTCCGGGTCCGGGTCGTGCGGCGCGGGCACGCCGGGAGCCGCCACGGCGAGGGCAAGGGGCCAGCCCGGCAGGGCGGCGACGACGCTGCGCTCGTCGGGCGACAGGTCGTACTCCATGCCGCAGTCCCAGGACGCGATGGCCACGGCGACCAGCGACACGTCGTCGACAGCGACCGTCCACCGCGCTCCGTCGCCGTCCTGGCCGAGCACCAGACCGTAGCCGTCGGCGAGCGGTGCGAGGCCGAGCGCCGCACAGGCCTCCGGGTAGTCGTCCCCCAGGACGCTCGGAAACTGCGCGGGCGTCAGCAGTACCGCCGTGAGCACAAACAGAGCGTCGTCCGCGGTGGCGACCTCCTCTTCCGTCCCGGCCATCCCAGCCTCCCCATCGGTTCGTCCAACGGCGCGCACCCTAGTGGGAGTGGAAGGCCGTTGTCACGACCCCCGCGCACACTCGGACCTGCGGTTCTCCACCCGGAGGCCGTGGGGCTCGCGAGGCCGGACGGCGGTCAGTCCTCGCGTACGGCCAGCGCCAGGAAGCGGGCGTCCTCGTCGACGTAGGACGTCATGCGCCATCCCGAACCGGAGAGCAGCGGCCGGAGATTGGGTTCCGCGCGCAGGTCGTCCGGCGTGATCCGGCGGCCCTGACGTGCGGCGAGCGCAGCACGGCCGATCGGATGGAAGAGCGCCAGTGTGCCGCCGGGGTGTACCACGCGCCGCAACTCGCGGAGGTTCTCCGCGGGATGAGGCAGGTGCGCGATGAGGCCCGCGGCGAACACGGCGTCGAACGACTCCGAGACGAGTGGCAGCTCGCCCGCATCGGCGAGCAGCAGCAGTCCTTCCTGGTCCCGCCCGGCCCTCACGGCGGCCTCCAGCATGGCCCACGTCAGATCGGCGCCGACCACGACGCCCGACGCGCCCACGGCCGCGCGCAGCGGGGGCAGGGCGCGCCCCGTGCCGCAGCCCGCGTCGAGGACGCGGTCGCCCTCGCGCAGCCCGAGCTCGGCGACCGCGGCCGCATAGGCGGGACCGTCGTCCGGGAACCGGCTGTCCCAGTCGGCGGCGCGGGCGGTGAAGAACTCCTGGACGTGTGTGTGGTCGTCGCTCATGTACCGCATGATCCCCCACCGGGGCGGACGGGCGCCCGGGGAAGCGAATGCCCGTCCGGCTCGTCGAGTGCGCCGGCGGATCGCGGGACCGCATACCTGGCTCCTCGACTCCACGCGCCGAGTCCAACCGGCGGCGTACGGCCCGACGGGCGGGAGCACACCGGTGACGGGTCAGTCCGCGAGATCCTTCACCGCCACCACCTTGTCGACCCTGACCCGGACCAGGACCTCGCCCGGCACGCCGTTGCGGGCTCCGAACTCCTCGCCGCGCTCCTCGCCCATGTACCGGCTGCCGATGCGGGTGGCCCACTGCCGAAGCTCGTCGAGGTCTTCCGACAGCCGGGCGCGGCCCTGCAGCACCACGAACGTGAACGGCGGCCGTTCGTCGTCCACGCACAGGGCGACCCGGTCGTCACGGGCCAGATTGCGCCCTTTCACGGTCTCCTTCCCGGTGTTGAACACCACGTCGTCGCCATCGAGCAGGAACCAGATCGGCGCGACATGGGGGCTCCCATCGGCCCGTACGGTCGACAGCTTGCCGGTGCGGGTGCCGTAAGAGACGAAAGCCCGCCATTCCTCGTCGGTCATCTTTTGTGCCATGACGCCCATCCTCCTTGCCGGGACAGTGGCGGTGGGGAAGGCTGGCGGCAGATCCTCCGGTCTGGGGGAAGAGATCACACGGGGAGACCGCATCATGGCGCAGAACCAGACACTGAGCTGGCTGCTCGACGATCTGACCCAACGCGTGGAGCACGTACGCCACGCCTTAGTCCTGTCCACCGACGGGCTGGTGACGGGGACGAGTACGGGACTGCGACGCGAGGACGCGGAACATCTCGCGGCCGTCTCGTCCGGCTTGCACAGCCTGGCCAAGGGCTCGGGACGCCACTTCGGCGCGGGCGGGGTCCGCCAGACGATGGTCGAGTTCGACGACGCGGTGCTCTTCGTCACCGCCGCCGGCGCGGGCAGCTGCCTGTGCGTCCTCAGCGGAGCGGAGGTCGACATCGGTCAGATCGCCTACGAGATGACCCTGCTCGTCAACCGGGTCGGCGAGCACCTCGACGTCGTGGACGCCCGCCGGCCTGAACGGACGTCGTCGACGGACCTCTGACGCGTAGATAGCAGCAGGTCAGGGTGGGTGTGGGCAGGGTTGGGTGCCCGGTGGCCGTGCTGGTCGCCGGGTGTGCTGGCGCTGGTGGTTCAGGCCGCGCCTTCCAGAGGGTTGAGGGTGACGGTGTAGCCGAGCTGGTTGAGGGCGTTGATCGCTCGGCGGGTGGCGTGTTCGGGGTCGCGCTGGGTGAAGTAGG
>NZ_JBIBWH010000029.1:0-32754 GCF_043081205.1 Streptomyces sp. NPDC014889
CTGGACGACGCGGCCGCCGCGCTGCGCCAGTACTCCCCCGCGGCCTCCGGCGAACCGCCGTACCCGGCCTCGGTCGGCGTGCTGACCGAGGCGCCGGCGGACCTGGCCTCGCGTGTTGACGACTACCTCGCCGAGGGCTTCGGCCGATGACACAATTCGGCGGGTGATCGTCGTAGACACTGGCCCGCTGGTCGCTCTCGTCAGTCCGCGTGACGCGGCGCACGCTGCGTGCCGGGCCTGGTTCGATGGACTTCCGACCCGCCGGGACCTGGTGGTGCCCGCTACCGTGGTGGCGGAAGCCTGCTACCTCATCGAACGGTTCGGCGGCGCTCCTGCGGAGGGCGCTTTCCTGGACGACCTGGCGGTGGGTGCGTACGGCACGGTCACGGGCCTGATGCCAGAGGACCTGCAGCGCATGGGCGACCTGGTCCGCCAGTACGCCAGTCTGCCGCTCGGTGGCACGGACGCCTCGGTCGTCGCGGTCGCTGAGCGGGTCAAGACACTGCGCGTCGCCACGCTCGACCGCAGGCACTTCTCCGTGGTCCGCTCCCGACGCGGGGAGGCGTTCACGCTCTACCCGGCGTGACTATTGCCCCCGTAGCTGACCTGCGAAGGTTCCCCGGGTGGTTCATTCGACGGGCCGAGGGACGCCACGCGTGTCGTAGTGGTCCTTCAGGACATCCGTTAGGACCTGCGCCGCAACGTCGGCTTCCCTTCTGATGGCATCCACGGCATCGGTGCTGGCATCCGCTGCTGCTGTCGAGGCGAGCAGGTCCATGTAGGCCGGCACCTCCAACTCCTCCCGCTCGGCTTCCTCGCGCAGAGCGATGAGCTGGTCGATCGTGCCCACACGCGCCGCGTACTCCTCCAGCGCGCCGACGCTCCTCTCCAACGCGGCCCGGCTTTCGTCCAGGACGGCCGCCCGTCTGGCCAGCACCTCACCCACGACCGCGTTGCCCGTAGCTTCGAACCGCTCATGCCGTACCGCCACCCGGGAGGTCGCCTGTGCACGGACGGCGATCTCCCAGACCACCTGCGGCAGCTCCGCCTCGTTCCGCGCACGGTCGAGGACGCCCTCGCGCTGCGCGGCGGAATTCCTTACGGCGTCGGCGGCTAGAAGAGCACGCTTCAGCAGCTCGCCTTCCCTACCCGCGACGTCACACAGACGCACGTAGTGCCCGGTACGACGGCCAGCTATGACGAACGGCCGCCGCAACTCTTTAGGCAGGTGGTAAACCCAGATGCCGCCCATGAGCACCGCGGCCCCTGCGACCACGAAGGCGATCCCGGCGACCCAGTGGAAGAAGGTTGCGAGAAAGAATCCGGACAACCACATCAGGCCCCAGCCGACAAGGGCGGCGCCGATTGCCGCGCCCACCGACCCGGCGATCTGGAACGCATACTCCTGACGAGCCTCCTTCAGTTCACGGACGCATCTGTCAACCTCGAAGCGCAGCCGCGGATCCACCTCCCTTCGCAGGCGCCCGTCCCCCGGGGGAAGCCAGGGCCCAGGGGTCCTCTCCAGGGCCCGCCGCTCTTCCTCCGGCAGCCCCGGATCGACGATTACCTTCCGTGCAACCTCGCGCTGGTCCACTCCGCCCCCCGGTGAAGATCCTGTGATGATCACAGACTCTACAAGTCTGCGCGCCAGGGGCGAAGGGCGAGAGGTTCACGCCGCTGGCACCGCCCGCAACCGCCGTGCTTGGGAGTCCAACGTGAACGGTCTCGACACCCGCACCGCTGTGCTGCTGGCGAGCGCCGACGGCACGTACGTCGCCTTTCTGCACCCCCTGCCGGTGCCGCGCTCCTCGTGAGCTTGGCTGTTGTCGGCCTGCTCCACACTCTGCTGCGGTGGCCCCGTTCAACAACCGATCGGTTGTTGGACACGGGCCGCCGGACGTCGACACGCCCGGCCGGATGCGAGTTCTAGCGTCCAACAAGGGTGTTCAACAACAGAGGGCGTCCAGGAACGCGCCAGAGCCCTTTTCTGTACGGTGCCGTGCATGACGACTACCGCTGAGTGGGCAGACGCTGACAGCCCGCTGGAAGCCTTCCCCGTGAACTCCTCCGGTGCCCGGGTCGGGTATGCGCGAGTCTCCACGAAGGGGCAGCTGCTCGATCGACAGATCGCGGCGCTGGAGGTGGCTGGCTGCGTGCGGGTCTTCACCGACAAGAAGTCGGGCAAGAACGCGGAGCGCGAGGAACTGTGGAAGTGCCTCGACTACCTCCGACCCGGTGACACCCTCGTGGTGCCCTCACTCGACCGGTTGGGCCGCTCGATCCAAGACCTGATCTCCATCGTCTCCGGCCTGCGCAAGCGCGGGATCGGCTTCCAGTCGCTCCACGAGGCGCTGGACACCACGACTCCGGGCGGCCGCCTGGTCTTCCACGTGTTCGCGGCGCTCGCGGAGTTCATCCGGGAACTGATCGTGCAGGGCACCCACGAGGGCCTGGCGGCGGCGCGAGCTCGGGGTGAGCGGATCGGACGGCCGCCGGCCATGACCGCGGAGCAGATCCGCCATGCTCGGGCGCTGCTCGCGCAACCGGAGAACACGATCACGTCGATCGCGAAGCTGCTCGGGATCTCCCGTACGACCCTCTACAAGTACGTGCCGGAGCTGGCGACTGGCCGGGACTCCTTGGTGACCAGTGACGCGCCCGCCGCGTTGTCTGCTCCGCGCTGACCGTTAGGTCCGGAAACACGGGAGCCCCGGCATGCTGATGCCGGGGCTCCCGTGTGTGCCGTTCCAGTTGCAGCTGGTTCGGCGATCAGGTTCGTGTCCTTGAGCAGTGGTTGTGCAGCCCGTGCTTCGAGACGTTTTCCACGTGTGGAATGAACCTGTTGGAGCTTCGCAAGGCGATCCGTACGACTGCAACAAGAACCGGGTTGCGACTGAATCAATTCTCCTTACCACGGGGCACTGACAAATGGCAGATCTTGCTCCGCCGCAGGTCAGAGGCTTTCGGAACGCCTCTTTCCGGAAGCCGTCACTTCTGTCACTAGGCGTACGGGGATGCCCGTGCATCAACGACTGGGAGGTTTCCAGATCTAGTGCCACCATGCTGCCCAGCCGGGTGATTGCAGTTGCCCAGCGGTGTTGTGCAGCCCGTCCGTGACGCCAGAGGGCTTTCCCTCTGGCGTCCCAACTCCCCAGGGAGATCGAGACATGAAAAAGCGCCAGCAGCACGCGTGTGTACAGAAGCCGGCCGCCCCGGAACGGCTCAATGGGCCGGAAGCCGTCGTCATCATCATCGTGATAACGGTGTGTGCGGTGCTCGTGTATGCGGGGATGCCGGTTACCGCGGCCATGGAAGTCCTGGCCGGTGGTGGCCTGATCGGGTCTCAAGTGGCCCGCCGTACTTCTCTTACCCCTGGTATGTGAGGGGGCGGTGCTTGTGGGACGGGGACGGCCGGAGAAGCCCATCACAACGCCGAACCGGAGCCTAGGGCGACTCGCCATCTGGCTGCGGAACCATCGCAGAGAAGCGGGTCTGTCGCACCGGCAACTGGCCGAGCGAACGATCTACAGTGCGGCAACCTTGTCCCGTGCGACGACCGGGGAGAAGATCCCCAGACTGCCGGTGGTGGAGGCTTTCGCCCGCGCATGCGGGGGAAACGTCGCCCAGGCACGGAGGCTATGGCGGGAAGCCCGGTGGGAGGAGCACCGTACGAGCGAGGCGCTCCGCACCATTCCGCCGGAGCTTAGCGCGGTCACGGAACCCGAAGACATGATCGCGGCGCTGCAGGATCTGTACTACAGAAGTGGCGCCATGCCGATCGAGGAAATCGAGCGGCGAGCCGGCGGGGCTGGCCTACTTCCTCACACCACCCTGCACCGGATGGTTCTCGGGCAGACCATGCTGCAGCTAGAGCAGCTCGTAGCCTTCCTCAATGTCTGCGAGGTGCCCGAACATGAGCGTGGTGCATGGCGCAAGGCCTGGACACGAGCATGGAGGCGCCGGGAGTCGGAGAAGGAGATTCGGGTTGTTCGGGTTGTTCGGGGTCCCGCCCCTCGCGCCGTTCCCGACGACCTGTCCGCCTATGATCCCCGTCGCGTCGAGGAAGCCCTCAACCCCCTCCCGCAATTCCGTGAGACGTGGCGTTCCCTCAAGAAGGGGGTGTCTTCTTCCCTATGGCAGGGGAAACATCGCGGCGAATCCGAATTCGAGGCCGCCAGCTGAGCGAGTCAAGAGCATCTCGCACTGTACCGCTGGGCTCGAATTCTCCCCCGACACTCCTGGGCCTACAGCTGCGGGGCCGTGCCGAACTCGGCGGCCTTGTCGGTCGGCTCGGGGCCGTCTGTCTGCTCGAACTTGGTCAGCTTCCAGCCCTCGGGCGTCCAGTGGAGCGACATGCTCATGGTGAGCCACCCTGACTCGACGGGGATCTCCGTGCTGACGGACTTGCCGGTGAGACCGAACAACGTGCTGCACCAGACGTCTATCTCGGCTGTGCTGCCGGTGTAGGCCCGGAGGATGGTGCCTGCGGGCATGGCGCGGGAGATGAACCGCCCTCCGGCCGGGGGGCGGCCTTGGTCGTCGAGACCGAGCTGTCGGGTGAAGGGGCCGTATTGGTCGTCGTGTTCCTGGATCTCCTTGGACCACTGGTCCGGCTCGTAAGTGCTCTGCAGAAAGCGGTGACGGGCCTCAGCGTCGAACATGCGCTCGCTGCCGAACACGGCGGCCATCTTGGCGGCCGCGCTCTGGGCGCCGTCCCTGCTGTGGGGTGTCGGGGCGGGCAGGTCGGCGGCCGGCGGCTTACTCGAGGTCCCGCCTCGGGTGGCCAGGGCAAGGACGACGACGGCCAGGACGACACCCCCCACGGCGGCAATGAGCCTGCGGCGCCCCCGTCGCTCCTTCTTGACGGTTGTCCATATGACCGGCTGCTGGCCGCTGGTGGCCATCCACACTCCCCCGCTCGTGGTGATCGTGACGCGCACGACCGTATCCGGCACGGGTGAGGCTGCGGGAGCGCGGCCCCGCTACCGGTGATGCCGTGGGAAGCTCATAGTCCGTGAATTGCTTGGGGGTTGATGTGTCCGCGCACGTACGTACTGCGGCCCGCCTGTGGATATCTGTCGTCGTCGGCGTCGTCGCGTTGCTCGTGCTCGGGCCCACGGCGGCGCACGCCGATCCGGCACCGACGCCCACGGCGGCGACGGATGCGCCGTCGCCTGCTGCCTCAGCGTCGCCGGACCCGTGCGAGCAGATCCGGGAGCCGGCTAAGAAGTACTGCGAGCGGGGCCAGCAGGGCAAACAGGGCAGCGATAGCGGATCGCTGCCTGATCCCACGTCCAACCTGGACCCCATGTCGTCGCTCGCCGACGGCATCGCCGAGGGTGCGGCCTGGGTGGTTACCAAGCTCAGTGACGCGGTGACGGTGACAGCGGAAGTTGACTTCACCAACGGGTCGTTCGTGAAGACGTACGCGATTGTCTTCGCCGGGAGCACCTTCCTTGTGATCATGGTGTGGCTCTGGGCCGTGATCAGGCGGGCCGTACGGGGCGTTCCCATGACCAGGGCTCTCGGGGAGGCCGTCGGCTTGCTCTGGGTCACGGTCCTGGCCTCGGCGTTCACCCCCTTGGTCCTCTACGTCCTGGTGTCGGCGGTGGACTCCATCACAGATGCGATCGCTGGCGGTTCGGCTCACGGGAAGTTCTTCGACACCTTCGCCAAGGCTCTGACCGAGAACAAGGATGGCGGCCCCTTCGTCAAGATCGTCTTGTCCCTCGTGGCGATGCTCGCGGCAGGCGTGCTCTGGATCGAAATGGTCCTCCGTGCCGCGCTGCTCTACGCGGGAGCGGTTCTGGGCACGGTCGTCTACTCAGGGCTGGTCGACAAGGAGCTGTGGAGCCGGGTCCGCCGCTGGGTGGGCATCATGGTGGCAATCATCATGGTCAAGCCGATCATCGTCATTGTGCTGAGGCTCGCCAATGCGCTCAGCACTGGGGAGCCAGACAACATCGGCGCGATCATGTCCGGGATTTCCCTCATCATCCTGGCCATCTTCGCTAGTGCCCTGATCTTCCGAATGGTGCCGGGGATGGGTGACGAGATCGTGGCCGCGCGACGAGACAGCTACGACCCGGCAAGCCGTCAGACCTCTGCGGTCGTCACGCGACCGGTCGCCGGGATCACGCAGGGCATCAACACCCACGCAAGCCGCGACGCGGCCTCGCGGGCGCCCACGACCACACAAACCTCGTCGTCCGCCTCCCACGCCAGCGGCGGCATCGCGGCCCATTCGACCCGGCCCACCTCCTCCGGTTCCGGCCCGCGCTCGTCGGGGTCCGGAGTGCCGAACCAAGACAGCCGAGGCGGTTCGGGGAACTGACCAGGGTCAGGGGCCAGGCTGCGGGTTGTTCATCCCAATCAGCACCCCGACCACAATGATCGCCACCAGCAAATAGAACTTGGCTTTCAGGCTCACGAACGGGCCCCTCCTCGACACAGACAGCTCCGCTCACGTTACTGCCCGGGGCCCGACCTCAACTCGCGGTCGGGCCCTGGGCGTTGTTGCACCCTGGCGGCGCGGTACCGCCAGCGTGAAGGACCAACTAGCGGCGGCGGGCGCGCTTCTCAGCGCGGGCGCGGGCCAGGGCTGCGCGGTAAGTCTGCTCGGCCTCGGAGCGGGCCGCGGGCATGTCCAGGTACCGGCGTTCCTCCATCTCCGCCAGGTGGACATGCTCGGGCTGCCGTGCCGACCAGCGGCGCGGTTGCTCCTCCTCGGAGCTACGGGTGGTCCAGCGGTCCAGGCTCCACCGGTCGGTGAGTTCGGCGCGCTTCGCCTCGGCGGCCAGCTCCGCCTCGGCGGCCAGGCGGGCGGCCTCGCGGCGCCGGTTCTGCTCCCGCAGATCCTCCTCACGGCTGCTGAGGTCAGGCTGGGCTACCGGCTGCATAAGGATGCGGGCTCGCTTGGCCACGGTGCTGTCGATGTCGTCCCACTCCGCCACGCTGGGGGCCGGAACGGCGGTCCGCCGGCGGCCGTAGCCGAGGGCGTCCTTGCGGGAGTTGATGAGCCGCCACAGCCGCCAGGCGGCCAGGCGGCCGACGTCGTCCACCCCGGCAACGCTGCTCGACAGCACCTCGACCAGCTCGCTCTCGGTTGAGCGGCGGAGCGCGATCCCGACCGTGCGCTGCAGATCGGACCACGCCGAACCGCTCTGCCAGCGTCCAAGCTCGTCCCAGGACCCGTTAGGCAAAATCACCTTGCCGTAGCCGAGTTGGGCCCGCCAAGCGTGCCATGCGCGCCTCAGAACCCTGTCTGCCACGGCGCTGGGGTCATCCCCGAACAGGACCGAAGACTTCTTTCCAGGCGCCGCCGAAGGCGTCGTTTTTGCTTGTCCCATGTCGTTCGACCAGCTCAGCCCACTACTACCTGCAGAGAAAAGACCAGATAGCTGAAAGCCCTTCGCGTAAGAGGGAGACGTTTTGCCATTCCCTATCAGCCGCTGAGTCAGGACCTCGGCACGCTCCCGGTCGGCCACGGCCCAGCACCGCAGATCCTGCGGCCCGGCGTCGGCTCCCAGGAACTTGGCGGACGTACGGATAGCCTCGGCCGCGACGGCGGCCGGAGAGTCCGCCTGGTGCTCCCAACGCGGAGCGGCGGCCAGCTCGGCGGCCGTCTGCTCGTCCAGCTCGACGGGCTCGGCCCCGGCCAGTGGCGCGGGCGCGCTGGCGGTGAGACGGCCGTACCGGGCGTCCTCGTGCCGCACTTCGAACTCCGGGAGGTCCCACACCTTCAGCTGGCGCATCAGGTCGTCGGGGAGGTCGTTCGGGATCGCGTCGACTCGGAGACACAGGGCGTAGACCGCGCGGCGGCCCGGCGCCGGCTTCACCGCCTGCTCGACGTACCCGTGGCGGTACGCCAACTTCAGGTCGTCCCAGAACCGGTCATCCCCGAACCCCTCGGTGAGCGCGTAGCCGTGGGCCAGGTCCATGCCTCCGTCGACACGTCCCGTGTCCCACTGGCCGATCACATGACCGGTGGTGGGGTTCAGCTCCTGCTGGGAGAGGAACCGGGACAGGCGGCGAAGGCGCATGGGCAGCTCACCGCGGCTGTCTGCGATCTCCAGGATGCGGTACCACATGTACTGGTTGATCTGAGGAAAGCGCAGTACAGCGACGGTTTCGGTTTCCAGCGACAGCGGCGCGCGGGGCGCCGGTTCCGGCTGTACGACGGACACACCGGAAGAAGGGCGCACTGGGCCGCCATCGCAGCGATGAGCTACGATGCTGCTGCTCCTGAAGCTAGATATGGGGGCACAACGAAGGCCCGGCCCCGGACTGCGTCCGGTGCCTAGAAAAGGGCCTTACCTGTGGGAATAGGGACTTCTCAGACGTCGCCGGCCAGCTAGGGCTGAGATGGTCCCGCCGGAACGATGCGGTGCCCTGATCTGAGGTTTCGGGTCAGGGCTTTTTGCATGTCCGGACGTTGTTGTCATCCGGCCCGGGGCGCCTCCTTCGCGGCGGCTGCGCGGGCTGCCCGCGTCTTGCGGTAGCTCTGGCGCCTGTGGAGCTCTCGAATGGCCTGCCGGAGGACTTCCGCGCCGGACACGCCAAGCTCGCTCACCAGCTCCTCGTAGAGCGGACGCTCTTCGTCGCCGGGGTGAAGGATGACGGTCGCGCGCACAGCCTTCTCCGGCGGATGCACCGTCCGGTTCTTGTGCTGAAGTCCTCGTACGCCTGCCATGGCAGTGATCATAGCCACAAGTGATCCGCGTTGGACCAACGACACGGAAGTTATCTGCGATTTCCCCGTGACGCGGGAAGTCGACAAGTAGCTTCCCGCCTAGCGGGACGGCCCAAATTCCCCGAGTTTTCAGGGGAGTAGGGCTTGGGAGAGGTTCGCGATCCGTCGTTGGACGTCGGTGCGCGCACCACTCTTTCCGGGGACACGGGTGCGCAGACTTAGCAACTCGGTGCCCAACTCACGGGTTCGGGCTGGATCGCTGACGAGGTGCCAGGCTCCGTGGGCGCGGTCGACGGCCTCGGCCACCTCGGGGTGGTGCTCGGGCTGGTCGGCGGTCAGGCGGACCACGGCGGCCTGGAGCCACAGCTGACAGGCGCGGTCCGGGGCGCCTTCCTGCAGCGCGAGGAACGCGCGGACCTCGATCCAGTGGGCCACCTCGACCGACTGGGTGCCGTGCTCGCGGAGCGCGGCCTGCTCGTACGAGACGGCGATGGCGGCGGCCTCGCCGTGGCGGCCGGCGCGGCTCGCCTCGCTGATCGCGCGGTGCGGGTCGCCCTCGGCGGTGGTCGCTGTGTTCTCAGTCCTCGGCGCGGGCACGTGGACGTCCGTCTGTGGGGCCTGGTCGACGGGCGGTTGCCCTCCGAGCATCAGAGTGGCGGCGGGGTCGACGGCGGCCGCGCGGACGGCTTGGTGGTGCAGCTGCTCGGGGACCGGTCGGACGTCGGCGGTCCGGAGGATGTGCGCGAGCGCGTGCGTGTACGCGGGGTTGGGGCGGTGGCGGCGGTCCTGCAGCTGCACGGTGCCGTACAGCGCGAACGGCCCGGCCAGGGTCTGCTCCTGGTGGACGAGGGTCTGCCAGACGTCCGTGTCGGCCGCTAGGTCGGCCAGCACTGTGGTGGTGCCCGGCGGCCGGCGGTGCAGCTCGGCCGCGATCCAGTGCCACGGGAGCGCGGTGTACCGGACGGTGCGGGCGGTGGTGCGGGCCAGGGCCAGGTGGAGAAGGTGCTGGCGGGCGTCGACCACCAGCTGCCCGGAGAAATAGACGAGTAGCGGGCCCTCGACGGCGGCCGCGGTGCGCAGGTTCGTCAACACCGTGTTGGGGTCGTCGGGGTTGGCCAGCTGTACGGCGCTCGCGTACGAGGTGCCGACCAGTCGCGCCGGCGGAACGGCGGCCAGCTGAGGCAACAGGGCGTTGACCGTGAACGGGTGCCTCGTGGGCGGCTCGGCGGCGACCAGTAGTGCGTATCCCGACTGTTCCCCCGTGCTGATCCCCATGGGCGCCACCGTAACCGGCCTCTCGGTGTCCGTGCGGCTTGCGGCACAGGTCCGGGCTGAGCGGGGTGGTTCCCTCGTTGGGCGGCAGGCGAAGCCCTACCGCGCCGTTCGTCGGGCTGCCAGGCTCGCGCTTGCGCGACCGCGAAGCGGCTCGGCCTGGCGGCCCGGCGGGCGGTGTGGTGCCCTCCAGGTGCCGTCCGACGAGGGGGCCGCACCGCGACCCACCACCATCTCCACCACCCACCAACCCGCACCAAAATCCTTGCCCCCACCCCCTCCGCAGGGTGGCCGGGGTGTGGGGCGGAGCCCCGCGCAGTAACCCGCACCCGCTCCCGGTCGCCAATTGGCGACTGGCCCCGGAGCCGAACGGGCGCCTTCGTCGTACAAGCTGCCGAAGCTGCGCCGGTCGGTCCTCTCGATCACGGGGCGGGGCTGTACCGTCCCGTGCCATGACGAAACCTCGCCCCGTGCCGGTGCTGCCCGCCCAGGGTCGCCGGATTGCCTTCGTGGGGAAGGGTGGCGCGGGCAAGTCGACGATGCTCGCGCACTTCCTCGCCTACTGGAAGTCGTACGGAGTGCCGTGCATCGGCATCGACACCGACGTGCCGGGAGATGACGAGAACGGCACGCTCTACGAACACGCTCAGGTGGTCGACCTGGGCGCCCCGGTCTACCCGGCGCCGGCCATTCACCAAATCCGCAATGAGGCCCTGCGACTGTGCCCGGAGAAGGGGCTGTGTGCCCTGGACACCGGAGCGTGGGAGCGCAAGAAGGACGGTCCGCACCTGCAGGTGCTGAGTGCGGTCGACCTGGCCGTGTTGTGCCTCCAGCCGACTGGCAACGAGGTACAGCGGGCTGGGTCCGTGCTCGGCGCAATCGAGTCGTTGCGCACGACGGGTGCCCGCGCGCCCCAGCTCGTCATCCTGATCACGATGGTGGATCCGAGCACGGCCACGCCGGACGACGTGGACAGGGAGCTGGCAGAGGCGGGGTACACCGTGCTGCGAAACCGGTATGAACTGTCCAACGCCCGCAACGGGTACGCGCAGTCCTGGGGCAAGCCCATCAGGACCAAGCCGGACACGAACATGGACCTCATGGCACGGGAGATCCTGGACGTGGTGGCCCGGTGAGCAAGGCATCGGAGAAATCCCGCAGCGCGATCGGAGCCGCGCTCCGCAACGGGCTGGAGAAGCGCGGCGGCGGCGCCCAGCTGCCCGTACAGGCGTCTTCCAGCACCGAGGTGGAACTGAGTCCCCACGAGCGTCTGCGAGCCCTGGAGGCTCGCATTGAGGCGTCTTTGGGGGAGTACCAGCAAAGCCTCCGGCGGCTGCAGGCCCGGCACCGTGTGGAGGTCGGCCAGCTCCTGGACGAGATCAACGAATCCGGGCTGTGGGAGCTGGAGGGGCACGAGAAGTTCGGGCACTACGTGAAAGCACGGTGGGGCTGGGACCGGTCGTACGGGTACCGGCTCATGGACCTGGCCTTGGTCCACCGTGCGCTCGCTCCCCTCGGTCAGGCCGTGCTCGACACCGTGGTGGAGTCGCACGCCCGGGAGCTGGCCCCGGTCGTCAAGGTGAACGGGGACGAAGGCGCCCGGAACTTCGTGGAAGTCCTCCGGCAGGAGTCCGGCGGGAAGCGTGTCACCGCGGCAGTGATCGCGGCCCGGCGGGATCAGGAAGGGCTCGGCGTAGCCTCCTCCGACCTGTTGCCGACAGGCGACGAGGACGAGGTGGTGGACGCGGAGCTGGTGGACGATGACGAGGACACGGCGGAGAAGGTCGGCCAGTCCATCCGGGCCGCTGCGGACACGGCGGAGCGTGCGCTGCGGCAGCTGGACGAGGCTCTGGCGCTCGACGCCGCGCCGTTCCACCGTGCCGATGCTGCCGTGGACCTCTCCCGCATCCGGACGGTTGCTGTGCGGATGCAGCGGCGGGCGGACGGGATTCCCGGCCCGGCCAACTCGTAGGCGAGCACAGCAGAAGGGCCCCGCCGTGCGGCGGGGCCCTTCGTCGTTGCGGGGTCGGTCAGTTCAGCTCGGCCACGTGGGCGGCCTTCAACAGGGCCTGTACGTCCAGCTCCTGGCCCGGCTGGATCGCGCGCTGCTGGCGGGCGGCGGCGGCCGCAACGATCGCGTCCACTTTCGCCTGCTCCTGGTGGTACTCCCACTGAGCCGTGGTCACGGCGCCAGCGGTCTCGATGGCCTTCAGTCGGGCCTCGTTGGCGCCGCGGGTCTCCTCCATGACCAGCTCGTGGGCCTGGGCGCGGATCTCGCGGCGGTCGGCCCGCCACAGTGGCGCGCACACCGCGTACACCGCGGCGGTGCACCCGGCCCACAGCAGGGTGGCCAGCTGCCAGTCCGGCGTCCAGGCGGTGACCCCGGCGAACGCGAGCACGGCGGCTCCGCCGAAGGAAAGGCGCACGGTCTCGTTGTCGCCGTGCTGCTTCGACGCGGCGATGCACCCCGCGCACCCCGCGAGCGCGGCCAGGGGGCCGGTGATCCACAGCGGGGCGGTGGAGCCGTCCGGGATGTTCTGCCCCCAGCTCCATGCGAGCGCGGACATGCTGCTGGTCGCCAGGCCCGGGGCGATGCGGCCGAAGTGTTCCCAGAGCCAGCGGCCGGCCGTGCGGCGCGGCGGCAGCTGCGGGGCGGGGCGGAACGTCGGCGGCACGGGCTGGCGGTGGGCCTGCTCGATCAGGTACAGGGCCGGATCGAACGGCGCGGGGCTCTGGTGCTGCTCGGTCACAGCGACATCTCCTGTCCGTCTCGGGTGAGTTCCTGCTGGTGCTGCTGGCTGGAGCGGTACCGGTCGTCCCGGCTGCGCCGCTCGGCCTCCTCGCGCTCGCGGCCGGCCAGCTCGCGCTGCCTGCGCTCGGGGAGTGTGGGGCCCTTGGCGCCCCACACGGTCACCTCGCCGGGGTTGGCGGTGCCGGGCGGGGCGGGGTCGATGGCGGCCACTTCCTGGCCCCGGTAGAGCACGGTCCCCAGCTCGGTGACCTGGAAGCCGTGTTCACCCTTGGCTGGGTCGTCCCGGACGACGCGCTGCCCGTCGATGGACACGCCGCGGTGGTCAAGGGAGACCTTGTGACCGTGCCGCTCGACGGTGAGGCGGGCCTGCCCGTTGCGGGCGTTGTCCCGGTCCCATCGCCAAGGGTTGAACTCCTCGTTCTCCTTGCTCACCGGTCCACCTCCGGCTCGGGGGAGCGGTCGCCAATTGGCGACTGCGGGACGTACGGGGCCAGCTCGGTCTCGGCGGCCGCCGGCCGGGCCGGGCCCGCCACGGCGGGCTCCGGCTCGACCTCGACGGGAAACAGGTCCATCTGCCACCCGCCGTTCATGGCGCGCGGGTCTTTGCGGCGGGTCACCACGCCACCTCCAGCGGCTCACCGGTGACGGCCTCCACGAGGGCGGACACAATGACCTCCGCCACGGGCGGCGTGACCGCGTTCCCCAGCTTGCGGACCTTGTCCCGCTTGGAACCGGTGACGATGTACGGGTCTGGGAAGGCCATGGCTGCCTGGATCTCGTGGGGCTCCAGCATCCGGAAGCGCACGTCTCCCAGGTCCACCGATTCCTGGACCTCTGCGAGCGACCAGCGGTCGCGCGTCGTCACGGTGCCCACGGGCTCCTCGACGGTGCGGGCCGTGCCGGTGCTGTAGTACGGGATCAGCAGCTTCTGGCCGGTGACGAGGCCGTGATGGTTCCCACTCGCGCTGACCGTGCCCACGGGCTCGTCCACGCCGTACGCGGTCTTCTTTGACCCTCCGCCCCGGAGGCTGATCTGGAACGGCGGGATGGCCAGCCCGGTCTCGTTGCGGGCGGTCTGGGTCCGCATCGGATCCTCGGCCGACGTCGCCACCTTCCCGTCCCGGCCCTCGGTCGGGACGAGCAAGGGCGGCACGGCCAGGCCGTCCGTTTCTCGCGTCGTGCGGGTCGGCATGGGGTCTTCGACCGACACCGGGTCGGTCCGCCAGGTCCCGCCGGCGGGCACCGTGAACGGGCGGGCGAACTTGGCGATGCCCCGGGCGATCCGCTCCATCGTGGCCTCGGCCAGCGGTTCGTCCCGCTCCGCGATCCGGCGGCCCTCAATCGACCAGTCGATGACGGCCGACGCGGGCATGACCTCGGGCTGCACGATCGCGTTGCGGCACCGCGCGTTCGGGCACCGGTACCAATACTGGCCGTTGCGCCCGTACGCGCCCATGTCCTTCTTCGGGTCCTTGAAGACCTGCATGGCGGCCACGGTCGCGTCGCACATCTGGCAGTACGCCCGGGGGCGCAGCCACTTGTTCCAGTCCGGCGTCCGCCCCAACGACTTGAGCCAGTAGGCGACGAACAGGCGGTTCCTCGACTGAGGCGCCCGGCGCGATCCACGGGCCTTGACGTGCATGGAGTTGATCGCGATAACGCGAACCTCGTACAGGCCCCCGCAACGAACCTCGCGGAGCCAGCGGGACCACTGGTCCCACTTCCTGCACTCGGTCACGTTCTCAACGACCCCGCACAGCACGGGCTTGCCTCGAAGAATCATCGCGTTCAGGTAGCGGGGAACCTCTTCCATGAGGGCACGGGCCCGCTTGGTCTCCGGGTCCGGCTCGTCCTCCCAGAACAGGACTCCCTGGGTGGAGTTGTCGAAGTCCCGGCGCTTGCCCCTCGCGTTGCTCCAGGGCGGACACGACGGGCTCGCCCAGAAGATGTCCGCGCGGGGGAACTTCGTGATGTCGGCGCGGGCCACGTCGCCCTCGTAGTGGTCGGCCCGGGGGAAGTTGCGGGCGTGGTCCTCCACGGCGTCCTTCTTGTGGTTCGCGGCGAAGATCAGTTCCGTGCCGGGCACCGCGGTGGACCCCTGGCTGGAGCCGCCGACCCCGGCGAACTCGTCATATACGGTCAGCACGGCCCAGCCCCCTCTCGCAGCACGCGGGCGGAGGTCTCGGGGCCCAACTGCTCGCGGACCTGGTCCATCAAGACGGGCGTGGGGATCCACAGGCCCTGAGCGCCCGTCCACGGGATCGGGAGCGGGAGGGGGGTCACCTCGTCCAGGACGTGGTGGAACTGGCCCGTGGCGGACCACGGGGTGCACGGGATCCTCTCCTCGGCGCTGTCGTGGCAGTCCGTGATCCGGGCGACCGCGAGCACGGCGCCCAGGTCCAGCTGGAGCCCGCGCACCACGGCGGCGACCATGGGCCCGCTGCGGCGGTCCACGGTCTTGCCCGCGTGGATGAGCACCGGCCCCCGGTACGAGGTCGGCCACACCCTGTTCTCCACGCGCTTGTCCGCGTGGGCGATGGCGGCCGCCCAGGGCTGGCGGATCGTCAGGGCGCGGATCATGCGATCACCGCCCAGAGGGATCGGCCCATCCCGTACAGGACGAGGGCAATCACCACGGCGACGGCGAGCACGGTACGCGTGGCCTTCAGGACGGGCCGGATACTCAGGGGTGCCCCCGTGAAGGCCAGCACGAGAGCGGCGGCCAGTACCGCGGTGCCGTATGTGGTCACGGCGGTCAGCAGGGCCTCGATTGCGTTCTGTCCGATCTCCACGGAGGTCACCAGGACCAGCACGGAGAGGACGAGGGCGGCGGCGGCGATCAGGCGTTCGCGAGCGATGCTCACTCGGACGCACCCCCCTGCGGGGCCACGACGGTGAACGCCTGCCCGGGGAGGTCGTAGTGGACGTGGGCGGTCGGGTAGCCGCCGGCGCGGTGCTCTCCGGCCAGCCACTCGGCGCGGTTCTCGGCGCGAAGGTCGGCGTCGGAGATCCGCTCCAGTTCCTTGGGGTTGGTGCAGTGCGGCATGAATGTGCCTCTCCATCAAGGCAAGCAAGAGGGAGGCGGGCCTGTCGCCAATTGGCGACAGGCCCGCCGGGGCCCTATCGGGCGGGGTGCGGCCGCGCGGGCTGCTGCTGCGGCTGGCGTCCGTCGCGTTCGTGCGGCTGCGGACGGATAGGCAGGGGCGGGTTCGTGCCGCTCATCCGGCGGGTCGAATCCCGCTCACGGCCTGGCCGTGGCGGCGCAGGTCGGCCTCCGCCTGCTGACGCATGGCCTCGGCGCGCTGGGCTGCTGCGGCGGCTTCAGCGGCCGCCTGTGCCTGCTCCTGCTCGGTCATGCCGCCACCGCCGGGACCGCGTTGGGCTTCGGGGAGCCGGTGGGGATGCGAGCCGGGAGGTCGTCGCCCGTGCCCGTGCTGATGCACTGGCAGGTGACGGCGATCAGACGGCCACCGCGGCGGACCATGACCTGCTGGAAGTCGTGGCAGTCCCCGCACTTGGGCTTGGGCGGCTGCTCGAACGCCGGACCCCACTTGCCCACGGCGACCAGTCGGCCACCGTTGACGGTGGAGAGGCTGACGGTCGCCAGGGGGGTACTGGCGGCGGGGGTGGAGATGGAGATGAAAGACTTGCTCACGGAGATCCCTCTCTCTGCGAATAGGGGTGTCCCAGCTCGGAAGGCGTTGGAGCGCCGTTCCGGGCGGAGAGGGTCGGGGGCGGGAACCCCCGGCCCTCTCGTTCGTTCTGGTTCCACCGTACGGCCTTTTTTCCTAGGCTGCAAGGAACCTAGGAAAAATAGTTGCTAGGAACCTAGGGACCTGCTTTCATAGATCCATAGCCGCACAGTGGGATCATCCCTCCACCTGCACGAACTCGGAGAGGTGGCGACCACATGACCGATGAGCCCAAGCCGAAGCGCAGGGGCCGGCCAAAGAAGGAGGAGAGCGTTCGGATGCGACCGCTGAACGTGGAAGTCCCGGAGGATCTGCAGCTGCACCGCCGGGGCACGCTTTGCAAGCTCGACACCGGAATGAGCTTGAAGGAACAGGTGGCGGCCGCGTACGACGAGTGGCTGACCCGCAAGGGCTACGGCAAGCCCACCAACGAGACCTGACGAGAAAGAACCCCGGTGGTGAGGACACACCACCAGGGCCCAAGACGCTGAGTTTGGAGACCTACATGCGTCACCACCAGGGTACGGCCGTAGATCCACCCGGATCTGCCACTGCCCCTGAAGAAAAGAAGGGCATTCCGGAGCTGACCCGGGTCCACCGTGTGCTGATCGGTGTCGTCACCCTCGGTGCGGTGGTCATCGCGTCCATCGGCTTCGCCGGCTCGTACTCCGCGGTGCACGACCTCGCGGTAAAGAAGGGGTTCGGGAACTTCGCCCTGGTCTTCCCCATCGGTATTGACGCCGGGATCGTCGTACTCCTCGGCCTCGACCTGCTCCTGACGTGGATTCGGATCCCGTTCCCGCTGCTCCGCCAGACGGCGTGGCTCCTGACGGCCGCCACGGTCGCCTTCAACGCTGCCTCGGCCTGGCCGGACCCGCTGGGCACGGGCATGCACGCGGTGATCCCGGTTCTGTTCGTCGTCGCTGTGGAGGCTGCCCGGCACGCAGTGGGCCGGATCGCAGACATCACGGCCGACAAGCACATGGAAGGCGTCCGCCTCACCCGCTGGATGCTCTCGCCTCTGCCCACGTTCCTCCTGTGGCGCCGGATGAAGCTCTGGGAACTCCGGTCGTACGAACAGGTCGTGAAGATGGAGCAGGAACGCCTGGTGTATCAGGCACGCCTGCGGCAGCGCTTCGGCCGCGCCTGGCGCCGGAAGGCTCCGGTGGAAGCGATGATGCCGCTGCGGCTGGCCCGGTACGGAGTCCCGCTCCGGGAGACCGCGACGGCGGGCCTGGAAGCTGCCGGTATCCCGGTGCCTGCGGAGCTGGAACGCTTCGACAACAACGTGCGCGAGGAACTGCCCTCGGCCGCCGTGCGGGAGCTGGAGCCTGTGCAGGTCGACGTCGACCAGCACCAGGGCCAGGACGAGGTGGACGCCCCGGAGATGGCGGCCGGTCACCCGGAGCCGGACGCGCTGCCGATCCCAGCGCAGGCAGACGCCGACCCGTACGAGGCGTACGAAACCGGCCCGGACGTCGAGTACAGCGGCGGGTACGACCCGTACGACCAGTTCCACGGCAACGGTCGGATGGCGGCCGCCGGCGGTCCTCTGGCAGCTCGTAGCGATGGGCGGCCGCAGATGGTGCAGGCCCGGATCGACCATGCCGACTGGCTCCAGAAGGACTCCGAGCCGGTTCCGGACGAGGCGGTCCAGTCGCCAATTGGCGACAGCGCGGAGCCCCTTCTGGCGCCTGAGCCGGTGCCGGTGCCGGAAGTCATCGACGAGGCCGTGGACGAGGGCCTGGACAAGACGACGGACGAGCTGGACGAGGGCGCGACCCCTGAGCCGGACCTGACGGGCAAGGAACTGCTGGAGTACCGCTACCTGCAGCTTCCTCCGGAACAGCGCTTCCCCCACCAGTCGGCCAGCGCTCTGGCTCGCCAGTGGCATGTGGACGCGGGCTTCAAAGAGAACAGCGCCCGGAAGTACCTGGGCGACATCATCAAGAAGCACAGCTGAGGAATCCCGGGGCTGAATGTCGGCCCCGGCTCGTACGGTGATCGTGAGGTCACCGGATAAATAGGCGCCCCCGGGAGGCGCTGGTACCGCCTGACCCGGGGACTTCGCGACAGAGGAGACTGCTCGTGTCACGCAAGGAAGAGAATCCCACACTCCCGACCACAGATTTTCCGGGCATGGAACCGCATTGGATGTACCGCATCCGCGACGCCCACAAGCCCTCCGACCTCATCGTCGGCAAGCCCCGCCGGGGCATCGGCACCTCGTACGCGGCCGCCGGTCTGCCCGCCGTGGCGGTGGTGGCGGCTGGCGCCGAGAAGGGCGGCGTCCCGGAGCCGTCCGTGGGCGGCGTCCTCGACCTCCTCAACACGGCGGGCTCGAACTGGCCCCTCGGCGGCTGGCTCGGCTTCATCGCCACGGGCCTTGGCGGCGCGGGCCTCGGCTACCTCCACCTGAAGCACAAGTTCGACCTGGGCAAGAGCGGCCCGACCACGAACGGGAAGCCCGCGGACCGTGTCGGCTTTGCCAACCCCAAGGAACTGAAGCGGTGGCTGTCTGAGGGCTCGCTGCGAGCCCGCGCCGGCACCCTCCGCCCGTCCCTGGCAGGCGCCAAGCCGCGTTCCATCAGCCCTCACGAGGTCGGGCTGCACCTCGGCACGGACCTGCTCCACAAGAAGGGCCTGTTCGTCGCCTGCGAGGACATCGTGCTGATGTACGCCCCGCCGCGTACCGGCAAGAGCGCCCAGTACGGCAACGCCATCATCGACGCGGCCGGCGCCTGCGTCGTCACCTCGACCCGCGGTGACCTGTACGAGCACACCCACAAGCTGAGGCGTGAGCACAACCGGCCCGTGTGGGTGTTCAACGCGGGCGTGAGCGGGGTGGAGAACACCCTGCGCTGGAACCTCGTGGAGGGCTGCCAGGACCCGGTGGTGGCCCTGCGTCGCGCCGGGTACCTGCTGGCGGCCTCGGCCAGCGGGGAGGCCATGGAGAACGCCTCCTTCTGGGAGGGGCACTCCTTCATGGTGCTGTCCTTCTACCTGATGGCGGCGGGCATCAAGGGCTACGACCTGACGCGCGTCCGGGCCTGGGTGACCGACTCGACCAACCGGGAGGCCCTGGACATCCTGGAAGGCCACCCGCAGCTGGTCCCCGCCGGCTGGGCCCGCGGCCTGTCGCAGATGCGGAACGCCCCGGAGAACACGCGGAACAGCGTGTACCTGACGCTGATCCGGTCGTTCGAGTTCATGTCGCTGCCCCAGGTAGTGGACATCGTGTCCCCCCGGCCCGGTCAGCAGAAGTTCGACGTGGCGGACTTCCTCCGCTCGCGCGGCACCCTGTACCTGATGGGCCGTGACCAGCAGTACGGCAGCGTCGCCCCGCTGTTCACCGCCCTGGTGGGTGAGATCTACGAGGCGGCTTACCTGGAAGCGGACAACAGCTCCGGCGGCCGCATGGACCCGTACGTGCGCTTCGTCCTGGACGAGGCGGCCGTGATCTGTCCGCTCCCGCTGCACAAGTGGTCGGCGGACGCGGGTGGCCGGAACATCCAGCTCCTGGTCAGCGTCCAGTCCCCGTCCCAGCTGCGCGAGCGCTGGGGCCACAACGGCGCGCAGACCATCATGAACAACTCCGTCCGCATCGCCCTGGGCGGCCTGTCCATCCCGCAGGATCTGGAAGAACTCTCCGTGCTGTGCGGGGAGAAGGACGAGGAAGTGGCCTCCTCCTCGTCCAACGACGACGACAAGCAGTCGCGCAACGTCTCGGTGCGACGGGTCCGGATCATGCCTCAGGACGCGATCCGGCAGATGAAGGAAGGGACCGGCCTCGTCTTCTACCGGCACCTTCCGCCGATCCGCTACGCCTTCACCCCGGTGTGGAACCGGAAGGACGTCAAGGAACTGGCGAAGCAGGAGAAAGCACAGGCCAAGCTGGAGGCCAAGCTGAAGAAGAACGGCGTACAGGTCGCCGGGCCCGTCCTCCCGCCGCAGATGCCCGCGGCGGCCCCGCACGGCCCGCAGCGGCAGCCCGCGGCGGCCGCTGACCAGACCATGTGGGGGAAGACCGGATGACCGACCAGTCCAAGGAGACGAAAGCCGTCTGGGAGCGCACCCGCGAACTGGGGCGGCAGCTGGACGAGGTGAACGGCCGCCTCAACACCCTGGAGGAACAGAAGCTCGCAGACCGGCTCCAGGAACTGTCCCTGGTCGTCAAGAAGCTGGCGGACAAGCCGGAAAGCAACGCTCCGGTGGTCTGGAACTGGAACACCTTCAACCCGCAGCAGCAGGCGAACGCCTGGGACATCCTCCTGAAGTGGGTGGAAGGTACGTTCCGGGTCCGCTGGCCCCGCTCCTACAAGGAGATGCTGGGGTACTCGGATCGGAGCTCCTCGTGCTGGTGGCAGCACGAGGACATGGTGGAAAGCCTCACCAGCCTGATGATGAGCCACCACTGGGCCTACCTCGACTCGGAGGCGTCGCCACTGCGGGTGGCTGAGTGGCTGGGCCGCTGGCTCCCCGACGCCGTACGCCAGGGCAAGTTCATCCTGGAAGACTGCAAGAACAGTTACGACGGGGGCAACGGCCACAAGCACGACCTGTTCGAGAACAAGGCGCTCCGGGAGGACAAGGAACAGCTGGAGCAGTACCTGCACATGCTGCGGACGGGCGAAGTGCCCAGCTGATCCGCCCCCACAACGGAAGAGGCCCGGACCGATGGTCCGGGCCTCTTCGCGTCGCCAGGGGTCAGGCGGCCGCCGCCACGGGCCGCTGCTTCTCGGTGCTGGTCGCCCACTCCAGGGCGTGCAGGACTCCGGCCGCGTAGTCCTCGTCCACCTCGTGCCAGGCGTTGCGCTCGATGCAGTCTCGGGCCCGGGTCTCTTCCCGCCCGACTTCGCGGGCGGTGTACGGGTACGTGTACGCCTCGCGGCTGATCGGGCTCGCCTGCAGCTCCCCCAGCAGCCATGCGGTGGCGGCCCACACGCCCTGGGCCACGGCCGCTTCCTTGCGGTGGTTGGCGTACACCTGGACTCGCGCGGCCTCGCCGGCGTGGTACTGCCTGGCGGCGTCGTCCCGGAGCGCTTCCAGCTCGGCGCGCTGGCGCCGGACGGCTCCTGGAACCCCTGGAATCGGTGCTGGCTTGGGCGGCACGGTGTTCCCGTACTCGTGGCCCGGCCACTGGGGCGTGGCCCCGGGCAGGATCGTGGGCCGCTCGGGGGTTCCAAGGATCTCGCTCACCGACCGCTGGGGCGGCTCGGCGGGCCCGTGCGGCGCCTGCCGGCGCTCGCTCCACGGATCGCTGCTGCTGGCCATGGAACGACGGTAGCCGCGGGGACTGACACGGTTCCAGGGTTTCCGCCCGTGCGGCCTGCGGCACGGGTCCGGGCTGAGCGGGGTGGTTCCCTCGTTGGGCGGCAGGCGAAGCCCTACCGCGCCGTTCGTCGGACGTCCAGGATCGGGCTTGCCCGACCGCGCTTGCGCGGCGCCGTAGGCGTCCTGGATGGCCGGCGGGCGGTGTGGTGCCCTCCGGGTGCCGTCCGACGAGGGGGCCGCACCGCGACCCACCACCATCTCCACCACCCCACCACCCGCACCCAAGATCCCTGCCCCCCACACCCTCCGCAGGGTGGCCGGGGTGTGGGGCGGAGCCCCGCGCAGTAACCGGTACTCGAGTAACGGCGAAGGGGCGGACCGCCTGGTGGCAGTCCGCCCCTTCCGGGTGCAGTCGGGCTACATCTCGACCTCGCGGCCGGCGCGCTCGACGGCCACGGGCTCCGGCGCCTGGACCACCTGGGGCTCGTCACGCCGTGCCCGCTCGGCCTCCTCCATCTGCCGCGTCTGTTCGCGGTCGGCCAGGACTTCCGTCGCCACCGTGGCGATGTGGACGGCCTGCTGCAGCTCCTCGCCCGTGAGGGTCCGGCCGGACTCGTGGGCCCGCTCGCGCGCCTGCTGCAGATGCTCGGGCTTGGCCTGCTGCTGTTCCAGCTCCGGTTCCACCTCGGCCTGCTGCACGTCCTCCGGAAGTTCCAGGGCCTCCGGCTCCGGTGCCCGCAGTTCCAGCTGACGCTTGGCGGCCTGCGCCTGCTCGCGCGTCGGCTCGGTGTGCTTGTGCCACGCGGCGCGGACGGTGTGGACCTGTTCCAGCTTCTCGACGTCCTCGGCCAGGGTGGCGGTCAGGGCCTCGTAGGACTCGGCGGTCTGCTCCAGCTCCTGGCGCTGCTCGTCGGTCTCGGCCTCCATCGCGGCGATGTACTTCTGCAGCGACTCGCGCTCGGCATCGGCCAGGGACTCGCTCGCCTCGCGCAGCTGGCCGGCAACGTGCGGCGGCGCCCACTCGGTCTCGCGGTCGTAGCGCTCGACCATGCGGCGCAGGGTCGCGTCCGACGCTCCGACCAGCTCCATCCGGTCCTCGGGCTCGCCCAGGGCGCGGTACGCACGGTCCCAGTCCTGACGGACGTCGACCGCACCGCGGCCCGGCCGCTGGCCGATCGGGTCGCGCTCGCTGTCGTACTCGTGCGCCTCGCGGTAGGCCAGCACCGACCCGGCGCGCTCGATCCAGCGTTCCCGCCAGGTCGGGTCCTCCGGCACGGGGCCGAACGTGTCCCGGGCCCACTGCGGCAGCTCCTCGGCCTCCGCCAGTTCCCGTCCCAGTTCCAGCCGCTTGGCCTCCGCGATTTCCGCGACGGCGCGGGCGTACTCGCCCTTCGGGCCTTCGATTCCAGCGGTCCGGTTCCGCCAGTCGGCGCGCGCCTCGGCGGCCTGGCGCTGCTCCTCCGCGATGCTGTGGCGCTCCTGGGTCTCCTGCCCGCCGTGCAGCACCTCGGCGCCCAGCTGCATGGCCATAGCCTGGTCCAGTGCTGCCTGCTGCCGTGCCTGCTCGGCCGCTGCTGCCTCCGCTGCCCGCTGGACCTCCAGCGGTTCGATGACCTGCGCCTGGATGAGTGCCTGCTGCGCGGCCAGGGCGTCCTCCTGGCTGCCGTTCCAGGCCAGCACGGGGGCCTGCTGCATGACCTCGGCCTGCCGGACGGCCTCGGCCTGGGCCTCGTCGCTCACCTCGTGGTCGACGTGGGCGACGGGCGCCACGGCCAGCTGGCCCATCAGGTCGTTGACCGTGGCTTCCTGGGCCTCGACGGCCTCGCCCACCCGCTGCTCGTCGGCCTGGACCTGGCGGCGCTCGGCGGCGTCGACGCTCTGTTCCAGGCGCCAGTGCAGCACCTTGCCCAAGTCCTTGGCGTCTTCCAGGCGGCCCTGCTGCACGACGTCACGCAGCATCTCGGTGGCGTCGTAGCCTTCGGCCTCGGCGCTGCGGCCGAGACGGACAAGGGAGCCGTATGCCTCGCTGTCGCGCAGCTCGCGGTACCGGTCTGGTCCCAGCTCCTCGTGCAGCAGACGGCCGAAGCGGACTGCGGCGTCCTCGGTCGCCAGGTCCTCCATCTCGTACGTGTGCTTGGCCAGGGAGCGGGACCATTCCAGCTCCTCACGCTGCACCTGCAGCGCGGACTTCTCGGCGCTGGAATTGTCGAGAGTCTGGGTCAGCACGGCCAGCTTGTCGGGGCGCTGCTCGACGGGCACGCCGGCCGCGTCGATGGCGACGTACGCCGTGTTGGAATCGCGGCCGCGCGTCATGGCGACGTAGATCGACTCCCGCGTTCCAGCGCCTTCCACGAGGGTGTGGGAGGTGTCGACGGTGCGGCCCTGGGCGGCGTGCACGGTGCCCGCGTACGCCAGGTCCACGTGGTTCTCGACGTACGAGGGCGGCAGCTGGAGGGTGTCTCCGTCGTCGTAGGCGACGGTCACGGCGCCGCTGTCGGAGATGCCCAGCACCTTCACGACGTCCCGGTTCGTGGCGAAGCGGTCGCCGCTCGCGGTGGTCAGGCGTCGGTTGTTCTCCCGCAGCTGGATCATGTCGCCCACGCCGACGGTGAGGCCGCGCTTCTCCAGCTCGATGCCCTCTTCTGCGACCAGTCCGAGCCGTACGAGGTCGGCGCGGGCGCGGGCCGCCAGCTCGTCGGCCTGCTCGTTGGTCGGGGCGATGAGCAGGGAGTTCTTGCCTCCCACGTGGTCGGCCAGCCACGACTGGTAGGCGGCGGCCACCATCTCCTCGCGGGTGCCGCCACGGAGGCGGCCGCGGTCCTCGTAAGCGGCCAGGGCCTCGCGCTTGCCGTCGCGCAGCTGCAGGGACGCGTCCTTCTCCCACTCGCTGGAGAAGCGCATCACCTGGTCGAGCCGGTGCACGTTGGGCAGTTCGTCGCTGAGCTGGGCGAAGACGCCGCCGGCGCCCACGGCGCTGAGCTGGCTCCCGTCGCCGGTGTACAGCACCTTGGCGCCCACGCGGTCCGCGTACCGACGAATCTCGTCCAGCTGCCCGTCCTCGGCCATGGACGCCTCGTCCACCATGACCAGCTGGCCGGGGCGGAGCTGGTGGGCGTCGCGGTCCGATTCCAGCACGGGCAGACCCTTTTCCAACCGGCGGTTGGTGTCCAGGAACTTGGCGATGTTCGCCGCGTTCTCCACGCCCTCCTCGGACAGCACGCGGGCGGCGCGCTGGCTGACGGTCAGACCGATGACGGGTCCGACTTCCTGCGTCCAGACGTCGTGGATCGCGCCCGCCAGACGGGACTTTCCAGTTCCAGCCGGGGCGGCCACGACCTCCATGCGGCGGCCGGAGCCGAGGATGGCGCGGAACGCCTTCTCCTGCCCCTCGTTGAGCTGGGCGCCGGCCACGGCCTCTTCGATCACCTCGCGGTCCACGGCGGGGGCTCCCAGCTCTGTGGCCTTGGCAATCAGGCGGCCGGTGCGCTCCAGGTGGGCCTCTGTGGCGTACCGGCGGGCGCCGTGGCGGGCGTAGATGGACTGTCCGTCCTCGCGGGTCAGCTCGGCGGGAAGCGGGACGAGGTTGGGCGCGGTCAGCCGCACAACGTCGGTGTCCGTGCCCGACTGCAGTGCGGCGTCGGCCAGCTCGTTCACGATCGCCTTGACCTGGTGGCGTTCCAACCCTCCGAGGCAGTCGGGCAGCTCCTTGGAAATCTCCACCACGAGGTCCGCGCGGCGCCATGCCGACTTCTGGTCTTGGACGTTCTCGACGGCCCGACGCACGACGTCCTCGGGGTCGAATTCCAGGCCCGATTCCAGCTCGGCCGCGTCGCGTTCCAACTCGGCCGTGGCTGCCTCGGCGGCGGCTGGAACGCCTGCCAGGGACTCGCGGGTGTCGGCCACCATGTCGGCCTCCCAGCGGGCCAGCAGCTCCTCACGCGGAACGGCCTCGGACTTGTTCTTCCGTGCGTTCAGGTTCGCCCACTGCGCCATGCGGGCCAGCTCGTGCGCGGACGGCGGCCGGCCGTTGGCGGTCTCCCACTCGGCGGCAAGCTCGGCAGTCTTCTTGGTGATGGTCTTCCGGCGGCTGCTGAACTTGTCCCGCTTCTCCTCACCGATGCCGACGATCTCGCGGGCCATGCCGTCCGGACGCATCGCCGCGCGCAGCGCCAGCTTGCGGTACAGGGCCTCGTCCGTGGTCTTCTCGAAGATGTGCCCGGCCGCCTTGGTGTGCCGGTAGATCTCCTGCCCGTCGATGGTCAGCCACTTGGTGCGGGTCTCGCCGGTCACCGGGTCGGTGGACGTGGCCTGGACCCGGTTCCAGATCGCGTTGTGCACGTGCATCTGCGGCTCGTTGTCCCGGCTCGTGTGCTGCCGGAATGACGCGATCGTCCAGCGGTGCGCGTCGACCTGGCGGCCGGTGGGAGTGCCGTCCGCGTCCTTGGCGCCGTGCCGCCCGTCCCGGGCGTACCCGGCCTCTTCCTGCAGGAATTCCAGCCCGGCCTGGACGCCTTCCATCACGCATTCCCACACGGCGTCAGCCTTGGCGGCGGCCTCGGCCGCGCCTTCCAGGTCGCCGGCGTCGCGCAGCCGCGCGGCCTCGATCTGGTACCCCGCGTGCAGCAAGGAGTACGACTTGGGCACCGAGAACGTGACGTCGTAGTACGACCGTGCGGAGGGGGCGTTCTGGCGCACCTTCAACTCCGCCGCGCGCTGCTGCTCGGGGGTCGAGTCGGGCCCCAGCTCGTCCAGCGCTTTGGCCACCCGCTCCTCGATGGACTTCGTGTAGTCCATCGGCTTCCGACCCACCCGGGCCTCGTCGTAGATGGCGGCTACCTGAGCCTTGTACTCGTCCGATCCGGGCTCAGCCGTGATCGCGGAGAGTGACGCCCGAACCTGCTCGTGCAGGCGGGGGTCGGTGAACTTCGAGTACATGTCGCTCATCAGCTCATGATCGACTTCACCCGTCAGACCAAGATCATTGGCGCCGTCTCCGAGCCAGATACCGGCCGGTTCCCCGGCCTGCTCGATCGCCTTCAGGTAGTAGTGCTCGCCACCCTTGCCCACCTGATTGATCAGGTAGCCGGGGTCGGATCCCGGGCTCACAGTGGCGGTCATGTGATCACGGTACGGGCCATCGGATGGTAATGCAAGGGTGTGTCAGAGAGATGCTTATACCTTGGGGTTGACAGATTGTTAGGTGGCCTTGGTGCTTGGTGGCTGTCTTAGGTCCGATGGCCTTCTAGGTGCTGGTGATCTGGGTCGTTGCTGGGGTACTTCCTGTCCGGTGGCCCTGGGCTCGTTGGTGGCTATGCTTCGGGACGCTGGCGGGCCGGGTGTTGACGGCTGCGGGCGGCTGCCCGCTACGCTGTGCCGGAGACGACAGAGGCCCGGACCCCGGACGTGGGGGCGGGCCTCGACTGTTACCAAGCGTGGTTTTCGGCGGCCGGTGCGCCGCCGAGTCCGGCTTGGCCGGACACCTCCAACTCTAGCGTGCACACGCTTTGATTGACCCGGCAACCGGGGCCCGCTGCGCCGTCCCGCAGCAAGCGCGGCCCCGGAATACGTGGTGGAAAGACACCGGATCCCGGGCAACCGAATCTGCCGAAACTGTGGTCTGGGGGGCGAGGGAAGGTGCGCGTCCCAGTGCCGTCGGCTGGCAAAAATTCCACCGTTTCTTTTTTGCCATGCTCTTGACGATTTGACTGTACTTGTACAGCATCATCGGTCATCTAGCGGCCTACAGGCCCTATCCAAAGCACAAGGGGGAGATATGCGAGTTCGCAACGCCCTGCTAGCCGTGAGCGCTTCGCTCGGACTGGCGCTCAGCATCCCGGGAACCGCCAACGCCGCCACCTACCCCGGCAGCGCGAGCGTCAGCAGCAGCTATGGAATGGCCAGCGCCACGTGGACGTGGGGCCCGGGCAGCGCCAACGGCATCAAACTGCACGTTCAGGACACCAACTGCAACTCCAACCCGGTGTTCGCCTACTTCCATGTCATACGCATGGGAGGCAAGGGCGAGTTCGATACCCCCAACAAGCGGTACGACTACAACGGGTGCAACGGCAAAGGGACCGACCACCCCGACCTGAAGATCTCGGACGGGTTCAACATCAAGTCCGTCGCCATCGTCGTGTGCAACGAGGGATTGCTTAGCAACTCCTGCAAAACAGGGACGGCGGCAGCCAACCCGCTCGGGTGACACGGATGCCCGGCCCGAGGCGGTGGGTACCACCGCCTCGGGCCGGTGTGACCCACGCGGCCCCCCATCACTGGCCCTGTCGGTCTGACGCCCGGGCGGTCTGGACACCGCTCGGGCGTTCTGCTGCCCGTGGGCCGCGAAGCGGCGGGCTTCGGCCGTGACCTCGGCATCGACCTGGTCCACGGTCACCAGAGGGTGTCCTGTCGGTCCCCGGAGGGGTGGCCAGCCGCGAGTGCGGCCGCTATGGCGGCTGGCTCCTCTCCCGGGGCGGCCGCCAGGATGGCGTCCCGGACGGCGACGGCCCGCCCGGCTGCGCCCCGCACGTCCGCGAGCGGGTGACCGGTCAGCCCGCGGCGGGCCTGGAAGTCCAGGATGTTCTGGAGACGGTCCCCGATCAGCCAGTGCGCCGGGTTCTGGCAGCTGGCTTCGTCGCACTTGTGCCGGATGATGGCGCCCGCCTGCAGGGCGGCCGTGCCCTGATGGATGGCGAACCCCAGCACGTGGGCCGACACCACGCGGGAGGTGCCCGCCGGGCGGCTACCCGCCCGGAGCTTGCCGTGCCCGGAGTCGCTGATGGCGCCCAGCCACCAGTGGCAGTCCGTGAGTCCGGGGCCGCGGTACACCTTCGCGTCGTAGCGCTCGGCGGTCGCTGGGTCGGCGGCCAGGGCCTGCCAGGGAACGGCCGGAGCGTGCGCGCTCACCGCGCGGCCCGGGCCGCGACGGGCTCGGCCGGCTCGGCACCCGCGCCCAGTTCCAGGGTCAGTTCCAGCTCCGGCTCCGACTGCTGGAACTCCTCGCGGCACTTCCCGCACAGCACCGAGCCGTCTTCCAGGAACTTTGGGCTGACCTGCATCCGGCGGGGCGGGGTGCAGCCGCATTCCACGGCCAGCCGCTTCCCGGCCCGGCCGCGGCCGCCGCGCGGGCCCGGGTTGTCCTCGCTCTGGGGCTCCGGCTGCTGGCCCTCGTCGTCCTCGGGCGCCTCGATGCGCGCGAGCGTCGCCGCATTCAGGCGCCGGATCTGGGCCGCGTACCGGCCGACCGTGGCGGCCGTGATCAGGGCCTCGCTGAACCCGATCACCTTCGCGGCCTTCTTCGGCGGCTCCAGCCCCAGCTCCCGGGCCAGGGCCGCGTACTTGCGGTTGTGCCAGCGGCCCGCACAGGAGGTGTCCCGGATGCCCCGGACGGCCGCGAGCGCGTGGGCTGCCTCGTGCAGCATCGTCTCCACGACCATCTCGCCACCCTTGGCGATGGCCTCGCCGGACACGAACAGCTCCGCCTTGCGGCCGGCGGCCGCCGCGTCCAGCCAGCGGTCCACAGTGTGGTGCCCCCACGTCAGGCTGTTCTTGCGGCGGCCGCGCCCAGTTCCAGTCACGATTACGACGTCTGGAACGTCCGGGTGATGCTTCTGGATCGCGCCCCAGGTCGATTCCAGGGCGGTGATGATCCGGGTCCCCTCCTGAGTCGTCATGCGTCAAATCGTAGCGTGCACACGCTATTTCAGGGGAGGGTCTGGCCGGAGTTGGAATGGCGGCGGCCGCCGCTGGAATCGGTGTTCCAGCGGCGGCCGTGGGGGCTCGCGTCGGTCGGTCAGGCGCCGTACTCGTACGCGTCGGTGATCAGGTCCATGGAACCGGTGCGCAACTCGTAGCGGGCCCGCAGCCAGGCGGCGGCCCGCTCGGGCTCGACGTCGGTCAGCCCGAAGTGCTCGCGGGCCGCGTCCAGTACGTCCTGGACGTCGACCGCCTCGCGGTCCTGGTGCTCCAGGTGAAGCGGGAGGGTGGGCATGCGGCGGGTCAGCCTCCGCCGGGCGGCGCTGATCGCGATGTCCGCCGACTCCCGCAGCTGGGCGTCCAGGTGGGCGGTGGCTCGCTCGGTGGCCCGGCGGTCGCGTCGACGCCGAAGGAATCCGGGGGTCACCACTTCCTCCTCGACATACGGGATGGTGTGCTGGCAGTACATCACCCTGGGAACCGGCTCGGCGCAACCCATTCGGCCGGTTCCGTGGCCGAACCGCGCCCCGGCTGGCGGGTCGCGGGACGGACCGGGTATCTCTACCGCACGACGGGACGAGCGGGTGATGGGGAGTTGGCCCTGGTGGTGCGGTGGCGACGGCCGGAGATACCCCTATGGCTGCGACGGCCTCCGGTGCCCGGGTCCCGGCGCTCGCAGCGTCAGCGAGCGGTCTCCGAACTGCGGGCCCAGGGCCGGTACGGGCCCGAACTCCGTGACGTCCTCCCTGGGTTCGTCGCCCTCGGCCTGGCCGTGCTCGCCCCCGTCCTGCTGCTTGTCTGGCTCTACCGCGCCCTCGGCGTCGGCGGCCCGGTGCTCGGCGTCGTCCTAGTGGCGGCCGCCGCGACCGCGGGCCTGCGCCTGCGCCGGACGGTCGTCCGCCGGCGCGGCGGCCACTACACCGCGGCGGAACTGGCCCGGCTCGATGACCAGGGCCTGGCGGTGGCGGCCGCGCGGATGCTGCGGCGCGACGGCTGGCGGGTGATCGACCTGAGCAAGCAGGAAGGGCGGCCGCGCCTGTACGCGCGGGACCGCCGGGGCCGCGAACTCGACGTCGCGTTCCGCCCGGTGGCCACGGCGGACGAGGGCGCGAGCGGGCCCGCTCCCCTGCGGGAGGCGGGCCGCCCCGGCGTCGACCGCCTGACCCGAGTCGTGGTCCACCTCGGCAGCTTCAGCCACCAGGACGTGCTCTGGGCCTCCCGCCAGGGCGGCGTCCACCTCCTCGACCGCCGTCAGCTGCAGCGCTGGGCGGACGGCGCCACCCTGGACGACCTGGGCCTGTCCGGCTGACGCCTCCTCGTGTTCTTGACCGTGGCGCGGCCGCCACGGGCTCCGGGGCAGCGGCGGGCTCTGCCACGCGGAACCGGGTAACAGTCCACTGCGACTGTTACCCTCCTGACCTGCGCAAATCATAGAAATGGGCCCTCTGAGGGCCCATTTCTGCTGTGCGGGGGCCAGTCGCCAATTGGGGACTGGCGGGGGAGTCCTGCTACTTCCTGCCCCGGGCAGTCTCCTCCGCCGTACGGGCCCGGTCCTCCGCCTCGCGGACCTTGTCCCGGGCCTCGTCCAGCTTGTCCCGCAGCTCGTCCACCCGGGTCTCCAGCGCGGTCACCCGGGCGCCGGCGCGCTCGGCGTCGCCCCGGGCCCGCTGCAGCTCGGTGTGCAGCTCGTCCCGGAGCTGGGCGGCGCTCTTCTCGACGGCGGCCACCCGGACCTCGGCGTCCCGCGTGGCCTGGCGGGCGGCCTCCTCCGCCGTGCGCACGCGGTCCTCGGCTTCGCGGACGCTGGTCCGCGCGTCCTCGACCTCCCGGGCGGCGTCGGCCTTCACCTGGGCGGCCGCCTTCTGCTCCCGCTCGACGGTGGCCTTCATCTCCTCGGCCTGGCGGGCGGCCTCGTTCTGGGCCCGGCCGGCGGCGGTCTCGGCGGCGGTGACGCGCTCGGCGGCGGCCGCCTCCACCTCCCGGATCTTCTCGGCGGTCTCGGCCTCCACCTGCTCGCGGTGCTGCCGGGCCTCCTCGGCGGCGCGCTCGGCGGCGGCGCGGGCCTCCTCGACCTCGCGGGCTGCCTCCGCCCGGATGCGCTCCACCTCGGCCTCGAACCGGGTCCGGGCATCGTCCAGTTCGGTCACGGCCTGCTCGGCTGCCTCCGCGGCGGCCGCCTCCGCGTCCTTGGCTGCCTTCGCGGCCTGCTCGGCGGTGATGCGGCGGGTCCGCTCGGTCGACGCCTCGCGCTGGGCCTCGGAGACCTTGGCGGCCGCGTCGTTGGTGACCGCGAGCATCTGCGCCTCGGCGGCCTCGGGGTCGGTGATGGTCTGCAGCTGCTCGACGTAGCGGCCCAGGTCGCCGGTCAGCCGCTCCATCTGCGCGATGACCTCGCCCCGGAGGTCCACGGCGGTGGCGGCGGCCATCGACACGGGGCGGTCCAGGTCGTCCGGCTCCGGGCGGCCGGCCGCCTCGGCGGTCTTCCGGCGCTTCGCCCGGAACGCGGTCAGCGCGGTGTGGTCCTCGCGCTCGCAGTACTTCGGCGCCGGGCCCGGGGTGCTCGGGTCCTTCGCCTCCGGCGGGTTCTCGCACCCCGGGTACTGGCAGGTGGGCCGCGCAACGGTCTCGGTCTGGGGCTCGCTCATCCGGGTCTCCCGTCATCGTTCCGACACTCTGAGTGTATCACATTGCATTGCATCATGTTACATTCCATAGCGAATGAATGAAACGAGATGCAATGCAATAGGTGGTTGATCCGTCCCGGCGGCCGGTCGGCGCGCGGTCGCGACGAGGACGGGCGACGGGGCCGGTTCCATAAACGGGCCCTCAGATGAGGGGCGGAAAACAGGAAGCGCCGGCGCGGCCGCCACGGCGACGGGTTCGCCGGACCGCCACGGCGGCGGCGCGCTGAGCGGAGCGCCCACGACGGGCCCGGCCACATCGCGGCAGCTGCTGCTCCCCCGCAACCACGGCGGGCGGTCCGGTCTGCTCACGCTCGCGCGTGCGTGACGGCGGCAGTACGGCGGACAACCCAACTCCGCCCAGGCAGACGGCGCTCCGGACCCCGGCCCGCCACCCCCTCCCCTCCCCGCTGGCCTCTTCGACGCGCACAACAGCGAGAGGTGTAGTCGGCGGACGGCTGGCCATGTAAACCGCCTAGGGATGCCGCCCAGGACTCCGGCCTGCAGACCCCACCCCAGCGCATCAAGAGATGCGTACGCTGGGGGCATGACGACGCGCGATGACCTGTACCGCCTGGTCGACCAGCTCCGCCCCGAGACGCTGGACGACGCGGCCGCCGCGCTGCGCCAGTACTCCCCCGCGGCCTCCGGCGAACCGCCGTACCCGGCCTCGGTCGGCGTGCTGACCGAGGCGCC
>NZ_JBIBWH010000030.1:0-26544 GCF_043081205.1 Streptomyces sp. NPDC014889
CCACCAGCGCCAGCACACCCGGCGACCAGCACGGCCACCGGGCACCCAACCCTGCCCACACCCACCCTGACCTGCTGCTATTTACGCGTCAGAGCACATGTGAGGGGCCCTCTGTGCGGGGGCTCCGGCCGTCGTCGTACGTTCCCGTCCCGACCTGCTGAAACCGACGAATCCTGGGCGGCCGCCGGAGTCCGGCGGCCGCCCTGTGCCGACAGGCGTTACTCGCAGGTGCCCGCGAACGTCTTGCGGGTCACCACGTCCGTCGAGGCGGCGGTGGTGTCCAGCCAGACGACGCGCCGGCCGTCACCGAGGGACGGGGCCAGCTGCGAGCCGGAGGAGCAGGAGACCCGGCTGAAGTCGTTGACGCCCGCGAGCACGTCGGAGGTCTTGGCGACCTTCACCTTGGTGGGACCGTCCCAGGCGCCGAGGCCGCCCCAGGCGCTGTACGTCGAGTACGCGAAGTAGTCGTCGTTGACCGAGAACTGGGCGACGTACGTGCTGGACGGGGAGCTCAGCTTCGCCGCCTTGCCCAGGTCGTCCAGCGGCGCGGACACGAAGTTGGTGCTCGGGAGCAAGCCGCCATCCTCCCGCCAGAACACGCGGTCCGAGGTGAGCTGGATGTCGCCGATGCGGTTGAACAGCCAGCCGCCGATCCGCTTGTTCTGCGTCCTGCCGGTGGCGATGTCGTAGATGTAGAGGTACGTGCCGTTGCCGGCCCAGGCGATGGTGCCGTTCTTCATCGCGAGGTGGGACGCCTGGGTGCCGGGCTCGGACGTCACGTTGACCGTGGTGCCGTCGGACTTGCGGAGCACGACGTCCTGCTCACCGTCAGGGCTGGTGCGGATGTAGGCGAGGGCGCCGTTCTCGGTGACCGGCTCGGTCTCGTCCACGCCCGGCTCGTCGACCAGCTTCTTGATCTCGCCCTGGCCCTTGTCGCCGGCCTGGTAGACGCCGACGCCGTCGGCGGCGATCCGGGTGAAGACGATCCGGTCGCTGTCGAGGGACGGGTCGAGCAGGTAGGCGTCCTTCTGGGCCAGCTCGTGCTGCGGGTTCTTGGAGAAGCGGCCCACGGTGATGCCGAACGCGGCGCTGCCCTGGCCCCAGGCGATGGCATCGCCGTGGCCGATGGCGTAGACGTCGCCGTTGATCTGGGCGGCCTGCTCGTCGACGCCGCCGTAGACCTCGTAGGCGGGCAGGACGTTGGCGCCAATGGTGGTGCCGTCGTGCGTGCCGCCCTTCTGCTCCCAGCCCTGTTCGATGCCGTGGGCGTCGAAGGCCTTGTCGATCGCGGCGAGGCCGGCGGTGGAGACCTTCATGGACTTCGCGGCCAGGGTCACCGCGTTGCGCATGTCGGTGAAGCCCGACAGCGGGGTGAGGTAGTTCTCCGCGGCCCGGTAGATGATCCGGTCCGCGAGCTTGGTGTCGATGTTCTTGCGCATGTCCCACAGCGCGCCGCCGACGATGGTGGAGTTGGTGTGCACTCCGCCGTTGTCATAGTCGAGCATGACGGGAATGTAGTCCTTCTGCGCGCTGCGGCCGTCGTTCAGGTCGCGCAGGGCGCAGTCCTTGAGCGGCTTGGTGCCGTTGCAGAGGTACTCGCCGACGAGTCCGGACGTGGGGTCGCTCATGGCGATGCCCTTGTCGGCGGTCTCCATGGCGTTGCCGAAGTAGTCGGAGATGGCCTCGTTGAGGGCGCCGGACTGGTTGAGGTAGACAAGTCCGGCGGCGTGCTCGGTGACGCCGTGTGTCATCTCGTGGCCGACCACGTCCAGGCCCACCGACAGCGGCACGCCGTTCATGTGGCCGTACACCATCTTGGAGCCGTCCCAGAAGGCGTTGGCGTAGTCCTTGCCGTTGTTGGCGACGTTGACGACGGAGTAGATGCTGCCGCCCTTGCCGTCGACGCCGTCCCGGCCGAGCTGGTTCTTGAGGTACTCGTAGACCTTGGTGGCGTTGACGTGGGCGTCGACCGCGCCGCTGGTGGTGTTCGCGCCGTCGAAACGGTCGGTGGAGGACTTCACCAGCGGGACGTCGTCGGTGACCGGGCCGCCCGCGACGAGCGTGTAGTTCTTGCGCTGCGCGTCGTAGGTGCGTATCTGGCCACCGGTCCGCGCGTACATGTCGCGGGTGGAGTCGACCAGCGTGTACGAGCCGTCCGCCTCCCGGTTGGCATTCAGCTTCGCCTCGCTGCCGTCCACGCGCACACCCGTCGCCGTGACGGGCGCGGCGTCGGCCGCGTCGATGTTGTTGTAGGAGAGGGCGATGCCGCCCACGTTCGCGTCGACGTACACCTCCTGGCGCACCGGGCTGCCGTCCGCCCTGGCTCCGGTCACGGTGAAGTGCCAGGTCAGCGTGCCGCCATGGGAGTTGGGCAGGACGACGAGACCGTGCTCGGCGGTCTTGGCACCCCGGACGGTGCCCAGGTGCGCGTCCAGCGAGAACATCCGCTGCCTGGCGGTGGCCTCGGTGACCTTCGGGGTGGTGGACACGGTGAGGCCGGTGTACAGCGTGCCGGTGGCGGAGAGGACCCTCTGGCCGCCGTCGGCCGGCTCGGTCTGCACCGCGTACTCGGCGCCGAAGACCGGCACCCCGTCGTGCTTCTGCTGGAAGCGGACCGAGGACTGCTTTCCGTCCTTGGTGGTCTTCAGGGTCTTCAGATCGGACGGCGGCACCTTGTAGACGCCCTGGTGGTCCTTCAGGTGGGCGCGCGCCGCCTGAGCGGGGGTGCCCGCGCGGGCCGAGGTGTCCAGACCCTGCGTCATGGCGGGCGCCACCGGAGCCGGGTCGGTGGCCGCTGCCGGCGCGGGCGTGGTGCCGTCCGCGGCCCAGACGGGCGCGGACAGCAGCGCTGAACTGGTGGCCGCCACCACGACACCAGTGGCCAGGATCCGGCGGATCCGTCTTGTCCTCACGAGTTCCTCCCCATCACACACGGATGCGCGGACCTCAAGGGCCTCACGCGTTCGGTGTCCGATGGTTCGGCATAGATGCTCACGCCAACAAGGGATCGTGCGAGGCGCAAATACGCCCTGACGTAAAAGCGCCTCGCCCCTCAAGGTGATCAGTCGAGCCAGCCGGATCGGCGGCCGCGCGAACGCGCGCAACGCCACGAAACTCGTCAGCCACTCCCCCACTCTGGCAAACCAACCACCACCCCGGCAGCCGGATATACCCACGTGCTCAAGCATCCAGCCGCCTCAACACCAGCGCCACCTCGACCACTACTACCGGCGGCTCCCCTGCCCTGAGCAGTCAACGCTCAAAGTGAGCAGATCTCAGAAACTCACAGGTCAATCGACTCGGTCGATGCGACCTATCAGACTTACCCATCAATAACTTCCAGTGCATCCCGCTCCCCGAACTGAGCAATGCCCAGGTCAGCCTCGAAAGACTGCTCACTTCCAGGAAGTCCGCCACAGCACAACCTGCTTCAAGCTGCATAGCGTGGACTGTCTCACGGGCAGAAGCCAGGCCCACCCCGGCCCAAAGATCAATTATGGGACAGCCCTTACGAGCTCGTGCACAGTAGGCGGTGAGGCGTCGAGGGGCCTTCCCCCGTGATGGTGGACACGCTTCGTTGATCACGCGGCGAGCGTGAGCTTAGCCGCGTGGTGTCGGCGTTCGTATTCGTTGGGGCTGAGGTGGCCGTTGGCGGAGTGCCGGCGGCGGGTGTTGTAGCGGGCCGGCCAGGCAAACACCGTCCTTCTGCAGGTGCTGGCGTCGCCGTAGTCGCGGGCGCCCTGGAGGGTCTCGCGTTTGAGGGACGCGTGGAAACTTTCGCAGGCCGCGTTGTCCGCGCTGGTGCCGACCGCACCCATCGACCGGGTCACCCCGAGCTGGTCACAGAGGTCGGCGAAGGCCCGGGATCCGTACTGGGCGCCGTGATCGGAGTGGAACACCGAGCCGTCCAGGCCGCCGCGGGTCGCGGCCGCCATCCGCAGTGCGTCGACGACCAGGCCGGTGCACATGTGGTCGGCGATGGACCAGCCGACGACCTTGCGGCTGAAGCAGTCCAGCACGGTCGCGAGATAGAGGAACTCCCCGCCCGCGAGCGGGAGATAGGTGATGTCGCCCATGTATTTCCGCCCCGGCTCGGTGGCGGTGAAGTCCCGCTGGAACAGGTCCGGAACCTGTGAGGCTGCCGGGTCCGGGACGGTGGTGCGGACGCGTCTGCGCAGGCGGATGCCGGTGATGGAGAACCTCCGCATCACCCGGGCGATCCGCTTCTCGTTGACCCGCAGTCCCTTCTCCCTCAGCTCGGCGGTCACCCGTGGGGAGCCGTAGGCGCCGCCGGACTCGCCGTGGACCTCGCGGATCCTCGCCGCCAGGAGCCGGTCCTCGCGTAGTCGTGCCGCCCTCGCCTGTCTTCCGGCGAGCCACTTGTAGTAGCTGGACCTGTTCAGATCCAGGACCTCGCAGAGCTGCTTCACCTCGAAGGTGTCCCGGTGGTCGTCAACGAACTGGAAGCGGCTCATCACCAGTTCGTCTCCCCGGCGAAATACTTGGCCGCCTTGCGGAGTATGTCCCGCTCGGTCGCCAGCTTCCGCTCACTCGCCTCGAGCTCGGCCACCCGGGCCTCCAGTTGCCGGATCCGCTCGTCCGGATCGGCGGACGGCATCGTCTTCCCGGGCCGGGCCGCCGTCTGCCCGGCCGAGGCGGGGGCCGTGGCGGCGACACCGCGGCGGTCACGGTCCCGCAGCACCCACTCACGCAGGGTGGCCCGGTTGACGCCCAGGTCGGCGGCGATGCTCCTGTACGTCGCCCCGGGCGTGGACTCGTACAGGGCCACGGCATCGGCCCTGAACTCGTCCGAATAGTCCTTCATCGCCATCGGCGGCCTTCTCGCTTCCTCCGGATCAAGCAGATCCAGTATCAGCGTGTCCACCACTCAGGGGGAGGCCCCGAACTGGCGTGCCCTGACCCGCCACCTCGGCCGCCGCGAACACATCAGCGACACCGTCGAGGCCGTCGCCGGACTGCTGTCCCACCAGCAGACCGCGGACCTGATCCCGGCACAGCAGATGTGAACACCGAACCCCACCGAAGCCCTCGACGCCTCACCGCCTACCGTGCACGAGCTCGTAAGGGTTGTCCCATAACTGATCTTTGGCAGCACGAGAGTGGCTGGCCGGGATCGCATCCCAGATCCTCCCTTTTGGGGAGGCACCGGCCTCGGTTCACCCCTGGGACCGCACGACACAGCAGCGGACAGCAGGGGCCCCCGAGAACGTGCGGACCTACCCACCCAGGGAGATGAGCAGGACCCCTGTTATCGTGCGCCGATGTCAACGATCAAACAGTTCCAAGTGACCTTCGACTGCGCGGAACCTGCGCGCCTCGCCGCTTTCTGGTGCGAGGTGCTGGGGTACGTCGTACCGACGATCCCGGAGGGCTTTGCCACGTGGGAGGAGTACCACCGCTCGCTGCCGCCTGAGGATGAGATCTACTTCGCGTGCACTGATCCCTCCGGTGTGGGTCCACGCCTGCTCTTCCAGCGAGTTCCCGAAGGCAAGGTCGTCAAGAACCGGGTGCATCTCTGTGTGCGGGCCGGCGCCGGGCTCGTGGGTGACGAGCGCCTGGCCACACTCGAGGCCGAATGCGCACGGCTGATGGCTCTCGGCGCGAAACACGTGCTGACGCAGCGCGCCGATGGCGTCAACGAGTCGTGCATCACGATGCAGGACATCGAGGGCAACGAGTTCTGCCTCGCCTGAATCTCCTCCAAGACTGCGAGGTGGGGAGCCGTCTCCCGTGGACCTCTCAGGTCCCGCATGCGGCAGGAGCTATCCCGTGAGAGCAAGGTTGTGTAGGCGGGCGATGCCGAGCATGGCGTGGTGGACGCCGTCGCCGCGCAGGCGGCAGTCGCGGAGGATCTTCCACGTCTTCATGCGGGCGAAGCAGTGCTCGACGCGGGCGCGGACTTGCTTGTGCGATTTATTGTGGGCCTGCTTCCAGTCGGGCAGCGCCTCGCCCGGGCACCGGCGGTGCGGCATCACCACGCCGGTGCCCGGGTAGCCGCCGTCGGCGATCGTGGTGGTGTTGCCGACGGCGGCCTTGGCGCCGGACTCGGCCCAGGCCCGGCTGTCGTGCCGGTTGCCCGGCAGCGGTCGGCCAACCGCGGCGACCAGGCGGCTGTCGGCGTCGATGACGACCTGGTGGTTGGTGGAGTAGCGGTAGTTCTTGGACTGTTCGGCCACCTTATGGTCGCGGTGGGCACCAGAGTGCCGTCCACGATGAGCACGGCGTCCTTGGCGAACCGCTGGCGGGGCCAGAGCGCCAGGAGTGGTCCGAGGTGGTCGATGACCCGGTCGGCGGCGGACTTCGACACCCCGAACAGCGGGGCCAGTTGCCGCATGGTCAGGTTGGTCCGCCAGTACGCGGCGACCAAGAAAACCCGGTCCTCCAGCGACAGCTTCCACGGCCGGCCCCGACCAGGGGCGCCGACACCCTCGCGGCGCAGCTGCGTCGCCAACTGGCCGAAGGCACGCGGGCTCAACCCGGTGAACGGGACTATCCAGGACGACTCAGACGGTGATGACACCAGCCACAGCCAAGATCATCCCACAGCAAGATCACGTACGGGACGGCCCTTAGATTCGCTGTCATCGCTGTGATGGCTGTCATGGCCGGGGTCTACTCCGTACTCAAGGTTCAGGGTCATTCACCGCAAGTCGCTGTTGCGCTGCTGGTAGGTGCCGCAGCCAGGGGCGCGTAGGGCCCTCCAAGCTAATTCGGTCGGCGAGACCGTCAGAAAAAAGACGGGCGCGGACCGATGAGTTCCTTCGTGATCAACAGTCATAGATCATGGTTGATGCGCCGCAGCCGCAAGTGTGGTCGAAGCGTGCACCGATCTGACCCGCTGAGAACCAGATACGAGACACCGAGGAACCTTAGATGCGTACCCTGATCAGCACTGCCTTCATCTCGCTCGACGGCGTCGTGGAGGCCCCGGGCGGCGAGCCCGGCTACCGGAACTCCGGCTGGACCTTCAAGGACATCGAGTTCCTCCCCGAGGCGTTCGACATCAAGGGCCGCGAGCAGAAGGAAGCCACGGCGATGCTGATGGGCCGGACCAGCTACGAGGCATTCAGCCCGGTGTGGCCGGACATGGCGGACTTCGCCGACTACAAGGTGATGCCGAAGTACGTCGTCTCCACCACCCTCACCGAGGACGAACTGGTGACAGGCTGGGGCGAGACCACCATCCTGCGCTCGCTCGACGAGGTTGCCGCCCTGAAGGAGACCGAGGGCGGCCCGATCATCGTCCACGGCAGCGCCGCCCTGAACCAGAGCCTCTCGGACGCCGGCCTGATCGACCGCTACCACCTGCTCGTCTTCCCGCTCCTGCTCGGCGCGGGCAAGCGCCTGTTCAGCGCCACGGATAAGGACACCCAGAAGCTGAAGCTGGTTGAGCACGAGGCATTCGCCAACGGCCTGCAGAAGAACGTGTTCGACGTCGTCCGCTGACACGGCTCCCGCACACCCCCGGCCGTCGCGTCATCGGACACGGCACCGGTCGGAAGGTCTGCTCAGTGGACATCGGGTCACCCAGGGCTCCGTCGTTCTCGTAAAACGCCCCGGTTACTGGGTGATCTGGCAACTTGTGGCGTTTCGCAGCCGCTTGGTGGTCCGCGCGCCGGCCGGCCCGAAGCCAGACGAAGCCCCCGGGTACCCTCCGGCGGCCGGGGCAGCTCACCCGGCGCTCAGAGTCGTGCGGCCCGCACCGACCACTGGTGGTTGCCCTCCGAGACGAAAGTGATCAACCCGCTGGTGGGCAGGAAGAAGCGCCCGCCGTCCTCGCCGGTCCCCTCCAGCCCGTCCTCGAGATCCGTGCCCATCCGCTCGGCCTCCCGGACGGTGATCTCCCGGCACTTCCAGCACAAGGAATCGACGTAAAGAGAACCGCCCAGCTGGTGGTCGCAGACGAACGACAGCTCCCAGTCCCAGCCGTCTTCGGCGTCCACCTCCACCTCGAAGAGGCCCGGCACGGCGTCGCACCGGTAGAGGACGTCCGAACACTCCCCCAGATGCTCCCCGGTGAACACCGCTGCCTCCCCCAGCGGCAGCATCCGCATCGACCAGGACAGGGGCTCGTCCCCCTTCGACTGGACCTTCACATGCGTCGTGTTCACCGGCAGCAAGAGCCGCGCTTCACAATCTCCCTGGACGGAGTACAGGTTGGGCAGAGACTCACGGGTGGCACCGACACCCCTCTCCTGCCCATACAGGACAAACCCGCCCTCGCCGCGCTTCACCACGTGCAGCAGCGCAGGCCGGCCGGCCTCCGGCCGCTCCACAGCTATGCGGTAATTCCGGCTGTGATCACCGGTGTGGACAAACTCCCCCTCCGGGAACCCCGGCACCACCCTGGCGTCCGCACCCATAACCCCCCACCTATTCCCTGCGTCGTTTCCTACCAAAGAGCCGACTCTACGTCAGCTCGATAACGCTACGCGGTTGGCGGACGCTGGGGGTACGGAGACAAGTACGTGCTTCCAGGATCATGAAGTGCCGAAGTATCTGATCACCACAACGGAAGACCGTACGTGCCTGCTCTGCCTTCATCACCCATCCCCGCCGGGCTGGGACAACTTGTCGGCGCAGCCCCGGCCTGTCACAAGGACTTGCCCGGCCTCTTGGACCGGTTCCGCCGCTTACCTGACCCACGCCGCCGTAAGGGCAGACGCCACCCCCTGGCCTTTGTCCTGACCCTGACCGCGTGCGCGGTCCTGGCCGGCGCGAAGTCGCTGACCGCGATCGCCGAGTGGGCCGCTGATGCTCCCGACCAGGTTCTGTCTTGGTGCGGCGGTAGCCTGCGCGATCCGGACCGGCCCTTGTCCGCACCGAGCGAAGCGACCGTCCGCCGCCTACTGCAACGTGTCGACGGCGATGCGCTCGACGTGGCGATCGGCGCCTGGCTCGCTGTTCGCTCCGCTGCTTTGCGCACCGCCCACCTGGGCGAACCATCGCAAGGCCGCCCGGCCCGCATCGCGGTCGCGGTGGACGGCAAGTCGCTGCGCGGCGCGGTGCGCCCCAACGGTCGCCCGGTCCACCTCATCTCTGCACTGCGGGGCGACGGAGTAGTCCTCGCTCAGCGCGAGGTCGCCGCCAGAAGCAACGAGATCACCGCGTTCCGGCCACTGCTCGCACCACTGGACCCGGCCAACACGGTGGTGACCTTCGACGCCCTGCTGACCCAGACCGACCACGCGACGTTTCTGGTGGAGGAGAAGCAGGCGCACTACATCGCCGTGGTCAAGGCCAACCACCCCACCCTGCATGCGCTGCTGAAGGGCCTGCCCTGGAGGGACGTGCCACTGATGGACAAGACCCGCAAGACCGCCCACGGGCGGGACGAGATCCGGCGGCTGAAGGCCGCCACCGTCTCCTGCCCTTCCCGCACGCCACTCAGGCTCTGCAGATCGTCCGCCGTCGGCGAACCGTACGCACCGGAAACGTGTCGATCGAACGCGTCTACGCGGTCACCAGCCTGGCTGCGCATCAGGCAACCGCCGCCGACCTGGCCAAACGCGTTCGAGGACACTGGGGCATCGAGAATCGGGAGCACTATGTGAGGGATACGACGTTCGGGGAGGATGCATCACGCATCCGCACCGGAAGCGCGCCGCGAGCGATGGCCAGCCTGCGGAACCTCGCTATCAGCGCGCTTCGCTTGATGGGGTGGGACAACATCGCCGAGGGCCTGCGACACCACGGTCGAGGCATGGTCCGGCCCCTGGCCACCCTCGGGATTACATGACCAATCCGGACACACCGCGAGAACGACAGAGCCCTGGACGCCTACGGCACCCTCGCAAAGGTCCTCAGAGCACTACGGGCGCACGACACAGACACGATCGAGGCCCTCGCCGACCCTCGGGTCCGCAACAGCCGACTTGCGGACGAAGGCGAGGAAGCGGAAGGCGAGTTCGTTGACGGCCAGGACGACGACGCCAGCGGGCGGGAATTGCTGACTGCTGCGGCAGTAGGGGTGCTGCGATTCAGCGAGGAACGCGACCCGGCAGCCCTCACTCAGTTCATCCGACTCCGGGTCATCGACCCTGAGGGCGCCTACTGGCGACGCGGCGTCGAAGCCGCCACCCGATGGCTGAGGAAGACCGGTAGCACCGAGCTGCGCGTGCCCTACACGTTCGTCACCCCGGAGGACTGGCCGACGGGAATGGGTGCTCATCCTCTGGGGGTATGGGTGGCTGATCAGCGCCGCTACTACGCGGCCGGGACGCTGGAGCCCGAGCGCGTCGCCGAGCTGGAGGCGCTCGGGATGGTGTGGTCGGTGCGGGACACCGCCTGGGAGGAGGGCCTCGCCGTGGCCCGTGCGTACGCGGCCGCGCACGGCGGGATGCTGCTGCCCCCCGCCGGAGCGGTGTGGGACGGCTACCCCATCGGGACATGGGCCAAGAACGTGCCGGCTGCCGCCCGCAGGACACTGCAGAACGCCGAACGGCGCGCCGCGGGTGAGACGGGCATCTCCACCGCCGGGGAGCTCCCACCGAGCCGTCTGGAGGCGCACTGGAGGGGATCGACCCGGGATGGTGCCCGCTTGGCTGGGACGTGGCGTGGCAACGCTGCTTCCGCCTCGCCCACGCCCGCGTCAAGGCCGTCTCACCACTGCCGGCACGGGCGGGCGAGACCGTCGTGCTGGGCAAGGACCTGGGCGCATGGGTCGCGGCGCAGCGGCTCGGCTGGGACAGGCTGCTGCCCGCCCAGCAGTGGCTGCTGGACAGCGCACTCGGACTCAAGCCCGCAGGCGAGGACGAACAGCCGCCTGCACGGCGTACCCAGGGCGCGGCATGGTAACGGAACATCGCCGCCGCCCGGCAATTCCACGCCCGCGAAGGCCACCTGACCGTGCCACGCAAACATATCGAACACGTCGACGGGGAAGCGATCGGGCTGGGCACATTCGTCAGCAACACCCGCCGGCGCGCCGCAACGCTGAACCCGCAGCGACGGGCCGACCTCGACCACCTCGGCATGCGCTGGTAGAGCCCGGTCCAGACCCTGGCCGTGGCGCACGCATCCCGTCCAGACGCACCACCGACGGCCGCGTGTTGCGAGGCTGACTGTCGAAGGGTGTACAGGCCCGCAATTCAAGGGCTGGCCCCAGCGGGTTCCGGGCGTCCCAGTGAGCGGGAGCACCGGTGGGAGAGCCATTCAAGTGCTGGCCCGGCCATGAAGTTGCAGCTCACCGCTCTCGTATGGGCCGTTCGGCAGACTGGGGAGCGTAGCGCCCAACTGGCATCGCGCCGGTCGAGGACTGATCGGCGCGCGCTACCCTCTCGGCCATGTCAGAGACCAGGCGAAGACTGGTGCGGGCCTTTTGGACCGTGGACCGCCTCCTTGGCGGTGAGCGCCCGCCAACACGCACACAGAAGTTCACGGCCCGGCATCCGGTCATCCTGTCACTTCTGACGGGAGCAGTGTGGGCTACCTTCTTCCTGTTGCTCCCAGACGTGCAGCCGTCGGACTACGTCATCGCGCCGATCGGCAGCCTTCTGCTCGGCGGAATCTTCGGGCTCGCGGCACTCTATGAGAGACGTCGACAGCGTCGTCTGCGACGGCTGGGGCTGTGGGACGGCTCGTGAGAGAGTCCCACGACTTCAAAGCTCGGGCCCTCACTCGTTGATGCGTCACGGGAGCATCAGCTGCAAGAAGCCATCCAGGACGGACTGTCCGCAAAGGTGAAGAAGGAGTTCTGCCCATGACGCGGTCTGGCCCAGACACGGGCAAGTCGGCCGGCAGGAGAGGGGTCGGGGTGCGGCAGGCCGCCCTGCTGGCCGTAACTGTCCTGGTGGCGACGGCGTGTACCGCGTCATCGCAAGACAGGGAAGCGAAAGCGGCGGCGTCCCCGAAGCCGACCGCGATCTCGGTGTCGCAGTGGATATGCGGGAACGGCCGATTCCACTGGGGAAAGATCAGGACCACAGGGAAACTGGTCGCCGTCTCCCAGTTGGTTCGCGTCGAGAAGGGTGAGCAGGCGGCGAGCGTCAAGTTCCAGGCCGTTCCCGTACGCGAGGTGACAGCTGGCATCGACTCCAGTGCGAAGGTGTCCGAGGAGTTGGTGTTCGCCTCCCTGGAACAGCACATGAATCTCGGAGGGAAGCGGCTCGCGCAGAACGGGGAGTCCGTACCGATGCCCGATTTCGGGACTGACGACATGACAGGAATGAACGGCGACTACCTCTCGGTGATAGGGGTGCAGGTGGTCGAGGCGAGCTTCGTCCAAGGCTGTGCCGGCAATGCGAAGGCACCGGTCTACGGCACCGTCACCACGTGGTACGGGAAGACCGAGGGCATGATCAAGTGCGGCCGGAACCCGGGAACGTATCCGGGTTTCCGGGAGGCGCATGACCTGGTGTGCGGCGAGGAGCCCCGAACCTAGGCCATACCTAGCAGGTCGCTGGTTCGGCTGTCCTTGGGAGCCAAGTCGGCGCCTTGAACCAACTCGCTTGGTCAGCACCTGGCCAGCCATATGGGTCCCGCCGCCCACCAGGCGGCGGGACCGTCACACTCCGGTGCCTCACCCGCCGTCGACACGATGGCATCCGTCATGACCATCGTGCGGCGCAGGGATCCCGGGGCGGACTCCGAGGAGACGGTCCTCGCGTACGACGCGACGATCACGCCCGAGCAAGTCATGGCCCCTGTCCCGGCGGTATTACCCCGGTTGTCAAGCCCTAGTACTCCAGCCGGACTTCTAGTTTTTCCCTGGTCAACGGCCTGGCAGCGGGGAGTGTAGCGGGTGTGTGGTGGTCGCGGGACGGTCTTGCCGGCGCCGTCCCGCGAACGTGTGCCCGCGCCGCATGTAATGACAGCGTCGGGCTCGTGCTTGGTGGCGGCGTCTCCAGCGGGACCAGTTCACCGCGTGGTTGCGGCCTGCAGGATGGCGGCGGGGTTCAGTTGCCAGCAGACGGCGGATTTCAGCTGGCGTGAGGTCCACGAGGTCGGGCGTGTCGGCCGTGTCACCCCTTTTTCGCGTTCCTGGGCGGCCATCGCTGCAAGGAACGCGTGGACGGGCATGGCGAGTGTGATGTGCCGGGACCAGCCCACGTAGCGGCGGACTTCGTACTGGTCCAGGCCGCACTCGTTCTTCGCGCTCTGGAAACACTCCTCGATCTTCCATCGGCAACCGGCGACGCGGACCAGGTCGGCGACGGTGGCCTCCAGCGGGGCGCAGGCGAGGTAGTAGGCGATCTCGTCGGGCTTGCTGATGCTGCGGCGGGCCAGCATCCATCGCTGCCGGGTCGGCTCGTCGCCGTCGGACTCGGCCACGGCAGGCAGACGGGCGGCGGCCCAGTCGTAGGAACGCTCGCCCTTCGCCCCCTGCCCCGCCGACAGACGCTGCCACGCCTCGAGCGGGGCCTGCTCGATGAGATGGTCGATGCGCGGGCCATTCACCTGCTGGGACTTGGGCACGGCCACGACGTAGAAGAGGTCGCGGTCTTCCAGGAAACGGCGGAAGTGGGAGTCCTGTCCGTAGGCGGAGTCGGCGGTGACCCAGGTGAAAGGGAGAGGGGAGGCCAGGGCACGTTCGATCATGCCGCGGGCGAGGTCGCCCTTGGTGGCGAAGCCACGCTCGTCGGGGACGCGGGCCGCTTGGCAGCGCTCGCGGTCACCGGTCCAGGACTTGGGCAGGTAGAGCTCGCGGTCGACCAGGGCGTGACCGCGGGTGGTGGCGTAGGCGGCAAACACCCCGATCTGGCAGTTTTCGGTGCGGCCGGCTGTGCCGGAATATTGGCGCTGCACTCCGGCAGAGGTGGTTCCCTTCTTCACAAAGCCGGTGTCGTCGACAATCAACACGCCACCTGGCGTGCCGAGTTGTTCGGCGACGTAGGTCTGCAGGTCGTCGCGCAGGCCGTCGGCGTCCCACCGGCTGTGGGAGAGCAGGTGCTGCAGGCCGTGTGGGGTGGCGTGGCCGGCGTACTCGGCGAGCTGCCAGCTGTTCTTGCGGCCTACCGGGCCGAGCAGCCCGCGGACGTAGTCCCGCATCCGCCGCCGGGCCTCCACACGGGAAAAGCGTCCACCGATCCGCAGGAAGAGTTCTTCGAGTTCCAGGTCCCAGGCGTTCGTCGGTACGTCGTGGATCACGACAATGGACTGCTCGTCGCGCTGTCATTACATGCGGCGCGGGCACACGTTCGCGGGACAGCCCCGGCAAGACCGTCCCGCGACCACCACACACCCGCTACACTCCCCGCTGCCAGGCCGTTGACCAGGGAAAATCTAGAAGTCCGGCTGGAGTACTAGCCAGCGTGCTCGCGCAGAACTTCCCCATTTGCGCGAGATCTGTCCAGCGCGCCGACATCGGTGCAGGTCACACCGCCACCCAGCTGACGAGCCATGTACAGCCGGCGGTGACACATCGGCAGCCTCGGCGGGGCTCGCTGTCCACGTCAGCCCCTCAACTCAAGCCCCCTTGCTTGCCTACGGCTTGTGACGCCGGACGAACTGCATTCGCTGCGCAACGTGCGCGCGAGCCAACCGGCTCCAACTCTCTTGAGACGGCACCTTCGTTCACGCATGTTTGACGTTGACTTGGACATGCCATGAATAGGACGGGCGTCGCATGCGAGCCCACGCGCACCGCACAACCCGCAATTGCCCGCGATCCGGACAGTGAAAGGCCAGGTGCACCACATATGCGCGCCACCGTCCGCCGTCTAGGCGCCCTCCTACCCGCCGCATTGCTCGTGGTCGGGTTCCAACTGGGCGGCACCCCGGCCCACGGCTCCCCCCAACCCGATCTGCGACTCGCCCCGCAGTCCACCGCGATCTCCGACAGCTGGATCGTCGTCCTGAAGGACGGCGCCACCAACCAGCCCGCCAACACGGCCCGTTCCCTCACACAGGAGCACCACGGGACTCTCGGGCACGTCTACCGCAGCGCCCTGAAGGGCTTCTCCGCGAAGCTGTCACGCTCCGAGGCCGCCTCGCTCGCCCGGGATCCGAAGGTCGCGTACGTCCAGCAGAACCAGACTCTCCGGATCACCGACACCCAGCAGAACGCGACCTGGGGTCTGGACCGGATCGACCAGCGCGACCTGCCGCTGAACACGACGTACACGTACAACACGACTGCGTCGAACGTCACCGCGTACATCATCGACACCGGCATCCGCACCTCGCACAGCGAGTTCGGCGGGCGCGCCAGTGTGGGGACGGACACCGTCGGCGGCGGCCAGAACGGGCAGGACTGCAACGGCCACGGCACCCACGTCGCGGGCACGGTCGGCGGCAAGACCTACGGGGTCGCCAAGGGCATCTCACTGGTCGCCGTGCGAGTGCTCGACTGCAAGGGCTCCGGCACGACCGCCGGCGTCGTAGCGGGCGTCGACTGGGTCACGGCACACGCCGTCAAGCCCTCCGTGGCGAACATGAGCCTGGGCGGCGGCGCGGACACCACGCTCGACAACGCGGTGAAGAGGTCCATCGCCTCGGGCGTGACCTACTCGATCGCCGCGGGCAACGGCAACATCCTCGGCATGCCGCAGGACGCCTGCACCACCTCGCCGGCCCGGGTCCCCGAGGCCATCACGGTCGGCGCGACCGACAGCACCGACACCCGGGCCTCCTGGTCCAACTACGGCACCTGCCTGGACCTCTTCGCCCCGGGCGTGAACATCACCTCGTCGTGGAGCACGAGCGACACCGCGACCAACACCATCAGCGGTACGTCGATGGCGACTCCGCACACCGTGGGGGTCACGGCCCTGTATCTGGCGACCCACCCGACCGCGACACCGCAGCAGGTGCGGGACGCCCTGGTGAACGGGGCGACCAGCGGCAAAGTAAAGGACCCGCGCTCCGGATCGCCGAACAAGCTGCTGTACTCGCTGCTCTGACGGTCCGCACGCACTGAGCGCGCGGCCGGGACGCCGGGGTGCACACCGGCACCCCGGCCGCGCCAGGCGCCTCCTGCCGGCGCTGACGCTCCTGCCACGTCCTTTGCGATGCCGCGGAAGGCCAGTGCGAACAGCACCAGTGCGTACGTCACCGAGATCGCCGCACCCTGGATCATGCCGACGCACTCGGGGTGCGGCTGGATCGCGTCCGCTCGCGGCCACGCTGGTGGTGTCCGTCGCCCTGGTCGCCGCGGGTAGCGCCGTCGTCGCCGTTCCTGGTCGGCGTGGGCGCGGGGCCCTGGCACGCCTGGAGGGGACCCGTGAGGCTGCGCGAACTGCCCATCGACGCCTGGTCGTGGCTGAACTACAAGCAGGCCATGGCCGATCCGAACCGGCCCGGCCAGCACGCGTCCCCCGAACTGAACACCTCGTGGGTGCCCGGCGAGCACCTGCGCCGCCTGGCCGCCTACAAGTTCCTTGCCGCGTACGACTCCAACCAGGCGGAGCGCCGCGAACTCGGTGATCCGTCCAAGCTGATCGACACCACCCTCGGCTACCTCCTCGGTGCGGAGCAGAACATCGTGGTGCCCGGCGCCGACCACGCCGGCCAGGACAAGCCGACCCCGGAGTCGGTCGCCGCGGCCGCCCTGCAGGAGCGGCTGCGCGCCTGGGCGGACAAGGAGCTGCTGCCGCTGCGGGTCCAGCAGTGCGAACGGTGCGCGGTCCGCTCAGGGGACGGCGTCTACACCCTCGCCTGGGAGCCGACGAAGCAGCGGGTGCTGCTGCGCACCTACGATCCCGGCTTCTACTTCCCGGAGTGGGACGAGGGCGAGCAGGACGCGCAGGAGTACCCGACCCGTGTGCACTTCGCGTGGGACCTGGCCGCCGACCCGGCGCGCGGCCTCAAGGCGCGCGTACGCCGCATCACCTACGAACTCGGCCCGATCGGCTGGGCGACCCAGCCGGGCGCTGTGGACGGGCGTAGCGTACGTGAGCTGGTCGTCGGCGGAGACGGCGAACCGGTGCTCACCGCGGCCGACACCCTCGACGCGGCGACCGGCACGGTGACCCGCACCTACCCGTGGGCGCCGAACAAGCCGTTCGGCATCACCTGCTACCTCACCGACGCAGAATGGCTGCTGGAGGACCTGGGGCGCGCCCATGACGTGTTCTCCCTGCCGCCCGACAAGGCCACCTACCGGGTGCGCTCCGACGGGCAGGTCCTCGACCGCCTCGATCTTATGGCGGACTTCATTCCGGTGGTGCACATCCCGAACTCGATCCCGGATGTCGGCGAGCACTGGGGCAAGTCCACCCTGGCGACCGTGCTGCAGCTGTTGGACGAGCTGGCCGCCACCGACACCGACAGTGCGTCCGCGTCGGCGACCACCGGCACGCCGATCACCGCTCTGGCCGGGGCACGGCTGCCCATCGACCGCACTACTGGGCAGCCGATGCCCGTACGGGTGGAGGCCGGATCGGTGTGGCAGCTGTCCGACCAGGGGCGCATGGACACCCTCGACACGTCGGCGCAGCTCGCCGAGCTCCGCAAGCGCATCGACCACCTGATGGACCGGCTCGCCTCCAACACCCGTCTGACGACGGCCGGGATCGGTAGCCTCGACCCGGCGAAGGCGCCTTCCGGGTACGCGCTGCAGCTCGCGTTGAGCCCGCTGGACTCTTTGGTCGGCGTGATGCGCCTGGCCCGTAACCACAAGTACCAGCTGCTGCTGCGCATGGTGCAGCGCCTGCACCAGGCCGGGCAGGTGTGGCCCGCGGCGAGTCGCTGCCCGCACGCCTGGTGTGGGGGCGCACACGCCCACCGACCGCGCCTCTGTCCTCAAGGACGTCACGATACGTGGGCGGCGTGTTCTCCCTGGAGACCGCGGTGCGGATGCTGCAGGAGGCCGGATACCCCATCGACGACGTCGCCAAGGAGATCGTACGCATCCAGAAGCGGGCCTTCGACCAAGCAGCCCGGCTCGCCGACGCCACCGGCGACAACGGGGCCGTGCGCAAGTACCTGGGCCTGCCCGAGGCCGACCCGGTGCCCAAGGTGCCGCTGGTCCAGCCGGGCACCGCCGGCGCGCAGGACAGCTTCAGCAGCGATGGCTGAGAAGAGTGCAGCCTCGTCGCTAGCATCTGACGGGCTCACGTCGCCGACTGGCCTGGACCGGTGCTTTCTCACCTTTGTGCGCGATGCGGCCGTGGACGCCGCGTTCGTTGAGCAGAGCGCAGGCGTCGCACCGTCAGCTCGCTCAGTCGTTCTCGTCCTGGTCCTCGTCGGTGGAGGGAGGCGGCTCGGGTGTGGCGGAGGTGGCCGGGGCCGTGCTCGGTTCCGGGGAGGAATGTGGCGGCGCCGGGGCGGGGCTTGTCGTACGGGCCGTCGGGTCGGCCTGGGGGATGTCCGCCGAGCTCCGCTCCGGTGAGAACAAGGTCATGCCGAGCAGCATCGCGGCCAGGAAGACCAGGGCGGCGGCGAGGGTACCCAGCAGCCTGGGCGGACGGCCGACGAAGCGGCGGACCTCGCCGGCCCACTGCCGGCGGTCCCGGCGGCCGCGGACGCCCGCGTGCACGGTGGCAGATGGGAGTACGTATGTGGTCGCGGGGCCGGGTTCGGGAAGCGGCGAGTCCTGGACGAAGGAGGCGACCGGAGCCGGGAGGGGGGAGGGCAGTGGCTCGGGGTGGCCCTGCCAGGCGCCAGCAGCGAACCAGTCGGCCATCTGCTGGGCGGTGGGCCGATCCTCGGGCTGCTTTGCGAGGAGGCCGAGCAGGTAGTTCTCGAAGGCGGGCGGGAGCACGACGCCAAACTCACGGGGAGGTACGGGCGTGGCGTCAAGGTGCTGGTGGAGGATGGCGATGGCGGTGTCGGCCTGGAACGGCGGGCGTCCGGTGAGGAGCTGGTAGAGCACGCAGCCGAGAGAGTACATGTCGGATGCGGGAACTGCGGGCTTGCCCAGGGCGCGTTCGGGGGCGAGGTAGAGGCTGGTGCCGATGATGTGCCCGGTGGCGGTGAGGGCGCCGGCCGGGTCGTCGAGGAAACGGGCGATGCCGAAGTCGCCGATCTTGAGTGTGCCGTCGGCATCCATGAGCAGGTTCGCGGGCTTGATGTCGCGGTGCACGATGCTCTGTTGATGGGCGGCGGCGAGTCCGGCTGCGGCCTGGGCGGCGATGCGGGCGACGCGCTCGGCGGGCAGGGGCGCGGTGGTGGACAGCAAGCCGGCGAGGCTGTCGCTGTCGACCAGCTCCATCACCATGAACAGGCGGCCCTCCTGCTCGCCGAAGTCCAGCACGCTGACCACGTGGGGGTGGTTGAGGCGGCCGGCGGTCTGCGCTTCCAGGCGGAAGCGGGTGGCGGCCGTGGGGTCGGATTCCTGGGCGAGTAGGAGCTTGACGGCCACCGGTCTGCCGAGAGTTTCGTCGCTTCCCCGCCAGACCTCCCCCATCGCACCCCGTCCGATCGGGTCGTGTAGCCGGTACCGGCCCGCTATCAACATCTGTGTTTCATCCTCATGCCATGAGACGACCGCCGCAGGCCAGGGCAACACCTACGCGGGCGCGGGTGAGGGTGGGGAAGCCGCAGCGGCCCACAGCGTATCGGTCTCCTGAGGGACGGCATCGGCACACCGGCTGGCCTAGGCCGTGTCTGATAATGATCTCGTGACGGGTCGAGGCGAGCTGACGGATACGGCGTGGGAGCGGATAGAGCCGCTACTTCCGGGCGCGGACAGGTGTGGGCGCCCGTGGCGCGATCATCGGCAGGTCGTCAATGGGGTGCTGTGGCGATTGCGGACGGGTGCGCCGTGGCGTGATCTGCCGGAGCGGTATGGGCCGTGGCAGACGGTCTATGAGCGGTTCGCCCGCTGGGATGCGGACGGCACCTGGGCGAAGCTGCTAGAGCACGTCCAGGTCCGTGATGACGGGGTGGGCACGCTGGAGTGGACGGTTTCGGTGGACTCCACGATCAATCGCGCCCATCAACATGCGGCCGGCGCCCGCAAAAAGGGGAGGCGAACGGGGACAAACTGGAAGATCCGGAACGCTCGGCGGCACAGCAGGCCCTCGGCCGGTCCCGGGGCGGGCTGACCACCAAGGTTCATCTGGCGGTCGACGGTCGCGGCCTACCGCTGTCGCTCGTGCTCACACCCGGCAACGTCAACGACTCCACCGTGTTCGAGGCGGTACTTGACGCTGTCCGTGTCCCGCGTGCCGGGCGGAACCGGCTCCGTCGGGGCTCCCAAGGCGGCCGGCCACCCGCCTTCGACGCGGAAGCGTACAAGCACCGCAACGTCGTCGAGAGGTGCTTCAACCGGCTCAAGCAGTTCCGCGCGGTAGCAACCCGCTTGGACAAGCTCGCGGACCGCTACCAGGCCGGACTGCGCCTCGCCTCGCTGATCCTCTGGCTCCGCGAGCCCGGGTCGGCAGGCACTCAGCGCCGGGGTGACGGGACGGTGAGCACTCCCGATGGGATCCCCAGCTGACCCAATCGGGACAGGAGCGCTGCTTCCTGTTCCTGCGTGACCTCAATCCACAGGGCCGTTCCCGAGCCGCTTGCGCTGAAGACCAGCCGGCCGTCCAGCCGGCCTTCGGCGTGGATGGTGTAGGGCGCCAAGTCCGACAGCACGTTGAATTGCTCGTCGTCTCGGACATCAAGGTCGATCCCCATCCCAGGATCGGAGCGCCTGGACCGGGTACCGCTCACGACCTCCTGCCGAGCCAGTGATAGCGCACGCTCATACGAGTGCAGGACTTCGGCCGGCCAGGTGTCATCGCTGTAGGCGTCGATGTGGGCTGCGTCGATGCTCGAACGCAGCACGTGAAGTACTTCGCGATGAACACGCACAACGTCCGCAGGGCGAACTCCCTCCGCGAGTACGAGTTCGTGGACCCGGACGCCATCCTGACTGATCACATGCAGGACCCTCCCACAGGCAGCCGGCCGATTCCACAGAGAAGAGCCGCCGCAGCATGATCATTGTCAGACAGGCTCTAGGGGGCTCCCCGGCTCAGAGGAGCTGTATCCCTCGGAGAGAGGCGTCTGATGAAGGCCGGACCGGACTTCTTCGGACTTGGCGGCCGACGCTGAGCGGGACCCGGTGAAGCAAGCCCCGTAATCCGCGAGCAGCACGCGGAGTGGGTGGCTGCGGCTGTGGCTGTGGCTGTGGCTGTGGCTGTGGCTGTGGCTGTGGCTACAATGATCGACGGCGCGGGGGCGCTGCTGCAAAGGACTGGATCCGCATGGACAGGCTGCTGCCCGCCCCCCGTACACCCGTCGGCTACCGGCGTGACGGCCGACCCATCTACCCCATCCTGGGCCCGGACCCCACCGACCCGTCCAACCAGCAGCTTCCGCCCGCCCCGAGCCCGGCCGCGCCCCCGGCGCAGACGCTGGACCAGGAGGCGCTGACCCGGCTCCTGGCCCGCGAGAAGCAGCAGGGCGGACGGGCCGCGGTCCGCGATCTCGTCGAGCAACTGGGGTTCACCGAGGCCGACGACCTGTCCGCGTTCGTGCAGCAGCAGCGTGACGCCCAGACTGCGGCCCTGTCCGACCTGGAGCGGCGCGAGCAGGCAGCCGCTGAGAAGGAGGCCGCCGCGATGCAGCGTGAGGCGCAGGCTGTGGCCCGTGAGCGGGCAGCGGCACGCCGTGCTGTCCTCGTCGGGCTCGGCGCGACTGGTGCCGATCTGAAGGACGCCGAGCTGCTCCTGGTCGTCGAGGACGACGCCGACGAGCAGGTCCTCACCGAGGCTGCGACTGCGTTGAAGGCTCGCAGGCCCGAGCTGTTCGGCAGCTCCAGCCCCGCTGTGCCGCCCGCCGCGCCCGGAGGCTCCCCCGCAGGCGGGCCCCCGCCGCGAGGCAGCAACATGCCCAAGCCCGGCCAGCACGGCGTGAAGATCGCCCGCCAGCGCCCGGGTGCGTGGCTGCAGCGGAGGGCCTCGGTCGTCGTCGCTGCTGCGAGGACGCGGGCCTTTTACTGCCGGCACGATTCGACTGCGGATGCTGAACCGGGCGGTTGCGCAGGCGGGTGCCGGGCAGAGATCGACGGCCACGGGACCGGCGAAGGTGTAGCCCTGTTCGGCTGCGTGGCGCCGCACCTGGTTCGCAAGGTGCGGCGCCACGCCTGCAGTGTCGGCCGTGAGCTGCCGGTGAATGTCGGGCAGCAGCTCAATGGTGAACGCGTTGGGCACCAGGACACGTTCACGGTCCAGAATCAGGGCGTTGTCGTCACACTGGCGGCGAAGTACGGCCACCACTTCAACTTCCTGCCGTCTGCGCGGGAGCATCAGGCCCCACAGGGTTGCCGTCCATCGCTCTAATGCGTCTTCAACCGTTCCGATGAATCCCATTGAGGGCGCCTGCCCTCCACGCCTGCACACACGCTCGTCCGTACGAGTGGGACGGCACCCGGAACCCGGCCGACCGAGATGTACGAGTGCCTGGGGCGTTCACGCCCCCAGCCTTGCTCTGCGACTCATCGAGGAGAGCAACTGTCGCACGAAAGGCATGGCGGCGCGCCGTGCCATCGGTTCAAACGGGACCCGGTCGCGCTCGTTCCCTCCTCAGGGAAGACCGTCACCGACGTGGCCCGGGAGATCGGGGTCAGCGCCGAGGCACTGCAGAACTGGGTCAAAGCAGGACACGATCGATCGTGGGCAGGGGGCGCCGGGAGAGCTGACGACGGCCGAGCGCGAAGAGCTGCGCCGGCTGCGGAGGCTGGCCGCCGAGCAGGCGGAGACGATCGAGGTGCTGCGAAAAGCGGCGGTCTTCTTCGCGAAGGAGAGCAATCGATGAACGAGGTGTACGCCTTCATCGAGGCGGAGAAGACCACCCATAACGTTGCTCTGCTGTGCCGGCTGCTGAAGGTGGCCCGCTCCTCCTTCTACCCGTGGCTGGCCGCGAGAAGACGCGCTCGGCGAGGAAGACGCGCATCCACGCCGGGCTGCGCCGGCTCGGACACCGCGTGAACCGCAAACGGATCGAGCGCGTCATGCGCGAACGCGGCATCAGCGGCTTCACACGGCGCAGACGCAAGGGCCTGACCCACCCGGCCAAAAGGGCGGTGCCCGCCCCGGACCTGATCCGCCGCGACTTTTCCGCGACGGCTGTATGTGGCGACCTGGCTGGACCTCGCAACCCGCGAGATCGTCGGCTACTCGATGGCCGACCACCACCGCGCCGGCCTGGTCGTGGACGCACTGAAGATGGCCGCCGGACGCGGGCAACTGAAGCCCGGATGCATTGCGCACTCGGACCGCGGCAGTGAATACACCTCCGACGAATTCCGACGTGAAATAGGCCGGTTGGGACTACGCCAGAGCATGGGCCGCACCGGCTCATGCTTCGACAACGCCGCCGCCGAGTCCTTCTTCGCACTATTGAAGGAAGAGATCGGAACCCGCTGCTGGCCCGACCGGTTCAGCGCCCGCGCGGACATCTTCGCTTTCGTCGAAACCTTCTACAACCGACAGCGCCTACGCCGCCATCCACGCTGGGCTACCTCACCCCGCTGGAGACCCGGCAGCGCCTCGAACAAGAACACGCCCTCGTGGTGTAAGCATCGAGTGTCCAAGAGCACGGCGAAGCTTCAACCGGACGTCTGGGGCGCTCATCAGGCTCATCGACCCGGGGGCATCCCAAGGGGACCCGCCGCCAGCGGCCTGAGAGGGCGGGTGCCGAGTGGCAGACTGGCCGCATGTGGGACACGAGACGCCCCCGGTCATCTGCCCCGGGGGCGTCTCGTGCAGTCAGGGCGCCCGCCAGGCAGCACGCCTTTCGTCCGGAGCCGTCTCGCCCCTTGTGTCAGTTTGCCGGCCAACCCCACTGGTAGGCGCGGTGGTAGCCCGAGGGGCAGGTCATCGTGATGCCTCGACGGTCGCCGAACCAGGGACCATTGCCGTAATCGCGCTGTTTGGTCGAGCTTCCCTTCGTGCAGACGATGGACGCGCCGTAACGCCCGGGCCCAGTGCCGTCACACCATACGTTCGCTTGGGTCGTGGTGGCCCAGTTGGTGTAACAGTGGCCGTTCCAACCAGATGCGCCCATCTCGCTCGCTGCGGCGGGAACAACGGGAAGAGCTACGGCCGCGGCCGTGATGGCAGCGATCGCCACTTTACGCAAGATCACTTCGTTTTCTCCCAAGGTAAGAGTGCCCGTGCAGCGTCAGCGTGCCACCGGGCGTGCGGCCCGTTGTTGGCAGGCAGCGCACTCCGCTTGGCGCACAACGCACTTTCCGTGCCTCTGTGCCCGGGCGACACTCGTACGCAGGACAGCTCGATCGAGTTGCACGTCACATCCGTACCTGCAAGCGGCAATTACGGGGGAAAGTCATGCTGACCACAGTGCTGAACACCGCCCACCTCCCGCCCGCCGACCGGTTGGCGGCCTGGGTCGAATCCACAGGGCTGGCCCTCGTGAGGACACAAATCCGCTTCCACGAACCCGATGGCCGAGGCAGCATCCAGGCCATGACGCTCGGGTCAGTCCAGCTGTCGGTGATGTCGTATACGGCGCTGTCGTCACAGCGCACACCTCGGCTCATCCGGCAGTCCGATCCCGAGCTGTACCAGCTCGCGCTCGTCACCGGTGGACGGCAGAGCATCGAACAGGACAGGCGGCACGCTCCTCTCAGCCCCGGTGACCTCGTTGTCTACGACAGCTCACGGCCGTTCCACGCCAAGGTGGAACCGAGCACTTGCGGAGCACGGTCCGTGCTACTGCAGTTCCCCAGGCGTCTCCTGCCACTGCCCGAGACAGCCGTGGCACCCCTGTGCGGGACACTGCTGTCCGGACGGGAAGGCGTTGGACGGCTCCTAAGTCAGTTGCTGACAAGCCTTGTCGAGACGCACGCAGACGTCACGCCCGCTGACTGCGTACGATTGGGCAACACGGCAGTTGATCTGACGGCGGCTCTGCTCGCCCACCAAATCGACCGGCCGGCCGCGCTTCCCCCCGAGTCACGGCAGCAGGCCCTATTCGAACAGATCAGCTCCTTCATCGTCGCCCACCTGCAAGATCCCGACCTGAAACCCGGCGCCATAGCGGCAGCACACTTCATATCGACGCGCTACTTACACCGGATCTTCCAGCAGCAGGGCACCACCGTGCGCGACTTTCTCAAACAGCAGCGTCTTGCCCGCTGCCGGCGGGCACTCGCGGATCCCGCCATGAGCAGCGTTTCTATCGGCACCGTCGGTATGCGCTGGGGGTATCCGAGGCCGTCCGACTTCACTCGTGCCTTCCGTACCGCCTTCGGCATGACCCCCAGCGAGTACCGCGCCGCCAGCCAGGGCACGTACCAGGCGTAACGGCGTAACCCGTGAGGCGACCACCGTGGGTAGGCCGCTGTGTCCTAGGGTGCGTTTCAGAAGTGGATCTTGATGTGCCAAGATCCACTTCTGAAACGCACCCTAGAAGTGAACGAAGCGAGTCGGTGAAGCTCAGGGAAACTGACGGGGTGTCGCACACTCAGTTCTTCTCCCATGCCAGGCGCCCGATCCACCAGATCACGGGCAGCATCGCTACCCACACCAGCGTCACCGCTACAGGGCCTCCGATCATGTCGCCGATAGCGCGGGCCGGAACGGCAGCGATCGCGGCGGTCAGGGCCTCCTTGCCCCGCACCGTGAGCGACTTGGGGAGCTCCCGCTGGGCATGACGCAGGGTGACGGCGCCCGCGTAGAGGCCGTAGAGGCCCACTGTGAACAGAGCAAGCGACAGCGCCATGGAAATATTCGGCTCGCTCTCCGGAGTGTCGGCGGTAGCCTGCGTCACCCCGTCCTTGCTGACCGAGGGCGCGTAGCCCCGCCAGACGCTCACGGTCACCTGGTCGCCGCGATTCAGATGCCTGAGTAGCGGGTCCGCATCTCCCATGTCGAGTTCAGCCGGGACCTGGCGGGGGCCACTGAGCTTCAGCGTGTACTCCTTGTAGTATTTTCCCGCCTCCACGATCACCGTTCCCTTCACGGTCGCCGGGAGTACGCGCAGACAGTCCTCCCCGGGACGGGGACCGGGGCCCTTCCCGTCCGGGCACGACCTCGCAGCCCGGAACGCCCTTACGGTGTCCAGGCTCTCGGCGACCACGGCCAGACCCGCCGACCCGAACAGCACCAGCACAGCACCCAGCAGCGGCACGCCCACCCCCCATATCCGGCGCCACCGGGCCCGACGGCGTACCGCGCTGGGGGACAGCGCTCCCTTGCGGCGCTTGCGGGCGGCACGTTCCCGGGCACGACGGGCAGCCCGCACCCGGGCGGCCTGCTTGCGGAGAGCACGCTTGCCGGGCGAGCCATTCGTCCCGCCCCGTGTTACTCCGGCCATCGGCACAGACCTCCATCGCTCTCCCCCACCTGCCGTTCAGAGATATGAAGCCACGGGAACTCGGCCCGCGCCTACCAGGCCCCGGGCTCCCTGGTCTTCCTGATGGCCCTGACCGGATTCGCCGTCAACCCCGTCGTCACCTCCCTCGCCGTCCGCTTCGCCGGCGACGCCCTAGCCCTGACCTCCGCCCTGACCACCTCCGCGTACAACACCGGCATTGCTGCTGGCTCCGCCCTCGCCGGCCACGCCCTCGGCTCCTCCCTCGGCGTGACTAAGACGTCATCTCATTTGGCTCAGTAGGCTGTTGGTCGTGGCGGGGATTGTTGAGCAACTGGTGCCGGACGTGTTGTGGGAGCTGTTCCAGCG
>NZ_JBIBWH010000031.1:0-26497 GCF_043081205.1 Streptomyces sp. NPDC014889
GGTCGTCATCTCGGTCTGGACCTCGTTCCTTCAGGGACGCCAGCGCGGGTCGAAACCGCTGGTCAGTTTGCGTTTGTTGTGGCGCCACTTGGGCTCGTGGTTCACCATGTCGTTCGTCAGGCCGCGCAGTCGCCGGATGACCGCCCCGTAGGGCTTGACCAGCATCGACGACAGGGTGCCGCCGGGCGGCTCGTCCATGAACGGCATGAACGCGTCGGGGAAGCCCGGCATGGTGCAGCCGATGCAGATGCCGCCGACGTTCGGGCATCCGCCGATGCCCGCCATCCAGCCGCGCTTGGGCACGTTGCAGTTCACCACCGGACCCCAGCACCCGGTCTTCACCAGGCACTTGGGCGAGTTGTAGTCCGTGGCGAAGCCGGCCTGCTCGTAGTACGAGCCCCGGTCGCAGCCCTCGTGGACCGTCTTGCCGAACAGCCACTGCGGGCGCAGCATGTGATCCAGCGGCGGCGGCGGTGCCGATCCCGCCGCATGGTAGAGCACCCAGATCAGGGTCTCCATGAAGTTCTCCGGCTGGATGGGGCAGCCGGGCACGTTGACCACCGGCAGGCCGCTGTCCGCCTTGAAGTCCCAGCCCAGATAGTCGGCCAGCCCCATGCAGCCCGTCGGGTTCCCCGCCATCGCGTGGATGCCGCCGTAGGTGGCGCAGGTGCCGGCCGCCACCACCGCCCAGGCACGAGGGGCGAGTTGGTCGATCCACCAGTTCAGCGTCTGCGGTTCCCCGGTGTCGGGGTCGTTGCCGAACGACGTCCAGTAGCCGTCCCCCTCGATGATCCGCTGGTTCGGGACCGAGCCCTCGATGACCAGGATGAAGGGGGTCAACTCACCGCGTGCCGCGGCCCGGTAGGGGGCGAGGAAGTCCTCGCCGCCCAGGCTCGGCGAGAGCACCTTGTTGACCAGGTTCACCTTCGGCAGACCGGGGATCAGCCCCAGCACCACGTCCTCGATGGAGGGCTGGTCGGCCGCGGTGAGCGAGACGGTGTCGCCGTCGCAGCTCATGCCCTCGGAGATCCAGAGGATGGTGATCTCGTCGAAGCCCGGGCGCTCCTGGGGCGTCGCGGGCTCCCGGCTGACTTCAGCGGTGCCGCCTTGGGTCGTCATGTCGTCGGCCTCCCATGGAGTCGGTGGCGGAGTCGGTCGCGGCCGGCGGCCCGCGGACCGCGGCATGCCGGGACGGACGTCGCGGTACCGGCCGGACCGGCCGGGGAGAACGCGCGGTCCTCCGGGCCACGGCGGCGCGACGCACCCACCGGATCCCCTCACCAGGCTCACACCGGTCGGGGAGCACCGCTCGTTGGGTACGGGCAGTGGAGTGAACGGCGCCGCCGCCGCGCGGCCGGGACTCCTCGGCCGCGGTCCGTCAGAGCTCGGCGGCGGGCCAGCCGAGGAGGCGTGCGCCGATCACGGCGGTCTGGAGCGTGTAGCGGTGCACGGGGTCGGCCGGGTCGGCTCCGGTCAGCTTGTGGATGCGCTCCAGGCGGTAGGTGAAGGCGCGCACGCTGAGGTTGAGGCGGCGGGCGGCTTCCGCGGCCGTGCAGCCGGCGTCGAAGTAGGCGGTCAGGGTGTCCAGGAGCGGCTGGGCCCCGCCGCGGGCGGCCGTCAGCGGGCCCAGTGTGTCGCGGACCAGATCGGCCATGGCCTGCCGGTCGCGGGTCAGGACGGGATACACCAGGAGGTCGGCGGCCCGCAGGACGGGCTCCTGGAGGTCGAGCCGGTCGGCGAGTTCCAGGGCGTTGAGGGCCTCCTCGTAGGAGTGGACCACTCCCCCGGCGCCGGGGTGGGGGCGTCCGATGGCGACCCGGCCGTCGTCGGTGGAGGCGTACGCCTGCTTGGCGAAGAACGCCAGGACGTCGTCCTGGTCGCCCGGGGCGATGCAGATGAGCCGGCCGTCCTTGGTGGTGAGCAGGATGCGCCGGTCACCGAAGCGGGCGACCACCTCGGTCTCGACGTACCGGGTGGCCGGGTGCGTGTCGTCGACGGGCTCCCTGCCCTGGGCGACGGCCACCGCGTGGGCGCGGGAGAACAGCAGCCCGTAGCGTTCCGCGCGTTCGCCCAGCCGCCCGAGGTCGCTGCGGCCGTAGAGCAGGTCGTCGATGAACTCCCGGCGGGCGGCCTCCTCCTTGCGCATGGCGAGCTTCTGCGCGCGGTCGTGGCCCTCGGCGAACGCGTCGACGGCCTGCTCGACCGCGGCGAGAACCTGTTCGACGCCGGCGGACGCCAGCGCGGGCGCGAAGGCCCTCGCCTCGGCGAGGTGCCGGCGGACGAGCCGGCGCAGTCCGTGGCCGTCCTCCGCCGCCCGCTCCCCGTGGGCGCGCAGCAGGTCCAGTTCGTCCCGGGTCGGACGGCGTCCGGTGGCACAGACGTCGGCCAGGATCTGCACGTACCCCGTCAGATATTCGTCGGGCACCTCTGGCCCCGTCACTCGCGGCACCGTCACTCGCCCTCCCCTGATCCCCGTGATCCCCGCACGTCATCGGCGTCTGCTTGACGCACACGCGACAAGATTGGCAGACGGTTCCGCACGCCTCGCGGACGGACCGCGCCGTAGCCCCGCCGAGGCCGCGCCGTGTGACGCAACTCACCACAAGAATGCGGACAGCGACAGATAAACACGGCATAAGAGGGAATTTGGCCTTATAGGAGAACTCCACACTGGCAATCTCATGGAGAGGAGACGGCAGCGATGTCGTATCCGCAGCACTCCACCGGCATGAGCTCGCACCCGGAGATCGCCGAGATGCGAGAACGTCTCGAACGGACGGCCGCCAGCAACCGGGCGATCGCCATCGAGGGGCTGATCGTCCTGGCCGGTGTCTACGCCGCGATTTCACCCTGGGTGGTGCACTTCGCCGCCCAGCCGAATATCGCCGTCAACAACCTGATCATCGGCATCACCGTCGCCCTGGTCGGCCTCGGCCTCACCCTGGCCCCCGAGCGCATGTTCCGCCTGGCATGGATCGTCGCCCCGCTCGGCATCTGGCTGATCATCTCCCCCTGGGTCGTGACCGCGACCCACGGTTCCCGGGCCGGCATCATCTGGAACAACTGCTGGGTGGGCGCGATCACGGCCCTGCTGGGGCTCGCCGCCATGGGGCTCACCGTCGGGCTCGCCCGCCGCAGCCGCCGGTGACGCCGAGCGCGCGCCCGAGCGGTGACGCCCGTACGTCCACAACGAAGGGACCCGGCCACAAAGGTTTCCCGGCCGTGGGCCGTATCCCGCAGATGAGCGGGTACGGCCCACTGGCATGATCAACAACCCATGGGGTTAGCATATGAGCGCCGCCTAGCTCGAAAGATAAATCTGTGACTGTCAACGACGACTCGTTCACCAACTGGAAGCACCGCGAAGAGATCGCGGAGTCGATGATCCCGATGATCGGGAAGCTGCACCGGGAGCGGGACGTCACCGTCCTCCTCCACAGCCGCTCCCTGGTGAACAAGTCGGTGGTGAGCATCCTCAAGACCCACCGGTTCGCCCGTCAGATCGCCGGTGCGGAGCTGTCCGTCACCGAGACGCTCCCCTTCCTGCGGGCCCTCACCACGCTCGACCTCGGGCCGTCCCAGATAGACATCGGCATGCTGGCCGCGACGTACCGCGAGGACGACCGCGGCCTGTCGGTGGAGGAGTTCACCGCCGAGGCCGTCGCCGGCGCCACGGGTGCCAACAAGATCGACAGCCGCGAGGGACGCGACGTCGTCCTCTACGGCTTCGGCCGCATCGGCCGGCTCGTGGCCCGCCTGCTCATCGAGAAGGCCGGCTCCGGCAACGGTCTGCGCCTGCGCGCCATCGTCGTCCGCGGGGGCGGCGGGCGGGCCGGCGAGGACCTCGTAAAGCGCGCCTCGCTGCTGCGCCGCGACTCCATCCACGGCCAGTTCCAGGGCACGATCACCGTCGACGAGGCGAACAGCTCGATCATCGCCAACGGCAACGAGATCAAGGTGATCCACGCCGACGACCCGAGTTCGGTGGACTACACGGCGTACGGCATCAAGGACGCCATCCTCATCGACAACACCGGCAAGTGGCGCGACCGCGAGGGCCTGTCCAAGCACCTGCGCCCCGGCATCGACAAGGTCGTGCTGACCGCGCCGGGCAAGGGAGACGTCCCCAACATCGTCCACGGCGTCAACCACGACACGATCAAGCCGGACGAGCAGATCCTGTCCTGCGCCTCCTGCACCACCAACGCGATCGTCCCGCCGCTGAAGGCCATGGACGACGAGTACGGCGTGCTGCGCGGCCACGTGGAGACCGTCCACTCGTTCACCAACGACCAGAACCTGCTGGACAACTACCACAAGGCCGAGCGTCGCGGCCGCTCCGCGCCGCTCAACATGGTCATCACCGAGACCGGCGCCGCCTCCGCCGTGGCCAAGGCGCTGCCCGACCTCACGGCGAAGATCACAGGCAGCTCGATCCGCGTGCCGGTGCCGGACGTCTCGATCGCGATCCTCAACCTGCAACTGGCGCGCGGGACCAGCCGCGAGGAGGTCCTGGACTACCTGCGCGACGTGTCGCTGACCTCGCCGCTCAAGCGGCAGATCGACTTCACCAGCGCCCCCGACGCGGTCTCCAGCGACTTCATCGGCTCGCGCCACGCCTCGATCGTTGACGCCGGCGCCACCAAGGTCGAGGGCGACAACGCGATCCTCTACCTCTGGTACGACAACGAGTTCGGCTACTCCTGCCAGGTCATCCGCGTCGTCCAGCACGTCTCCGGGGTGGAGTACCCGACCTACCCGGCGCCCGCGGTCTGACCCGCACCCCTTTGTCCGGCGGCGGGCCGCGGTGTGTGAGACTGCGCCCATGATTCGCACCGCGACCCCCGCCGACGTCCCCGTCATCCACGCCCTGATCTGCGAACTGGCCGAGTACGAGAAGGCCTTGGACGAGGTACGGGCCACGCCGGAGCAGCTCGCCGAGGCCCTGTTCGGCGAGCGCCCCGCGGCGTTCGCGCACATCGCGCAGGACGCGGACGGCGACGTGGTGGGCTTCGCCCTGTGGTTCCTCAACTTCTCCACCTGGCGGGGCGTGCACGGCATCTACCTGGAGGACCTCTACGTCCGCCCGGAGGCGCGCGGCGGAGGGTACGGCCGGGCCCTGCTGACGGAACTGGCGCGGGTGTGCGTCGAGCGCGGGTACGAGCGCCTGGAGTGGTCGGTCCTGAACTGGAACCGGCCGGCGATCGGCTTCTACGAGGCCCTGGGGGCACGCCCGCAGGACGAGTGGACGGTCTACCGGCTGACCGACGAGCCGCTGAAGGCACTCGGGGCGGGAGCGTAGCCGCAGCCGCCGCGACGGGCGTACGGCCGGACCCCGCGGCCGGCCCACCCGCTCTGCTGCCCGCCCCCGCGTTGCCCGCCTCCCCGTTGCGCGTCTCCCCGCGCTGCCCGTTTCCCGGGCGGCGGGACACCGCCCCCGATGGCAACATGGCTGGTGGCGGTCCTGGCTGGTGGGGGCCCTGCCCGTGGATGAGGATGAAGGCATGGGCATCAACGGCGCGAGCGGTACGAACCCGAGCGATCCGTTCAGCACGACCACGGCGGTGGCGGTCATCGACGCCGACGGGCTGATCACCTACTGGAGTCAGGGAGCCCAGGACCTGCTCGGCTACTCCGCCATCGAGGTCGTCCGGCATCCCGCGCGGGCGCTGCTGCGCGGCCACGACCCGATCGCCGCGATGTCCCGGCTGTGCCGGGGCGATCACGCGGGGGACGCGGTGGTCACGGTCCGTCACCGCGCGGGCCACGCGGTGCGGCTCGCCGTGCGGGTGTGCCCGCTGCTCACCGCCGACGGCCGCCGCGACTGGCTGATCCTCGGCGCGGGCACCCCGGCCGGCACCGCTCCCGCGGACCGCGCCCCTGCCGACTACGCCAGGCCCGGCGCCACCCGGACCGCTGCCGCCGCCGTGGACTCCGAGGCGACCCGCCCCACCCCGGCCGGCGCCCGTGCGGGCCACCGGGCCTCGCCCGTCGTGACCCGGTACGCCCGGCGGAGGATGGTCTCCGGGCAGCCTCAGGTCACCGTGGCGCACGCGCCGTTCCGGCGCGGGAAGCCGGGGCGGGCGGGCCGCGAGTGCTCCCGGCCACGCTCCTTCTTCCCGCTGCACGACGGCGCGGGCGGAACGCTCGGCATCTGCTACGCCGCCCGGAAGGCCACCGTGCCGGACCCCACCCGTGAGCGGCTGGTGCTGCTGAACGCCGCCGCCGAACACATCGGAACCACACTGGACCTCGGCCGGACGGTCCAGGAGCTCGCGGAGGTCGCCGTCCCGCAGCTCGCCGACTTCGTGGCCATCGACCTGCTGGACGTCGCGACGACGGGCAAGGGGCCGCCCTCCCGCTCGCCGGACGGCCCGGTCACGCTGCGCCGGGCGGCCCATCTGTCGATCCGGCCGGACCTGCCCAAGGTGATCGCCGAGGTCGGCGAACCCATCCAGTACCCGTCAGGTTCGCTGCAGAACAGGTGCCTGGCCACCGGGGAGCCCAGCCGCGAGGCCCTCGGCCCGGGGACGCCCTGGCTCCCCGACGACCCGGTGCGGTGGACCGGGATCAACCGGTTCGGGGTGCACACGCACCTGGTGCTGCCGCTCCGGGCCCGCGGCGTCACCATGGGCGTGGTGACCCTCCTGCGCTGGGAGAACCCCGACCCCTTCACCGAGGACGACCAGCTCCTGATCGAGGATCTGGTGGCACGGGCCGCCGTGTGCGTGGACAACGCCCGGCGCTACGCCCGGGAGCACCAGGCCGCGCTCACCCTCCAGACCAGCCTGCTGCCACCCAACCTGCCCCGGCACAACGCCGTCGAGGTCGCCCACCGCTATCTCCCCGCCGACGCGGAGTCGGGGGTGGGCGGGGACTGGTACGACGTCATCCCGCTCTCCGGTGCCCGGGTCGCGCTGGTGGTGGGCGACGTGATCGGGCACGGTCTGCACGCCGCGGCCAGCATGGGCCGGCTGCGCGCCGCCGTGCAGACGCTGGCCGACCTGGACCAGTCCCCGGACGAGCTGCTGGCGCACGTGAACGACCTGGTGATGCGCCTGTCGGACGAGGCGGAGGCGGCCGCCGAGGGCCCGGCCGCGGCTGGCGCGACCTGCGTGTACGCCATCTACGACCCCATCGCCCGGACGATGGTCGTGGCCCGCGCCGGACACCCCAGCCCGGCCGTCGCGCACCTGACCGAGCCCGTGGAGTTCCCCGACATCCCCGCCGGCCCGCCCCTGGGGCTCGGCGGCCTGCCGTTCGAGTCGGCCGAGATCCCACTGGAGGAGGGCAGCGTCGTCGCCCTCTACACCGACGGGCTGATCCAGGCGGCGGAACAGGACGTCGACATCGGGATCGAGCGGCTGTGCTTCGCCCTGGCCCACCCCGACCGGCCGCTGGAGGAGATCTGCGACATCATGGTCCGCGCCCTGCTGGCCGACCGGCCCCGGGACGACGTCGCCTTCCTCGTCGCCAGGACATGCGTCCTCAGCCCCGACAGGGTGGCGTCCTGGGACGTGCCCGACGACCCGTCGGCCGTGCGCGTGGTGCGCGACGACGTCAGCGACCGGCTGTCGCAGTGGGGCCTGGACGAACTGGCCTTCACCACCGAGCTGATCGTCAGTGAACTGGTCACCAACGCCATCCGGCACGCCCGCGGGCCGATCGGTCTGCGGCTCATCCACGAGTCCACCCTGATCTGCGAGGTCTCCGACGGCGGCCACACCTCCCCGCACCTGCGGCGCGCACGCAGCACGGACGAGGGCGGACGGGGCCTGTTCCTGGTCGCCCAGCTCGCCCAGCACTGGGGCACCCGGTACACCGGCTCCGGCAAGACGATCTGGACGGAGCAGCCCCTCCCCGGTGATATTTAGGCAAAACCGCCTATACACCCAGGGAAAGACCGCTCTATATAGGGATGGAGCAGACATACCGGTCGCCCGGTGGGGAAGCACGGTGTTAGAACTGAGAGCATGGTCGGTTCTTCCCGCCAGCCCCGGGGGGCAGCGCAACCGCCGTTCGGTGAGCGGCGGTCGGACGGTGGAGCCCGCCCCCCGGCGACCTGGACGGCCCGGAGCGCCACCGGACTTCGTTTTCCACCGTCCTGGCGGCCCGGCACGGTGGCCGCGCAGGTCTTCCTTCTGCAGGTGATCGTCGTACTGGTGCTCGTCGCCGCGGCCACCACCGCCGTGGTGCTCCAGCGGCGGTACGACGGGGAGAACATCGCCAAGGCACGCTCCCTGGCCGTCGCGGAGGCGTTCGCCCAGGCACCCGGCACGGCCGTGGCCCTCCAGTCGCCCGATCCGTCGGCGCTGCTGAGGATCCCGGCGGAGAAGGCACAGCTCAGTTCCGGCGTCGACTTCATCTCCGTACTGAACAGGCGGGGCGTGCGGCTCACCGACCCGGAGCCGCGGCTGATCGGCACGCCGGCCCAGGAGGTCGGCCGCGCCATCGCGGGCAAGACCTTCACCGAGACGTTCCACGGCAGCCCGACCGACTCCGTACGCGCGGTGGTGCCCGTGGTGGGCGCCGGCCGGCACGTGATCGGCATCGTCACCGCGGGAATCGAGTACCAGACCCTGGGGCACCTGCTGGACCAGCAGATCCCGATGGTGCTGGACGCGGCGGCGCTGGCCGTGGTGCTCGCGACCGGCGGCACCTTCCTCATCACCCGGCGGCTGCGCCGGCAGACCCGCGGTCTCGGCCCCACCGAGATGACCCGCATGTACGAGCACCACGACGCCGTGCTGCACGCGGTGCGCGAGGGCGTACTGATCGTCGACGCCGACGGACGGCTGCTGCTCGCCAACGACGAGGCGCACCGGCTGCTCGGCCTCCCCCGCGACGCCGACCAGCGGCACGTCACGGACCTGGGCCTCGGGCCGGAGATGACGCGGCTGCTGAAGTCGGGCGAGGTCGCGTCCGACGCGGTGTTCCCGGCCGGGGACCGGCTGCTGGCGGTCAACACCCGGCGCACCACCCCGTACGGCAACGCGCCGGGCCTGGTGGCCAGCTTCCGCGACACCACCGAACTGCGGGCCCTGTCGGGCCGGGCGGAGCTGGCCCGGGAACGGCTGACACTGCTCTACGAGGCCGGGGTGCGGATCGGCACGACACTGGACGTACGCCGTACCGCGCAGGAACTCGCCGAGGTGGCGGTTCCGCGGGTGGCGGACATCGTCACCGTGGAACTCCTGGAGTCCGTGCTGCACGGCGACGAGCCGACCGGAACGATGCAGCGGATGCGCCGGACCGCGCTGCACGAGGCGAACGCGCGCAGTCCCCTGCAGCCGGTGGGCGACCTCATCCAGTTCGTGGTGGCCGACACGTCGATGGGGGCCGCGCTGCAGCGCGGCAGGGCGGTGCTGGTGCCGGACCTGCACCACGCGCAGGACTGGCGCTCCCGTGATCCCCAGGGCGCGGTCCGGGTGCTCGAACACGGCATCCATTCGCTGATCACCGTGCCCGTGAGGGCGCGGGGCGTGCCCCTCGGCATGGTCAACTTCTGGCGCGGCGCGGGCTCGCCGCGGTTCGAGGAGGAGGACGTCGCGGTCACCGAGGAGCTGGTGGCCCGGGCGGCGGTGGCGATCGACAACGCACGCCGCTACTCCCGCGAGCACGCGATGGCGGTGACGCTTCAGCGCAGTCTGCTCCCGCGGGACCTGCCCGACCAGGACGCGCTTGAGGTGGCGTGGCGGTACCGGCCGGCCCAGTCCGGTGTGGGCGGCGACTGGTTCGATGTCATCCCCCTGCCCGGCTTCCGGGTGGCGCTGGTGGTCGGCGACGTCGTGGGGCACGGGCTGCACGCGGCGGTGACGATGGGGCGGCTGCGCACGGCGGTGCTGAACTTCTCGTCCCTGGACCTGCCGCCCGAGGAGCTGCTGGGTCATCTGGACGAGATGGTGATGCGCCTTGACACCCAGACGGCGAGCGCGGACGGCGAGGTGTCGGCGGTCACGGGGGCCACGTGTCTGTACGCCATCTACGACCCGGTGGGCGGGCACTGCGCCATCTCCCGCGCGGGACACGTCGTACCGGCCGTGGTGGACCCCGTGGGGCGGGTGACCTTCCCGGACCTTCCCCTGGCGCCGCCCCTGGGGGTGGGCGGACATCCGTTCGAGTCGGGTGAGCTGAGCCTGCCGGAGGGCAGCCGGCTCGTGCTGTTCACCGATGGCCTGGTCGAGGACCGCCGACGGGACATCGACGAGGGGCTCTCGTTGCTCGCCGAGACCGTCGCGCCCGCGGACCGTACGCCGGAGGAGACCTGCCAGGCGCTGATGGAGGTGATGCTGCCGGAGCACCCGAGCGACGACGTGGCCCTGCTCGTCGCCCGGACGCGGCTGCTCGACCCCTCGCGGGTGGCGGTCTGGGACGTGCCGTTCGACGTGGAGGCGGTCTCCCGGGTGCGCGGGGAGGTCACCCGGCGGCTGTACGACTGGGGTCTTGAGGAGTCCTCCTTCGCAACGGAGCTGGTGCTCAGCGAGCTGCTGACCAACGCCATCCGCTACGGCGCCGAGCCGCTGCGGGTCAGGATCCTGCTCGGGCGCACGCTGATCTGCGAGGTGTCGGACGGCAGCAGCACCTCGCCGCACCTCAAGCGGGCGGCGACCACCGACGAGGGCGGCCGGGGCCTGTTCCTGGTCTCGCAGTTCGCGGACCGGTGGGGCACGCGCTACGTACCGCACGGCAAGGTGATCTGGGCGGAACTGAGCCTGGACGGCCGCCCGGAGCCGGACCCGGAGGCACTCCTGGACGCGATGGCATGGTGAACGAACCGACACCCGCACCTCCCGCCCCGATGCCGCCCGTCGAGACCGCCGGGCGGGATTTGGCACGCGTGAGGCCGGACGCCGGGTCGGTCCCGGGGAGCCGGGCCTGTTGTCGGGGGGTCATACGGGGAGGCGGCGGGCGATGGGCGCCGGGGACCGGGACGGTGACCCACGTATGTCGTGGGGTCGGCGGGGCGGCCGCGGCGGCGGGCCGCAGTTCCACATTCGCGAGGCTCCGCCCGGGCGGACCTGCCCCCGGGCGAGCCGTCGGCGCTCGCACAGCGGCGCGCCGCAAGTGCGCTTCCACGGGCCACCGCCCCGACGTCCCTGCCACCGAGCCAGCAATGCCCGCTCGCACAGCGACGGACCGCAGCCGCGCGACCACCGGCCACCACCCCGACGGACCTACCCCCGGGCCAGCCATCGGCGCTCGCACAGCGACGGACCGCAGCCGCGCAACCACCGGCCACCACCCCGACGTCCCTGCCACCGAGCCAGCAATGCCCGCTCGCACAGCGACGCGCCGCAGCTCCGCGACCACGGGTCGCCGCCCCGGCGGACCTGTCCCCGGGTGCGCCAGGCCCGCTCGCTCGGTGCCGGGTGGCCGGGGCCACCCGAACAGGCGCCCGGCGCACGGGGCACCCCGGGGCTTCCGTGTTCGCGGGCCGGGCGGCGGCGGGGCGGGCCCGCAGCGGCCGGACGGGGCGTCGTCCCCGGCCGGTGAGCCGGGTGACTGCGCTCGCACGGCATGCCGCAGCGGTGCACTGTGGTAGGCGTGAGTTCCTGGCAGGGGCGTTTCGCCGACCGGGCGCAGGGGCGGCAGTCAGGCCACATACTGTTGCTGATCCCGGTCGCGCTCATCGTCCTCATCACCGTGTCCGACATCGTGGCCCCGTCCGACATCGTGCTCGGGCCCCTGTTGGTGATAGCTCCGGCGATCACCGCCTGGTTCGAGGGACCGTGGTTCACCGGGGTCGTCGGCGCCGCCGCGGTGGCGGCCCAGGGATTCGCCGGCTGGCGGCTGGGCATCCTGCCGTCCCGGGAAGTGTTCGTGCAGATGATCGCCCTCGCGGTGCTCTCCCTGCTGGTCGTGGCCCTCTGCGCGGTCCGCGACCGCCGCGCCCGCGAGCTGGCCCAGGTCCGGTCGGTCGCCGAAGCCGCCCAGCGGGTGCTGCTGTGGCCCCTGCCGACCCGGCTGGGCCCGCTTCAGCTCGCCTCCCTGTATCTGGCCGCCGAGGACGAGGCGTCGATCGGCGGCGATCTCTACGCGGCCGCCCGCACCGACAGCGGCGCCCGGGTGATGATCGGCGACGTGCGCGGCAAAGGACTGCCCGCCATCGGGGAGGCCGCCCTGCTGCTCGGCGCCTTCCGCGAGGCCGCTCACCACCACGCCGCGCTGCCCTCCCTCGCCGCCTCCCTGGAGCGGAGCATCACCCGCTACCTGTCCGACTTCGAACCGGAGGAGGAGGCCGGGGAGCGCTTCGTCACCGCCCTGCTGATCGAGATCCCGGACGACGAACCGATCGTGCGGCTGACCAGTTGCGGTCATGTGGCGCCGCTGCTGCTGAGACCGGACCGGTCGGTGACGATGCCGGATCTCAGTCCCGCCCCGCCGCTCGGGGTGGGCCTGACCGACCCGAACGGCTCCGTCGTCGACGTCCTGCCCTTCGGTCTCGGCGACACCCTGCTGCTCTACACCGACGGGGCCGTCGAGGCCCGTGACGGCGGCGGTGTCTTCTACCCGCTGGTCGAGCGGACGGCCCAGTGGGCCGACGGCTCCCCGGAGTCCCTGCTCCACCACGTCCAGCGCGACCTGCTCGCCCACACCGGCGGGCGCCTCGACGACGACGTGGCCCTGATCGCGATCCGCCGTGTGCCGGCCGCGCCCACGGCACACCGCTTCGGCCGGATGGTGCAGGCCCAGGCCCAGGCCCCCAACTGAACGGTGCCGCCAGGGAGATCCGCCCCGGGGACTTGCCAAGATGATCACCAAGTTTCGTATAGTGACCGGCAGTTGACAACACGTGCAACTGGCGAGTGCCAGGCTCTGTCCAGGAAGGCGACACCACCTCATGACCGGCCAGACCACCGCGGACGACAAGCTCACCTGGCTCCTGGAGGGCCTGCTGGAGCGGACCCCGGGCGCACGGCACGCGCTCGTGCTGTCCCGCGACGGACTGAAGCTGTGCCGCACCCCCGAGCTCACCCCCGACCAGGCCGACCAGCTCGCCGCGATCGCCGCCGGCATCCAGTCCCTGTCCCACGGCGCGTCCGTCGAGTTCGGCGACGGCACCGGCGGGGTCCGCTCGGCGATGACCGAGTTCTACGGAGGGGTGCTGTTCATCGTCGAGGCCGGCGAGGGCGCGCATCTGGCGCTGATCACCACCGAGGACGCGGACGCCGGGCTCGTCGGGCACACCATGAGCGAACTCGTGGAGCAGCTCGGCGAGCACCTCACCGCGCCGCCGCGCGACTCCTGAGCAGCCGCGCGCACGCCCGATTCAGAAACGCCGGCACTGAGTCCGATGGAACGGAGCGGTTGGACTTCAGGATCATGCTGGAGCAAGGTGGGGGCGTCCCCCCGGTCCCGGGGAGACGCCCCTCATCGCACCACTCGGAGACCACCCGATGACCTACGTCGCGGATGCTGAGCGTTACCACGGCACCATGCGCTACCGGCGCACCGGGCAGTCAGGGCTCGACCTGCCCGTCCTCTCGCTGGGCTACTGGCACAACTTCGGCGACGACCGGCCTTTCGAGACCCAGCGCGAGATCGCCCTGCGCGCCTTCGACCTGGGCATCACCCACCACGACCTGGCGAACAACTACGGCCCGCCCTACGGCTCGGCGGAGATCAACTTCGGCCGCCTGATGAAGCAGGACCTCGCGCCGTACCGGGACGAGATGGTGATCTCCACCAAGGCGGGCTGGGACATGTGGCCCGGCCCGTACGGCCAGGGCGGCGGCTCCCGCAAGTACCTGCTCGCCTCCCTGGACCAGTCGCTCCAGCGCATGGGCCTGGACTACGTCGACATCTTCTACTCCCACCGGCTGGACGCGAGCACGCCGCTCGAGGAGACGATGGGCGCCCTGGACACCGCCGTCCGCCAGGGCAAGGCCCTGTACGTCGGCATCTCCTCCTACGACGCCGAGCGCAGCCGGCAGGCCGCCGCCATCCTGCGCGAGCTGGGCACCCCGCTGCTCATCCACCAGCCCTCGTACAGCATGGTCAACCGCTGGATCGAGAACGAGGGACTGCTCGACGTCGCGGAGGAGGAGGGTTTTGGCGTCATCGGTTTCACGGCCCTGGCCCAGGGGCTGCTGACCGGGCGCTACCTCGACGGCGTGCCGGAGGACTCGCGGGCCGCTCAGGGCACCTCCTTCGACCGCGCCTGGCTGTCCGAGGACATGCTGCGCAGGCTGCGCGCCCTGAACGACGTCGCGGCCCGCCGCGGGCAGACCCTCGCCCAGACGGCGCTCGCCTGGGCCCTGCGCGACGAGCGCGTCACCTCCCTGGTGATCGGCGCCTCCCGGGTGGAGCAGCTGGAGCAGAACGTGGCCGCGCTCGACCGCATGGACTTCAGCGCCGAGGAGCTGGCCGAGATCGACAAGCACGCCACCGACGGCGGCGTCGACCTGTGGCGGACCGCGCGCACCGGACAACTCGGCTGACCCGCGCCCGATCAGGGTCGTGAACCGGGCTCCTGCGGGTACTCGTCGCCCCTGCCGTTCCGCGGCGGGACATCCGTCCCGCCGCAGATCCGCGAGACAGGAGGCGCAGATGAGCACGGTCAAGGAAACAGTGGAAGTCGACGTCCCCGTCCACGCCGCCTACAACCAGTGGACGCAGTTCGAGCAGTTCCCGAGGTTCATGGAGGGTGTCGAGGAGGTCAGGCAGCTCGACGACAGCCACAACCGCTGGACCACCAGGATCGGTGGCGTGCGCAGGGAGTTCGACACCGAGATCGTCGACCAGCTGCCCGACGAGCGCATCACGTGGCGCAGCACGACCGGCGACACCCGGCAGAAGGGCTCGGTCCGCTTCGAGCGCGTCGACGACACGCACACCCGTGTCGAACTGGTCATGGAGGTGGAGCCCAGCGGCGCCGTGGAGACGGCCGGGGACATGCTGGGCGTGGTCGACCGGCGCGTCAAGGGGGACATGAAGCGCTTCAAGCAGTACATCGAGGAGCACGGAGGCGAGACGGGGGCCTGGCGTGGCCGTATCCGTCCCGAGGACGCCGGCCCCGGCCCCTCCCTCTGAAGAGCCCGGCGGCATACGCCGAGCCCGGCCGCTCCGCGCCCCGGTCGCCCCCACGGTCCTTCGAGGACCCGGGGAGGCGCCGGGGCGCGTCCGCGCGTTCTCTCAACCCACCTGGCAGGCGGCTCCGTTGAGCGTGAAGGACGCCGGGCTCCCGGTGTTCCCGGTGTGGTTGGCCTGGAAGCCCAGGGTGGTGGAGGCTCCGGGGGCCAGGGTCGCGTTGTAGGAGACGTTGCGGGCGGTGACGGCCCCGTTCGCCGGGGAGAAGGTGGCGTTCCAGCCGGAGGTGATGGTCTGGCCGGCCGGCAGGGTGAAGGCCAGCGCCCATCCGTCGATCGGCGCGGCGCCGGTGTTGGTCACCGTGATGGACGCGGTGAGCCCGGTGTTCCAGGCGCTGGTCGTGTAGGCCACCCGGCAGGCGCCCGCCGGCGGTGTGGTGGCAGGGTCGGTCGGCGGCGGCGTGGTCGTGGAGTCCAGGCCGAAGAAGGAGATGGCACGGGCGGCCATGCCCGAGGTCGGCAGGGTGTGCCCGGCGCCCTGGACGCTGACGGCCTCGACGGGTGCCTGGGTGCCGGTGCCGCCGTAGCGCGTACGGGTCCAGGTGGACTGCGGATGATCGGTGAGGGCGGGGGTCTGGCTCACGCCCAGGACGTCGGTCCACTGCTTGATCTCTTCACCGAAGTTCGGGTAACGCAGGGTGGGGTCCTCGGTGCCGTGCCAGACCTGCATGCGTGGCCGGGGCCCGGTGTAGCCGGGGTAGGCACCGCGGGCCAGGTCGCCCCATTGCTGAGGTGTCCTGATCACGGTGCCGCCTGCGCAGGCGCTGTTCCACTCGGAGCCGTCGGTGGTGGCGAAGCAGCCGAAGGGCACGCCCATGAAGGCGGCGCCGGCCTTGAACACGTCGGGGTAGTCGCCGAGCAGGACGTTGGTCATCATCGCCCCCGAGGAGGCGCCGGTGACGAAGACGCGCGACGGGTCGGCCCCGTAGTGCTGCTGGGCGTAGGTGACCATCGACATGATGCCGACCGGGTCGCTCCCGCCGCCGCGCTTGAGCGCCTGGGGGGAGGACACGTCGAAGCAGCCGCCGCTGCGCGTGGCCGAGGGGTAGACGACGAGGAAGCCGTACCGGTCGGCGAGCGAGGCGAACTCGGTGCCCGAGTGGAACGCGGGCCCGGAGCCGGTGCAGTAGTGCACGGCCACGAGCACCGCGGGCCGGGCCGGGGCGCTGTCCGGGCGGTAGACGTACATGCGCAGGTTGCTCGGGTTCGCGCCGAAGCCGGTCACCTCCGTCAGCGCGGCCGCGTGGGCGCTCGGCGCGGCCAGCAGGAGTGCCGCGAGCAGGGGCGTCACACCCGCGAGCAGGGCCGTCAGCAAGGTGCGGAGTCCGGGCCTTCTTCGGGTTCGGGGCATGTCGGCATCCTTTGGCTCGAAACTTTCGCAGCGATTTCGGGAAGGCGCCGCGTCACGCTAGAGGCGCCGCACCCCCGCGTCAACCACCGGGATCACCCGTAACTCGCAAAGGGATAAAGGGAAGAGCGACCTTCGGCCATCCCTCGATCCATCATGCGCGAACCGTTGACCGGCCCCCGATCTGTTCGTAACCTGCGCGTCACATTCGACCTTGACAGCGAAACTTTCGAGAAACGGAGATGGCATGACCATGCCCAGACGGGCGGCGCAGGCGTTCACCGCCGTCCTGCTCGCCGCTTCCACCGTCACCGCCCTGTCGCACACCGCCGCGGCCGCCGACACACTGGGGTCCGCCGCGGCCGGAAAGGGCCGTTACTTCGGTACCGCCGTCGCCGCGAACCACCTCGGCGAATCCGCCTACGCCAGCACACTCGACCGTGAGTTCAACCAGGTCACGCCCGAGAACGAGATGAAGTGGGACGCCACCGAGGGCTCCCGCAACACCTTCACCTTCGGCAACGCCGACCAGATCGTCAGCCACGCGCAGAGCCAGAACATGAAAGTCCGCGGGCACACGCTGGTGTGGCACTCCCAGCTCCCCTCCTGGGTCTCGGGCCTGGGCGCGACCGACCTGCGCTCGGCGATGAACAACCACATCACCCAGGTCATGCAGCACTACAAGGGCAAGATCTACGCCTGGGACGTGGTCAACGAGGCGTACCAGGACGGCTCCAGCGGGGCCCTGCGCAGCTCCCCGTTCGCGGACAAGCTCGGCAGCGGCTTCATCGAGGAGGCCTTCCGCACGGCCCGCAGCGTCGACCCGAACGCCAAGCTCTGCTACAACGACTACAACACCGACGGCGTCAACGCGAAGAGCAACGCGGTCTACGCCATGGTCAAGGACTTCAAGTCCCGCGGCGTGCCGATCGACTGCGTGGGCTTCCAGTCCCACTTCAACAGCGCCTCCCCCGTCCCGTCCGACTACCAGGCCAATCTGCAGCGCTTCGCCGACCTCGGGGTGGACGTGCAGATCACCGAGCTCGACATCGAGGGCTCCGGCACCGCCCAGGCCAACAACTACTCGAACGTCGTCAAGGCCTGCCTCGCGGTGACCCGCTGCACGGGCCTCACCGTCTGGGGGGTCACCGACAAGTACTCGTGGCGCAGCAGCGGCACTCCCCTCCTGTTCGACTCCAACTACGGCAAGAAGCCCGCGTACGACGCGGCCCTCGCCGCGCTCGGCGGGACGGGCACCCCCGGGGGCGGGGACGGCGGCAACCCCGGTGGCAACGCCACCTGCACGGTCTCCTTCGCCAGGACCTCGGACTGGAACGACGGCTACAACGGCGAGGTCACCGTGAAGGCGGGCTCCGCCCCGATCAACGGCTGGACCGTGACGCTCACCTTCGCCACGCCGCAGAAGGTCGCCAGCCTGTGGAACGGCACCCCCAGCTGGGACAGCAGCGGCACCGTCATGACCGTGCGCGCCGCCTCCTACAACTCCAGTCTCGCGGCGGGCGCCTCGACCAGCTTCGGCTTCACCGCGGCGAAGAACGGCAACAACTCCACACCGACGCTCGGAGCCTGCACGGCGTCCTGACCGGGCCGGGCCACGTCACGCACGACCGGGGCGCGTCTCGCGCCCCGGTCGTGCCCGTACGCGGCGGCCTGCGGCCTCGCTGACATGCCCTTGCCTGGAGCAATGCCGAGGCGGTGGCGGTGCGACACAGCAGGCTGGTCGTCCTGATCAAGCCCGCCGGGAGTACCTGTGAACAGGCCGCCTGAGTCTTTCCGCGAGGATCGCCGTCCGCGCGAGCCGAGGGGACGGTCGCAGGTGCCGGCCCAGCCCCTGTGGCTGCGCTGGCTGCCGGTCTTCTATGTCGTGGTGGTCCTCGCCGTCGAACCGGTCACCCCGGCGCTGTGGCCCGTGAGTTTCGTGCTCACCGCCCTGCCGCTGGTGGCCGCCTTCGGGTACGGCCCCGCCGTGGTCGCCGGCGTCGCGGTGTTCGCCATCGTCCTGGAGGGCGTCCTGGCCGGCACCCCGTGCTGTGCGGGCCGCTCCGTGGGCAATCTCTGGGACCGCCACTACGTGGCCAACTACATCTGCACCTTCGTGGTGGGCATCCTCGGCACGATCCTCGCGGCGCACCGTGCGCGCCGGGAGCAGACCCTCGCCACGGTGCGTTCCGTGGCGGAGACCGCGCAGCGCGTCTTACTGCGCCCGGTCCCCCACCGGCTCGGCCAGGTCGCCGTGGAGACCCTGTACCTCTCGGCGGCGGCCGAGGCGCGGATCGGCGGCGATCTGTACGAGGCGGTGGCGACGGCGTACGGAGTGCGGCTGCTCGTCGGCGACGTCCGCGGCAAGGGCCTGGTCGCCGTGGAGACGGCCGCCACGATGCTCGGAGCCTTCCGCGAGGCCGCGCCCGACGAGCCCGATCTGGCCGGTCTGGCCCGGCGGATGGAGCGCAGCATGAGCCGCTACGCCGCGCAGTTGCCCGGCACCGAGGCGGCCGAGCGCTTCGTGACGGCGGTGTTCGCGGAGATCCCCGACCACGAGCACGTCGTGCGTCTCGTCAACTGCGGCCACCCGCCTCCGCTGCTCATCGGCGGCGGCCGGGTCGGCGAACTGGATCCGACCGAGCCCTCGCCGCCCATCAACCTCGGCGGGCTGCTCGGCGACATGTACCAGGTGGACGTCGTGCCCTTCCGGCCCGGCGACACGTTGCTGCTCTACACCGACGGGGTCACCGAGACCCGCGATGCCACCGGCGCCTTCTACCCGCTCGCCGAGCGCGTGCGGCCGTGGACCGGCCTTCCGCCCGGCACGCTCCTGGAACGCCTGCACGCGGATCTGCTCGTCTACAGCGACGGACGCCTCGACGACGACCTCGCCGCCCTCGCCGCCCACCGGCTCCCGGCGGAGCCCCGCCCCTGAGCGGCGGCCGGGACGGCCCACCGCGGATTCACGGGACCCATGAGACCTCACCGGGGCGGGCCGGCAGGGCCAGGTGGGCGAGGTCGGCCGGTCGCGGCGACGTCACCGGCCACAAGGGGGCCGGGGTGCCGTCGGCGACCGCGGCCGGGGCGTCGGTAAGGTTCATGCGGTCACGCAGACGGCCGTAGAAGTCCATGGGGCCGAGGCGGACGGCCCGCAGCCGGCGCGACGCGGCGTAGACGCCGATCCAGTCGCCGGGGTCGAGCACACCGCGCAACTGGCCGTCGATGGTGACGGCGGCCTGGCCCGAGCGTTCCAGGACGCGCAGGCCGATCGGTTCGTCGGGCGCGGCCACGACGGACCGGTTGAAGACCATGTGCGGGGCGACCGGGGTGAAGACGAGGGCGTCCGCGCGGGGCGAGACGACCGGGCCCCCGGCGGCGAAGCTGTAGGCCGTGGAGCCGGTCGGGGTGGCGACCAGCAGGGCGTCGGCCGAATAGGACGCCAGGAGCCGGCCCGCGAGGTAGACGCCGACGGACACCTGCCGGTCCCGGGCCAGCTTCTCCAGCACGACGTCGTTCAGCGCAGTGACGTTCAGCGGGATGCCCCAGTCGCCGCCGGCCTGGCAGTCGGCGCGCACCCGCGGTGGCGGCAGGAGGGGGCGGCGGCCGTAGCGCATCAGCTCCTCGATGTCGGCCGGCACCTCCAGGCGGCGCGAGGCGCGCAGGTTGAGCATCATCCGGCTCTCCACCGTGAGGCGCTCCGCGACGACGGCGTCGAGCGCGGCCCGCACGACCGTGACGGGAACCTCCGTGAGGAAGCCGACCCGGCCGAGGTCGACGCCCAGGACCAGGGCGTCGTTCACGGCGGCCAGCCGGGCGCCGCGCAGGAACGTGCCGTCGCCGCCGAGGGTGACGACGAGGTCCGGGTCGCCCGCGGCCTCGATCTCCTCCCGGGCGCTGCGCCGCCCTCCGTCGTGCCACACGTCGATGTCCGCGCACCCCACGCCGTGCCCGTCGCACCACTCGCGCACGGTGCGGGCGGCGACCGCGGCCTCACCGCGCCCGCCGTGGACGACCAGGCCGATACGACGCACCGTCACCTCTGCCTCCGGAGATCCGCGCACCCGGGCCGGCTCCGGCTCGATGCCGGACGCCGTCCTCTGTCCGACCCCGTTCGGCCGCACTGGCCGACTCGCGGGCAGCATGCACGAGTTCCCCTGCCTCACCTACGGAAACACCGAGATTCCCAGGGTGTGTTCCCGCGTATGCCGGGCATTCGAAGGTCCGGAGGTTGATATCCATGGTTCCCTTGCTGCTCGTTCTCCTGCTCGCCCTGATCCTCTTCGGCGCCGGGTTCGCTCTGAAGGCGCTGTGGTGGATCGCGATCATCGTGCTCGTGCTGTGGCTGCTCGGTTTCGTCGCACGGTCCGAGGGCGCCGGCGGCCGGAGGGGCCGCTGGTACCGCTGGTGACGGCGGCCGCCGTGCGTCGCGGCGGCCGGAGCGGAGCCGTGCGCCCGGCGATCGTGCCGGGCGCACTGTTCTGCCCGGCTCCGCCCGGGGCCGTCAGCCCGCCCACGCCAGGAGCCGTTCGCCCGGCTCCTGTTCCCTGAGCTGGGCCAGTGACTGCTTCTCCAGCTGGCGTACGCGCTCACGGGTCAGGCCCACGTGCTGCGCGACCTCGTTCAGGGTGCGCTGGTGCCCGTCGTGCAGGCCGTACCGCAGGCTGAGGATGAGTGCCTCGCGCGGCGCCAGGGTGTCGACGGCCTCCCGCAGTTCCTCGGCCAGCGCCTGGTACTCGGCGACCTCGGGGGCCTGCAGCACCTCCGTGTCGGGGATGAGATCGCCGACCACCGTCTCGCCGGTGTCGTCCACCGGCATGTCCAGGCTGATCACCTGCCGGCCGACGCGGCGCAGCCAGACGACCCTGTCCTCGGCGAGGCCGCTCTCCTGGGCGACCTCCTCGACGGTCGGCTCGTGTTCGAGGCGCAGTTGCAGCTTCCGTTCGATCTTGGCGAGCTTCTGCAACTGCTCCACGACGTGCATCGGCAGCCGCACGGAACGCGCGTGCGTGGCGAGGCCGCGCTCCATCGCCTGACGGATCCACCAGGTGGCGTAGGTGGAGAACTTGAACCCCTTGGTGTGGTCGAACTTCTCCACGGCCCGGATGAGCCCGAGGTTGCCCTCCTGGATGACGTCGAGGAGCGGCAGCCCGCGGTGGGCGTGCCGTTTGGCCATGGCCACGACGAGCCGGAGGTTGGCCCGCACCATGTGGTCCTTGGCCTCCTGGCCGTCATGGACGGCGGACTCCAGTTCCCGCCTGCGCTCCGGCGCGAGCTCACGGCCGTCCTCGTCGGCCTGCCGCAGTTCCTCCGTGGCCTGCAGACCGGCTTCGATGCACCGGGCGAGCCGCACCTCGCCCTCCGCGTCGAGCAGCGGGGTCAGCCCGATCTGGCGCAGGTACTGACCGAGCAGATCGGGTTCTCCGTCGAGTTCGGGCATCGCGTCGTACCGCTTGGTGGCACGGGCCGACACCCGTCGTCCGGTGCGTGGGGACGCCGCCGTCCTCTGCTTCGCGGGAGCCATCACGCGCTCCTCATCTCGTCGCGGGCGCCGTTCGGGTACCCGGAGCGGCCGCGAGCCATACGTGCGGCGGACGAGGGGGCGGGCGTCAGGCCCCGGCGGCCCTCCGGCCGATGCGCACCTGCCAGCGCTCGGGCCCCGATTCGAGGCAGTCCCAGGTGAACGCGCCGGGGTGGGTGGCTTCGAACTCGCGGCGCAGGGGCTTGGGGTCGTGATTGTTGACCAGGGTGAACGCCTCACCGGGCCCCAGCCGGGCGAAGCGGGCGAAGATGCGCGGGTGGCGCCTGCCGTGCGGGATCGAGGTGACGTCGACGACGGCAGGCCGGTCGAGCCGGCCGCCGTCGAGCAGGGTCTCGAAGTCCGCGGCCAGGATCGGCAGGTCTGCGCCGGGCAGGAGGGCGAGCGCGGGCAGCAGCACGTCCTGTTCGACGGCGAGATGGACGGTGAGGAGGCTCGCGATGTCCCGGGCGGCATCGGCCGCGGAGTCCGCGTCGTCGGCCGCGGCGAGCGCGTCGATCCCGGCGCCGACGGCGGCCGAGGTGGTCCGCAGGGCCCTGATCAGCAGCCGCGTCTCGGCCGCGCCCTCGGCCGGCGCGTAGAGCGCCTCGTCGCTCGCCGCCAGGTGGCGGCGCACCTCCCCGGTGCAGAAGTCGGTCAGGGCCACTCGTGCCTGTTCCCGGTCGGTGCGGCCCAGCCGGAGTTCGGTCAGCAGCGCCGTCCTGGACCGCAGCGCGCCGAGCATGCGGCGCCGCGCGGCCAGGATCGCGGCCTCGGCCAGGACGGCCGGGTCGGTCGTGGTGTTGCGGATGTGGACCTCGAAGGACTGTCCCACGGCTGTCCCCTTCTCGTGCGCGCTCGTCGCCCCACGCCGACCCCGGCGTTTCCCCCATTATTACATGGGCTATTCGTGAAAATACCGCGGCACGTCCCTCCGCCCACGGCCCGCGGCGGAGGGACCCGAAGGACCGCCAGGTCAGGAGGTCTTGGTGACCGTCAGCAGGGCCGCGGCGTCCTCGACGGCCTCCAGGCTGTGCCGGGACTGCGGCACGATGAGCAGGTCCCCCGCCATGCCCTCCCACGACGTGTCGCCGCTGCGCAGCACCACGCGCCCGCGCAGCACCAGCACGGTCGCCTCACCGGGGTTGTCGTGCTCGGCGAGGGCCGTGCCGGCGCGCAGGGTGATGAGCGTCTGACGCAGTACGTGTTCGTGACCGCCGTAGACGGTCTCCGCGCTGCGGCCGGCCGAGGATGCCTCGGCGCGTCCGAGGTGCTCACGGGCGAGGGCGTCGAGGGAGATCTTCTGCATCACGGTGACTCTTCCTCACGAGGGGACCTGAGCTGGGCAGTTCCGTAGCGTACGCCGGTGCGCCGCCGCCTTCGGGCTTTCCCGCTCCGGCTCGTGGCGGGCGGAGGGAGGCCGCCGTCTCCTCACCCGGCGTAGGGTGGCCGTGCCGGGCCCGTACGGTGAGTGAGGACGAACGACGGACACCGTCGAGCACCGGCCCTGCCGGGAGGTGCCCCATGTCGGACAAACCATGGCGGCCGGAGCCGGAGGAGGCGGCCGGCCCTGGGGCGGCCGCGGCCCCGGAGAGCGGCCGGACGCCGGGTGGTGAGGCCGTCGAGGAGCTGAGCGCCCAGATCCGGCAGCTCAGCCTGGACCGCCGCAGGCTGCACTGTCTGCTGGACGCGGTGGTGGCCATCAGCGCCGACATGGACACCCGCACCGTGCTGCGGCACCTGGTGCGGGCGGGCACCGATCTCGTCGCCGCGCGCTACGGCGCCCTCGGCGTGCTCAGCGAGGGCGGGGAGATCATCGACCTGATCACCGTCGGCGCCGCCGACGCCGAGCGCCTCCTGGCCGAATCGGGGCTGCCGCAGAGCCATGGGCTGCTGGGCCGGCTGATCGAGGAGCCCAAGCCGCTGCGGGTCGACGACATCGCCGCCGACTCCCGCTCGGTCGGCTTCCCGGAGGGCCACCCGGTCATGACCACGCTGCTCGGGGTCCCGCTGACCGTGCGCGGCACCGTCTACGGCAACCTCTATCTGGCGGACAAGGAGGACGGCACGCCCTTCGCCGACGCCGACGAGGCCCTGCTCACCGCGCTGGCCAGCGCCGCGAGCGTCAGCATCGAGAACTCCCGCCTGTACGGACGGCTCAAGCGGTCCGCCGAGCAGTTCCAGCGGCGTCTGCTGCCGGTGCTGCCCGACCTGTCCCCGCTGCTCGTGGAGGCCCGCTACGAGCCGGCGTCCGAGCTTCCGCACCTCGGCGGTGACTGGTACGACGCCCTCGGGCTGCCCGACGGGGCGGTCCTCCTCGTCGTCGGTGACGTGACCGGCCACGACGTGGAGGCGGCACCGCTGATGGGCCAGATCCGCAACATGCTGCGGGCCCTGGCCGTCGACCGGTGCGGGCCGCCCAGCCTGGTCGTGGAACGGCTCGACCGGGCACTGACCGCGTTCGACGAGCCACCGGCCGCCACCCTGGTCCTCGCCCGCATCGAGCGGGAGCCGGCCGCCGGGTACGTCCTGAGCTGGACCAACGCGGGACACCCACCGCCGCTGCTGATCACCGCGGACGGCGCGGCCCAGTGGCTCGCCCCGGAGGCGCACGGCATCCCGGTCGGCGTCCAGCCGGGTCTGCCTCGTCCCGACCACCGGCACGTACTGCCCCCGCAGAGCACCCTGCTGCTGTTCACCGACGGCCTGATCGAGCGCCGTGACCGGGACATCGACACCGGTCTGTGGGACCTGGCGGACCATGCCGCCGCCCTGGCCTCCGCCCCGCTGGAGGCCCTGTGCGACGCGCTGCTCGGCCGCCAGGACGGCTACGACGACGACGTGGCGCTGCTGGCCCTGCGCGTGCCGCGCCCGCCGGACTGAGCGGGCCCCCGGGCGACCGCCGCCACTCCCCCGGACGGCCCAACTGCGCTGGGCAGGAGGGGGAGAGGGCGCGTGAGCGGTGGGCGGGTGGTGGAAGGCATGGCGAACCTGCGAGTCCGAGGAGAGCCAGATGCCGGATGCTGTGGTCGAGGGTGCCGTGGGCGGCGACGGTACCGTGCCGGTCGGCTCCGGCGGGCGGCCCTTCGAGGAGGTGGGCGCGGTCGCCGACGCCGTCCTCTACGAGGGCTACCTGCTCTATCCGTACCGCCGCTCCTCCCCCAAGAACCGCGTCCGGTGGCAGTTCGGGGTCCTGCTGCCACGGAGTTGGGTGGAGCGCGACGGGCCTGTCACGGTCGGCGTGTCCGGCTCCGCCGACTCCTGGTACCAGCGGACCGAGTGCCTGCTGCGGGTCCACGCGCCGGACGCCGTCCTGCGGATCCGGGTGCGTTACCTCCAGGCGCAGCACAAGCAGGTGGAGGAGACCGGCCCGGACGGCGGACACCGTCCCGTCGAGTCGCTGCGGGCCGGCGACGGCACGACGCATCTGACCTTCGACGAGGCGGTGCCGCGCGAGACCGACCTCGTCGTACCGCTGGAGGACCTGCTGCGGCGGGAGCACACCGCCCCCGTGGGAGCGGCGGCCGGCGAGGAGAGCGAGCCGCTGCCCGGGGGCGCCGGGCGGATCGTACGGCGGCGCGCGGAGATCCGGGCGGACACCACGCTCACGGCCGAGCGGCTCGCGGACGGCCTGGTCCGGCTGCGCGTGCGCACCGAGAACACCGGCCACGCGGCCGATCCGCGGGCCCCGCGGGACACGGCGGTGCGCCAGGCGCTCATCGCCACGCACACCCTCATCGGCGGCACGGGCGTGGAGTTCGTCTCGCTGACCGACCCGCCCGCGGACCTGGTGCCGCACGTGCGCGACTGCCGCAACGCGTTCACCTTCCCCGTGCTCGGCGGCGCACCGTCCGCCCCGGGCGGCGCGCACGACACGCGGTCGCCGGACGGCGACACCGGCCCCGTGCTGCTGTCCGCGCCGATCATCCTGCCCGACCGCCCGCAGGTCGCGCCCGAGAGTCCGGGCGACCTGCACGACGCGGCGGAGATCGACGAGATCCTGACCCTGCGGACGATGCTCCTGACCGACGAGGAGAAGCGCGAGGCACGCGCCACCGACCCGCGCGCCGCCGAGATCCTGGACCGGGTGGACAACATGCCGCCGGAGGTCCTGTCCCGGCTGCACGGCGCCATCCGCTCGCTGGCTCCCGCCGCGCCCGCCGCCACGGGCGGCCTCGCCATGGAGGAGCGGCCCGCCTGGTGGCAGGAGGGCGGTGACGACGGCCTCTCCCCCACCACCGAGACGGTGCCCGTCGACGGCGTGCCCGTGGGAGGCGGCAGCCGTGTCCGGCTGCGTCCTCGGAGCCGGGGCGCCGACGCCCAGGACATGTTCCTGGCCGGGCGCACCGCGCGCGTCGCCGCGGTCTTCCACGACGTGGACGGCAGCGTGCACCTCGCCGTCACCCTCGACGACGACCCCGCGGCCGAACTGCACACCTGGTACGGCCGCTTCCACTACTTCCGGCCCGACGAGCTGGAGCCGTACACCGCCACCGACCCCCGGAACCCGAACAGTGAGGGGCAGTAAGTCACATGACCACT
>NZ_JBIBWH010000032.1:0-21022 GCF_043081205.1 Streptomyces sp. NPDC014889
TCGCTGGAACAGCTCCCACAACACGTCCGGCACCAGTTGCTCAACAATCCCCGCCACGACCAACAGCCTACTGAGCCAAATGAGATGACGTCTTACTCGGGCCCGAGCGCTACCGTCGTCGTGACCCGGATGAGCGAGGGTTTCCTCCGCACCGACCCGAAGCCGAAGCGGACGGGCGGTTCCACAGGTGCCGTGGCACCGAGGTCGGCGCCTTCGAAGAACGCCGAGACTGCGCGGATCGGCCGCAGGTCCCGTGCGCCGTACCATTCGCGGCGGCCCGCGCCGGCACTGCCCCGGGTCCGTACGCCGGGCAGCAGCAGGCGGGCCGGCCAGTCCGTGAGCGCGCTCCACGCTGGACGGCGGGCGAGCGTGCCGGGCACGGCCCGCAACAACAGGCCCAGAGGCCCTCGTCGCCCGGCGACGAAGCTCAACTCCAGTGGGCCCGCGGTGACCGTCCAGGTGCTGTCGGCGATGCGGACCCGGACGGAGACGACGCGCACGGTGTCGAAGACGTAGGTTTTGCTGATGAAGTCCGCGGTCTGCCGTGTGGGGGCCAGCAGCAGCCGCTCGCCTTCGGCCCGTTCCAGCATCACGTCGCTGAACGGGCCGAACGGCGACTGCTGCCAGTGGCCGAGCACGACACGCATCCCGGAGCATGTACCCAGGCCCGCGATCCAGCCCTCGAAGCGCAGCAGCGGACGCCGCGTGGCCCACCGGAGAAACCGGCTCATCCGCAAGTCCCGGCCGGAGCGACCCCGCGCCGCGGGCCGGCCTCAGGAAGAAGCGGCCGTCGGCGCGCAGGGCCGTGATGTTCCCAGGCGCACATGCCTGACTCCTTCCGAGAAGTGCACCACCGGCTCGCCAAGACCCGCCGGTAGCCCGGCGGTGGCGGTCAGCGTCTCCTCCAGGACCTCGACAACGGCGGCGGCCACGGTTCGTGCTCCACGGGCGTCTCCCAGAGCACGCAGAGTCGGCCGGCCAGGCCCGTCGGCGCGATGTCAGCCATACGTCCCGCTCCGTCGGCCGCTCGACCTGGTCACCGGGGCGGACGACCAGCCGGTAGGAGGCCACGGCGCGCCGATGGCTCGCGCTGCCGGCATCAGCGGGCAGGCGACCTCCAGGGAAAGGAACCACTGCCCGTTCCGGCCGTCGGGGTGCCGGACGTAGGTGCGCAGGTTCGTCTCCGCGAACGTCGGGAGCCCGGGCACCGCGGCCGGTACGCCGGGCAGGCGAACGTCTGCCATCACGAAGGGTGTGCGCCCGACCCAGGCAGCGCCCTCGTACTTGTCCCCGACCAGCTGCTCGGGCGCCAGCCCCTGGACCGCCTCCGGCGGGAAGGGCCAGTGGACGAACGTCTGCGTCAGCCAATTCGCCCGCAGCGCCGGCAGCCGTACCCGCTGCTCCGCTCCGTACGCCACCACGGACGGCGGGTCCCCCGCGCCCGGCCGACGGAAACGTAACCGGTGAGCAAGCGGCTTCGCACGTGGGGGAGGGGCAGCCGGCCGCAGGTGACACAGTTGTCGCCCGGGCATCGATCGCAGGGACGGCACCAGCGGCCTGCTTCCGACCTCACGCGGCTGACCAGGGCAGATGGAGAACTGGGACGGGAGTATCTAGGGTCAGCACGTGGCTTTCATCATGGTGTGCGAAGACGACGCGGCGGTCCGCGGCATTCTCAAACGCGCCCTGGAGCACGACGGCCACACCGTCTCCGTCGCCGCCACGGCCGACAGCCTGCTGCGGCAGCTCGCACCGGCGCCCCGTCTGGTCGTCCTGGACCTCGGGCTGCCGGACGCCGACGGCCGCGACGTCTGCCTGGCCCTCCGGGCTCGCGGCGTCGACGCGCCGGTGTTGATGCTCACCGCCTTGGACGGCCTGCATCACAAGGTGGGAGGCTTCGAGGCCGGCGCCGACGACTACATGACCAAACCCTTCGACATCCCGGAACTGCTGGTCCGCGTCCGAGCGCTGCTGCGCCGGGCCACCGTGGCGCCCGCACCGCGCGAGGTCGTCCTCGATCCGGCGAAGCACGTGGTGACCTACGACTCGGTGAGCCAGAGCCTGACACCGACCGAGTTCCGGCTACTGGGCCGCCTGATCGCCTCGCAGGGCGACGCGGTACGCCGCCACGCCCTCATCGCTGCCGGCTGGCCACACGGAGCACAGGTCAGCGACAACACCCTCGACTCCTTCGTGCGCCGACTGCGGACCAAGCTCGGCTCGCTGGGTGTGGCCGAGCGTCTGGCGACCGTCCGCGGCGTGGGCTACCGATGGCAATGACGGGCTTCCGCGGGAGGGTCGTCGCGCTCACCATGCTGATCGCCACCGCCGTGGTAGCGATACTGGTTGTGGTCTCGCACGTGCTGCTGAGCCAGGTGACGGACGCCGACGCGCACGATCTGGCGCGTACCCGCGCCGATGCGGTCGCGGCGAACGTCACCGTCAAGGGGGGCCGTGTCGTGCTGACGGAGAACACCAGCGAGGCGCTGGACGAGGTCGCCTGGGTGTACGCCGACGGCCGCCTGATCGACGGGGACGTACCGGCAAGCGTGGTCGCGCGCGCCGAGGCGCTGGCAGGCGCGCGGCGATCGCAGACCGCCGCCGTCGACAACTACCTCCTGTACGCGCGGGAGGTTCCGATCGACGGCCACCACGTCATGGTGATCGTCCGGGTGGACCTCACGCCCTACGAGACATCCGAGCAGCGCAGCCTGACCTTGTCGCTGATCCTGGGCGGCCTCGCGATCCTCCTCGCGGGCGGTGTCGCGCAGCTCGTGGTGCGCCGCGCGCTGCGGGTCGTGCACGAGATGGCCGCCCTCGCCGACGACTGGGGCCATCACGAACCCGGGCGCCGCTTCAACCTCGGAGTCCCCCGCGACGAGTTCGGGGAACTGGGGCGGACCCTGGACCACCTCCTGGAGCGCGTCGACAACGCGCTGGCGGACGAGCGCCGGCTCACCGATGAGATCGCCCACGAGCTGAGGACACCGCTCACGGTCCTGCGGGGCGAGGCGCAGCTGGCGCAGCTGTCCGGCGAGCCGGTGCCGCCGGAGGCGGTGCTGAGCGAGGTCGACCGCCTCGATGCGGCGATCACGACGATTCTGCGCGCCGCGCGCGCACGGACAGACGAGGGGACCCGGTGCGATCTGCGCTCCGCCGCGCGACAGGCGATCGCCTGCCGCGCGGTCGAGGTCGCCTTTCCCGCGAAGGTCGAGGTCGCGGTGGCGGCCGACGTCGCCGTGTCGCTGCTGTCGCCCCTGCTGGAGAACGGCCTGCGGCATGCGCGGTCGCGTGTGTGGATTACCGCGCGCATCCAGGGTGAGGCGATCGTGGTCGATGTCCTGGACGACGGCCCCGGGTTCGATCCCGCGGAGATCGACCGGGTCTTTGAAGCGGGTGTGACCGGCGGCGGCGGGTACGGGCTGGGGCTGACGGTGGTCCGGCGCATCGCCGCCTCGGCCGGTGTGGAGGTCCGCGCGATCGCGGACGGCCGCGGTCACGTCGAGGTGACGCTCCCTGCCGCGCGTGCGGCCACGTAGTCAGGTTGCGTGCAGGTTCCCCGCGTCAACCTCACTGCATGACAACGACAGCCGAAGCACGCACGCGCAGCGGGCGACTCATGCTCAACAAGGTCCCCGAGGTCACCGTCTGGTTCTGGGTGATCAAGGTCTTGTGCACGACGGTCGGTGAGAGCTTCGCCGACTGGATCAACACCCAGCTGGGCGTGGGCCTGGTGAACACGGCCTGGCTCTTCACCGCGGTTTTCGTGGTGGTCCTGGCGGTCCAGCTGCGGCTGAAGCGGTATGTCCCGTTCCCCTACTGGCTGACCGTGGTCGTTGTGAGCGTCACGGGCACCTTGTACACCGACATCCTGACCGACCAGCTGAACGTGCCGCTGTGGATCAGTTCCGCGGTCTTCTCGGTGCTGCTCGCGGTGGTCTTCGGCGTGTGGTGGCTGCGTGAGCGCACGCTGTCGATCCACTCGGTCACCACGTTCCCGCGGGAGTCGTTCTACTGGCTGGCTGTCCTGGTCACCTTCGCGCTCGGCACCGCGACCGGCGATTGGACTCTGGAGCTGACCGGCTGGAGCCCGGGCGTCTCAGTGTTGCTGCCGCTCGGCCTCATCGCGGCGATCACGGCGCTGTGGAGGTTCGGCGCGAACCCGGTGCTGTCCTTCTGGCTCGCCTACATCCTGACCCGCCCGCTGGGCGCGAACATCGGCGACTGGCTCGCCTCCCCCAAGGTCGCCCAGAGCCCGGGCGACCCGACCGGTCTCGCGCTGGGCACGTTCACCACCAGCCTGATCTTCCTCGGCCTGATCCTGGCGACGGTGGTCTACCTGACGGTGACGCGCTCGGATGTGACCGAGACCTACGAGGCGGCCCACGCCGCACAGGTCACCACCGACCCGCGCAAGGAGCGCCTCGGGCTGGCCGGCTTCGGACTGCTGACCGTCGCGACCGCGGCCCTGCTGGTCTGGGCCCACGGTCAACCGCACGTCGGCCCGGCGCCGGAGACCGACACCACCTCCGCTGTCCAGCTGCCTCCCGGCCAGGCGGTGAAGAACTTCCCGCCCGCGAAGGTCGGCGCGCTGCGGACCCTGGCATCCACCTCGCTCAAGGACGCACGCTCGGGGGACGCGGCCGGGGCCCACGCGGCCGCCCAGTCGCTGCGTGACCTGTGGGATGCCGACCAGGCCTCGCTGCAGCCGCTGGACCAGACCGGCTGGACCTCCATCGACGCCCAGATGGACAAGGTACTCAAGACCTTCGGTATCGATCACTCGAACCCGCCGATGTCGCCGGCCCAGCAGGAGAAGGAACTGAACGCCCTCCTGACGGACATGGGCTGACAGATCACACAGCGCCCGGCCGGCCCACCCGGCCGGGCCGCGCCGAGAACCGCGCCGCTTCGGCCCACGCCGGCTCGGCGGGGAAGTTGGGAAGAGTCGACAGAGAGCGTTCCTGCACGGCTCGCCGAACCACCCGGGGAACCCGAGCACGGCGCTGCGCCCGGGCTCCGTCCTGAGCAGCCGCACGAAGTACTGCCTCAGCCCGGGCGGCACCCTGGAAGAAGACAAGGTGTGAAGGCGGGAGAGGAGGCGTGGTGCGAACCAGCGACGAGATCTATCACCGGGTCCGCTGGGATCCGCGGTTCGACCCGGCCCGTTTCGTGCTGGGGATCAGTCGGCGCGGGGACGGCATCGAGCGCATCCCGCTGTCTTCCTTCGTGCCCGGGGGCGACATCCCGTGGCACCGGGTGGTCTTCATCGAGGCGGACGGCGAGGTGGTCTGGGACCGGGCCACGGGCGTGGACCGCATCGACGCGTCGGGCGCCGGCCGGGTGCGTGACGCGCGAGCGGACCTGAGCCGGGACACGAGGTCCCGCAGGGGCGGGTCCGTCGGCGTCCTCGACGTGTTTCCGACGGCCCGCACGGCGGTGGCCTGGATCCCGCCCGCGGAACTGTGGCCGCCGATCCAGGACATCCGCCAGGATTACGATCCGCAGATCCATCGCTGGCCGCCGCACGTCAATGTGCTCTTCGGCTTCGTGCCGGAGGCCGACTTCGAACGGGCTGCCCCACTGCTCGCCGCGGCGAGCGCCGAGACGCCCGTCTTCACCGTCCGGCTGGACGGAGTGCGCACCTTCCGGCACAGGGCGTACTTCACCGTGTGGCTCGACCCGGCAGCAGCCGGCAAGGCGCCATGGGCGGACCTGCACCACGCACTGCGGCAGCGGTTCCCGCGCTGCGGTGGGCCCGCCGAGGACTTCACCCCACATCTGTCCCTGGGCCGGACCCGCGACCCGCGGCGGGTCACCGCCGACTGCACCACCCGGCTCGACGCCATGACGGCGACAGTCTGGGAACTGGTCCTGCTCTCACGCAGGGGCGACGGGCCGATGCGGCCACGGGCCACGGTCGCCCTGCGATCGGGCGAACTCCGCAGGCTGGCCGCGCTCGACCCCGAAGCGCCGGGCCCGGAGGACACGGCATGGCTCTCCGCGATCAACGACAGGTGAGGCCGAGGCCGGCTGGGGCACAGTGCGGTTCTAACTCCGGGCGGCGATACCGCCCACTCCACGAGGCGCCGGGCCTCACTCAGAGTCTGTGGAAGGACAGGTCGTACTGCTCGCCGAGCGCGGCACGGCCTATGGTCGCGAGAACGTGATCGGCGTTGTCGTGGAGTGCGTACAGCGTCAGGTCCCGCAGGACCCGCTCCACGGCGCTCGGGCGGATCAGGCTGCGGGCGCCGCAGGCCTGGATGACGTGATGCACCGTTTCTTGTGCCAGATGCGCGATCGTGTGCCAGGCCCTGGCGCCGGCGATTCGTGCCTCGTCGTCCCTGCCCTCGTCCCACAGACCGGCGACGTGACGCAGCCAGAGGCGCCCAGTCTCCACGTTGACCGCCATGCTGCCCACCCGCTGCTGCACATAGGGGTCACCGCCCTTGCCCTGTCGTTTCAGATACGCGAGCCCGTACTCATATGCGGTGAGGGCGCCCCCGAGGAAGCTCGCCGCGTAATGGGGCACGAACACGGTCTGCCACTGTCCCTCGAAGTAGCTGCCGGGACCTCCGACGAGATGCTCGCGCGGTATGAAGGTGTCATGGAAGCGCACCGCGTGGCTGGCCGTCGCACGCATGCCGGCGGGATCCCACCAGGAAGCATCCACGGTCACGGTCGGGTCGGACAGGTCGCAGGCCAGCAGCAGGAGCCTCCCGTGGACATCCGGGGTCTGGCGGGCTCCGCCGGGTGTTTCCGGGTCGACGAGCAGGATCGCCCACTGCGCTCCGGTGGCACCTGTGGCGAACGCTTTGGTGCCGCGGAGGACCCAGCCGTTGCGGACGGGGACCAGTGTGGTGCCGAAGCGAAGGCTCTCGCCCGGCTTCGGGGCCTGGGGTTCGCCGCTCCAGGCGGCCCATTTCTCCCCGTGTTCCACCACTCCTGCGAACCAGCGTCGCTTCTGCTCGGGGGCGGCCAGGGCGTCGATCAGGACCAGTGCGTTGGCGTGCCCTTCCCAGCAGCGGGCCAGTGACAGATCTGCCTTGGCCAGCGTGGTGGTCATCTCCCACAGGGGCAGGGTGTGCCGCTGCTGAGGGCCGTAGCCCAGGCCTCCGTATTCCCGCGGCACGGTGACGCCCAGAAGACCGCTGGAGAACAGGTCGTCGAAATCCTCGGCGGGGAAGACGGCCTCGCGGTCGTACTCCACAGCGCGGGGGGCGAATTTGTCCGCGGCGAGCTTGGCCGCGGTGACGAGAACAGTCTGGTCGTCTCCGGTCGCCGGGCTGCGGACGGATCCGGCGGCGCGGGGCAGGTCGTCGGTCATGCGGAGGCAGCCTCCCTGTGGCACGTCACGTTCGGCAGGCGGGCGGTGGGCGGTCCGGCCGCGGACGTCGCGCGGGACGTCATGGCGCCTCCCGCCCCGTGCCGTGTGCCCGTGCCGGTCCCCCTGATGGGGGGAGGCCGTGGACAGCGGCCTGCTCGGCCGATCCGAAGCAGAGGGACGGCAGAGGCAGCGTGTCGGGCATCGGATGGCCCGTCATCAGCCTGAACTGCTCACGCACCTCGACGAACAGGACCTGCCAGCCGTTGATGCCGACCAGCCCGCGAGCACGGGTGGCGCGCGTGAGCGCGGTCGGCGGATCGTGGTAGGCCATCTCCAACACCACCGCGTCCCTGTCGGCCGCGGCAACCGGGAACGGCTCCCGCTCCACCAGGGGCGTGGCATGCACGAGCAGGTCGTATCCCGCCGGGGAGAACCGGGACAGCGGTATGAAGGGAAGCCCGAGCCGCGAAGAGGCTTCCAGACCGTGCGCGATCCCCCGGTTGACCAGGGTCACCCCGGCTCCGGCCTCGCGCAGGGCCCAGGCGACGGCCCGTCCGGCGCCGCCGCAACCGATGACGGCGGCCGTACGTCCGCTCGGGTCGACTCCACCCAGGGCCAGGGGGCGCAGGGCACCGACGGCGTCGGTGGTGGCCGCCCGCCAGCGCCCCTGGTCGAGCCACAGCAGATTGGCCGAACCGCATCCCAGTGCCTCCGGGTCGGCGACGTCAGCCACTTGGAGGGCGCTCTCCTTGTGCGGGGCGGTCACGGTCAGCCCGCGCAGGGGGATCCCAGCCAGCGACCCGAAGTCGAAGCCCCACTGCCAGAACCGGGAAAACCTGTCCACCTGGAAGGGCAGATACAGCGAGGGCAGCCGCAGTTCCCGCAACGCAGCGTTGTGCAGCCGGGGCGACAACGACCTCCCTCCCGGCGCACGCCCGGCAATGCCGAAAAGGCCACTGAGCGGAGGCAACGCGGGCAGTCCGTAGTCGGCCAGGAGCCGGCCCGCACTCGGCATTCCGTCCTCCCCCTGCGCACCGACCCGGCCGAAGACGACGGGCGCCCCCAGCCACGGCGCCAGCACCCGGGTCCACATGCCGACCGGACCGGACGCGAACGCCGTCACGTCGGTACGCCCGAGCCCGGCGAGCAGCAGCGGCGCGGCAGACCCGTACTGTCCGCCCGCAGGCGGCGCGAGGAGGTACAGCGCCGCCGGAACGGCGGACATCGCGGCGAACCGCTCCCGGAGCCGTCCTGATGCCTCCAGCAGCTCCGCTCGGCAACGCCCCTCGGCCCTCCCCGCAGGTCCGGACGCGTGCCAGGAGACACGCCGCTGCCGGGCGGGGACGGCCTCCAGCAGTTCCGGTCGCACGTCGTCCATCGCCTCGAGGTCGACCAGTTCATAGTGGTCCGCCGCACGCAGCAGCCGGGTGCGCCGTTCCACCGGGCCGGCGACCGAGCGGCCACCATGTCGCGCAGAGCGCAGGCTGTAGGTCAACTGCCCTCTGAAGTGCCGACGCAGCCGGGACGGATCGGGATCGCCGACCAGATCGGCCCGGACCTCCAGCTCGTCCGCGACCCCTGCGAGCCCGCGCAGCGAACGGGGAGTGAGGTCCTCCGGTTCGGCGGCCACCGCCACCAGCCGGGCCCGCCGTCCGAGTGCGGCACCGTAGCCGTTCGTCACTCGCGCCACTGGCATCCCTGCCTCACCCCCGCCCCGGAGTGGTGCCGCAAGCGCGGGAGGACTCGGCGAGCTCGCACAGGCGGCCGCGCACGGAGCGCTGGATGTGCTGGGCGCACCGACGGTACGCCTCCGGAGACTGCCCCTCCGGATCGGGGATGTCACAGTTCGGGTCCAGCCGGAGGGTACGGTCCTCGGCCTCGGGCGCCACAGCGATCACCCCGTCGCGATGGGCTCGGGTCATGCAGTAGATGACGGAGCTGACCCGGCACAGTTCCAGGGTGACCGAGCGAGCACGGTGACGGCGGGGATTTCCCCGGCCCGGCACCCGTCGCAGGCCGAGTTCGGCAAGCGCGTACCGGGCGCCGGGAACCATCGCCCGCGTGGGCAACGGCGTCGCCAGTCCCGCGCTGGAGAACCGGAAGGCGTGTGCGACGCCCGCCTCAGCGGCTTCGGCCCATGCGATGACCTCCGCCATGGGCGAGCGGCACGTGTTCCCGCCGCAGACGAACAGCACCCGGCATGCCGCGCCGGTGCCGCGGGTGCGCCACCAGAGAACGGCCGACGGGCAGGACAGGGCCGCAGCCGCGCCGACCCCGAACACCAGCGCGATCAGCTGACTGCTTCCGGGAGCCCGGAGCCCGGCCAGCCATGCGAGCGCGTAGGAGGCGACCAGACCGGACATCAGGCTCGCGAACGCCCAGGCCGGCACACCCCAGGTGTATTCGCGCCGGTCGAGGTAGATCATCGAAGCGAAGACGAACAGCACCTCGTAGGCCACTCCAATCCCCGCTGCCCCCAACGCGGCAGGCGTACCCAGGAACGTGGTGAAACCCGCGCCCAGTTGCGGTTGTCCGGCCAGCGCTCCTGCGCCCAGCAGCCCGGCCAGCCAGACCGGTGCCGCGACATGCTCCTCCACGAAGAATCGCCGGTCCGTCGCGACAATCCCGTTCTTGGCGACGCGACCCATGATTTCGAACCGACCCAGATAGCCGACGAGGTAAATGAGGACGCTCAGAACGGCGGCTGACGTGAGGTGATAGCTGTTCACGTCACCCAGAGCCACCGAAACCGCTACCACACTGAGGAACAGCGCCAACCAGGAATGTCCCATGACCGGACGCTTGCCCGCCCGGTCGATCAATGGGGAGAGAATGAGAACTCCGCCCCGCATCAACAACAGCATAAAGAGGATCGAGACGCCGGCAAAGGTGTAATTCATCGTGGTGGCGCCGATGATGAGCGAGGTGAAGAACCCGGCCGCCAGCGTCTCCCGCCCCGCCATCGGAAACCGGCGCCCGCCGATCCCGAGCCGGCGCATGTGCCGCCATCGACCCGAAACGCCCAGGAAGGCCATCATTGCGGCGATCTGCCCGAGGACGGATGCGGGCAGCATCTCGTAGCCGCTGAGCGGCTGGGACGACAGCGGAGTCACACCGCTGGCCAGTGCCTTCACCAGCATGGCGTAGGGAATATACGATACGAAGTATCCGAAGGTGAGCCAGCCCATGTGAGTCCCATTGCTGCTCGAACGTCAAGTTGCGAACGCCGCACGTCCGGGATCGGCACGTCTGGTCTAAATTCTGAGCCGAATAAACCTGCATGCTGTTCAGGATTTTTGAGCGCGTCGGCATTCCCCGAGAAATGATGTGAACATCAATGGCTCACAAAAAGCATGCAGGCAATCGCATTGACTTTCCTCAAAATCGTACCGCCCACGGCAACCATCAGCCAGCGCTGGAGCGAAGTGCGCAGGTGCGTGGGGGAGTCCCTCGCAGGCGCCGCAGGACGAACACCGCAGACCCGGTGACCGGGGACCTTGCCGCCCAGCTGCTTGCGCCCCACGTCCGCGCTCCCAGGGCGTTGGAGGAGGCCTTCGACTGGGCGCCCGCTCACCGACGCCGAATGCGAGCATCGCAACCAGGTCGGCATCGGCGTTCGCCTTCGTCTCGATCCCGGCCGTGACCCCGGCCGATATCGTCCTCGGCCCCCTGTTCCGGCGAGCAGCTGATCCCTACAGGCCGGCTGGCTCAGGTTCGGGCAGACCCTCCGTGCCTGATCAGATAACTGATTGAGATCGCGAACGAACCAGGGCAGCCGGTGGAGGATCATGGGCGATGAGCTTCGCGGCCAGCGGCTCCGGGCCCATGGTGGCCCGGTCGACCTCGACGAACGTCAGGAGCCGTGCTTCGGCCCCGTCGCCGCCTTCGAATAGGCATCCCGCCAGGCGGCCTTCGCTCCGGAGTCACCGATCCGGTAGACGTCCACAACTGCTCCTACCGCAATGCCCAGCGAAAGCAGCCCCACGATGATCCTCACGGGCAGGGCGGTCCACCGCGTGTTGTCCTGCCGAGGATCCGCCGGAGCGCGCCTGCTCGCCCACCATACGACCGCAGCCAGCACAAACAACCCCAAGGCCCACGGCAGCAGCCCGTCACCCAACTCGGTGTGTCGATGCACTAGGGGATTGTCGTCGACATGTCGTTCCAGCCACTCGCCTGCATGGGTGGTCAACGGCACGCTCACCAGGGCGACAAGGGCCAGCATCGGCAGTAGCGGACCCAACCGGCGGGCGGCGCGCGGCCACAGTGCCGCCGTCACCAAGGCCAGTGCGGTGAGAGGGACCAGCACTACGACCACGTGGACCAGTAGGACGTGGGCGGGCATGCCGTTGATCAGATTCATTCTGGCGCTCCTGAGCCTTGTGGGGGCGCCATCCTGGCACTGCAATCTCTCAGCTTGCTCTCAGCGGTACAGACGAGGAAAACGTGGAAGGGACTACACCGACTGGCTTTTTTGCTGGCCAGGGTGAAGAAACGTCCGGCCGCTCGCGTCACCGCCAACTGCAGATGCACGGGCGACGCAGTTTCAGGTTCTGCGGCGCAGGCTCCTTACGAAGAGCGGCGCCGACAACAGAAGCAGAGCTCCTTCAACGGCAAGGCTGACCAACCCGAGCGGCTCCGTCCAGTTGCCGACGTCATCGCTGTAGTCGGGCAATCCTGGGCCTCTGGTGAGGACGTAGCCCAGCAGAGGGCCGATGGCGACCCCGACCGCCAGGAGCCACCCCGATCGAACGAGACCAATGAGGAGCAGGACGGCGGCGACCACTGCCGCGATCTCCAGGACGTGGTACGCGATGCCGACGTAGTAGGGGTCCCTCGTTGCCGTGATGCCGCCTTGATCCACGACATGGATGGCAGCCACCACAAGGCACAACAGAGCTCCGGCCCACCTGGCCACCAAGGTAGCCTCCGGCGCCATCGCAGGGTGGTGTGACATTCGGAGGTACCTTCTCCTCTCTTCAGGTGGGCGTCCTGCCCCACCGCCAAAGTCGGGCCCTGAACGAGCAGCGCGCCACCCCCGTCACGTCCCAGCCTCAGTGGGCGGCTGCTCGTTGTCTCTCCGCACAGTGCGGACGAGTGATACGGAAGAGATACCGCCGCGGACGGCGCTCCTCCCCCCGGCTCTGGACCAGATCGGGAACCGGCGGTGAGCGGTCGACTTCGAGATGCCGAAGCACGGCGGCAGAGCCCGCCAGGCGCAGCCGCTGACCAGTACGTAGATGATCGCCGCAGCGTCTCATCAGGCGTGTCCTGTGTTCCGCCGCCCTGCGGCCGCACCTTCGACGGCGGGATCAACGGCTTCGCGATCTCCCACAGCCCGTCCGGAACAATCAATCAACCTCATCGACACCGCGGACGTGTACTCCGGCGGCGAGTCGGAGGTGATCGTGGGCAAGGCCCTCAAGGGCCGCCGGGACGACGTTGTGCTCGCCACCAAGTTCGGGCTGCCCATGGGTGACGTCTCCAACCGCCACGGCGGCTCGACACGCTGGATCCGCTTGGCCGTCGAGGACAGCCTTCGCCGTTTGGACACCGACCACATCGACCTGTACCAGAGGTCCGCGCCGTCGGAGGCTCCTTCTTCTCGCCCGAGGAGATCGTGGAGGCGCAGTGGACGGCCGAGCGCCCCGGACACCACCGCCTCCGCACCGAGCAGCCGCCGTACTCGATCCTCACTCGCGGGGTGGAGAACCGCGTGCTGCCCACTGCGCAGCGGTACGGCATCGGCGTGCTGACTTTCAGCCCCCTCCACTCCGGGTGGCCGTCCGGCCGTGTCGACCGCACCACAGGGCACCGCGGCGCCGGACGAGGCGCGAAGATGTCGACCTTTCTCAGCCCGGCGTACGGGCGAAGGCCGACGCCGTGCAGAAGCTCACCGCCCTGGCTGCCGAGGCCGGCCTGCCGCTCGCCCACGTGGCGAGCGCCTTCGTTCGCGCTCACCCTGCGGTCACCGCGGTGCTGATCGGCCCTCGCCGCCCCGAGCACCTCAGCGATCTCCTCGCCGGTGCCGACGTGGAACTCGGCGACGACATCCTTGACCGCATCGACGACATCGTGCCGCCCGGCGTCGATATCAACCCGGGAGATTTCTACATCGACCCCCACCCCTTCCATCGCCGACAAGCGCCTGCGCCGCCGCTGATGAGAGGGCGGGGCGTGGGCTGATGGCTGTTTCCGGGTGCGGTCGGGGACAGGACAGCCGCTCTGCCTGATTGGCGACTCCGGCACCGGCAAGTCCCACCTGCTGATCGCGCTGGGCACCGAGGCTGCGATGGCTGGCTTCCGGGTGAAGTACACCCTGGCCACGAAACTGGTCAACGAGTCAGTCGAGGCTGCGGATGAGAAGCAGCTGACGAAGACCATCACCCGCTACGGCCGTGTCGATCTTCTGTGCATTGATGAACTCGGCTACATGGAAGTCGACAAGCACGGCACCGAGTTGCTGTTCCAGGTGCTGACGGAGCGTGAGGAGAAAAATAGCGACGCCATCGCCTCCACCGAAGCCTTCGGGCGGTGGACCAAGACTTTCACCGATCCCCGGCTCTGCACGGCCATCGTCGACCGGCTGACCTTCAACGGCACGATCATCGAAACCGGCATCGACTCCTACCGTCTCGCCCAGACCCGGGCCAAGGTCACTGGGCTTGACCTGGTCAGAGGTCGGTGTCGTGCACGAGGCCGCTGGGTAGCGGGACGCGGTCAGCCGCGTAATCGCACGCGATAAACCCGGCGACATCGGCGATCATCCCCGGGATACTGGTCGCCCATGGATGAGGTCAAAGTCGTCGTCGCCCATTCCGAGCGTGCGACTCTGCGCGTCGGCGACGTGTTCCTGAAGGTGGACGCCGACCAGACACGCATCGACGTCGAGGTCGAGGCGATGTCCCTCGCGCCGGTCCCGACCCCGGAGGTCCTGTGGCGCAAGCCGCCCGTGCTCGTGATCGCCGCACTCCCGGGGACGACGCTTGGGCGCCTCGGCGGGCCGTCGACCGGGTCGCCGGCGGCGTGGGCCGCGGCGGGCGCCGCCATCCGGAAGCTGCACGACGCGCCGCTGCCGTCTCGGCCGGGCCGGGCCGGGCGGAGCATCGTCGCGCTGGCGGCGGAACTCGACGACGAGTGCGAGTGGCTCGTGACGAACGGCGTTCTGCCCGCCGACCTGGTCACCCGCAACCGCCAGGTCGCCGAGGCCGCACTGCGGCCGTGGACTCCGGCGTTCACGCACGGCGACCTGCAGATCGCGCACGTCTTCGTCGACGGCGACGAGGTCACGGGCATCATCGACTGGTCCGAGGCGGGCCAGGGTGATGCCCTGTACGACCTCGCCACCTTCACGCTCGGACACGAGGAGCACCTCGACGACGTCATCGCCGGCTATGGCACCGACATCGACCTCGACGTGATCCACGCGTGGTGGTCGTTGCGAAGCCTGCTGGGGGTTCGCTGGCTGATCGAGCACGGCTTCGACCCGTTCGCGCCGGGTTGCGAGGTCGACGTGCTGAGATCCCGGATGTGAGGCCGCGCGGGCCCGACTGCCACGTATGCGTTCTGACGCATCGAGAAGGCCATCCCCGCGGGCGCATCGCCTGCCCTTCAACCGAGTGCGGTGCGCAGTCGTCGCCAGCAGATGACGGCGCAGCCGAGGGTGACGAACGCGTGGTGGAAGTCGTCGCGGATCTCCCAGCGGATGCGCAGGCGGCGGAACCAGTCACAGCAGTGAGGGCCGGCGCCTCGCTGCGTAATTGGCTGCCACCCGATGGGGGAACGCCCACGTCGTTTACCCCTCGACAGGCGTCACGCATCTGGTTACAGAGCCTGCGCAAGAACCTGTTTGCGGACCGCGGCGGCCACTGATACGGTTCCGGAGGCCGTGCGAGAGAACGAGGAGGTGGTACCCGTGAACGTATTCACATGGGTGCTCTCCTCCGGGGTCACGGTCGGGCGATAGGTCGTCGTCCGGGAGCGCCGTTCAAGCGCATCCCGAAAGGCACGACCATGCAATTCAGTTCTGAACAGCGCCTCGACGACGGCGTCCTCGAGCGCGAATTCACCCTCGGCGAGATCCCCGGCATCCTGTGGACGCCTGGTTCCGCGTCTGCCTCCGCACCGGTCCCGCTGATCCTGCTCGGCCACCCCCCGCTCGGACTGCACAAGATGTACCCGCGACTGGTGGCGCGGGCCCGGCACGCTGCGGTGGATGGTTTCGCCACGGCCACCATCGAGCTCCCCGGAAGCGGGGAGCGGCCCCGTTGGCCCGCTGCCGAGCAGGCCCGCGCCGACCTGCGCCGGGCCATGGAGGCCGGCGAGCCGGTCAGCGACGAGATCATCGACGCCCTCATCCTCCCGCTCGTCGAAAAGGCCGTCCCGGAATGGCAGGCCGTCCTGGACGCCCTCCTGTCACTGCCCGAAATCGGCGGCCCGGTCGGGTACTCGGGGGGAGTGATCTCCATCGGCATTCGCCTTGCGATGGTCGAACCGCGCATCGTGGCCGCCGGCCTTTTCGCCGGGAGCTTCGTACCTCGCGCCATGTTCGAGGAGGCCCGGCAGGTCACCATTCCGCTGCACGTCCTGCTGCAGTGGGACGACGAAGGCAACGACCGGCAGGCGGCCCTGGACCTGTTCGACGCCTTCGGCTCCAAGGAAAAATCCCTGCACGCCAATATGGGCGGGCACACCGGCGTCCCGCAGTTCGCAGGGGACGCCGCGGCCCAGTTCTTCACCCGACACCTGAGGTGAAGCCGGGTCGTCAGGTCACCAGCAGACGGTAAGCCGCGCTGACCAGGATGCGGCTCGTCGAGGGAGGGCCCCGGCACTCCTTTGCTGCTTGCGCCGTGGATCCCTGCCAACTCGGCAGGGGCCCACGGCGCCCGAAACCATGAACAGTTCGATTTCTGCAGTGCTTCGAGTGCTGCCCCAATCTCGCCTGCGCAGCACTTGGCGGTGCTCCGCGGAAGTTTCCGTGCGGTGATGTCCATCGACAGCACCGCTGGTCGCGTCGTCGGCTTCGTCACCATGATCAGTGATGGCGTGCTCACCGCGGCGATCCCCTGGTTGGAGGTCCTCCCTGGTTACCAGGGCCGTGGGATCGGAACCGAGTTGATGCGCCGCATCTTGGAAGGCACGGAGCGGTTCTACTCGGTGGACCTGCTGTGCGACGCGCCGCTGCAGTCCTACTACGCCCGCTTCGGGATGGTCCCCGTGCCCGGGGCGACCCTGCGCCACGCCGACACCCTCCGCGGCGGCGCCATCGCAGGGCCGCATGCGCAGGACGCTGGCGCGCCCGACCGGGAGGCGCCAGGCTGTGCGGATGGCGGAACGAGTACGGGTTCGTGGGATTGATGACGACGAGGGCCGGCGGCTGCTGCGGATCATCCGCAGAGGCACCGGCTCGGTCGTGACCTGGCGGCAAGACGCGCATACGCGAGCAGGCGGAGGTCGACCGCGCTCACCAGGTCGAGCGGGAGTGCGAGGCCAGGCATCGCCCCGCCGACCGCCACGACCTGTACGACCGCACCGTGACGGAGGAGGAGCTGTGAACCATGCCACCTGGATGACCCGCCGTGCCAAGGGACTCGCCGACCCGGCCACCCCTCTGGGTCCAAAGGCCCGGGAGATTTACGACGAGACCGGCCTGGCCATCGAAATCGGCCGCTCGGTCTACCAGCGCCGTACCGAACTGGGCTGGTCCCAGGCCGAACTGGCCCGCCGCACCGGGATGACCCAGCCCGCCATCGCCCGTCTGGAGAACAGTCTCACCCTGCCCTCCACTCGCACCCTGCTGCGCGTTGCCCCGGCCGTGGGGCTGCCCCTTCACATCACCGTCGGAGATGTGGCCTGAGGCTGGTGCCGCAGGAGCATGCGGTCCGGCTCCTCAAGGAGCACAGTCTGCTGCGGCGTCTGCCCGAGCGTTCGGGTCCTGCCTGACCGACCCCGGTCAGTCCTTCCGGTGAATCCACGTCCGGGCGAGTTCCGCGACCCAGGTGGCCGCCGTGTCGGGAGCGGGCGGGGGTGCGCCGACGACCACGAGTTCTGTAACGCCCGCTGCAGCGAGGGCGGGCAGGTGCTCCGGTGTGCCGTCGCTCAACGCGACGGCAACCGTGAGCTCGTCGAAGGCGCGACCGTGGCGGGCGCACTCGTCGGCGAGGACGGCGACGCGCGAGCGGACGTCGGCCGCTGGGACGTTGAAGCCGTACCAGCCGTCGGCGAGCGTGACCGCGCGGCGCAGGGCGGCGTCGCTGTTGCCGCCGACCACGATCGGGAGCCGGCCGCCGCGCAGCGGTTTCGGGTTGACCCGGATCGCGTCGAAGCGGGTGAACTCCCCCGCGAAGGAGGCCGGGTCCTCGGTCCAGAGGGTGCGCATCGCGGCGAGGTACTCTTCGGTGCGCCGCCCGCGCCTGGCGAAGGGGACTCCGAGTGCCGCGAACTCCTCGGCCGACCAGCCGACCCCGACGCCGAGGCTGAACCGACCGGCTGAGAGCACGTCGAGTGTGGCGGCCTGTTTGGCGACCACGACCGGGTTGTGCTCAGGCAGCAGGAGCATGCCGGTGGCAAGCTCGATCCGGCTGGTGACCGCCGCCGCGAAGCTCAGCGCGAGCAGCGGGTCCAGCCAGTCCGCGTCCGCGGGCACGGCGATCCGGCCGTCCGCGGAGTAGGGGTAACGGGAGACAGGCGTGTCCACGAGCACCACGTGCTCGCCGCACCAGAGCCTCGCGAAGCCGTGTACCTCCGCGGCTGTGGCCACCGCCCGGATGACCTCCGGACGGGCACCGTCACCGATGCCGAGCGCGTGCAACCCCACTCGCATCCGCCACCTCCTGGCGTCACTCTAAGTGCGAAGCGCGGACGCGTTCGGGTGAGGTGGCACGCCGCGCGCGGAGGCGCACGGCATGTCACCCGCACGGGCGAGGCCACCGCCCGTGCGTGCGCTGTCATTCCGGCCCTGGGTGAGGACGCCTTGCGGGCGTGAAGGCATGGAGGACGGTGCCCGCCTGGCCGACTCCGATTTCTCTCGGGGCGTTGAGCCCGCACGTCAGTCTGAGGCCGGTGCCGGAGTGGGGGAACGCACTGTTGCTTCGAGCAGCCGGTCAGATTCTCGCTTCCCCGGCGGCCCTTTGGACGCACACCGCTTCGTAGACGCACGACGGTGCGAGGAGAGGGCTGCTGATGGCGGAGGACGACGGCATGGAGGAGTGCGAGGGGCATGGCTGCGAAGGGGCGGCGCTGGCCGGCCGTCACCTGGCAGTCGGCCCACCGGATGCTCTCCCTGGTCACGGATGCGTCCGCATCGAAGATCAGCGGCACCCGCGGCGGGGCGCGTCCGCCAGGACCCGGCGACGTACGGGTTCCGGAGCCCCTGGACGAAGGCGGACGCGGGCTCGTGCTCGTCGTCCCGCTCGCCTCCCGGTGGGATGTCGCATTCTGCTACTGCGTTCGGCCCTATGGGCTCCTCCAGCCGGGTGATGTATCACGCGCGGGAGCCGCGCCCGCAAGTTCGTTCGTTTGTCGGCGTGCTCGTATCACTTCCCCAAGCGGCGTTCAGCTCCTGGTGGGCCCCTCACACACTGATCGGTCGACCTTTCAAGGGTCGACAGAGGCCGGAGCTGGGCTCCCCACGAGTAAAAAGGGAACATTCATGCTTCAACGCAAGTCCCAGTGGCACCTGGCTGCGGTCTCCGTCGTCGCCATCGCCAGTTTCGCCGTCCCCACTGGGGCACAGGCGCAGATGCTGGTCCCCTCCCAGGCCGGCACCTCTGATCAGCACGGCAAGGGTGCCAAAATCTCTGAAGCCCAGAAGTCGAAGAGGGCAGCACAGCCCGGTACGCCGTTCGCGTGCACCGGCAAGATCTACGAGTCCGCCGGAGCGCCCACGACGCAGTTGTACGAGGGCACTCCCGGGCTCGGATCGGTGTCGTTCACGCCTTTGGGGCCAGCGTCGGGCCACTACAACGCCATCGGCATCAACCCGGTGGACCACTTCATGTACGCGATCGACACCACCAACGACAGCCTGCTCCGGATCAGCAACGATGGCTCCATCACGAACCTCGGGCCCGTCCGAGGCCTGCCGCCACACGGATTTTACAGCTACAACATCGGCACGTTCGACGACGCGGGCAACTACTACGTGGCGAGGCCACTAGCGGGCAGCGTCACCGAGATCTACGTGATCGACGTGGCCACACAGACAATGACCGCGACGATCCCGGTCGTCCCGCCGGGGCAGTTCTCAGACTGGGCCCTCGCCGACGATTTCCTGTGGGGCGCCTCACCCGACGGAAGCATCGTGCGTATCGATCAGAAGACCGGGGCCGCTTCCACGTTCCCCAAGGTCCTTCCGGCAACCACGCTCAACGGCTACGGCGGCGCGTTCACCTACGGCAACGGTGACCTCGGCTTCGTCGACAACGGTGGGTTCATTCGTCGCGTGGCCGTGACGAATCCCGGATCGGCCACCCCGACCTTCACCCTGCTTTCTACGCAGACCGCTCCCGCTGTATCAACGAACGTGGATGCGACGTCGTGCTTCGGGGCACCGACGGACCTGTCGGTCACGAACACGTCGTCCCCTGTGGCATACACGCCGGGGCAGAAACTCACGTACACAATCACAGTCAAGAACAACGGCCCGAACCAGTCCTCTGGGTACATCGTCAACGACACGATCCCAGCCGCGCTGAAGAACCCGGCCACCTCCGCGCCTGGTTGCACTATCACCGGCTCCACATTCTCCTGCACCGGCGCCGCGCTGGCGCCCGGTGCCTCGGACACCATCACCATCACGGGAACCGTCGACGAGAGCTTCACCGGCGTTCTCACCGACACCGCCACCGTGACAGGCAACGAGGCCGACTCGAACCTGAGCAACAACACCGACACCGTAAACACTCCGCGAAACAACCCGCGCGCCCGCGCGGATCTGGGCATCGACCAAGCCGGGCCTGCGAAGGTGACGGAGGGTGACGCCGTCACCTACACGCTGAAGGTCACCAACAACGGCCCGGACGACTCCACCGGCTACACCGTCACCGACACGCTGCCGACAGGTCTGCAGAATGCCTCCACCACGACGCCCGGCTGCACGATCAGCGGTTCGACCGTGACCTGCACCGGCGGCCCCTTGGCGGCCGGCGCCTCGAACACCATCACCATCAAGGGAACTGTGGGCCCGGGCACGAACGCGCTGACCAACACAGCGTCGGTCACCGGTAAGGACATCGACCCTGACCCGGGCAACAACGTCGACACCCTCACCATCGAGGTCGAGAAGGGCAAGGGCAAGCACTGCGGGGGTAAGCACGGCAAGGGCAAGCACTGCGGGGGCAAGCACGTTAAGGGCAAGCACTGCGGGGGCAAGCACGGCAAGGGCAAGAAGTAGCGACCCGATTGGCCTTGACCCTGACGTAACCGGTGCGTGAAATCCGGAACGGTGCCCGGCTGCCGATCGCCACGGTAGCCGGGCACGACTATGCCACCGACTCGCCCTCACACACCCCTGTCACGCCGCCGACCCGCGATGAGCACAGGCAGAGCTGTCTACAGCGGCCGTAACCGAAGCTCGGAGTTGCGGGGTCTGTCAAACGAACGGCTCTGGCCCGTAGTCGGTGGTGACGTTGGGTGACCGTCAGGGTAGGAGGATGCGGTGGCGGAGGAGGTCGAATCCGGCGCGTCCGTGCATCT
>NZ_JBIBWH010000033.1:0-20395 GCF_043081205.1 Streptomyces sp. NPDC014889
GAAAACACCGTCCCCACAAGGGAGTTGACATCCATCACGAGATCATGATCGCGGACAGCTACTCGGCGTCACCACCGACTACGGGCCAGAGCCAAACGAACGGTGTAACCGGGGTGGTTGGGTTACTGGCGGGCTGCTGAGAGTCGGCCGTCGAAGGTGATGTCGAAGGCGTTCAGCGCGGTCTTCCAGCGCATGGTCCAGCGGGCCTGGCCCTTGCCGGTGGGGTCGAGCGACATGATGGCCATGCAGACGCACTTCAGGGTGGCCTGCTCGTTGGGGAAGTGTCCGCGGGCCTTGACCGCCGGATCGTGCTTGTCATAGCCGAGGTGGTCGGTGATCTCGCCCTCCAGGGCGGACTCCAGCAGCCGTTTGGTCAGCTGCTGGAGCAGCCCGCCCTCGCCGGTCAGCTGCAGGCCCGCGGCCTGGGCCCGGCTCACCAACTCGTCGATCCGCTGGTCGTCCACGGCCTTCGCCGACACAGCCGCTGCCGACTCGACAGCCTCGTGCCCGGCCACGTTGCACTGGTACTGCTGCGGTAACCCCTTCGAAGCCCGTGCTCTCCTCGATGCCGTGATGCAGGCCATGTCACTTCGAGATGCCCGTGAACTCCGACAAAGCGTCAGCTGGTTTGACGCCGTCCGGGACCAACCGTCACCGTCTCAGGACGTGGGCAGTCGCACGGCTCCGGCTGAGCGTCTTCCACTGGGTGGTCGAACGCACGATCGCCTGGCTGGTATGACAGGGCGGTGGTCTCTGCACCGAGCCGTGATCAAGGAAGTGGTGCTTCCTCTTCTTTTCCGGGGATACTGTTCCGAACTGCCGTTACCGGGGGGACACGACCATCGCCAAGTTTCTGAGATCCGTCTTCGCCGTCACGCTCCTGGCCTCGGTCACCGCCTGCGGCGCTTCCTCCGTGCCGGCCGTCTCTGCAGGCACGCCTACTGGCCCGGGTTCTGCCGGGACGCACCATTCGGCGCATCCGGAGCCAGTCGCGGCTGTCATGCTCGACGTCATCGGTGGTAACGCCGGACGTGCCCAGGAGCAGATGGGCTACAAAACCGACATGATCTTCGAGGACGCAAGCGGGCAGGGCCGTCTGGTGGACGACCCGGCAGAGTGGAAGATCTGCAACTCAAAGCCGGGCCCGAACCAGCAGATCACTCATTTCCCGGTGGTCTTTGGCGTGGTGAGAGTTTCGGAGAGCTGCGAGGACACGGTGCCGGAGTGATGCTCCGAGCACTCCGGCGTCCCGCCCGTGAGGCTCGGAAAGTCATCGTTGCTACTCAGGTCGCGTAGCGGTACTTGTTGATGACGCCGCCGAGGACCCGGGTGCGCAGGTGGCTGAGCGTATCGAAGTTGTACACGGTGGCGGGCTGTTGCGCCGAGTCGGGTGGCAGCGGACTGCGGGCCCGATGAGGCTGATGCGCATTTGTCGTGCTTGTTGTGGGTGGCCAGGACCTGTCGGGCGTGAGCCTCGCCCATGATGAGGACGTCATCGAGGGTCTCACGCCGGATGATCGCACCCGGCGGGTGCCGTGTTCGGGGAATGCCGGCGCGGCAGCAGGTGCGTGGGGGCGGGGAAGCCGGCCTTCTCATACAGCTCCACCAGCGTGGGAGAATTCCCGGCCGCTCCGGCGGATCGTCGGGTGTGTCAATGGCCGACAGGGCGCCGGGGCAGGGGGGACGAGTACACGACGCTTCGGGGGAGCAGCGTCGCTCTCCGCGGCCTGCTTGCCAGGGGATATGGTCTAACTCCCGGGTCAGAACGTGTACTTACGGGCCTTGAGGAACCATGAGCCCCCGACCACGGTCACGATGGGGACACAAAGCCCGTGGTCGGGCCCGTGGTCGGCCCGACCACAGCCCCGACCACGGCCCCGGGGCGGCGACCGGGCACCCCCCCGAACCGATCACCGCCGTGAAGGTGCTGGGGACGGAGAACTGGCCGGGCCCAGCGAGCCCAGGGGATACAGAGGCCCAGGCCGCCGACGGATCGAGGGCGCACTGCCTCCAGGAAGGAGGCCGTAAAAGCCCGGTTGCGCACGACGCCGCCGAGTGCGCAGAACATCGACGGCGCCTCCCCGCTGTGCGCAGTCCGCTGCACACGCCGAATGCGCAGGACCCGCGAGTCGTTGCGCAGCCGTCTGCGCAATGAGCGCCGCCATCGCTCGCGCAACCGCGACTGCGCAACCTTCCCGAGCACCGGAGAAGACCCGTGGTCGGCCCGACCATGAGCCCGACCACGCCAGCCCAGTGCGCACGTCTCCGGATCGTGACCCGTGGTCGGGGGCTGTGGCCGTCAACGTGGTCGGGGGCGCCGGGTCAGCTGACCGTTATGGACCTCGCGCACGTCACCTCACTCAACGGCCCCGGCTGCTGCTCGAGATCGGGGCGAGCCGTCCGGAACTGCTGCTGCCGGCAACGCGCTGACCGATCAGGGCCGCGTGGTCACCGCGATGATGGAGGCCGGCTGGAGCACCGAGCAACTGCGCCACGTCATCACCGACCGGCCCTCGCCGCACCCGGTGCGCACCTCGGTCGGAGCGATCATCGCCGCCCGCCTGCGAGCCGCTCAGACCTACCCACCGCCCGCAACGCCGGCACGCCACCACCCCGGCCAGGGCCTGGGGGAGGAGCCGTCGGCGTGGTCGGCGGCCGAGCGGTCATCCACCGCGTGTGCCGCCCGCACCGTGACTGAGGCCCTGACCTACCGGGCGCTCAACGAATGCGCCCGCTGCGGACATTCCGCAACCGCCCTCGGCGAAGACCTCTGCCCGGCCTGCCTCGGCTGGCCGCTATGCCAAACGTGCCCCGGACCGACTCCCCGGCGGGCCCGCCCCGACGGCGACGGCCGCTGCACCACCTGCACCACCGCATCAGTCCGATCTGCGGAAGGAAGCAACGCATGAACGAGCCGAACAACCCCTTGTCCCCGGCAGAGCACGGGCGCGTGCCGGACGGCCAAGCCGGCCACCAGCCGACGGTGGGCATGTCCCTGTATCTGCTGTTCGCGCACGAACCGTACTATCCGCTGCCCGCCCGGGAGATCAACACCTCCGTCGTCGCCGCAGCCTGTCTGCTCCACCCTCACGTGAAGCAGCCCGACGGGGTACGCATCCACCGGCACCTGGCCCAAGGCCGCCGGCCGGGCGAGATCGTCTCGCTGGCCACCCTCACCCACCAACTGGGCGGCGGCGCCCACTGGCCGAAGGTCGGCGGCTGGGAAACGGTGGTGGCCGACCTCCTCCGGCTCATCCGCAACGAAGGCTGCGACGCGCTCAGCCTCGGCCTCCCCCCATCGAGCGCGCCCTGCTGTGCAACGGCCCCGACAGCACCGTCCGCGTCATCGACCCGGCCACCCAGGAATGCACCGCCTATGGCCCGCAGGACCGAAAAGCAGTCCTGGCCCACGTACGCCAGCACCTGGCCTGGGCCGAGGCAGGCGGTGCTTTGTGGCCCGGTGACGACCTGCTCAGCCCGCCCAGGACTAGGTTGTGAAACGGTGCACGCAGCGCGTACTCGAACTGCCGGTCGTCCATGGCCGAGGGCTGACTCTCACGTCCGTAGCAGCTGATCACTGCACGCCCCCTTCCCCACCCAGGGGTGCCATGGCATGCTCACCGCCGACGTGGATATGAACGTCGTTCACATCCATGGAAAGTCACGACTCTCGGACTCCTGGGAATCCTTGGAAGGCAGCTGGGACATGGGCATGGAGCACGCGGACATCAGTAGACGGAGCCTGCTCGGCAGCGCCATCGCCGTGGCGGCCGTCGCGGCGACTGGAACGGCAGCGGCCGCCGCACCCGCACAGCCGAGGGGCGATGTTCCCGCCCTGTGGCGCGAGTTCGCCCGCGCCCCCTTCACCCATCCGCAGATCCCGTACGTTGGGCGGGCCGGCTGCCGCGGCGGGGCGGCGCGCTTCCCCCGCCGCCCCGTAGTGGCCGACGTGACCGCGTACGGAGCCGTGGCGGACGGCACGACCGACTGTGCCCCCGCGATCAACCGCGCCGTCGCCGCCGCCGGAAGGGCCGGCGGTGGCACGGTCCTCATCCCGCCCGGCACGTTCCGTATCGACGGCCTGATCCGTATCGGACACGACAACGTCGTCCTGCGGGGCGCGGGCAGCGGTCGAACGACGCTGTACGCGACGAAGAACCTCACCGAACTGATCGGCGCCTACGGGTCCCGGTACGGCGGCGACAAGTCCTCCTGGTCCTGGGCGGGCGGCCTCATCTGGCTGGCCCCGACAGCCCGTTGGGACTCCCTGGTCGCGGCCGTCCGGGCGGGGAACTGGCCGTTCGAGGGCTGGACCGGCAACAGGCGCGACGAATGGGAGACGCTGACCACGGTGTCCCCGGCCCGGCAGGGCTCCTGGACGGTGACGGTCGCCGACACCCGGCGGCTGAGGCCGGGGCAACTTGTCCTCCTGCGCCTCGCGGACGACGCCGGCCACACGCTCCTGGAGCACATGTCCGGCGGTGGCCCGGGACCTGAGGCGTACATCTGGGACGACAAGACGAAGCTGACGTCGTACGTCCCCTATGAGTGGCCCGTGCGCATCGCGCGCGTGGCCGGCCGGAAGGTCACGTTCGAACGCCCCCTCCCGCTGGATGTGCGGCCGGAGTGGGACCCGCGTCTGACGACGCACGCAGGGGCGCTGACCGGCGCCGGCATCGAGGGCCTGACCCTGGAGGCGGTCGAGACCCCGCAGTCGGAGCACCTGCTGGACAAGGGCTACAACGGAGTCACGTTCCAGTGCGCGTACGACTGCTGGGCGGACGACATCGTCGTACGGCACGTGGACAACGGCTTCGGCCTGGTTGCCGCGTCCTCCTGCACCCTGCGCCGCACCCGAGTGGCGGGCCGGGGCTCGCACCACCCGTACTTCTGCCGGGAGGGCTCGCACGACAACCTGATCGAGGACTTCACGATCGAGCAGCGCACGGTTCCGGCCCCGCCGAACACCCAGCTCCACGGCATCAACGTCGAGGGCCTCTCCTCCTACAACGTCTGGTCGCACGGTGACATGCGGATGGGCACCTTCGACTCGCACCGGGGGCTGCCCTTCGCGAACGTCCGTACGGACATCACGGTGAACAACAACGGCCGCCACGGCGGGGACGCGTCGGCCGGTCCCCTCTTCGGCGCCCGCTTCACCCACTGGAACATCCGCGTGACCAACGGCCGTGCGGGGCTGATGAAGATCGACGGCCTGGCCCCGTACTCCGCCACGGTCGGCCTGAACGAGGTCAGGGAGTTCGACCAGATCGACGTCCCCGACTTCACGGGCGATCTGCACTCCCGCCTGGAGCTGTACGGCACGACGGACGTCATACGGCCGCGGAACCTGTACGAGGCGCAGCGGGAGTTGTGACTCACGTGCGGCGCGGAAGCTCTTCGTCTCTCGCGCCTTCCACCCCGTTCATCGCTTGGGAGGCCCGGGTCGGGAAAAGAAATCCGAGATCTTTGAGAAGTTCCGCCGCGCCGCCCCGGCCCACGACTCGGAGCGGGCACGAGCCGCAGCCGGTGCGGCCGCACTGCCCGCGGGACCCGCCGCGCGTCTGAGGGCCGTGGGCGCCGCCACTCAGGCGAGTGGCCGGACAGCGGTTCCGGCATCGGTCCGCGTCGCCCCGCGCGCCGGGCCGGGCAGGGGCCGCGGCACGGCGCCCGCCGTCCCGGCCGGACCCCGGCCCGCGTCGGATTGCACCCGCATTAGGTCGAGTTGCCTGTTGTGGAAGGAGGAGGGGCCGGTGCCGTTGAGGCGGGCCACGGCCTCCACCGCGTGCGCCAGGCCCTGGGTGAGGGCAGCGCGCTGCACCCGCGGATCGGGCGAGCGCAGAAGGATTCCAGGGCCTTCACAGCGGCCATGGCCGACCTCTCCATCTTGGGCCTCAAGGTGCCGTGGGCGGAGGCCAAGACCTTCACGGCCTCCATGGCCGACCTCTCCATCTCGGGCGTCCAGGTGATGAGGGCGGAGGGTGTACGACCGCGGCGCGCGAGGGAACCTTTGGATGCGGGGCGGGTCTGGAAGCGGTCCCGGGCGGTCGGACGGCCGACGGCGGTGCGCTGCCACGCCTCCTTCCAGCGGGGCATGTCGCGCACGGGGATGCCGCAGCCGCGCAGGAAGGCATCGCACTGGTACCAGGCGGTGAACCGCCCCTCGCGCCGGGTGGCGCGCCAGGCGGCTTTCAGCGGCAGCAGCACCTGCCCGGCAACCTCGGCGGTGGCGGCGCGGTCCTGCAGGACGCGCAGGGCGGGGGCGCCGGCGCGTTCGTAGGCGGCGGTGAGGGCCGCGTTCAGGTCGGCGCGGGTGCGGATGCTGTCGACGGCGGGCGCGCGCAGGGTGGCGAGGACGCCGCGCTGTTCGGCGCCGGCGGCCCGCCAGCGCCGCAGTGCCTCCTGCTCGCCGCCGGCGCCGCAGGCGCGGACGTAGGCGACGACGGCCCGCTCGCTCGGTCCCGCTGGAACAGGTCCGGAAGCTGTGAGGCTGTCGGGTCCCGGACGGTGGTGCGGACACCTCTGCGCAGGCGGATGCCGGTGTGATGGAGAACGTCCGCATCACCCGGGCGATCCGCTTCTCGTTGACCCGCAGCCCCTTCTCCCGGAACTCGGCGGTCACCCGGGGGGAGCCGTAGGCGCCGCCGGACTCGTCGTGGACCTCGCGGCTCCGCTCGGCCAGGAGCTGGTCCTCGCGCAGCCGTGCCGCCCTCGCCTTCCTGCCGGCGAGCCACTTGTAGTAGCTGGACCGGTTCAGGTCCAGGACCTTGCAGAGCCGCTTCACGCCGTAGGCGTCCCGGTGGTCGTCGACGAACTGGAAGCGGCCCCTCACCAGTTGGTCTCCCCGGCGAAATACTTGGCCGCCCTTCGGAGTATGTCCCGCTCGGTCGCCAGCTTCCGCTCACTCGCCTCGAGCTCGGCCACCCGGGCCTCCAGCTGCCGGATGCGCTCGTCCGGATCGGCGGACGGCACCGTCTTCCCGGCCCGGGCCGCCGGCGTCCCGCCCGCAGACGGGGTAGCGGCGGCGACGCCGCGGCGTCCACGGTCCCGCAGCACCCACTCCCGCAGGGTGGCCCGGTTGATGCCCAGGTCAGCAGCGATGCCCTTGTACGTCGCCCCGGGCGTGGACTCGTACAGGGCCACGGCATCGGCCCTGAACTCGTCCGAGTAGTCCTTCATCGCCATCGGCGGTCTTCTCGCTTCCTCCGGATCAAGCAGATCCAGTATCAGCGTGCCCACCACTCAGGGGGAGGCCCCCCGCCTGCCAGATCCCGGACGACACCTGGAGGCGCACCGCGCGTGGGAGCAACGTAACAGCCGCCGTGGCGACATGACGGAGCCACCACGCTCAAGAACGACAGCTGCCGCGACAGACCTGACTTCAGGCCTTCTACAACGAGCACAGGCCGCACCAGGGCATCGCGAATGCCCGCCCCCTCCCTCCGCTACCTGCTCCGATCGAAGATCCGGGCACGATCGCGCGTCTCGACATACGCAGACGCACGCGACTCGGCGGCACCCTCCACGAGTACACCCATGCGGCCTGACCAGCACGGATCAGGTATTCGGCAACTGCAACGCCCTGGGGTCGTGCGGTCGACCTGCCTCTCAGCCACGCCGGATCCCCGTCGGAGGGTCGGCCCGGTCCACCTCGTACGCGCGGGGCGGTCTGTGCGCAGGCTGCATCGTCCGAACTTGGCTCACTCGGTGACGTGTACGGTGCCGGCGACTGCGTGGGCGCAGCCGAAGTGGTTGGTCAGCTCCATGCGGTGCGGGCCGGGGGTGGCGTCGCTTCCCACGGTGGCCTTTCCTACGTATGCCCTCCCGCGGTATGTGAGCCGTACCGGTGAGGTGAAGGCGTCGGAGGAGACGGCGACGGTCTTTTCGCGGCGGTCGGGGAGCTCGTCGATCGCGGTCACCTCCAGCTGTGCGCCGGGAGTGGCCCGGCCGTCGGCGAAGATGTTGGGCTCCACCGGCTGGTCGAAGGGAATGCGCTGCTTGCCTTGGGCGGTGCCGGTGACGCGGAGCGCGACCGTGGCTGTGCCGCCCGGGACCGGCACGGTCGCGGTGTACTCGCCGACCGGGCGGGAGATGTAGGCGAGCCCTTCGTACACCCCGGTTGGGTGGCCCGGTCGTCGGTGGACCGCGTGCGCACCCTGACTTTGGCGAGGGAGCAGCGTTGCAGGTCGGTGGCGTTCTCGACGCTCAGCACCGCATCCTGTGCACTGTGTTCGCTTGTGTTGACGCTGGGTGTGGCGGAGGACCTGGCTGTTCCCGTGGTGTCCGCGCATCCGGCGATGGCCAGTCCGCAGGACACCGAACGGGATCGGCTTAGCGACCACTTTCCTTCTCACCACAGGTATCACCGTTGCGTCCGCCGAGCCCTCGGCGCCGCCCGGTTCCCCACTGCCCAGCGGCGCGGCTTCTTCCCCTCCAGCCGTTTCGCCCACTCCTCAGGAGAAAGGCCTTACGGCCTCTCCCGCCACAACCCCCGAGCCCCAGGCGAGCACTCCGAAGGCCGAGCACCGGTCCGCACCTCCGGCCGCGGGCCAGGAAACCGGGACAGCCGACCCGGAGTCCGGCAGCCGGCCGACACGCTCTGCCAGCACACCAGTACCCCCGGACCTTGATCGCTGGTCCTCAGCCGATGCGACCGCCTACCTCACCCCCGAGCGCATGGCGGAAGCAATACCATGGCCAGACGGGGACGAGCGCCAGACCAGCACCACCGTCTCCCCCCCGGGCGGCCAGCACCCGGTTCGAGGGACTGCCAGTGGCCGGAACGCTCTACCGCGTGGAAGCCAACGGCATCTACTTCTGCAGCGCCAGCGTGGTCTCCAGCCCCAAGCGCAACCTGGTCATCACGGCCGCGCACTGTCTGACAGGCCGGGAGAGCGCCAATCAACTCGCCTTCGCTCCCAAGCTCCAAAAGGGCAGCGACGGCAAGCCCTTCGCGCCGTACGGTCTCTTCTCGGTCAAGCATTCCTCGAAGTGGAGCCGGGCAAGGACGGCCGACAGGTTGAGGACACCGTGGGCGGTAACCGTCTGCTGACCGGCAGTGGATTCGATCACAAGAACGTGCACCTGGTCGCCTATCCCGGAGCGAATCCGCCGCCTCTCACCTGCACGACCACCACACGCAAAGAGACCTTCAGCGGCTGGCCGGGCTCCTACTTGCGAATCGACTGTGACGGCTACAGCGGTGGCTCCTCCGGCGGGCCGTTCATCGCCAACTTCAACGAGCAGACCCAGACCGGCGACGTCATCGGCGGCTACATGACAGGCGGCCCCACCAACGACACCTCGTACAGCTCCGCACGGACGGCGTCGGCGCCGAAGATTCCTGTCAGCCAACCCATTACCAAGCGTTTACTGAGCAGATACCTTTCTCCTTGCCGGTGGCAGGGGGCGGAGCGATCCGGCCGTCCCTGCCTGCTCCGAAGCACCGCCGTACGTCCCTCGGCCTGTTTTAGGCCATTACGCCCATTTCTGATGGACTGCCGGAAGGAAGCGTGTTGAACGCTCGGAACCGCCGTACCACGGTAGCCGCCGTATCCGCCGCAGGGCTCATAGTGACCTGAGTCAGAGATTCGTCGGCAGTACCTGGCGACTTTGTCGAGGATCTCGTCGGCGGTCTTGGTCCAGACGAAGGGCCTTGGATGCTCGTTCCAGTCGGCGAGCCAACTGCGGATGTCGCGTTCCAGGGCCTGGACGGAGCGGTGGACGCCCCGCTTGAGCTTCTTCTGCGTCAGCTCGGCGAACCACCGCCGTCCGCAGCGCAGGTCCGGCGCACGGGGTGAGACCCACAAGCCGCCCGCTGGGCTTCCCGTGAGGCCGCCGACCGGCGCGGCGCGTCGACTGCGATCCTCAGTCCCCTCCGGCAAGCACGGTGGCTCTGGTGGGTTGGCCAGGTGGCGGGCAGGGCACGGGGGCCGGGTGGGCAAGGGCCGGGCATAGACGATCCAGCGACCGGGGTGGCCCTGATGAACACGATGACCGCCAACACCACAACTTTCCGTTCTCCCATGGCCGTTGCCGACGCACGTGACACCGCACGGGCCTTCCTCGAAGACCTGCGGCAGCCGACCATTGCCCCGGAAGCCGCGGACACCGTGGTCCTGGTCATGTCCGAGCTCGTTACCAAAGCCCTGCGCCGCGGCGGGGGCACCTGCACACCGGAACTGACGGCCCACCCGGACACCATCGAAGTGGCCCTCCACGATCCCAGTTGCAGGTGCCGCACCTGCGCACGCCTGACCTGTATTGCGCCATCTGGGGTTCGGCCGGCCCATGGTCAACCACCTGGTCCGCGCCACCGCGGTCACCCGCCGGACCTCCGGCGGCAAGAACGTATGCGCCCGTCCTGCCCGGTAGTGCCACCGCCCAAGCCGTCCGGACGGGCCGGTGCATACAATCAGATCTCATGCCGAAGTCTGACGAGCTGATCGTGGAAATCGCCGCCCTTGTGGAGTCAGGGCAGAGCAACCAGATGTCCCTGACCGTGGTCACCGGTGGTGCTGTCATCACCGGTCGCCTGGCTCCCGAAGCCGTGTGGAGGCAGAGGGTGTCGGAGGTGCTGAGGGACTCCGCCCGCCTGGGCGAGTTCTCCGCTGTCTTCGACACCCCCGCGAAGAAGGACGGGCCGCCCACGCATCTGCACTTCCATGTCGCCCGGATCCTGCAGGGCACGGTGGGGATCCCGGAGACGGGCGGGATGTACCGCGTTCCGATCGAGGACGTCAGTGCCTGGACCGTGGGTGACTTCAGTTACTCCGACCACTGACCCACCGCGGCGCCGAGAGCGGCACGGCACGCAGTGAGGGCCCGACCGGCGCGCGCCGGTCGGGCCCTCACTGCTCTGTTCGGCTCGCGCCTGTCCCGTCGGTCAGAGGACAGGGGAGTGCCGAGCATCACGGAAGCCCGCTGCAACGGGCTTTCGATGCGCGCGGGTGCGGCCTCGGGGAGGGTGCGGCAGGTGAAGCCGAGCCGGGTCATGGCCCGGAGGACGACCCCCGTATACGTGGATGAGGAACCCATCGGGTTCACCGCTTGATCCTCCGTGGAAGGGCACCGCCCGATGGCTCACGGAGCCGACCGCGCGCCCAGCACCGCCCCCCGCGCCGACCTGGCGCGGGCCGCGGGCTGCGAGGTGTGCCGGGGATGGGGAACGGTCGTCACCGATTCCTAATGGAGATGTCAAGCGGCCAGGGTGACGAAAGGTGTGCGGTCGTAGCACCGTCCGTCACGCAAGAGGGCCCACAAAACGTTGACTCTGCGGCGGGCGAGAGCCATGACGGCCTGGCTGTGTCGTTTGCCTTCGGCACGCTTTCGATCGTAGAAGCAGCGGGATTCGTCGCAGCAGCGGATGCTGATCAACGCGGAGGTGTAGAAGACGCGTTGGAGGCGCCGGCTGTAGCGGGTGGGACGGTGCAGGTTGCCGCTCACCTTCCCGGAGTCACGAGGCACTGGGGAGACGCCGGCGAAGGCGGCCAGCCGGTCCGGGCTGGCGAAGGCGCCCATGTCTCCACCGGTGGCAGCCAGGAACTCGGCGCCCAGCAGGACACCGATGCCGGGCATGCTCGTGATCACTTCCGCATTGCGGTGGCGGCGAAACCGGCCCTCGATGAGCTTGTCGATCTCCGCGATCTTCTCGTTGAGGGCCATCACATCCCTGGCCAGGGAGTGCACGACATGGGCGGTCATGTCCTCGCCGGGGACAGTGGTGTGCTGCCCTTCGGCCGCCTGGACGGCCTTCGCGGCGAGTTCGTCCGCGCTGCGGACCTTGCGGTTGCGCAGCCAGGTGGCCAGGCGTCGTCGGCCGGTGCGGTATGGCGGGCGGGGTCTGGTAGCCGGTCAGCAGAACCAAGGGACCGATGTTACCCAGGTCGAGTTCACGTTCCAGACCGGGGAAGATCTCGGTGAGGCGGCCGCGGAGCCGGTTGATGGTCCGGGTGCGGTCGTCGCTGAGATCACGGCGGTGCCGAGTGAGGACCTTCAGCTCGGACACCAGCTCGTCGCCGGGCCGCAACGGCATGAGGTCACGCCGGATGCGGGCCTGGTCGGCGATCACCGCCGCGTCCTTGGCATCGGTCTTGCCGTCGCCCCGGTAGCCCTCGGAGGCCCGGTTGACCGCCCGTCCGGGGATGTAGAGGAGCTGCTGACCGTGGTTGAGCAAGACCGCGATGGCCAGAGCAGCCCCACCGTCCGCCAGGTCGATGCCCCACGTCGCTTCGTCGCCCAGGTCGAGAACGTCTCCGAGCAGCTTGAGCAGGTCGTTCTCGTCGTTGGCGACGCGCCGGGACAGCAGCCGCTTGCCGGTGTCGTCGATCACGACGCAGTGGTGGTGGGTCTTCCCGGCGTCGATACCGGCCCAGATTGCTGTCACTCGCTACTTCGCAGGTCGTGTTCGTACAGGTACCACGGACGACCTCGCTGTCGAGTCCCTACTGAGCGATCAGTGCCGCAATTCCTAATGAGCAGCCGAGTCGTCGTGGGGCGCCGGGCGGCGAATCGGCGGAAGCCACAACCACGGCAGACGACTGAAAGCCACACCCGGCACCCCTGGGTGAGCCAACCCTACGAATGGCTCGCTCAGCCCGATCAACAAGGTAGGGACGACTGACGGCACGAGCTGTGCCCGGTCTGCCAGACCGCCGGCCGCTCAGCCGAATCCGTCACACATCCGCCCGGCCCCCGCCTCCGGGAGCAGTGAGGGCACGGCGAAGGTGCCGGTCACACGGTGGACTGCGGCCCTGCGGCGCGGCGGAGCCGGTTGGCGATCGCCAGTCCCAGCCCCTCCTCCTCCGGCAAGGACGCGACGATGAGGTCACACCCCCGCTGGTCGAGCTCGCGCAGGAACCCGTACAGCCCGCGCGCGTAGGCGGCCATCGAGGCGGGGACCGCCACCACGGCGTGGGCCTTCACCGGGGCGCCGGCGAAGGAAGCAGGCAGAAAGACGCCCACCTGGTGCCCCAGCTCCTGAGCGAGTTCCGCTTCGGCGATGACCCTCTCGGGCTCGACGAGGACCACCCGCGCCCGCGGTGCGTAGTGGGACGGATGCTGGCCCGGCACCCGAACGTGGCTCGTCGAGGGAACGGCGAGCGAGAATCCCAGCACCGCTTCGAGGTCCTCGCGCGTCATACCGCCGGGCCGCAGAATGCTCGGGGCATCGCCGGTGACGTCGACGATGGTCGACTCGACGCCGACCTCGCAGGGACCGCCGTCCAGTACGAAGTCGACGGCGTCACCGAGCTCGGCACGGACGTCGTCCGCCGTGGTCGGACTGACCTGGCCGAAGCGGTTGGCGGACGGAGCCGTGACACCGCCACCGAACGCCGCCAGCAGTGCGAGCGCGACGGGGTGGTCAGGCACGCGCACGGCGACCGTCTCCAGGCCGCCCGTCGCTTCGAGGGGCACGCGGGCACCGCGCCGCAGGACCAGCGTGAGCGGTCCAGGCCAGAAGTGTTCGGCCAACAGACGGGCCGTCGCGGGCACATCCTGGACCCAGTCGTCCAGCTGCTCCGCACCGCCGATATGGACGATCAGCGGATGGGACGGCGGACGCCCCTTGACCTGGAAGATGCGCGCGACGGCGGCGGGGTCCTCGGCGTTGGCGCCCAGTCCATAGACGGTCTCGGTCGGGAGGGCCACCAAGCCGCCGACGCGCAGCACACCGGCCGCCTTCTCGATGTCACTGGTACTTGCCGTCACCCTCGCAATCCTAGGAGCACAAAGGACCGGCGACGGTCATGATCAATCTCAGCGCCAACCACGGTTCCATTGCCCCCGGGCCGCTCAAGATCAACTACTGGCGGCCTTGGCGCTTATCTCGGCGACACCCCTGAGAGGTTGACGGAGTGGCCGCTGCCTGCGGAAACCGGCTTAGTGCCATCCGCTGTCCCGTTGGTCCCCAACGCTGTTCTCGTACTCGCGGCGGGCCTTGCGCTGGGCCGGGGCGACGGGAGGCCCTGGGCACCGTCGAGGGGCTGGCAGCTGTCGAGAAGTTGGCGGTGGACCTCAGGCACGGCGGTGACGCGCAAGGTGTAGCCCTGGCCGCGCCGTACGGTCACCCCCAGTCACCCCCGGTCGAACTCGGCGCGCCCGGCGGGCTCCCGGTCGGCCGCGCGGAGGAAGTCGGCGACCTTGCCCGGCATGTCGAGGACGACGGGCAGCTCCGGGGCCGGGGCGCCCAGGTCGGCGGTCGTGTACTCGGGCAGGAGGGTGCGGATGCCGCCGCGGCTGACGTCGTGGTCGCGGGCGAGCGATCAAGGTTCTAAACCGGACCGTGGTGCCCCGCCCCCTCGGTGACCGGCCCGCACCCGGCCCCGACACGACAGGGCATGCAGCTCCCGCCGCTACCTACGAAAACGCCGCATCAAGCCGAGGGACCAGCGAGCCAACCGCCCACGCAGAGGCAGCGCGGGTGGCAGGCCCGCTGGCTTAGACCGGGAACGCTACCGGCGTCGGACTGGCCCACCTGCACACCGCGCTGGACGGCCACTCCCGCCTGGACTACACCTCAGACACACAACGACAGGCAGCCTTCCCCGACTGGCTGGACTGGTACGACTACCACCGGCCCCGCACCGGCATCGACGGCCGCATCCCCGCCAACCGTGTCGCCAACCTCCCGGGACAACACACCTAGACCCTCGATGTCGGTTACTTCACGAGAACGATGGAGTTGATCGGCGTGTAGTCAATCGGTTCGTACTCACCCGTATTGCGGTACACAGGCGAGCAGTTCGTGCCGTCGTACCCCCGGCATTCCCTGAAGCCTGCACCGCCGGTCTGGTTGTTGACGACCACACGATATCCGGTGACGTTCGACAGGTTGTGGGCGCCGTAGCTGTAGAAGATGTTCTTGCTCAGGATGCTGCCGTTCGTCTCACGGATGCAGACTGCTCCGCTCGGGCAGGGCGTCGCCGCTGCCGTAGCGCTGGGTGCTACGGCAAGCCCCGTTCCTACGGCGAGTGACAGCGCTGTAACGGCCATCGCGATCTTGCGCATACTTTCTTCCCCTCATCTTGGACGGTTCCGGTTAGCCCCTGACGTGGCGTGGCTCTTCCACGAAGTGGCGGGCCAGGCCCCCGTCCCCTGTCAGCCCGCAGCCCGCTTGCTTGTCGAGGGCATGCCTAATAGTTGTGGGGAAGGGCAGGTCGATCATTGACGAGGAGTGCCAGGTGCTTGACGATGCGTGCCACATGGGGCCCGGTCGGCTTGGTACTGCTGGCGGTAGTCCTGGGGGCCGAGTCCGTAGACGGCGCGGAAGGCACGGGAGAAGTGCGCGGGGTCCGCGAAGCCCCAGCGCGCTGCGAGGGCGTGGATCGGCTGGTTGCTCAGGAGGGGGTCGGCCAGGTCGCGGCGGCAGCGCTCCAGCCGGCGGGCGCGGATGCAGCCGGCGACGGTGGTGTCCTGGTCCTGGAAGAGCCGGTGCAGGGAACGCAGGGAGATGTGGTGGGCCGCGGCGACCGCGCCTGGAGACAGGTCCGGGTCGCCCAGGTGCTGCTGGATGAAGGCGTGGATCTTCATCAGCAAGGCCCGGTGGTGGGTCTGGGGCGGCACCGATGCGCCGGCGTCCAGGTGGTGGGCGAGGAAGGCGGTGAGCAGGTCGAGGGTGCAGGTGGCCAGGCGGGCGCCGTCCGCCGCGGTGTAGGTGGCTGCTCCAGCGACCAGCTGCGTGAGGTAGCCGGACAGCACAGCGCCCATCCCCTCGCGTCCGGGCAACCGCACGGCGGTGAGCTGGTCAACCTTGTTCGCCGGGAGCGGCAGCAGGGCCCGGGGGAATTGCACCATCACTCCTCCCACGGTTCCCACAGTGTCCTGGTCAGCGGATGCCCAGCCCTGCCAGGGGCGCGAGGTGTCGTAGAGCATCACCTCCCCGGGGCCGCTGGTGGTGTCCCGGCCGGCCTGTAGGATCCGGTGGCTACCGCGCAGGTTCAGCAGCAACTGGTAGGACTCGGGATCGGAGCACCGGATCAGCTTCGTCGTCCGGCGGGTCTCCAGCGACGGATAGGCCAGCGCGGACACCTCCACCGCACCCAGGCCCAGCACTCGCGCGCTCGCCCGGAAGTCCGCCTCGTGGTCGCTGCGGATCGCGTTGGGTATCAACACGCTGGCCGTCATGTCGTGCCAGGAGCCGAACCTCTCGGCCACCGGCAGATCTTCCGTCTTGAACTCCGTCACCAGCACCATTCATCCCCCAGTACGTTGCCGCAGCCAAGACGGTCTTGTCGGCCGTGAGATCAACTCTCACGACCATGTTCTAGCCCTGAATCTCCCACGTCAGGCCCTTGGGACTGGTGGGCTCCGGGTGTGATACTGGTGGACTCGCGTATTCAACTGTCGCGAGTACTGCAGCCCAAGCGTCGTTGCAGTCACTGTGTGTGCTGGGATGGCATCGGATCGCCGCTCTGCCAGGATGCGCCGGTTCCCGCCCGGAGCCGACCGCGTGGTCAACCCAGTGCGGGGCGTGTGCGGCGCGCGGTGTGTGCGGGCCGCCCGACTGCGGCGTGCCAGACCAGGGCCGCACATATGAAGGCCGTCGCCGCGGAGACCAGTGACCTTGTGAGGGTGTCGTTTCGTGCGCCGGAAACGAGGGCGATGGCCAATGCCACCGTCAAGGTGATGACGGGCAGCGCACGGGTGCTCCGCGTGGCGCCTGGCGCGGCGGCCGGCGGCAGCAGCCAGGTTGCGAGGCCGTAACAGGCACAGGCCAACAGTGTGGCCCCCAGCACTTCGCTGGGCCGGTGGCCGCCCATGGTCGCGCTGGCGGCGGCGATGCAGGCGAGCCAAAGCACACCGGCCGTGGCGGTGTAGGGGCGGATGCGGGGGGAAACCACGAGGACGGCGGCGAGAGTCAGCGCGGCGGGGATGGCGGTGTGCCCGCTGGGGAAACCCTGATCAAGGAGATTCTCGGGCGCGCCCACGAGATCGGGACGGGGCAGGGTCGATTTGAGCACCTCCTTGCCTCCGGTCGTGAGAATGACGACGCCGAGCGCCGCGCACCCCGGCCACCAGCACCGCCGCACCAGTGTGAGGACCACGATGACGGCCAGGCCCACCATCAGGGTGGGCTTGGCGCTCAATTCCAGCGGCGGCAGGGGCGTCGAGCCGTAGGCCGATCCTGACAGGGGGTAGATCCATGCGTCTTCGCTGCCCTCTGAACCGAGACCAAACAGGGCGTTCTCAGCTCGTTGCCCCCACGGGGTGCAGATGGCGAGCAGGTAGAGCGTCAGGAACCCCAGGGTGTAGAGCAGAGCCGGCATCCACGGCCGTGTCGTACGCGACGGGCTGGGGTCGGCGGGGCCCTGCCTTGAGGCCCCCGGACGGTGCGCGGGCAGGGCCGGAGAATCGTGCTGAGTCATCGCTCTGTTTCTTCCGTTGAGGGGAGTTAGGTCACGCACGTTTGTGGCACGACGTGGGCCGCCGGGCTCGGCCGACCCACCGGGGTCCGCTCCTATTCGGGGAGTGCCTGCCCCCGTCGGCGCTGGGCGGTGATCGCCAGGGCGGGGAGGGGCGCGATCAGCAGGAGGAAAACGACCAGGTCCGGAAGGGACTGCATGAACGCGTCCGGCTGGACGACGATCGCCTGGGTGCGGACGATCGCGACCGCCGCGACGGGGATCAGCCACCGGTGGTCGCCGGTGGCTGCCGTCGCAACCCACGCGCCGAGCAGCGCGGTGACTTCGAGGACGAATAAGCCGCGCTGGAAAGCCGGACTGACGGAGATGATGTGCAGGCCCCCGGCCATGAACATGGCGAGCACGACAGGGGCCAGCCAGCGGTAGGAGTGGCGTCGCAGGCGGCTGGGACGGCAGAGCGCCAGCACGGCGCACGCGGCGCACAGTGTCCCCGAGAGCACCAGGTCACGGGCCGTCAGCGGGGCGCCCAACCCGTAGTAGCTCAAGCCCGCCTTGCCCTCGCTGCCGAAGAGGGTGCGGCCGTGGGTCGTGGCAGCCAGGTCCCCCAGGCCTCCGCGGACCGAAGCGCCCCAAGGTCCTGGACCGCCCGGGCCGCGCGTTCGCTGCGGGACAGAGCGCGCACCGTCGATCGCCCGCAGCGTGTGCGGCATCGCGCGGGCCGCGTCCGCGATGATGAACGCGTCCTTCGCGTCGGTCTTGGCCTCGCCCGGGTAGAGGTCGGCGATCCGCCGCATCGTCAGGCCGGGCAGGTAGGCGACCGGGCAGCCCATGTCTCTGGCGACCGCCAGCGGCAGGGCGCCGATCGAGGCCGGCTGGTCGACTACGACCAGCACCGTTCCGTGCTTGGCCTGAAGTTTCGCGAACAGCTCGCGCAGCTTGGGCTCGGTGTTGGGCAGGCGCTTGTCGAACGCCTTCTTGCCGGCCGGGGTGACGGCGGTGGCGTGGTGTTCGCCCTTGCCGACGTCCAGGCCGAGGAAGACGTCGATGCCGCCGGTGTCGATCACGCGCAGGCCCCTCCATCACGCTTTCGTCCGGCCTTGCCTGGGCACCGAGCTGCCACATCCACGTTACGGAGAGCTCTTCCGGCTCGGGTGAAGCCGGTGCTCAAGCCCCTCATCAGCGGTCCGTCGGTGCCTCCGGACCCGGTGACACCACCCCCCGGATCATGAACAACAGGAGGGGGAAGTCATGCCGGACCCGAAGGCCGGAGGCCCCATTGCGGAGCCACGAAAAAGGTAACGGGGGGCAGCAGCCTGCCCGACGCTCGGGTCACTCTCGTCGACGAGGAGACGGGCAGGGAGTTGGCCAGATGGCCGTAAGCCCTGGGCGTGCCGGGCGGGCCATGTCTGCCGAGATTAGGCCGGGACTTGGAACTGGAGCGGGTCGGTGTTTGTGGTCAGGCGGTGGCGGTCTGGCGACCGTGGCATCGGCTGATCCTTTTTCCGGAGGCGGGGGCTCGGCGGCAGTCTGTTCCGCTGCCGTATGGCCTGGCTCGCGGCTGTCGCCATGGGGGACGGCTCCGGTTCGGCGGTGGGTTGGGGGCTGGTGGCCAGGGGGCGGCGGGGGGTGGTCACGGCCTGAGTCTCGTGGTTCGCGGGACTGTGCAGCACGATGGGCCCAGCCAGGTGGCGTGACGTAGTACGAGTGTGGGATGCCGTATCACGTCGCTTCACGTGGCAGCAGACGCATTCCGTGGGCGGGTACGGGCAGTTAGGGTGACACCGTCGTCAGCGCACCGAAAAGGAAAGGGGTGGCCCCGGTGGCGGACATCGTGGAAGCGCGTCGGGTGTTTGAGTTTCGCCGGCCGAGTGCTGCGCCTGCGCGGTCGAAGGCCGGCCGCTGAGGCCCGATCCGCGTCCTGTGGCCCCGGCGCCTGACATGCGGGGCCCGGCGGACGCGTCCCTGCTGACACTCCTGGGCCTGGGCGCCGACGAGGACGCTGTCTACCGGCAACTCGTGGACCGGCCCGACAGTGAACCGGCCGCACTGTCCGACGTGCTGCCCGGCGAGGGAGCCGTCGCACGTGCCCTCGATGTCCTGGTGGAGCGCGGTCTTGCCAGTGCGGAGCGGCGTGAGGGTGGCCTGCGCTACCGGGCTGCCTCGCCGTCGCTCACGCTCGGCCCGCTTCTGGAGTCGCGGCGTGCCGCGCTGCTCCGGGTGGAGGCCCTCGTCACCGATCTCACCGAGCGGCACCGCTCCGCCCGCGCGCACGCCTCGGGCGTCCCGATCGAAGTGCTCTCCGGCGCCACCGCGATCCGGCACCGGCTGCTGACCATGCAGCGACTGGCGAAGACCGAGGTGTGCTCCATGGTGCCCGCGCAGAGTGCACCCCCGGTGATCACCTTCGCCGACAACCATGACGAGGCCGAACAGGAACTGGCGCGGCGCGGTGTACGGATGCGCGGAGTCATCGAACGCGCGTACCTGGAATTCCCCGATGCCCCGGCCATCCTGGCCTCCTGCCTCGCCCTGGGGCAGGACATCGCCGTCGCCGACCGGCTGCCGATCAAGCTCGTCCTGGTGGACGGGAGCATCGCCCTGCTGCCTCTCGATCCCGAGCGCGAGGACGTCGAACCCGTCGCGCTCGTCGTGCACCGCTCGGGACTGCTCACGGCCCTTTGCTCCCTCTTCGAGGAGCACTTCGCCAAGGGCCGGCGGCTGGGTATGTCGGACACCGGGGCCGACGTGCAGGCCGCCGACCACGTACGGCTCGACCGCGTCGATCGGCAGATCCTCGCGCTGCTGCACGTCGGTCTCACCGACGCGGCCATCGCACGCCAGCTCGGCTTGGGGCACCGCACCGTCCAGCGGCGGCTGCGCGCGCTGATGGAGCAGGTCGGAGCGGCCACCCGCTTCCAACTCGGCTGGTACGTGGCGCGATCCGGCTGGCTCGACTGATCACCTTGAGGGGCGAGGCGCTTTTACGTCAGGGCGTATTTGCGCCTCGCACGATCCCTTGTTGGCGTGAGCAT
>NZ_JBIBWH010000034.1:0-18152 GCF_043081205.1 Streptomyces sp. NPDC014889
GTCAGGGGCAGACAGAAGCATCCCCAGCGCGCGCCACGGGATTTACCACGCCCCCGGCGCGCACCGAAGGTGCGCTGGATCGCTGACCTGCGGTTTCCGTCTGGGAGATCGGCGGCGAGGCCGAGGTACCGGCCGTCCTCGACGCCCTGCTGCAGGCCATGGCCCACAACTCCGCGACGGCGAACCACGTCGTGGCCTGCCTGGACCGCATGGGCCCCCCTCGCGGCACCGGCCCTGCCCCTGCTCCGCGAGCAACTGGCCCTGCCCCGGCGCGGCGGCAGGTTCGAGAGCGTCGACCTCGACGAGGAACTCCAGCGGGTCGGCCGTACCCTCATCGCCCGGCTCGATCCTCCAGCGCCCGGAGCGCTCACTCCGCGAACAGCCTGAGACTGGGCCACCCCTCGGCCACCGGCCCCGACCGTCACCGAGCTCGGCGGCTTCAGAGCCATTCCCGAGCCCGCCCGCCGGCCGCGCCGCATCCAGCCCGTGGCCGCCCAAGGCATCGAGAAGCGTGGGCCAGGATTTGCGCAACCCCGGGCGGCCCGCTCACCGAGGCAGGCACCAGCGTTCCCAGCTCGGGCCGTAACCGGACCGGTGTGCGCGCCGACGGGGTCCTCCAGGCGCCGGAGGCCGGGCTGTCGGTGCTGATGGTGGAGGTCGACAACTGCACCGAGACGGCCGACGTCCTGGCGGTGTGGCGCACCCTCTACCCGCCCACCGGCCGCGAGGGCTACCCGCCCGTCACCGTGGTCTTCAACCCTGGCACCCGGCTCGGGGCTGCCGGGCTGAAGAACCGCATGAACCAGGTCATGGAACTCACCCGCGTCATCTGGTCCGGCAGTTACCAGGGCATGGACTCGGTCGGGCAGGCCCGCCAGGACGGCTACTACGACTACGCCGACGCCATCCCGGTCCGGTTCACCACGCTGGAACGCCTGAAGGCCGGCGGCCCGCGCGGCGCGGTGTGGTGGCGGTGCGGGCATGGCCAGTGGGAAGACCTGCCCACCGCGCTGGCCAACCCCAACGACGTCGACGCCTGGCACGCACGCGACGGAGAACGCCGACTGCGCCGCGAAGAACAGCGTCACAGGGAGCGCGAGGAAGCGCGTCAGACGGCCGCCTGGGGCCAGCAGTCACCAGGACCGGTCCGTACCGGGGACGAACGCCCAGGCCCGGTGCAGCCGACCGACCCGCCGACGCTGTGCGAGCGCTGCGGTCAGCTTGTCACCGGCCCGCCCGGCGAGTGCTACGGCGATGCCGTCCCGCCCGAGGACGGACGCCACTGCCCCACCTGCCGCACGGACCTTGCCCAGCAGCCCCCAGGACTCCTCAAAGCCCTCTTCGGTCGCCGCACCTGAGTGCTCTGGCTCGTTCACGAGAATGGGCTCTGGCCCACTTCTTGTGGTCGCGTACGCAGCGTGAGTGTCGGTCTTCGTGTGACGGGAGTTGAGGTCGCCCGAAAATCGTCCGGCTGGATGGTGGTGGTCGACAGTGCTGGGCCGTGAACGAAGTACGGCCGCAGCTGGATGAGCTGCTGTTCTCCTCGGTGGAAGGCTTGTCCGTGGAGTCGGTCGACGTGGCTGGCACGGTTGTCCAGGTGAAGGCCCGGAGCACGGCCAGGCGGGCGGCCTGTCCGGGCTGCGGGTGCTGGTCGAGGCGAATACAGGGTTCCTATCTGCGGTTTCCTCGTGATCCGCCGACGGCGGGCAAGTTCGTTGTGGTGTCGTTACGGGTGTGTCGGTTCGTCTGTGCGGAGAGCTCCTGTCCTCGCAAGACCTTCGCCGAGCAGGTTCCGGGTCTCACCGGCCGGTTCGGCCGGCAGACCGAGCGACTGCGATCCACGTTCAGATTCCGCCGGCACGACCGGACCGTAACCAGCACCAAGGTCCGCCCAACGATCTTTCCGTGATCCTCGCGCTAGCCGACCATGATCGTTCTCACCGGGATCCTGTACCTCAACTACTCAGATCCGGCCCCGCCCAGATGGGCGGGGCCTGTTCCATGGCGGCCGCCGTCATCGCACCGCCGCCCGGTAGACTCCACCGCGTCAAACCGTGTCACAGTATGCCGCTGGGGCCCCTGCCACGGCAGCCGCTTCCGCTTTGCCGACGGCTCGGTGATCTGCGGCCCGGCCGCTGCCCGCCAAGCGGATCAAGGCGGAGGGAAATTCCATCCGTCTGACGTGAGGATCCGCGTACGCTCCCGGGCATGCAGCCCGAGGACCTGGTACGCGACCACACGATCTACGCGTGCGTCATGGGGTCGCGGGCCTTCGGGCTGGCGACGGACGACAGCGACACCGACCGCCGGGGTGTCTTCCTCGCCCCCACCGCCCTGTTCTGGCGCTTCGAGAAGCCACCCACGCACGTGGACGGCCCGCTGCCCGAACAGTTCAGCTGGGAGCTGGAACGCTTCTGCGAACTGGCCCTGCGCGCCAACCCGAACATCCTGGAGTGCCTGCACTCACCACTGGTGGAGCACGTGGACGGCACCGGCCGCGAGCTGCTGCACCTGCGCGGCGCCTTCCTCTCCCGGCAGGTCTGCGACACCTTCACCCGCTACGCCCTCGGCCAGCGCCGCAAACTCGACGCCGACGTCCGTACGACGGGCTCCCCGCGCTGGAAGCATGCGATGCACTTGCTCCGCCTGCTGATGAGCGCCCGCGACCTGCTGCGTACGGGCGAGCTGCGCATCGACGTCGGCGACCAGCGGGAGCCCCTGCTCGCGGTGAAGCGGGGCGAGGTCTCCTGGGCGCGGATCGAGGCCCGCATGGCCCGGCTTGCAGCCGAGACCGAGGAGGCCCTGCGGCACACCCCGCTCCCGCCGGAACCGGACCACGCACGCGTGGCCGACTTCCTGTTCCGGGCGCGCCGTGCCTCAGCCGGTCAGCCGGACACGCACTACGAAGTCGTGCAGGGCGTCGTGCGCGGTGGGCGCTTCGGGCAGGGCTGAGCCGGCCTGCGCCTCGTCGAGCACGGCATGCAGCCGCTCCACGTCGGCCTCCACACGCGCGTGGTCGACGGCGGCCGTGCCGTGTTCGCGTTCCGCCTTGGTGGCCATCAGCTCGGGCAGATGGCCGGGCGCGTCCAGCTCGCCGATGAGGGTGGGCAGGTGAGCCTGTACCTCGCCGCTGCGCATGAGATGGATGCCGGTGAGCAGTACGCGGAAGGTGTACAGCAGCGGCTTGAGTTCGCCGGTCTTCTCGAACAGCCGCCACTGGGTCCCCGCGAACCCGCGGTAGTGGTGGGTGTGGTGGCTGGTGAGGACGCCTGGCACGAACGCGGTCAGTTCCCGGTGGGCGTCGGTGGTGTGCGCGACCAGCGGTGAGAGCAGTTGCTCCAGCACGTAGCCGTTGCGCCGCACCCGCCAGGTCGCCGTCGAGGAGGTGGACGCCGCCCTGGCGGGAGGCCCAGAGCACGTCTGCGCGGCTGAAGCCGCCAAGATGGACGACGGCACGGGTCAGGCGGTCGATGCCGGCTTGGGTGTGGCGCTTTCCCTCGGCGCGCTTGCGGTCGTAAAACCGGCGCGATTCCTCACACTTGCGGATGCTGAACAGCGCGGAGATGTAGAAGACTCGTTGGAGTCTGCGGTTGGGACGTCCGCGCCAGCGTGGACGACCCGGGGGACGTGCGCGCCATCGACGTGACCATCGATCGGGCGTAGGGACCAGCGCAGGAAGCCGCGTGAACGTTCACCGCCGGGGCGTTCTCAAGTTCCCCGGCAGAGCCGCTCACCGGCTGTGAATGCCCTCTCTAACGTCCCCCGCAGGCCGAGGCTCTGTCCTTCCTGGTACGCCCGCTTGTACTCGCTCTCACCCAGCAGTCTGCGCGCGCTCTGGAGTCCGCGCTCACGATGAGCGGTCAAGAGCGCGAAACCGAAGAGGCGAGGAGCGCCGGACGGATGCCACACACGGTCCACCGCTCCCAGTGCGACTGCCGCTGAGCGCGGGTCGCCACAGGAGGAGAGCACCCAGGCTAGGGTCTCGCTGAGGGCCGCTTCTCCCAAGTGCTCGTCGATCTCTCTCATGTGCCGGAGAGCGCGCTTGAGGGGCTCCAGTGCAAGCTCGGGCCGCCCCGCCTCGCTGTGGTTGACAGCTCGGGCCCACAAGAGATAGCACCGATGCCACACCTCGCCCCGGGCCTCGGACATCTTCAGCGCCTGTTCGAGCAAGGCGGTGGAGCGGGCGTGATCGCCCTGCATCACGGCGGCGAAGCCGAGCTGAGCGACGCACTGTTCCCGAGTCAACAGTGCGTCGGACCACTGGCCGGTCGCCAGAGAGGCCTCTGTGTACTTCACGGCGGTCTCCGTTTCTCCGGCAAACAGCGCCGGAAGAGCGCGCAACTGCAGGAATGCTGCCGTGAGTTCCTCGGGGGTTGACTGGTCCGCCAAGCCGCTCGCCACGGTGCCGGACCCGGTGCCGTTCGCGGCAGGCATGTCGGCCAATGCCCCTTCACCCCGGGTGATCACCTCCTGGGCGCTGTCGTAGTCTCCCTGGAGAAGCAACAGGAACCCAGCCACCCACACAGCCTGGCACCAGAGGACGGTGGTCTCGGGGGAGGGAGGTCGAGGGTGCCGTTCGAGAATCCTTCGCATCCACCCCGCGCCCTCGCCCACATTGGCCGAAGTCAGACAGTGCAGCCAGAAGCCGAGACACGCGTGTAGCAAGGTCTCCGCAGGTTCACCGGGCGGCGGAGGCGAGGTGACGATCTGCCGTAGGTTCGCGTGCTCCACGCGCAACCGGCGTAGCCACGATGCCTGTGCGGCATCCGCCCTGAGGCCATACCCAACATCATCGGCCTGTCCCCGGCCGTCACCCACACCATCGACCACCACGCCCGGGGGGCTCTGGAAGGCGCCTACCCCCGCCATGACAACCGGGAGTGATCACCCGCAATGACCACCATCGACAACCTCCTCTCCCAGTCCCTGCTCCTGCAGGACCCCGTCCCCTCCGACCTTGTCCCCTACGAGGACACCGCCTACCCGGCCCTGCCCACGGACGGCACACCGCTGTGGGGCAGCTGCGAACCGGGCCCGATCGACGACACCGCGGCGCGGCACCTCCACGCCCTGTGCGAGGCGGCCGTTGCCCGCTGCAACGCTGAACAGTTGGTCGACTTCGTGACCGACCAGCTGCCCGGCCCCCGGGCTGCCTGGGTCCTCGGCTGAGTCCTGCGACTTGCAGATGCCCAGGACGGCGCCCGCTTCTGGTGGCAGTACGCCGCAGGTGCCGGAGACAGCGCCGCCTCCTACTGCCTCTACCTGCACCATCTCGCCGATGGCGACACATAGGCAGCCGCCTTCTGGCGTGGCCAGGCCGGTTCGCCGCACGACACCGGGGACTCCGGTCCCGACATCGAGCAGGAGTCTGCGGACATCCTGAGCGTCGACACCAGCCTCCCGACCATCCTGCGTATCCTCAGTCGGCTCGCTGTCGCCTCTCCGCGCGAGCACACCGAAACCGCCGCCGAAGTCATCCGCTTCGTCGCCGCGGCAGTCGCCATTGGATACAGCCGCAACCCGGACTACGAAATCCCCCTTCCAGGGCCGGGCTTCGCCGAACAACTCGAGGTCATCATCGAGGCCGCCCTCCCGCGCTCCCGGCAGACCGCTTCCCACAGCGGGCCCCCAGCCCGTGACCTGCCCAACCGTCACTCGTTGCAACGCGCCGCCACCAATCTCCACCCCGAGGAGACCACACAGGATCCAGAGAATTTACTCGTGGAAGTCACATCTTCCGACGGAAAGTCCGATTCCGTCGGGAAGTCCGACTCCGTCTTCTTCAAGGAAGCTGCCACTGCCTCTGCTGGAAGCCGCCGCGGCCTACTACGCGACCCAGCACAGCCGATGAGCGTTTGCGGTACTACCTGGACCGCCTTCCGCACCCCAGCAAGAACGCAACAGCCCACACCCGCGCCACCCAGCCATCCTGAACGAGCACCCTCTGCGGAATACGAGACCGTCAGGTGCTGGCCGTTGGGGTAGACGACCAGAACGACGCGACGTGCCGACAGCGGAGGGAACCCTGCCGGAAAGAACCGCGATCTTTTCGCCGGGCGCCCCGGCCTTCCTCCTGATGTACAGGAGTCGCCGAGCCGGGGTGCCCGACCATGCGCTGGAGGGCCTCCTCGCATGTCTGCACCCATCCCCACGCATCGAACGGGCACGGTACGCAATCCGTACGGTAAAAGTACGCAATTAGTACGGTCCATGGGGTAGAATCTGGACCAGGAGGTGTTCCATGTCCGAGTTGTTCGACGCGGTCGACGCCCTGGTCGCGTCCCGCTCTTCGCTGCCGCCGGCGGAGGAGCGCAAGCGGCTGCGGGTCGCGCACGGTCTGACTCTGGACGAAGTCGCCGCTGCACTGAAGGTCCGCCGGGCCACGGTGTCCGGCTGGGAGTCGGCCAAGAAGCCGACCGAGCCGCGCGGCCCGGAGCGCGAGGCGTACGCGCGGCTGCTGAAGCAGCTGGCGGAGCTCTACCCCACGCCGGAGGAGCCGGCCGCCCCGGTGGCCGCCACGTTCACCGGTTCACCCGCCCCGCAGGAAGCGCAGACGTTGTCCACAGGCCAGGCCCCCGAAGCTGCGGCCATGACTGAAACCGAGAACACTCAGCCCCCTGCCGCTACTCCGGCCACCGCACCGCGCCCGGCGACGTCGCGCCGTCCGGGCGCGCGGAAGGCGGCCCCGACTGGCGCCCCGGCGGGTGGCGCCGACCCGCGGTTCGAGAACGGCCCGCTGGCGGTCGTCGACGTCGCGGACGGGCAGGTGCTGGCGTACTGCGTGGGCGGCCTCGTCCTGGACGTGCCCGCCAAGTCAATCCCAGCCCTCATGGATTGGACGCTGCGCGAGGCGAAGCTCGGTCAGCCGAAGCTGTCCGGTTCCGGAAAGGACGCCGACCCGCTGCTCGTGCTCACCAAGTCCGCCCTGGAGCGCTACGGCCTGCCCGTCGCCCTCACCGACGAGGAACGGCTCGCCGGGCGAATCCCGGAGGGGCACAAGGTCGTCAAGTAGCTGGCACGCGCCGACTGGAAGCTGACGAAGCGCGGGTTCGGGCCGTGGGCGCGTATCTACCGCCCCGCGCAGGGCTCGGAGCGAGCCTGCGTGCAACTGTGCATCCCGTCGTGGCACGCGCTGGACTCCCGGCACTGGGGTACGGCCGGGCAACTCCCGCCCGCCGAACTCGCCCGCGTTCTGGGCGTGTACGCCTCCCGCGTAATGACGCCGCGCGGGTCCACGGCCGTGACTGGCCTGGAGCTGATGACCGCGCTGCACCCGCCGACCCGCGCCTCCGAGCCAGGCGCCGACGGCAAGCGGCACTCCGAGCACAACCCCGGCTCGCTGGGCAAGGACCCGGTGGATCCGGCCCCGTGTGAGGCCCCCGACGGCCACCCGGTCCTCAAGGACCTGCCGCGCTTCCATGTCCGCGGCCCGGCGGAGAAGCTGTTCGAGGAGGCGTACGACTGGGCGCGGCCGATGACCGATGCCGAGTGCACGCTGCGGCACTTGGTCGGCATCGACGTGAACATGGCCTTCGCCGCCGGCGCGAACGGCTTGGTCGTCGGTCTCGGCGCGCCGACGTACGTCAAGGCCCCGATGTTCGACCCGAAGTTGCCCGGCTCCTGGCTGGTCGACCTCTCCCATGTGGACCTGTCCCGGGTGAAGGTCGGCAAGGACAAGTGGGTGGACCTGGATGCGGAGTTGCTACCCAGCCCGTTCACTCCGACGGGCGAGCGCCCGCAGGGACCGGCCTGGTACGCGACGCCCACCGTCGCGTACGCAGTGGAGCTCGGCTACGACGTGCGGCCGATGGAGGCGTACGTCCGCCGCGAGAACGGCCGCTACCTGGACGGCTGGTACAACCGGCTGCGCGACGCCTACCTCGCCACGATGGCCGACCTCGGCGTCGACGCCAACCTCGCGGCGGCCGACTTCCTGACGGCGATGGACGGCTACAAGGGCCGTGACCCGGAACTGGCGATCGTCGTCTCGGCGATCAAGGCCACCGTGAAGGGCGGTCTGGGCAAGCTGCGCGAGCGCCCGCGCGGGGAGGGCTGGCGGCCGGGCGACCCGTGGCGCGCCCTGTCCCGCGCCACCTGGCGGCCGGACATCCGCGCGGCGGTCATCTCCCGCACCCGGATCAACCTGCACCGCAAGATCGTCAAGCATGCGGCGTTCACCGGCCAGTACCCGGTGGCGATCCTGTCCGACTGCGTCGTATACGCGGCCAACGGCACCTCACCGCTGGACTTCCTGCCCTACCGGGACGGCAAGCCGCTGCCCGGCGGGTTCAAGCTCGGCGTCAACCCCGGCCTGGTCAAGCACGAGGGCACCCAGTCCGTCTTGTGGGGTGAAGAGGTCCGCGAGCGGTTCAACGCCCCCGAGCTCAACCTCGCCCGGTACATCAAGGACGGCACCGTCACCGACGTCGACAACGGAGAGTAGGAGTAGGCGATGACCCTGTTCGGGGACGGCCTGGACACCGCGGTGCAAAAAGCCTTCACCCGCCCGGCACCCAAGAGCGCGCCCGCGCAGATGCGCTACCTGGTCAGGCAGCTCAAGAGCACCAAGGCGGTCGCCCAGATGCTGCGGATCTCCCAGCGCACCGTGGAACGGTACGTGAAGGACCAGATCAAAAAGCCCCGCCCGGACCTCGCCGCGCGCCTGGAGCGCGAGGTGAAGAGGCGGTGGCAGCCGCAGATCCGGGCCAAGGCCCGCCAGCAGGCGGCGACCACCGGCGGCATCGTCATCGACACCCGGGCGCGCATCGGCTACACCGCGCCGATCGGCTCCACCGACGAAGACCGCCTCCGCCATCTCACCGTGGCACTGCCGCCCCGCTACGCCGCTCGGCTCTTTGAGGCCCAGGAGCAGGGCGCTACTGAGCAGCAACTGCACGAGATCGCCGCCGAAGGACTCAAGGAGGTCTACTTCCAGGACAACGGCCGCCGCGCCGGCCAGCTCGAGGAGGTCCGCTTCACCGACATCGAGCACCTGGAGTTCGACCTGTAGCAGTCGCGCCCGAACAGCCGTGAGGCCCGGATGTGACTGATTCCCAGGTCGGTGGGCCCGAGTTCGTGTTCGTACATGGAGTGGAGCACCCAGGCAGCGTCGGGCAGTGCCGGCGGCATGAAGCCGGTGAGCCCGTCATCGTCGGCCAGCTCCCGCAGCCAATCAGTCTCCCCAGCCGCGGCCAGCGGCCACCGAGCGGTCGCCAGAGCAGCGGATGTCTCGTTCATCCGTTCAGGATCTCACCCGCCGCAGCGGCGAGCGCCGGGATCACTTCCCGGCCTCCACCACGATCCCGGCGCCCTTGACAAACATGATTGGGAATCAGTCACAGTGCCCGGCTGAGGTCTCTGCCGAAGCTGGGACGGTTCGGTGAGCCGATGTGGTCGTTGGCGGTGGCCCATCTGTGGTGGAAGGCGACGGGGATGTTCAGGGCGAGGAAGTTCTTCCCGTCTGCGGTGTGGGCGCGCAGGTGGATCTGATATCTGGCGACGGGCACTGCTGGGGGGATCTGCAGGTCCCAGGTCTGTTTCCACGGTCCGGCGGGCGGGTGGACGTCACCCGACAGGCGTGTGCCCATGCTTGCCAGCAGATCGGGCAGTATGTATCTTTTGTCCAGTATTTTCAGCGGGCCGATCTTCATGATCACCCTGCAGGTGACCTGGGTCAGGTCGACCGACTCTTTGAGGTAGCTGTCCATTTCCCAGCGGACTTGGTGTCCAAGGCGCGGCCATGCGGGGGTGAACGTGATGTCGAGGATGTCCATGACGTAGTTGTCGTCGCTCGCGTCCTCCACCAGGCGATTGCTCATATCGATCATCCCGTGGTGTCGTGGGTCGGGGAAAGGTGCCCTGGGGTTGCGTGGCTTGCCGCTTCGCCGTGGGCCTGTGTGCTCGCTGCTACGGGCCGGGCCGAGGGAAGCTGCACGGATGTGCGGCTTACGCTTTCGTCACCCGTTCGGGCTCACCCGACCGCCTCGAAGGAGGCCGGTGGCCGCTGTCCGGGAATGACGCCAACTGAAGTTGTTCCGGCGGGAATCGGCCTTGAGGTGAGCCGGTGAAGCGGGAGGTCGCCTGCACGGGCAGCCTCGCAGCGCCTTCTGGCCGGTTTTAGCATGAGATGGCAGGCGCGTGGACCGTCGGGCAGTGGTCGTGCGGGCACCACGAGCCGGATGCCCCTGAGGTCTGAGACCAGAACCCCGGCCCGATTACGGCGGGCCGGGGTTCTTTTGTCATGCGCATCATCCAGCGGGCTTAGAAGTCGAAGTCGTCCTTGTGGTGACGCTCGATGACCCGGAAGCTGGCGACCACTCCGTCCTCGACGTACACGCCGTCGACCTTCCCGGGCTTCACGCCGTTGGCCTCGCTGTGGGGGCCGACGGTGGCGATGGGGGCGCCGTTGTCGCAGGTTGCTCCGCGGAAGACCTCGACGGTCCGCTTGCTGTTGTTGCGGATGTTGAGGCTCTTGGAGCCCAGGCCGCTGACCACGGTGATGCAGCCGTCGGGGTGGGCGGAGTACGACCGCTCGTTGATGTGGATCCTGCCGATCTCGCGGTGGCCGCGCTCGCCGCCGCGCTCGTTGCCGCCGCCACGGCCGCCGCGCTCGTTGCCGCCGCCGCGGCCGCCGTGCTCGTTGCCCTCGCTGCCCTTACCTCCTCCGGACCCGCCGTCCATCGGCGCGTGGGCCGGAGCGGGTGCCTGCTGGACGACGGCCGGGGCCGTTTGGGCCACCGGCGCGGGGGCGGCCGTCGCGTAGGTGATGCCGGTCGCGACGAGTGCTGAGGCGGCGGCGACGGCCGCGGTGACGGCGTTGGCACGGGTCATGATCATGTCGCTTTTGCTCCTGTCTCACAGAGGCCGGCTTTGGCTGCCGGCATGTGATTGAACGTAATGACAGCCCCAGAAGCTGTCATTTCGGGAATATCGCCGTGGGTTGGTGCTGGGAGCCGAACGGGGTATCCGAACCCACCCGCATGTCCGGTTCCCGGGTCGCTGACGACACGTCAAACTTGCGTAAATGCTGGGAGGACTCGTGATCGACTAGGCCTTCAAGGTGATCTCTAACGCCTGCTCACCCATGCGGCAGCGAGTCGCCTGGAAATCTGGGCGCGAGAGGGCCCGGACAGACGGGGACAGGCGGGTCAGGGACCGGATCACGGCCACCCTGCGGGGCCAGGGCCTTGTGCCCGTGCCGTCCGCCCGTCCAGCGTGGAACCGGCCACCGTCCTGCGGTCAGCAGGTGAGGACCCGAAGCCGTCCCATGACGGGCTCTCACCCCATCGGCGCACTGGTCAATTCACGCCAGATCCGTTCAACAAACGCTATCGGCGCAAGCACGCTGCTACCCAGCTGACGAGGACGTCAGTTCCGAACAGCCGAGGCGGCTGCCGGCGGCGGCTGGTACCCACCACTGGCTGGTCGCACGGTGCTGCACATCAAGGTGCCCCCGCCTCGTCCACGGTCGTCACTGCCGAAAGCAGTCCCTGATGGCCAGGACATCGGCCGGCGCGTGCGCCCAGATCCGGCCTCGGTGACCTTCTCGTTGAGGGCTTGGGCCTCCTGGGCGAACGTTCGAACAAGCTGGGCGCTCACTGCCTCGCCGGGGACGGCGGTGTGCCGCCGCTCGGCCGACTCCACGACCTTCTTCGCCGGCCCCGGACTGCGGACGCCGCGGCACGCCGCACCGTGTGGGTGGCCAGATCCGCGCACGGGGCGGCCAGCCGGTCGTGTGGCCAGGACCGGACGCAGCCGGCGTCTCGGCACCTGGAACGTCCGAAGGTATACAGCCCATGCCGGGGCGCGGGGTCACGTCCGCTGGAGTGGTGTATCGACGGCCACTCGATGATCTCGTGTTGAGGCTATGCGGTCAGTTCGGTGGGCAGAACGCTGTCGTCGGGGTAGTTGCGCCACTGCCAGTACGACCGCAACGCCTTCGCTTCCATCCCGTAGCGGCTGGCGATGCGGCAGATCAGCGACGAGGTCGTCTCCCCCTGCAGGGGAGCTGTCCGCAGGAGGCGGGGGGGATGGGTCACTCCACCACGGTCTCGTGTTCGCGGATCCGGGCGGGCGTTTTCGCAGGAGTCGGCCCGTCCTCGGCCCGTCGGCGGCCTACTTCCCCAGGCCATGGGTCTCCCATTCCTGGAGCCTGCAGGCGTCGGTGTGGCGGGGGATCGGCCCGTTCGAGCGCATCGTGATGATCCGATCGCACTAAGCTACGCCTGTGGTAGTTGGCGAAGATGCTCAGGTGAAGGGCTTCTCGGGGGCCCGCAGAGCCAAGCAGTGGCTCGAGGGCACGATGCGCATCTTCGGCGCGTACGCGAACACGGACTCGGAGTCCTGCGGTCGCAGGCTGACTCTGCCGTGGCCGTACGGAGGCCGGACGTTCTCCTTCGATCTGGGGGGCGCCATGCGCGGCGACCCTTACCAGAACGACATGTTCTGCGCGGAGGTCAAGAACTACGCGCAACCCAGCGATCAGGGAACGCAGTTCGACGAGTTCCTCGCCAAGTGCTACGTAGCCGCTCAGGCCCAGCACCACCTCAGCGATCACTTCATGTGGATCACCTGGGCACCCTTCCGCGCGAACTCCTGGTCCACCCTCAACTCACCCGGCCAGGTGGAAGCGGCGGTCCTTCAGCACAGCAGCCGCGTTTTCGGCACCAGCGACACCGAGGAAGCCCGAAAACTCCTGGACGCTGAACTCGCCCAGTCGGTCGCCGCACGCCTGTGGCTGATTGTGCTCTCGGACAAGCAGGAGACCCTCCTGCCACTCAAGGACTGGGCAGCCATCGTCGCCGCCGAACTCACCCGCAGAGAGGGCTCGTGGTGAACATCGTCGAACAGTCGATCTCCCAGGCCATGGACGAGCCCGACGACCGGATGATGTTCACTCGGGTCAAGGACATCGTCGCCCGGCACCTGCGCCGCATGGACCCCGGCGCCACCATCACCAAGACCGAGTTCTTCAACCACACCCATGTCCCCGACATGGTCCTCGAATGGCCCGGCAGACCCCGCACACCGCGGAGGTTCATCTATCTGCGCACTACATCGGACCAGCGCGAACTCGAGGATGACCTCCATCGCCTTCCCCGTACGGACCGGCCGGTGCTTCTCGCTCTCGGTCAACTGCCCACTGCCCGGCAACAGGGAGATCTTCCCCCGCTTCCCGGCAGCAGCACCGCGCTGCTCCTCGACGCTTCCGCGCTCGGCGCACTCCAGCCGGCCGACGACTCTCCCGGCATTCCTCATCTGGTGTCCCGCTCCGTTCTCGAAGGCGGCCGCGGCACCCTCGACAAAGTGGCGACCGAGGAGTTTCTGAACACGGTCGTTCAGGGGGCAGAGGCCGCTCGTGCGGGAGAACGCGTTCCCACCCGCGACGCCGTCGACGCCCTCACCGCACGGATGACCACCGACGTCGCCGACCGAATGTCAGCCTTCCTTGCCGCGCTCTGGCAGGGCGGCGGATCCACGCTCGCCAGCTTTCCCGCACCCCAGCGAGGCGTCGGCCATCTCGACGAGACGGCCCTGATGTACCTGCTGGAATCTGCGGACATCGCCGACGCCGCGTTCTGGGACCGGGTCGTCCGCATGATCAGCCTTCCCATCCTGCTGCGCACCCCGGCCGCCGGCACCGGCAACCTTCAGCACCTGATGCGTGAGGCGATCCGGCTCTGGACCAGCCGCGTCTGCATGATCGTGCCCGGCGCGGCAGACGCGGACATCAGCCCGTGGCGCTGGGCGGTGAAGGCCGGCCAGCTGATCCTGCAGACCCCGCGTTTCCATGTGCTGGTTGCCCAGTCCCGGCGCCAGCTCCCGCAGGGACAGGAGCACGATCTGCCCCACCTCGACGAGGTGAGGAACAGGGCCGACCGCTTCGGCATCCCGTTGACCTCTCTTCGCATGGTCGTGACGGACCGCCACGTCGGATACGGCGGCCCCGGCGACGACATCTCCCACGACGCTCAACTCGACGGAATCAGTGACGCGCTGGGACAGGCCGAGGGAGTCATCGAGGCCGATGCCCGCATCCCCTCCGGCGAGACTCTCCAGTGCCTGTTCGGCACCGGAATCGCCAGCGCCCGCGGCGCACGTACCCAAGTACCGTTGGACGCCCTCCTCGGTACAACGACGCGCCTGCTCTCCGATCTCTCAAATGATGAAGCCGAGAAGATCACCCAGCTCCTCGGTGCCCAAGGTCCACCCCCCGACCAGCCATGGAGTCAGCCCAGCTTCGACGACGTATAGGACTTGCGCGAGACCGCCGGCAGCGCTGTGGGCGCTGACAGAACCCGGTGAGGGCAGGCAACGGCACCGAAGCTCCTCCAAGAAGCTGACCGTCAGACACGACGCGAGGCCACCTCACCAAGGGAACGACGCCGGTGAAGCTGCTGCCGTCGCAGATGGCGGCGCTGAGAGTGTTCGTGGGCCTGGCGGCCCAACTGGCGGCGCCGTCGGGGGCTTGCCGAGCTGGTCCGCACGGCCGTCCACGACCGCAGTGCCGGCTGGTGTGAGTGGGCGTGTTGGTGGCAGCGGTTGTGCGTCAGCCGTGTTCAGTTGTTGATTGCCTGGTTATGCGCTGTGGGCGCGGGTTGATCTGCTGTCATGAGGTGACCAAGCGGCTGCCATTTAGCGGCTGCGGCTGGGCGGGTTGGCTGTTGTGGGGGTGGCTGTTCCTGCCGGGGTTCGTCGGAGGCCAGTGCTGTCGGCATACCGCGACGGAGATCTGTCCAGACGCTTCGGGACGAAGCCGAGGGCCGCAGGAAGGCGCACAAGCCTGGCCCGCGGATCTGCTGCTCACCGACGGGTGCGGCTCCGTGTAGTGCGTTCAGATGTGACGTCGGCCTGATCGTCGGCGCTGGTGCCGTTGGAGGAGCTCCCGGCGAGATTGTCCCTACCGCTTCCGCTTGTGCCGTGCTGCGTTCCTCGTGCCGCTCTGCGGCCGCTTGGCGTTCGGGTGGATCGAGCGATGAAGCTCTGAGGGTGGCCGCAAGGACGACAAGCTGGCCGTCAGCGCAGCATTAAGCGGCCCGGTGTGCCCTTCGTAACAAATGTCGAGGAGCTCGCGGGTCGGTTGGTCGTAGAGGAAGACGACGCCTCTGGGCAGACCGAGCTGGTGCTTCTTGGCCCGGAGGTAGTCGCGGAGCCTCCTGTCGGTCTCGTCGGGGTCGGCTCCAGCCGGGCGGGTGGCCCACACGAACAGCCAGCCCTCTGCCGGGTCGACGCTGGCCGTGAGCGGCACGGCCAGGCTACGGCCCTTGGGGCTCGGGTTGTCGAGGAGTTCATCGCCGTGGCGGGCGAACTTGTGCTGCACGTCGGTTGCTCCAGACAGCAGCGTCGCGCCGATGCTCAGCCATCCGGTGACATTGCGGGACTGCAGCTCGTCGATCAACGGCGCAAGCGGCGATGGCACCATTGCCGGCTTGGGCGCCTGTATTGAACGCGCGCCGCCGCGCCCTCGGGTGTGGAACCACTGGTCCAGCGCATCGGTTCGGCTGGTCAGGAACGCTGGCTTTCGTGCTCGGTAACGGCGCAGTTCGGCTGTGGCCGGCTCGGGCAGGAAGGGGAAGGCCGCACGCACCTGCATTGGGTCGGGTTCTACCCAAAGGCCTGCCTCGAAAAAGTATAGGAACAGATCCATTTCGTCGGGCGCACTGAACATCACCGTGACGTCGGGGTTGCGGCTGCCGGCAGGTCGGGGACGTCCGCGCTGTTGTCGCCGCGCGCGGCCCGGGCCTCGTTCACGGACTGCCGCAGTGCGGCCATGAGGTCCACCGGCTGACCCGGCCGGGCTGCCGGATGCGGAGCTTGCGGCAGCCGGCGGTGTTCCTGCTTGGCTTCGACGACCTTGCGCAGGGCTTGGGTGTAGTGGTCGGTGAACTTCGGGCCTTCGACGCTGTCGCGGGACATGATCTCAACCAGGGTCATGGCCTCGTCGATCTCGCCCGGTTCCAGATGAACGGGGCCGGGGGCCACCGGGGCGGGGTCACGGATCTCGTCGGGCCACAGCAGCGTGTGCAGCGCGATCACGTCCCCGCGGACCCTCAGAAGACCGAGGCGTTCACGGCCGTGCCAGGCGTAGCGGGCGACGGCCACGTTCGCGGCGCGCTGCAGGGCCTGGCGCAGCAGCACGTACGGCTTCGCGGCGACGCTGCCCTGCGGCTGGAGGTAGTAGCCGGGGCCGATCCGGATCGGGTCGACGTCGGCGGCCGGGAGGAAGCCCACCAGCTCGATCGCGCGCGCCGTGGGTAGCGGCAGCTGTCGCAGTTCTTCGTCGGTGAGCGGGATGACGCGGCCGTCGGCCATCTCGTAGCCCTGGCCGATCTCTCCGTAGGAGACTTCACGGTCCTCGAGCTCGCACCAGTAGCGGTTGCGGACCAGGCCGTTGTCGACGGTGTGGATCCGGCGGAAGTGAACGCTGTGATCCTCGGTTGCGCCCAGGACGGCGATCGGGACGCTGACCAGCCCGAACGAGATGGCACCGGTCCACACATGCGGGGGCATGACACACCTCCAGCCCCGAGCAGTATCAGCCTAGGACGCCGCCCGGCCCGGCACGAGCAAGGGCCGGCGGGAGCCCTCGGCGCTATGAGCCGAGCGTCTGGCGCACGTCCAGATAGCAGCGCAGCCGCACTCCGGGCTGCCCCGGATCCCGGATCGTACGGTCCGCCGTCGCGGTCGCCGACCGCGTGGCGAGCAGCTCCTGGACGGCGAAGGCGGTCTGGTCGTCGCATGCCGCGATCCACCAACGGCCAGTCCCAGCTCCACCACATGTGCTTCGTTGATCGGCTCCATGCACGGCACTACGCGCCGACGCCCCAAGAGGTTCTCCGATCCCGGCGGCTTCACCCGACCGAGTAAGGCCCCGGCCATCTCTACCGCCGCGGCGAAGTACCTGGCGTCGTTCCGCCCGTCGCAGCGCCTAGATGTATTGATCACGAGCGTTGTTAACGCGGGCCAGGCTTGATCACGGCGAAGGCCTCCGTGTGTGGTGGAGGTGTCGAATCTTCACCGCACGGAGGCCTTCGTGTCCCACCGTAATGCCCGGCTGACCGTTCATGGCAAGCGCCTGCTGGTTGAGCGTGTCCGCTCTGGCCGTCCCGTCGCCCACGTCGCCGCAGAGATGGGCATCTCCCGCCCCACTGCCCACAAAGGCTGCCAACAACGGAGCGGGCCGAACCGGCCCGCTCCGCCCGATCTATGCCTCTGGTTACTTGTGAATCGTCGCGCAGGCCTTGGTCCCCGGGTAATTGTGCCAATACCCACAGATCTTGCTGCCGTCCGCCGCCGAAAGCCCCCAGGTGGTTCCGACCGTCTTCTTCTCGACCCGCGCGGCACTGACGGTCTGACTCATGTAACCGCCCGAGCCGTCCGTGAAGTCGATGTGAGCGTAGTCAGTCCAGGCCCGGTTGTTGGACTGCTTGGACAGGTAGAAGCTGTCCACCTTGAGCCCGGTCCCGTTCACGGTGATGCAAACCGACCCGGACCCGTCCGTGGATCCCGCATTGCCGGTGCAGTTGGTGGCACTGAACGGAGTGACATCCACCGCGTGAGCATTCCCGCCGAACATCGTGACACCCAGGACAGCGGCGGCGAATGCGGTCAGAACCTTCTTCAATTGACTTCGCACCTCAAGTATTCGAGCGGCAAGTGACGAGTCATCTAAACAATGTCGTGTACACGGCAGCCACTCATTTCAAGCCTCGCTTTGGCCAGTTCTCCTCTTCCTGCGGCAGCTTGGACACGCGTCGCCCGCCCGTGCCAGTAACCGCGTCGTGCGTCCCGCCCGTCATGGACTCCGGATAACCGCTCCATCTTCGGAGTCCTGACTTCCACCAGGTCGCCCCCGGTTCCGTTGGCGAGAGTGCGGCCAATAGAGGCCATGAGCTGCGTTGAAATGGGTGGCACGATCGAGGACTTCGGGCATGTGGTCGCCCTGGTGGAGGAGATCGGCGAGCGCGTGACCACGTGTCGACGGCTGAATGGATGGGTCAGGCCTCGTGGCGGGGTGGCGATGTCCTGGCTCGGAGGGCGGGGTCGTTGCGCAGTCGTAGGAAGGTGAGGAGCAGGGTGAGTGCCTGCAGCAGGGCGCACGCTCCGATGAGGTTGTTCAGGTACGGGGGCGGGGTGAGGGCGAGCAGGATGCC
>NZ_JBIBWH010000035.1:0-15508 GCF_043081205.1 Streptomyces sp. NPDC014889
GACGCGGCCCCTGGCGTCCAGGTCGTTCGTACAGTGGCGCGCTCCACCTGGACGCCAGGAACCACGCCCGCTCCACGGTGTGTGGGTCGACGGCGGACGGGATGGGAGCTGGGCTGAGTGGTGGGTTAGGCGAGATGTGAAGCGCTGAGCAGCCAGCCTGGGACTGCCGCACTGCTGACAGCAGGTCACCTTCAGGCACCATGCGCCGACCCCTCCAACACACATGGAGGTATCGGTTAATCTGATCACCCGCCAGATGCGGTATATGCCACATCCGTTCAGCTCGGAGGTGCTCGCATCTTGGGTGCTCACGAGGGGGGGACGGGACCGAGGTATGGCCTACATCGATGATCTCCTGGCCAGACTGCCCGACACTGAGACGGCAGAGGAGATACGCAAGGAGCTGGAGCACCTCCGCTCCACGAAAACATTCGGACTTGTCTTCGAGCGGCACCGGCCCGAGCACGTCCGGCTGCCCGGAGCTGAGATCCGGCGCGGCGGCCAGGTGGTGTTCCGGTCCGGACAAGACCGCACCGTCTATGACGTCGTCACCATCGACGGTGACCGCGCCAAACTCGACGACGGCAGTTCCTACCATGTGGCAGATCTCGCTGATCTCGTCACTGTTGTGACGTATGGTCAGCCACTGTATCCAGGGCTGACATCTCTCGGCAGTACTAAAAACGGGCCCGAGGAGGACCTGTGGCACGCGGTGATCAACGCCGAGAATCTTCACGCCCTCGAAGCGCTGCGTTACACCCACCGCGGGAAGGTCGACTGCATCTACATCGACCCGCCCTATAACACAGGGGCCCGTGACTGGCGGTACAACAACGATTACGTAGACAATAACGACGCGCATCGCCACTCCAAGTGGCTCGCTTTCATGGAGCGCCGCCTCCAAGCAGCGAAACAGCTGCTCAACCCCGAAGCCTCGGTGCTGATCGTCACAATCGACGAAAAGGAAGTGCACCGCCTCTCACTGCTTTTGGAGCAACACTTCCCGAACACCTTGCGGCAGATGGTGACTACCGTCATTACGCCTAATGGCTCGTCACGTCCAGGCGAGTTCAATCGAGTGGATGAATACATACTCTTCGTTTTCATTGGCTCCGCACGCCCCAACCCGCTACCCTATGATGTTCTCGGGAAAAAAGAGGAGCAGGACAAAGAGGAAGTCCGCTGGCCGTCCTTTCTGCGTAGCGACAGTTCCTGGAAGCGTGAAAAGCGTCCCAACCTTTTCTATCCGCTATATTTGGACACTTGGCAGCAGAAAATAGTCGGTGCCGGTGAACCCCTCGCCGTGGAGGCGCCTCGCGAAAGTGTTCAAGCACCCCAAGGTTGCGAACTCATATGGCCGATCAGGCCGAATGGTCAAGAAAGCATTTGGCGCCTGGGGCGCGACACCTTTCTGAACTATCTCAGCAAGGGGTACATTCGGCTCGGCGGCAATAAGGGCGGTCGCTGGTCGATCTACTACCTTTCCAAGGGACTGGTCCAGGATATTGAGGTAGGCAAAATCGTCGTCACTGGCCGTGACGCCACAGGTGCCGTTCAGGTAGAGTACGCATCAGGAAAAATGCGCTTCCCTAAAACGGTGTGGAACCTCAGCGATTACAACGCGGGCGCGCATGGCCGCCAAATGGTAGGCAAGCTTCTTCCCGGCCGCTCCTTCGACTATCCGAAGAGTTTGTACGCAGTTAAGGACGCACTACGCGTTGCTGTCGGCGACAAACCGGATGCTCTTATCCTCGACTTCTTCGCCGGTTCAGGCACCACCGGCCACGCGGTGGCGAAGCTGAATGCGGAAGATGGCGGTGAACGTCGGTTCATTTTGGTAACAAACAACGAGGTCGGACCCGAACAAGGTGAGCCCCTGAGGAAAGCCGGACTCGGTCCCGGTGACCCCGAGTGGGAGGCCCAAGGCATCTTCGAGAACATCACCCGTCCGCGCATCGAAGCAGTCATCACAGGACGCACTTCGGAAGGAAAGCCTGTACCCGGGGCCTATCTGGATGGCAGCGTAATGGCTGACGGACTAGCGGGCAATGTGGAGTTCTTCCGTCTTGACTACCTGGAGCGCGACCGTGTGTCACTGGGGGCGGCTTTCAGCAAGATAAGCCCCCTTCTGTGGCTTAAGGCCGGCGCAACAGGCCCGCGGGTTGACCATGTTTCGCCTGAAGGGTGGGCACTACCGGAGGGCAGCCGCTATGGCGTTCTATTCGAGCCGTCCGAAGTGTCGAACTTCCTCGAAGCGGTCCAGGCCAGTGAAACCGTTCGAGAGGTCTTCGTAGTAACGAACTCCCAGGCCACTTACGAACGCATAGTGGCTGATCTACCAGCTGGGGTAGAGCCGTCGATGCTGTACCGGGACTACTTGAAAAACTTCGAGATCAGGTTGGATCTCGATGACGAACTGCGGGGTGGCCCGGCGTGAAATACACGCTGAAAAACTATCAGGAGCAGGCTGTCAGCGAGCTGCTGCAATGGTTCGACCAAGCTCGGGAAAGCCATCGGGATAACGGCCGATACTGGGCTGTCGGGCTGACAGCACCTACAGGTGCTGGAAAGACCGTCATCGCCACGGCAGTGATCGAACGACTCCTGCACGGCGATTCTGAGACTGGCCGCGCTCCCGACGAGCAGGCGGTGGTGCTGTGGGTCACAGACGATCCACAGTTGAACATCCAGACGCAAAAGAAGATGTTCTCTTCTTCTTCGGATCTACAACTCGGCGACCAGCTGACTATATTGGACGCTTCCTTCGACGAGGAGGTGCTACCCAGCGGCCGCGTTTATTTTCTCAACATTCAAAAACTAAGCCGCAACACCCTGTTCAACCGCACCGGCGACGGGCGCACATGGTCTCTTTGGGACACGATATCCAACACGGCCCGTACACTTGGCGGCCGACTCTTGGTAATCGTCGACGAGGCACACAAAGGAACTGGAGGCCGTGACGCAGGCAACGGCCGCGATCGCAAAACTGTAATATCGCGGATCATCAATGGTGATTGTGACGCCGACCGCGCCGCAGCCCCTTTGGTGTGGGGCATCACCGCCACGCCCGAAAAGTGGCAACAGGCAATGCAGGCAGCGACGAGTCCGGCCCGCGCTACAGTGGAGGTACGGGTCGATGTCGGCGAAGTTCGCGCCTCAGGTCTGGTAAAGGACTTGATTGTCCTCCATAACCCACAGGCTGGCGGTGGTGTCGACGCTGCTCTGACGAGGCTCGCAGTTCGAGAACTTCGTCAGTTCGACAACAAATGGACCGCCTATTCCACCAGTAACGCCGAGCCGGACGTCAGCCCTATCCTCGTCGTGCAGGTTCCCGACAAGATCGACGCGACTTGGATCGGTGAAATCGTCGGGCAGTTGCGCGAAGCCTGGCCCGAGTTGACCACCGAGAACATCGTGCATACCTTCGGCGACTGGTATGGGATGGCGCACGGGCACATTCATCTGAATGACGGCGTCGGAGTCCGGTACGTGGAGCCGCACCGCATCCAGGACGACCGGCGTGTCAGAGTAGTTCTGTGCAAGCAGGCCATTACTACCGGTTGGGACTGCCCTCGGGCAGAGGTTCTGTTGTCCTTTAGGCGGGCTGAAGACGCGACCTACATCGCTCAGTTGCTCGGGCGGATGGTCCGCACACCGCTTGCACGCCGGGTAGAAGATGACGAGACACTGAACACGGTGAGCGTTTTCCTCCCGTATTTCGATGCTGACCAAGTAGCCGGACTCATCGAAAAGTTCCATGGCGGTGCGGAAGGCGAGGAAATTGGTGCTACCGAGGCAGTAACCGAGCTTGTGGAATGTGAACGCAATCCGCAAGTACCTGACTCAGTTTGGGATCTCCTGGGTGACTTGCCCACCTATACTCGCCCCTCCTCCATTCAGCGGTCGCACGTGGCACGGCTTCGAGCCTTGGCGGCACAGCTGGCCAGCGATCGCATCGACAAAAAGGCTCAAGAAGAAGCCACCGGACACCTTCTAGGCGTGATGCTTGGCCGAGTGGCGGGCTTGAAAGCAGGTGGTCAGTGGGACGCGCTGGTGCAGCGGGCTGCTACGCGCCAGATGGCCACGCTGCGGCATGATCTTCGTTCAGGGCTGTCCCATCAAAGCGATGGCGAGAGCGTCCAACTCGCCCCCAAGGACGTTCATACGGCCTACAGAAAGGCATCGAGAAAGTGGCCCGATAACCTAGCGGAGGACTATCTAGCGCATAGGTGCAACGGGCAAGGTGCGGACCCACTGGACGCCAAGGTGGAACTCCTCGCGTTGACCCAGGCTGAGGGTGTCTTGGCAGAAGTGGAATCCGCCGCTGCCGAATTCTACCGACAGCTGGATGGCCGGTGCCGGCGCAGGGTTGAGAAGCTGTCCGCAGGACGCCGAGCTGCGTACGAGGAGCTTCGGGACCAGTCCACCGGGGCGGAGGAAACCCGTCTGATCATGCCCGAAGAGGTCGTTGAGAAGAGTGCAGACGATGCCGAACTTTGGGGTTCACATCTGTACGTCAACGACGAGCAACTGTTTCCCCAAGCGTTCAACGGCTGGGAGTCCGAGGTACTGCGAGTTGAGTTGGATGACGACGATGTACTTGGCTGGTATCGGAATCCCACGGGTGGACGCCGTGCGTTGAGGATTCCGTACGAGACGGCCGCGGGTGGAATGCGAGCTCTTCATCCAGACTTCGTCATCTTCCATCAGGACTCTGATGGCGTAGCGCGAATATCGATCGTCGACCCTCATGGTACGCACTTGCCAGATGCTGCAGACAAGCTCCGCGGACTCGCACGGTATGCAGAGCGGCACGGCGAGTATTTCGCCCGTGTGGATGCTGTCGGTGATGGCCCCGACGGCAAGCTTCTCCGGTTGAATCTGCTTGACGGGCAGGTGCGAGAACAAGCGGCCCTGGCAACATCGGGTAATGACGTGAAGGACTTGTTCGCTAGGTTGGGCACCCCTTACGTCTAGTGCTGCCATGGTGTCCTGTGCGCCCGAAGCCCGATCCATGTCGTGGGTCGGGCTTCTCGGCGTGGCTCCCAAGGACTCAACCATCGGCCGCTCACAGTGGACCATTCATGGACCGCAGACCACGGTCTTGGATGCAGAGGGCGTGTGACCTGCGAAAACCCGTAACCATGCGACGGCCTCCGGAGCCGTGTGCGCAGGTTCGAATCCTGCCGGGGGCACCTTGGATTAGGTGCCCAAAGACCCCGTCACCAGCGGAAACGCTGAGGCCGGGGTCTTCGCGTATGTGCAGGCGTGTGCGGCCCAAAGCGGGCATATGTCGGGGTCTGTGGACGAGGCATGGACGGGATCTTGAGACATTCCCGCAGGTGATGCCGCACATCGAAGCCGAGCAGCTGCGCCCCTCGTTATCGTCATCCCGGTATTGGATGGCGCCGAGGATGGGAAGCCTGAGCGTTGCTGAGTGCTGCCGCGCCGTCTTCGACCGCCGCGGGGCGGCGGACAGCCAATCGGACGAGGTGGGGGATCTCGTGGACGTGACCACGCTTGCAGTTGCGCTCATCGGCGTCGGAGGAACGCTGGGCGGAACTCTGGGTGGAGCGCTGCTCAGCCAGCGCGTCACCCGGGAGCAGAACCAGCGCGCGGATCGTGAACGAGCGGAGGACCGTCATGACCGAGCGCAGGAAGCCAGACGGGATCTCTACGCCCGCCTGAACACCACGGCTCGCGCTTACCGGGTCGCTGCCCGAGACGCGGTCCGAGCAGCCGAGCGCGGCGAAAGCGTCGAACCAGCAGTCCTCGATGCCGCGAAGGAAGCCTGGGCAGAGCAATACTCATTGGCACAGATGGCACTCCCGAAGGATGTCCACGAAATCGCCTCGTCCCTCAACAGGGCGCTCGGAGTCGGGTACTCCGTCGTAAAGCAATTGCCGAGCGCCCCTAACCGAGTCGACGCGTACAGTCGGGCCAGAGACTGGTTCAGTGGCGCCCTGTCCGACGGGGTGTATCTACTGCGGGTCACCCTGCGCCATGACCTCGGCGTCGAGGTCGAGCCCAACTTCGAGCGCACCCGTACGCGGATGCTCACTGTGCTCGACACCGAACGCAGGAGTCTCGAGCGGCTACTCGCCTCCGAACAGGCCACCAGGCCTCTTTGACAGGCCCGGTAAACGACGAGGCTCTGGGCATCACGCCACAGACCTCAACACGAACCAAGGTCATTTCGCCTGCCGTGGGACCTGACTCCAAGCCTGGCGATGGCGTGCGGCGCCGTAGGCCTGCTCGACCTGCTCGGCCGTCAGCACTCCTGAGAGCGACGCCAATGCCCACCTCACGCTCCCGGTACACGCGCACGCTGAGCTGCGTGGCGACCACCTTAAGATCAGTCACGCCGACGAAGACCGGCACCGGCTCCACCGGTACAGGGAAGCTGCAATAACGCTCAGGCACTCGGCCTACTCGCTTGGCCTCCGGCCGGCTCTTACTGATCGTTTCAGAATGCGCTCCGTAGCCGCCTCAAGCAGATGATGGCGCAGGCGAGTCGGAGGAGTCCGTGGTGTAGGTCGGTGCGTATCTCGTAGCGGATGCGTAGGCGTTTGAACAGTCACCAGCTCCGGGATCCTGCCGCTGAAGGACGGAACAGCCAACGCTAAGGCCGCGTCGTGGAGAATGGGTCCGATCGAGCCCCGCGGGAGGACTGAGGGGTACCGGGATGCACGGGCGAAGGCGGCATGGATTCCTTTGAGCTGGGGCGGCTGACAGACCACGACTTCGAGGAGGTGTGCCGGGACCTGTTCACGGAGCTCCTGGGCGTGCCGCTGGAGATCTTTCCTCGCGGCCCGGACCGGGGCGTCGACCTGCGCCATGGCCCGGAAGGCGGTCCTTGCACGATTGTCCAGTGCAAGCATTGGTACCGCAGCGGCCGCGCGAAACTCCTGGCCCACCTGACCGACGAGGAGGTCCCCAAGGTCGCCGCTCTAAAGCCGGACCGCTATGTTCTCGCCACCACCGTCGGGTTGACCGTCGACGCCAAGGAGAAGCTGCGCGCCGCCTTCGCCCCTCACATCCGGTCCACCGGGGACATCCACGGCGTGGATGACATCGTGGCCGCCCTGCGGGAGCGACCGCAGCTGGTGGAGCGGCACTTCCGGCTCTGGCTCAGCGGTACGGCGGCACTTGGCGCGCTGCTACGCAAGGGCCCGCTGTTGCGCTCCGACTGGCTGCGGCGCGAGCTGGCGAAGGTGGCCCAGACGTTCGTCCCGCACGAGGGCTTCGCGCGTGCCCGGCAGCTTCTCGACGAGCAGCACGTGTGCATCGTGACTGGCATCCCCGGTGCCGGGAAGACCACGGTCGCGCGCATGCTCGCCGCCTGGCGGATGGGCCACGGCTGGGAGGTGCACGAGGTCAGCCAGGACATCGACGAGGTCACAGAACTCTGGCGCGACGACGTGCCCCAACTCTTCCTCTACGACGACTTCCTGGGCCAGACCACGCTGCTGCCCCAGTTCGGCAAGAACGAGGACACGCGCCTGCTTTCCGTGATGCGCGCGATACGAGACGCGCCCGACAAGGCCTTGGTCATGACGACCCGCGACTACATCCTGGAGGAGGCCCGCCGCAAGCACGATCGGCTGGCCGCCGAAGATGTACGGGACGCTCTCACCGGCATTCGCCTCACCGACCTGGACCTGCTGACCCGCGGGCGGATCCTCTACAACCACGTCCACCGCTCGGCTCTCGGACCGCGACAGAAACGGCAGTTCGCCGCTCGCGACGCCTGGCTGCCCGTGGTTAGCCACCGCAACTTCAGCCCGCGCCTGATCGAGGAGACTCTGCGCATCGACCTGAAGCGCGAACCGGACGTCGCCACCGCCATGGTCGCCAACCTGGACAATCCCCGGCGGATATGGGAACGCATCGTCGAGAACGAACTCACCGACGAAGCCGTGCACTTGCTAGAGATCCTCTTCACGTACGAGTCCGTCGAACTCGTCGATCTGGAGGAGACTTGGACCTGGTATCGCAAGGAATTGGACCGAGAGGCGGACGGCCGCCGCTTCCGTCACGCGCTCCAGGTGCTCGACGGAACCATGCTCGTCATCGACGAAGGCGCTGTCTCCTTCCATAACCCGTCGATTGCCGACTACATCCGCTTCCACCTCAACGCCGGCCGGGGGCAGTTGGGCGCGCTGCTCGCCTCCTGCGGCGATATGCGGCAGGTCGAACGCCTCGTGGATGCGGGGCGGTTGGCAGACGGCGGCGGCATTCTCGCACAACTGATGGAGCTCAAGCAGGCGTTGACCTCTGCGGTACTCGGGGCAGAAGACACCGTGGATGACAACAGAGAGGACCACCTTGAGTGGGCCCTCGATATCGCGGAGACCATCGGCTCCTCGTCACTGGCGGACTACGTGGCGCAACGGGCCCTGGAACTGCCGCGGTGGTCGGAGAACACGAAGGATCTGCTCCGGCTCGCGAACTCGCTGGACGGCAGCCGACTGATTACGCAGGAGGTCTCCGCCGAGTTCCGCGCCCTGGTCGACGAACATGTCAGCAGCCAGATCTCGGAGCGTGTGGCCGCCGGCTGGGTCGAGGTGAACAACTGGTATGCGTATCTTGGCGAGCCGATCGGATGGTTCGCCGAGGGAACGCTGCTGGACGACATGGTGGAGTGCGCCTTGGATAAACTGCGTGAACTCGCCGCCGACTCCGGGGACCTCAGCGAGACCAGCATCGACTACCTCGAAGCGCTGCTGAGCTTCCTCACCGACAACGATGCCCACCTGCTGCACGATGAGGAGTTCCGGGCTGTCGACCGGGTGCTGGAGCAGCTAACCCAGGCGCGGGAGGCTGCATGGCGCTCCCTGGCGGAGCGCTCACCGGACCGAGGCCGACCGGTCAAGCTGCCACCTGACCCCCGTCATGAGCAGGCCGTCGTCGCGGAGTTCATGAGCGGCCTCGGCAACGCGGAGTCTGACGGCGCGGGCTGAACAGTTGCACTCCCACGTCCGTCACACCCCTGCCCCACTAACAGGTCGTTGCAACACCAGCCCCTGAGGGTGTTGCGATGACCAAGCCACGCCGGAAGGGCCGTTTCACGACGTCAATGCCACTCGACAGTGTGCCGATGCCGAAGTTCTTCCTGAAACAGCCAGTTACACGCGTTGGGCGCTGGCTTTCCGTAATCGACCTTCACCGAGTCATCGTCGACCCATACAGCCCGTTTGTCGTGGTGCTTCGTATTGATGCTGAACACGCTTGCCGAAACGCGCGAACGATTTCAGTAGCGCACGACTCATTTCAATACGTCCTTCAGTGCCGCAGCGAAGATTTCCGTGCTGGCCGTGTCGGATGCGAGCGCGGCAACCATCGACCGTGCTCGATCGTCCTTCAGGTATGCCACACCCGAGCCCTGAACCGCCTTCGACCCCGCCTGGCTGGCCGCACTGTGGCCACGGCACTACCGCGGAGGACACTGTCGGCTGCCGCGGGATTCACGCCCCTGGTCACACCTCATGCCTCGCCCATCTGGCCGACGCCGACCGCGACGCCTACCTGGACGGCCTGATACCCGGCGCCGACATCGACCATCGCGGTACCTCCTTCACCGAACCCCTTCTTGATGCCCTCCTCGAGGCCCTCCTCGATCCCACCACCGGACACCCCCGCATCGGCGAAGCCCGGTTCGACTCAGCGACCTTCCAAGACGACGCCCACTTCGTAAGGGCGATCTTCGAGGGCCACGCGTGGTTCGACTCGGCGACCTTCCAGGGCCTTGCGTGGTTCGACTCGGCGACCTTCCTGGGCCTCGCTCGCTTCGAGTCAGCGAACTTCCAGGGCTACGCCCACTTCGACTCGGCGAGCTTCCAGGGCTACGCCGGGTTCAGATCGGCGACCTTCCACGACCTCGCGTGGTTCGACTCGGCGACCTTTCAGGGCATCACCAAGTTCGACTCGGCGACCTTCAAGCACCTCGCCCAGTTCGACTCGGCGAGCTTCCAGGACGTCTCTTTTGTGCGGGCTGCCTTCCAGGGAACCGGCCAGTTCGGGCAGGTGACCTTCGAGGGTCACGCCTCATTCGGGTACGCAACATTTCAAGGTGCCGTCCGCTTCAGGTCGGCAATTTTCGAGAGCGACGCTAGGTTCGATGAGGCGACCTTCGAGCGGTTGGTCACCCTCGGCCCTTTGGTGTGCGCCGGGCGGTTTGTGCTCTCCGAGGCGACGTTCAGCGGCCCTGCGAGCCTCTCGTTCGCCGCGCGCCGGCTGGAGTGCTTGCGAACCCGCTGGACATCAACGGCCGAGTTGCGTCTGCGCTACGCCACAGTGGACTTCGCCCACGCTGTCTTCGAATACCCCCTCACGATCGCCGCGGCGGCCACCCCCTTCGTACTCCCTGACGGACAGCCGGTGGACGAACGGGTTCTTGACGATGCGCCCGACGCCGCGGTGCGAATGGCCTCGTTGCGCGGGGTGGACGCAGCTCACCTGGTCCTCGCCGACGTAGACCTATCGGGATGCCTGTTCACCGGAACCGTGCACCTGGACCAACTGCGGCTGGAGGGCGCCTGCATCTTCGACACGGTCCCGCCCGCGGTGCATTGGCGGGGCTGGCGCCCCGTACGGTTCACCCAGCGCCGCACCCTCGCCGAAGAACACCACTGGCGCGCGAGCGAGCCATCGGCCGTCCGGGGCTGGAACGTGGCAGTGTTCGGCGCCGAGCACGTCGGGCCGTTGCAACTGGCGCCGGTGTACCGCGCGCTGCGCAAAGCGTTCGAGGATGGCAAGCATGAACCTGGGGCCGCCGACTTCTATTACGGGGAGATGGAGATGCGCCGCCACGCCGACGACATCCCCCGAAGCGAGCGAAGCCTTCTGACCGCTTACTGGGCACTGTCCGGCTACGGTATGCGCGCATCCCGGGCCCTGATCTGGCTCGCCGCCGCCATGCTCGCCACCATCGTGCTCCTCATGAGCTTCGGCCTCCCCAAGGACGCCCCGAAGCAGGAAGCGACCGGCACCGTCCCCACCGGCGGAGGCACGATCACATTCGAGATAGACAAGGATGAACCGCGCAACCCCACGGGGAACCGTTTCACCGGCGAGCGTTTCGAGAAGGCCCTGAACGTTACGCTCAACTCGGTGGTCTTCCGCTCCGCCGACCAGGACCTAACCACCGCCGGCACCTACATCGAGATGACCTCCCGCCTAGCCGAGCCCGTCCTTCTGGGTTTCGCGGTCCTCGCCGTCCGCAACCGCGTCAAACGCTGATCATGTCCGTACCGACCAGCGGGTGACCTTCAGCTCCACGAGTCCCCCTCGTCCGCTCTCGGCTCGAAGCGTCGCAGCAGGGAGGACTCAAGATGCAAGAGGCCCCGGACAAGTTGCCCGGGGCCTCGGTGGGGTGCAGCGAGTCTCCACTGGGCGGTGGACATCTCCAGCAGGTCCTCCGCACTGTTACTGGCGCTGCTGGCAGCCCACGGCCAGCAGGCCGTCTACGTGCCCGGCCGCACCGTCAACCGCATGGCGGGCGCCTACCGAGGCGAGGCGAAGACGGATGCCCGCGACGCCTACGTCATCGCCGAGACCGCGCGCCACCGCCGGGACTTCGCCACCATCGACGTGCCCGCCCAGCTGGCCGCCGACCTGGCATTACTCACCGCCCACCGCACCGACATGGTCACCGACCGGGTAAGGATGATCAACCGGCTACGCGACGTGCTCACCGGCATGTTCCCTGCCCTGGAGCGGGCCTTCGACTACTCGGCCCGCAAGGCTGCCCTCTTGTTGCTGACGGGCTACCAGACCCCGGCTGCCATCCGCCGCCGCGGCCAAGCCCGCCTGACAGCCTGGCTGGCCAATCGAGGTGTCCGTGACGCGGACAGCGTGGCCGCGACGGCCGTGGAAGCGGCCCGGGCCCAGCACACCGTGCTGCCCGGCGAGGACACCGCTGCACAGATCGTCGCCGACCTGGCTACTCAGATCCTGGCCCTGGACGACCGGCTCAAGCGCATCGACCGGCAGATCCACGACGCCTTCCGCACCCACCCACAGGCCGAGATCATCGAGTCCCTGCCCGGCATGGGCCCATCCTCGGAGCCGAGTTCGTCGTCGCCGCGGGCGACCTCACCGCCTACGCCGACGCCGGCCACCTGGCCTCAGCCGCCGGGCTGGTCCCCGTCCCACGCGATTCCGGCCGCCGCACCGGCAACCTGCACCGCCCCAAGCGCTACAGCCGCCGCCTACGCAGAGTCTTCTACCTCTCCGCGCAGACCAGCATCATCCGCGACGGCCCCAACCGGGAGTACTACCTCAAGAAACGCGGCGAGGGCTGCAAACACGTCCAGGCCGTCATCGCCCTCGCACGACGCCGCACCAGTGGGCTGTGGGCCCTCCTACGCGACGACCGGGCCTTCACTCCCAACCCGCCCATCACGCAGACGGCTTGACTCAGCTCGACGCCACAAAGCCGGCAGCGTGGTTGAGGCCGGTGGGGCTCAGCGAGACACACGCGCGCCTGATCGGTCGGCGTGCCCGCCATCGTGGCCGACTTTCGTCAACTGAGGCACAAACGATCTCCGAGACGAAGCGCCGCCTTCACTGGTGGAGGGCGGCCCATGACCTTGACTCAGTCATTGAAACTCCAGCCCAAAAGCCGCTCCGCCGACCTCGTGAGCACGGTCGAGGGCGAAGCCCGCGGAGAAGAGGTTCCACCGAACACCAGCGCGGGCCGGTGGTGCTAGGCGAAAATCGCGTGATGATGAAGATCACCCGATGGGCGCTTGCATGCGTTGGGTCTGCAACGTTGCTGTCCGGCTGCACGGAGCACAGCACCTCCACGACTGGTGGTTACAGCCCTGGTCCGGTGGCTACCTCGACCATCGCGCCTGATGCCGCAACCCAACTCGCCGCGCGATACCGGGATTCCGGCGGGATGAGTGATGTGTACGGCATTCAGCAGAGTTCCGGCCCTGGCGGGGTCCCCCTGGTGACGGTGTGGACGCGCAGTCCCGACCGCGATGAAGTGCCTTTCGACGAGCTCAAGGCGTCGATCATGGGATTCATGCAGCGGGAGAAGGGGCTTTCCCTGAAGCAGGGCTACCTGATGGACGTCTTTGGCCCCGACGGTAGGTTGCAACACCGCCTCGATGCCCGGCCGTAGCTTCCGTTCCGGGCCGCCCTGAGGCCGTCCGAGGCGAACCGACGTTGACAGACGATGACAACCAGCAACCGAGTTGACGCAAGTCAGAAACGTGCCGCAGGGAAGACACCGAAGTGGGAAACTGGCCGCACCACTTCCAGAAGAACTGACAGCAGATCTGTCAAGAGGGGATCGGTCGGCTGACACCAACGGCTGACACCAACAGGTGCGGACAGCGCCGACCAGCGCCGACCAGCGCCGACCAGCGCCGAATGGCAACGGACGATCAGCCAAGGAGAGCAGCCGGTTCGCCGACGTTGCCGACTCCCCGTGATCGACCTGATAAGGATGAGGCCAGACCTTCAAGTCTGTGTCCGGCACAGGTGCTGTTCCAACCTATGGACGGCGCCACGTGGCTTGACCCAGTCATTGAGACTCCGCCGCCCGGAGGGTGCGGGGATCGACTGCCGACTACGCGGGAGGTGCGTAAGGGTTCCTGTCGGACGCCGGTGGGCCACCCCACTGTGCCCCTGGCGGCGGAACAGGAGCCCAGTACGGGCCGCGGTGGTCCAGCCACCATCTACCGATGGTGTGGAACTTCTCCTCGAACCTGCGATCCCAGCTGAGGAACCCGGTGTTCGGCGCCCGCAGACGGGTACGGCGGCCGCCCGCTTCGTAGATCACGACGGTCCGGGTTCCGAAGAAAGACTCCATCCGGATGGCTTGGACGTTCGACCACGGGATGGTCCGGCGGCGGAGGTTGTGCACGATGGCCGCCGACTGCGTGAGAGTGACTCCGAAGGGCCGCAAAGTGATCAGCATCACGAGCGGCAAGGTGAATACTGCGACCAGTACAGGATCAAACGGGTCCCCGTCCAACCAGAACAGGACCTGTAGGGCCATGAGGCTAACGATGCCGGGCAGCGCAGGCAGCACGCGTTGGAGGCGCGTCAACCGGTAGCGGATGCGCTCCGGCGGTATAGCCCCGGCCTGCGATTGCTCCATCAGTTCCCACCCCTCACCCAATGCAGCCGGCACTGGCGCATCATCGCCCGGGCAGCATGGCGGACCAGGGGCGCGCTGTCCATCCGCCTACTCCGGGAAGCCGAGCAAGCGCTCTGGAGAACTCGTCTGGCCACTTACCGTGACCGTGGATCTTGAGACTGACGAAACCGACGCCTGCGCCAAGAGGAACTTCGCGGCCTGAGGTGCTGTGCCCCTTCCGTGCCCGAACGGTCAGCGACCAACGGGGAGCTACGGGGAACAACGGCGAGCCGCCTGCGTTCGCGCAGGTCAACATCGCGCCAGGTGAGCACGGATCCGCATACGCACTCTTCCAAGCTGGTGCTCCAGGCCGCACGGTGGCGCTTCATTGGGCCATCGAGGCTCTGCCAGCCTCGTAGTTGAGGAGACTTCTCTTCATGGATGCAGGCTTAGCAGCAGTACTTGGAGCAGTTGCAGGAGCGGTCGGAACGGCCCTGGCCGGCGCCAGCACAGGATGGGCCTCACAGCAGCAGGCGAAGATCGCCGCCAGGTCTGCTCACCAACTGGAACGTCGGCAGTCGCGGGAAACCGCGTACAGGGTCTTCATACGAGTAGCCGACACCTTGCATGAACACGTCGCCCCCATAGTCAGTTCATGGGGGGTGACCGAGGGCTTCGTCATACTCCGCAGACCCGATCAAGACTTCTGCGAGGAAGCAGAGGCACATGGTCGGGCCCTAAGAGACGCATGGCTTGAAGTCTCGCTTCTGGGCCCTAGTTCTGTGCTGGATCCCGCTGTTTCGGTCCTGGAGGTCGGCAGGGATGTGATCAACGGATGCTCGCTCGTCTTCGTGCTCTCCCAGCTAGATCTGTCCGAAGAACCGGAGGTGAGAGATGAGATCGCCTCTGCCCGGCAACGAACTCGGGATGCCATGTCCCAGTTTGGAAAAGAGATCCAGAAGTTCGGCAAGTCCGCCCAACAAGCACTAGACGACGATGGCGCCAGCTGAACCGCGCCGACCGCGAACTCATCAACTCAGACGTGCCCCAGTTATGCCCCATCGAACGGGAAACAACGGGGACTCACGGGCAGCCACAGAACAACGGGCACGAGAATGGCCCCCGACCAAGTCACCAGGTCGGGGGCCGTTCTCACTGCTCATCCTGCAGAGGCGGTGGGATTTGACCCCACGGTGGTGTCGCCACCACGACGGTTTTCAAGATTGTCCTGATCGGGCGTCCCCATGGCTAGCCAGGAACGTACGGATCGATAAGGTGGATGGAGCGGAGGGGGGGGGGGGGGGGGGGGGCCCCCCCCCCCCGGGGGGGGGGGGGGGGTGGGAGGGGCCCACCCCCACGGCGCCCACACCCCCCACCCCGACCCGGGGGGCCCCGAAACAAACACACAAAAGT
>NZ_JBIBWH010000036.1:0-11721 GCF_043081205.1 Streptomyces sp. NPDC014889
CTACGAACGCAAGGCCGACCACTTCCTCGCCTTCACCAGCATCGCCTGCACCCTCATCTGCTATCGCAGACTCGCCAAATGAGATGACTTCTAAGTGATCTCACCAGCATTCCTGAGCGCCTGTTTCAACTGCGCTGTGACCCGTCCGCTTGGAGAGCCCGGCGGAGCGCCTGCAACGGGTATGGGGTCTCCCTGTTCTCGTCCTGAATCGTGACGTAGAAGTCCGTCATCACTGCGGCGAGCGGTGCATGGCGGGAGAGGATCGCCCTGGCCTTTTGCGGTCCCTCCGGCGGGTCCTCCCCTTCCGCGCATGCGCGGATAAGTGCCTCGCGTTCATTGCGCTCATATCCGTACAGGTTCGTGATCAGCCTGTTCACCAGCCAGCTGCGCGTGTAACAGCGGTCGTAGGTCCTGTGCAGTTCGAAGAAACTACTCTCGGACGGCGAAAGATCGAATCGGGATGAAATGGCGAGACCGTAATCAGCGAAGTAGAGGCGTTGGCTGTCAGTCAGGATGTTCTGGAAATGGGCGTCGAAGTGCAGAAGCCCCCGAGCGTTCATGAAGGACGTGCCGGCCTCCAGCTGGCCCTCCACCAGGGAACAAGCCCGATCGGCAGACTCTTCATCAGCCTGTACCTGCTTGGCAAGCCACTCCTCGAGCGTCTGAGGGATGTACTCCAGGAACAGTGCGAGGCACGCAGTGGACTGCCGAAGGGCCTCGATACGACGGCGTACCTCCGGCCTGCCTCCCCAATAGGCTACGACCCGCTCCACGTCCGCGAGTTCCTCGGGAAGCGCGGCCGTGCCCGGCAGCACGCGCCAGTGGTACATCATCGGGAACCCCTGGTACTGCCCTCCGAGTACCCAGTTCGTCGTCATGGTGTGAACGGCGAGCTCCCTCCATGCCCCGAACCCAGGCCCCCCACCGACGCCGTATTGGCAGAAGGTGGGAATCCGGAACAAGTTGGCCGTGGAACGTGCATGCTCCGGCAGCCGCTCCATATCCGTGAGCGGCACCCGCTTCACGAAGACCGGCTTTCCGTCAACCTCCAGCAGCGCAGATCTCCCGCCAACACCAGAGCCAAGCGGCATGGCGGCGTCCGCTAGCTCGCTCAGTTGGCGATCACTTCGAACGGCGAGAGACGTGGAGACAGTACTGTAGGTGGCCAAGCGTGCGTCTTCTGTCGCGCCATCGCTCATCTCTGCCTTTCTTTCTCTGCCTCAGGCTTTGTGCTGCGTCTGTTCGGCGAGCTTCCGGGCGTGGGCGGCTGTGTCCTTGGCCCGGCGCCGGGCTTCACGGACGGCCCGTTCGGCGGCCCGCGTGTGGTCGCGGGCCTTCCGGGCGGCCTCCCGGGCCCGCCGCTTCTCGTGTTCGGCGTCCTCAAGCTGCCGGCGCAGGTCGTCGACGCGCTGCTCGGCCTGCTGCTGCCCTTCATCCGCCCGGCTCAGCTTCTCTTCCGCGGTGGCCAGCTCCGCTTCCCGGTCGTCGAGTTCTTGCTCGGCGTCCGCGGCCTGCTGCCGGGCCCGCGCAAGGTGCTCTTGCTGCTCGCGGCGACGGGCGCGCGCGGCATCCAGATCGGCCACCTCGCCAGCGGGTTCGGTGCGGCGGACAACTGGGGGCGGTGCGGGCTGCCGGGAGAGGGTGGGGAAACCGGCCGGGGCGCTCAGCGGCTTCGTCAGACGGCCCTTCGCCCACTGCTCGGCTGCGTCGGGGTCGGCCAGCACCGCGTGCAGGGTGTCCTGGACCTCCTGCGTCATGTCGTCGCTGATCCGCTGCCCGGCCTGGGCGGTGAGCTGGCCGGCCTGCCGGGCCAGAGCGAAGGTGACCTGGTGCTGCTGCGCCGACAGTTTCCGCAGCTGCTCGCCGTCGAGATCCTGGTGGGCCTGGCGCAGCGCCTCACCCAGTTGCAGAAGACGCTGTACTTCGTCCGGCTGCTCGCGCACCAGCAGGTTGCTCGCCCACGCCGCCAGGGTAGGGCGGCGCAGCCTGCGGATCTGCTCGGCCAGTTCCCGGTCGTCGGCAGCTCGCGCGGCCTTGGCACGCTCATCTCTGGCGGCCGTGAAGTCGCCCGGGGCCAGGGCGTACAGCTCATCGGCGACCGCGTCCAGGTCCATCCTCGCCTCCAGCCATCGCCTCCCCCGTGTGTCGATTTTGTCACTATTTGTGATGATACGGATGGGTATGGATTCGAGCGGGCGGCTAGCCGCCGTGAAAGGCGTCGAGCGTGACCTGGACACTGCCGGAGCCGATGCTCGCCTCCCCAGTTTGCAGGCCTGATCTGCGGCCGGGCTGGGCAGGCGAGCCGAAGTGGGACGGCTTCAGGGCGCTGGTCTCCGTCGACGCGGGCAGGGTGGTGCTGCGCTACAGGCGCGGCACCGAGATGGCGGCGTCGCTTCCGGAGGTCGTGGCTGGGACCGTGCAGCTGTCGGACGCGACCGCGCTGGACGGCGAGCTGGTCGTATGGGACGCCGCGGGTCGGCTGGCCTTCGAGCAGCTGCGGAACCGGGTTCAGCGGCGCGGTGCCAAGGCGGCCCGGGCCGCTGCTGAGTGGCCGGCTCACTTCGTCGCGTTCGATCTGTTGCGGCTGTCCGGGACGGACACGACCGGATGGCCGTACCGGCGACGCAGGGCCGCGCTGGAGTCCGTATTCGCCGGCCGCCAGTTGTCGGCACCGTGGGCGCTGTGCCCGTCGACCACCGAGGCGGACACCGTGCGCGAGTGGCTGACGTGGACATCGGTCGGGATAGAGGGCGCCGTATGCAAGCGGCTGGTCGACGCCTACCAGCCGTCGGGACGGGCTGGCGAAAGTACATCCCGGACGCTGCTGCTCGGCAGATACGAGGCCCAAGGCCGTCTTCAATACGTCGGCCGTACCACCACCCTCGCTCGGACGGCAGGTGCTGCGGTGGCCGACCTGCTCGCTGCGGCGCGGCGCGGTCATCCATGGACGGGCTGGTCTTTCTCCGCAGGGTGGGGCAGCTGGGAAACGCTGGATGTCACGCTGGTGGAACCGGAGCTGGTGGTGGAAGTCGGAGTCGACGTCGCCCGCGACGCCTTCGGCCGGTGGCGGCACCCGGCGCGCTGGTATCGCGCCCGCCCCGACCTGTCAGCGGGCCGACCACGGCGAAACCGCGTGGTGACCTGCACTATGACTCTCCGGGGTGCGCAAGAGTAGGCGCACCCCCAGTCGCAAACAGATGGCGCAACCGTTGTCGCAACCTCGTCCTCCTAGTCGACCGAGGGGCGCGATCACGCGACCCAGGCGCATCCGTGGACGCGGGCGCAGCCACTACAGACCGGCCGCGCACCCCCGCCGGACTCCGGTACGGTCGAGTTCTCGCAGTGCCAGGATGGCCTTGCCGTGTGTCAATTCGGGCCGTCTCAGCCGTCTCACCAGTGTCTGACTGGGCATCGAGATGAACCGGCAGGTCGCCGCGGTTGAGGTGTCCGCGTCCACGGCACCGTTAATGGTCGACGAGGTGACGGTCAGGTCGGTGTTGCGGTGGGCGTAGCCGTTGGCGTCGGTCTCCACCCCGTAGTTCAAGGAGACGTCCCGGGAGGTGTCGACCACGAGGCGGTACGGCATCCGCTCGGCGGTCGGTGCGCACCAAGTTTTGAGACACGTTTTACGCAACGCAGGCAACTGCGGCCCAAGTCCTCGCTGTCTGACAGGAGTCGGGCCCGTCAGGGCCGAAGAGCGAGAGAGTGGGGCAGGTCGTGGGACGGCGCAAGGGCGGCATAGGGGTCGCACTCGTCACGGGTGCGATGCTGGTGGGCGCGAGTGCCTGCGGCGGGGGCGGCAGCGACAAGGCGGGCGGGGACGACGCAAAGGCGTCGGGCAAGCCGAGTGCGAGCGCCTCCCCGTCACCGACGAAGTCCGCGGGCCCGCCGATGCTGCTGGAGACGATCACTCCGCAGACGGGAACCACGGTCGGCGTGGCCATGCCGATCTCGGTGGTCTTCACGAACCCGGTGGCGGCGAACGCGCGGGCCACGGTGGAGAAGCATATGAAGGTGAGCGCCTCGCAGCCGGTGGTCGGCGCCTGGCACTGGTTCGGCGACAAGCGCGCCGACTGGCGACCGAAGACGTACTGGCCCTCCGGCACCAAGGTGAAGATCGACGTTGACATGAAGGGCGTCGGCAACGGCAACGGTCGCTACGGCGTCCGCAGCTACACGCACACCTTCAAGATCGGCGACGACGTGCGCGCGGATGTCTCGGTGGTCGGCCACACCATGATGGTGACCCGGAACGGCAAGGTGATGCGCACCCTGTCGATCAACGCGGGCAGCGCTCAATATCCAACGTGGAACGGCACGATGGCCGTCATCGACAAGCAGGAAAAGGTCCACATGACCTCCTGCAGCGTTGGCATCAGCTGCGTCAAGGGCAGCCCCAACTACTACGATCTGACGCTGCCCTGGGACGTCCACCTGACTCAGTCCGGCACGTACGTGCACTACTCGACGGGCGACCCCACTCCGGGCAGCGGCAGCGCCCGCGGCTCGCACGGTTGCGTCCACCTGTCCATGTCGGACGCCAAGTGGTTTTACGGCCAGGTCAAGCAGGGCGACCCCGTCACCATCACCGGCTCGCCTCGTGCCAAGGCCTCGGCCGATAACGGCTACGCCGCCTTCAACCTGGCATGGGACGAGTGGCTGGCGGGCAGCGCGTCCGGGGAGGGGACGACCGCGACGCTGTGATGCGCTACGGGCAGCGGCGCCAGTCAGCACTCGGTGATGTTGACCGCGAGGCCACCGCTGTACTCGCTCTTCGGACTGCAACCCATCCGGCACCAGACGCTCCACCATCGCCATCGCCATCGCGGTCGCCAGCCTCACCAGGTTGTCCATCAGCCCGCCTGACCGCTGATTACGACCGGGGCACCACCGCCGATGAGCCGGGTGCGACGATGCGCACCCACCGGACCCATGACCGGAAGCAAAGACCACGGCGGCGGGGAAACTGATGAACTGCCCCTGGAGAACCGGGCGTTCACTGCATAGTCTCCGACAGGCCGCCCACACTCCTGGGCTATCCACTCACTTCGGAGTCCTCATGGTGATGCACGAGCACGAAGTCGATCGCCGCACCCTGTTCCGGGTCAGCCTCGGCACGGCAGTCGCCGCTGTCGTCGGCACGGACGTGGCGTTCCCCACCGCCGCCGACGCCACTCCCTCGCCTCAGTTCCCCTGGATCATCGACTGCGACAGCTGGAGCGCGCGCCGGCCGTCCAGCCCGATCCAGATCACTGGCAATACCACCAACAAGATCATCTTGCATCACATGGCGTTCCCCAACGTCACGGATTACTCCCTCGAGCACGCCATGCAGCTGGCACGTGACTGCCAGGACCTTCACATGGACACCAACGGCTGGGCGGACACGGGTCAGCACTTCACCGTCAGCCGCGGCGGCTACGTCCTCGAGGGCCGCCACCGCAGCCTGGAGACCCTCGTCGCGGGCGGGCACCAGGTGACCGCCGCCCACTGCCCAGGGGAGAATGGCAACGCCATCGGGATCGAGAACGAGGGCACCTACATCACTGAAACCCCGCCGGCGGCACTGCTGGACTCGCTGGTGGAACTGTGCACCGCGGTGTGTCGGCAGTTCCATCTGAATGCGTGGGACATCTTCGGCCACTGGGACTTCCGCCTGGGAACTGACTGCCCCGGCATCGCCTTCTACCGGCTCTTCCCTCAGATCCGCAAGCGAGTACTGCAATCCATGGGTGTGTCGCCTGCCGCTGCGCCGGCACGGCGATGGCCGGACATCTGGCGGTTCGTCGACAGTCAGGTGGTGCAGGTTGCCCAGTACCTGCTGGTGAACGCCGGCTACAGCGACCTGCCCATCGACGGCGTGTTCAGCACCGACATGAACACCGTCGTCGCCGACTTCCAAACCAGCCATGGCATTGCCGTCACCCCCGACGCCACTTTCGACACCCCCACCTGGGAAGCGCTCGCCCCCTCGCTGGACAAGGACGCCTCCGGGCTGCCCGTCCAGGCGGTGCAGTACCTGCTCACCATCAAGGGCTACGCCGACACCGTCGACATCACCGGCGCCTACGACCACAACACCGTGAAGGCGGTGCAGGACATACAGCGCCTGCACAGCCTCCACCCCAACGGCAAGACCGACCTCAGCACGTGGTGCGCGCTGGTCGGTGGCACCGTCCGCGAGACTCTCACCCGCTGAGCCTTCTCCGGCCTGACCACGCGACGGCCGATCTCGCAGCAGGCGGTGTGGGGCGTTCAGTCGACGGTCCAGGCAAGCAGAGTGGGGTTCCAGTCGGGGAGAGTGATGGCGATGGGTTGTCGGGCCCGCCGTTCGGCCCGCCCGACGCCCTTCCCCAGTTCGCCGGATCTGTGCACGACCGTCAGCCACGTCCCACCCGCTCGCGGTGCGTGTGCGGTTTGTCCACCTTCATGGGGAAGACCCGCTCAACCTGCGCCCGGGGCACGATCATCAGCCCGGCGGCGGCTGAAGCCGATCCGCTCCTATGACCGCGGTGTGCTGTCCGAGCGCCACGTGGTGAGACGAGGGTGCCCCGGCAGTTCGGCGCGGCCGGTGGCCCACAACAGGGTGAGCCAGGGATCCGCACCGCCCGGAGCCTCTGGAAACAGACGGGCGAGCACCCGCGAGCAGAGAGCGGAGGGCGGGGTCCAGGCGAGCCCGAAGCCTTCCGCCACATCGTGCATGTGCACCAGAGTTTCCTGCACCCCCAGCGCCAGGCAGGCGGTGGTGATGCGGAAGCTCAGTCGGCGAGGGTCTGGCCGACCAGTCTTTCACGCAGCTGCTCGACCTCCGGCGTCGCCAACGGGGTGAGCAGTTCCAGCGCCCGCTCCCATGTGACACGAGCTTCGGTGAGATCGCCGGCGGCTGCGTGTATGTCGCCGACTGCGCGCAGGGTACGTCCGTGCCTGAGCGGCGTGCCAAGTTCGGCCCAGATCTGGGCGGCTTTCAGGAGTGTGTCCACCGCGTGCGCCGACCTTCCCTCGCTCTGCAGCAGTTCGCCGAGTGTGTGCAGCGTGAGCGCCCGCCCGAACAGCTCGCCGATCTGGTCGTAGATACGCAGGCATTGGTGCAGCAGCGGTCGGGCCTGTGCCGGCTTTCGCTGGCGTACCAGGACATCAGCGAGCATCTGCAGCGCGTTCGCCTCGCCGCAGGGCTCGCCGAGTTCCTGTGCGATCTCCAGCGCCCGGCTCAGGTGCCGCTGCGCCTGGTCGAGTTCACCGGTGGTCGTGCACAGCAGCCCCAGGCCGCGTTCGGACTGTGCCTCGCCCCGGCGGAAACCGGACGCCGATGCCAGGGTCAGCGCCGTCCGGAAGCAGTCCTGGGCCTCAGCGAGCCGTCCCTGCTCCAGATGGGTAACGCCGGAACAGTGCAGGGCGTACGCCTGGGTGCGGACGCTCCCATCACATGCCGACGCGCGCGCCGCGGAGCCGAACGCGTCCAACGCGTCCTGGTAGCGCCCGCTGACGCGGTACATGTGGCCGAGGCCGTTGTCGCACACCGCGACCGAGTGCTCCTCGCCGAGCTCTCCGAAGATGGCGCGTGCCTGCCGGAAACATGTGATCGACTCCGCGATGCGGTCCTGCCCGGTGTACAGCTCGCCCAGGCCGCGCAGGATCACGGCTGTACCGAGCCGGTCACCGGCCGCGCGTACCACGTCGAGTACGCGCCGGTGTGTGTCGCCCCAGTCCGGGTAGTGCGCGCGGAACTCGTAGAACGCGACCAGGGACGCGGCCAGCTCCCATGCTGCGGTGGTTCGGCCTGTCGCGGTCGCCTGGGCGATCAGCGCAGCCAGTGCGGCGCGCTCGGCGTCAAACCAACCGAGCGGATCACGCAACAGCGACCGGGTCAGGTCGTCGGCGAGCATGTGCCGTACGGCACCGCCGCCGGGCCGGCTGAAGTAGCCGTGCGGCAGTGCCGCGTCGGCTCGCTCCGCCAGGTACAGCCACGCTCCCAGTGCCCGGTCCAGCACAGCGTCGTCCTCGCCCGCCGGCAGCTCTCGCTCTGCCTGCTCCCGGGCGAACAGGCGCACCAGGTCGTGGCACCGGCAGCGCGGGAACCGCCCGTCCGCCGCACCGTGCCCCGGATCGGCGACCTCCAGCATGTGCGCGGCGAGCAACTCGTCCAGCACATCCTCGGCGGTCTCGATGTCGCATTCCAGCAGCACCGTCGCCGTCCAGCTGGCGAAGTCCGGCACGTCCAGCAGGCCGATCTGAGCCAGCAGGCGGCGGGCGCGTGGGCCGAGTACCTGGTAGCTGAGGTTGACGCTGGCCCGCACCGCCAGATCCCGGTGCCGTAGCTCGTCCAATCGGCGGTGTTCGTCGGCCAGCCGTGACACAAACCTGCCCACCGTCCAGTGTGGGTTGCCGGCGAGCCGGGCCGCGGCAATCCGCAGTGCGAGCGGCAGGCCGCCGCAGAGCCGGACCAGCTCGTCGGCCGTGGCCGACTCGCGTGCCAGCCGCTCGGCGCCGACGATCTGGACCAGCAGGCGGCGCGCGTCCTCCGGTGGCAGCGCTCCCAGCGTCAGCCGTCGCGCGGCGGGCAGGCCGGTGAGCGGATGACGGCTGGTCAGCAGTACCGCCGATCCGGTGCCGGTCGGCACCAGGCGGGCCACTTGGTCTTCCGAGGTGACGTTGTCGAACACCACCAGCAGCCGCCGGTCTGCGGTCAGGCTGCGGTACAGGGCTGCCCGCTCGGCCGGTTCCGGGACGGCGCCGCCGCCGACGCCCAGGGCGCGCAGTAGGCGTGCGGCTACGTCCGCCTCCCGGTCGCCTGGACCGATCTCGACATAGAGCTGACCGTCAGGGAACGCGTCGCGCGCGTCGAGTGCCGCCCGCACGGCCACGCTGGTCTTGCCCACGCCGCCCGGCCCGGTGACCACCAGCACCGGAGTCGGGCGGTCGGCGTCGGCGCCGCCGACCCGCAGTGTGGCGGCGAGCACGGCCAACTCGCGCTCGCGCCCGGTGAAGTCACCGGGCCCGGCAGGCAGTTGCCGGGGAACGGGCCACACCGTGTTCTGCGGGGTTTCCCTCGAGGCGGAATCGTCCGCCGCCTCGGCCAGGGCCTGCATGCGGGCGTGGGTTTCCAGCGTCGACTCGGCTGCGGGGATCAAGGCGTGTCCAGCGGCGGTGAGCCGGAACGGCCCCTTCCCGCGCTCGGCGAGGCAGACCCCCAGGCGATCTTCCAGAGCCCGGATCTGCTTGCTGAACGCCGGCTGCGACAGGAAAGCCCGCGCGGCCGCGCGGCCGAAGTGCTGCTCTTCGACGAGCAGCAGGAACAGCCGCAACTGATGAAAGGTCGGGTACGAGCCCGAGGTCGGACCCGTGAGTGGACCGGGGCGCCGGTCCTCCCCCTGAACTGGCGTCATATACAGAAGGTTATCGGTTCGCTCCAAGATTTTCATGGACATGCCACTTTCGGCTCCCGCAAGGGCAGGAGACGATTCATGGCGCCCGACGGTGCCGATGCGCGTCGGGCATCGCGCTCCCGCGCAAGGCGGGGGCCGGCGACGGGGGCGGTGCCGATCGGAAGGTGCTGCGACAGTCGTCACGTAGTGGCCAATAAGGCCTCATAAAGGGGGAACCATGCGAGTTCGTCACGCCGTGCTGGCCCTGGGTGCATCCCTCGGGTTGGCTCTCACCACCCCGGGGGTCGCCAGCGCCGCCTCCACCGGCAGCGCAAGCGTCAGCAGCAGCTACGGCAAGGCCAGCGCCACCTGGACGTGGGCAGGCCAGGGCAGCCTGACCGGCATCAAGCTGCACGTCCAGGACACCAACTGCAACGCCAACCCGGTGTACGCCTACTTCAAGGTCTACCGCTCGAACGGCGGGACCTGGACCACCAGCACTCAGCGGTACGACTACAACGGGTGCGCGGGCAGCGGGACCGACCACACCAACCTGTCCCTCTCGGACACCTACAACATCAAGAACATCGCCATTGTCGTCTGCAACGACCAGTTGGGCACCGACCCCTGCACCACCGGATCGAAGTCGGGAGCCAACCCGTACGCATGAGGCGGGGTTCCGGGGCGGCCGTGAAGCGCCTGAGCCGATGCGGCGGCCGCCCCGGGGCTGCTACCGCCAGGGGCTCAGCGAGGCGAGGGACCGGGTGCTGCCGCAGCCGAACGGGCCCGCGTCGCTGTGCGGGGTGCGGCCGCCGGTGGGCCGCATGTCGGCGAGGATCGCCGGCAGGTCCGTTTCGTTCTCGATCAGGACGTCCGCACGGTTGCCTCACTGCCGCCCTTGGGGTCCTGAACGGGATCGTGTGGAAGTTCCGGACCGGGACGGCCTGGCGGGATGTGCCCGAGCGCTATGGTCCGTGGGCCACGCTGCACACGCGTTTCGCAGGTGAGCAGCGGACGGGACGTTCGACCGGATGCTGCGGGCCGCGCAGGCGAAGGCGGACGCGGCGGGCAACATCGAGTGGCTGGTGTCGGTCGATTCCACGGTCGTCCGAGCTCACCAGCCCGGCTCCGCCAGTACACCCACGACGTCGAACACGTCCGACCCTGTACGGCGGGGACGGCCTTGAAGACCGTGGTCGTCGTCCCCTCCTCGAGATCCGGCCCTGCCCACCAGAGCGGTGACCGGCCTCATGGTCCGCACGGCGCGCTGGCTCACGTTGGACCCGACGCCTTGACCGTCGCAGCCGTTACCGCCGGCTCGGCCCCCACCAGCCTGCCAGCACCGCGGACATCACTTCACCACGACGTTGTCCCCGGACGACGTCGACGGCCCGGTGGTGCTGTTGCCGTAGTACACCCAGCGCCACGTACCCGTCTTGGAGGCCTTCACGGTCGTCCTGAGATCACCCGAGCCGTTCGCGTACACCTTCTTCACCGTGGTGTAGGAGGCGGTGCCGGTAGGCTTGAACTGCAGGCTCACCAGGCGGCCTCCGTAGGAGGCGTACTTCCTGGTCTCCCAGTTGGCCCGCGTGACCTTTCCGGTCACGGTGATGGTCCTGTTCTTGGACACCGGTTCGGGCGAGGCGTTGACGGTCAGGCGGGAGTTGCGCTTGACGTGGACCGTCAGACCCTTGTCGTCGGTGTCACCACCGCCGCCCTTGAAGTACACCTCGGCCCCGACCTTCCAGGCCCCGGCCTCGCTGTTGCGCATGTCCCACACGCTCGGGTCGAAGTACATCGTCTCCTTGAAATCGCAGACGCCCGAGCTCACCTTGATGCAGTCGCTCGTCTCGACGGCGTGCCACAGCCGATCACCCGCACCACCGCGGTACAGGAACACCGCCGGCCACTTCCACTTGTGAGTGGTCGCCATCCGGAAGGAGGCGGGCACCGCGACCTCCTTCGACACCCCGATCACAATCGGCTTGCCGCCGTTCACCTGGACACGGGTGAACGAGACCCCACCCTCGGCCGCCCCGGCCGGCACCGCGGCCACGGCCGTGAACACCGCCGCCGCACCACCGGCCACGACGACGCTCCAGACCTGCTTCCCCACCTGATCCCCAATCTCCGTACGGAAAGGCACCGAAGGCTCATCCCTCCAGCGCCTTACAGACAGCTGGCATTCACACGGGGTTGTACACCCGCGAATCACAATGGGGCATCAGACAATCCCCGCCTCCCGCGAGGGACTGTAAATCGTTCGGCTCTGGCCCGTAGTCGGTGGTGACGTTGGGTGACCGTCAGGGTAGGAGGATGCGGTGGCGGAGGAGGTCGAATCCGGCGCGTCCGTGCATCT
>NZ_JBIBWH010000037.1:0-8603 GCF_043081205.1 Streptomyces sp. NPDC014889
GGCCACCTCGCCGAGGTGCTGGAGAAGTGGCTGAACTCGGCGGACCTGCCGGTCCGCGTCTGCACCGTCGTGGAGCCGGAGCCCCTCGGCCGCGGGGGGGGGCGGGGGGGGGGCGCCCCCCCCCCCCCCCCCCCCCCCCCCCCCCCCCCCGGCACAGGGCAGGTACGGAGAGGCAACCACGGGATGGCGATCGACTGGGACCGGCGCACATGCGCACGCAAGGGGCATGTGACCTACGCACCGGACGACCCGAGGCTGCGGATCCGGCTGCACGCGCGGACCGCGCTGGGCGACGTCTGGCGCTGCCTGCGCTGCGGCGACTTCGCGCTCGGCGAGCCGCACGGCTCGGGACCGGCCGGCGACGCCCCACTGGTGCCGCGCGGCAAGGTGCTGCGGGATCTGTTCATCCTGCGGTTCCTGGCGTTCGAGCGGGCCGTGCGCGGGGTGTTCATCGTGCTGGTCGCCGTGGCGGTGTGGAAGTTCAGCAACAGCCAGGACGCGGTGCGCCGGCTGTTCAACGAGTACCTGGACGTCTTCCGCCCCGTCTTCCGGCACTTCCACTACGACCTCGACCACTCGCCCGTCGTCGGCACCGTCCAGAAGACCTTCGGCTACCGGCATTCCACGCTGCTCCTGGTGGCCGCCGTCCTCGTGGCCTACGCACTGGTCGAACTGATCGAGGCCGTCGGCCTGTGGTACGCCAAGCGCTGGGCGGAGTACCTGACGGTGGTCGCCACCGCCGCCTTCCTGCCGCTGGAGATCTACGAACTCACCGAGCACGTCAGCGCGGTCAAGATCGCCACGCTGGTCCTCAACATCGTCGCCGTCCTGTACATCGCCTTCGCCAAGCGACTGTTCGGGCTGCGCGGCGGGCGCAGGGCCTTCGACGAGGAGCGCCGCAGCGCCTCCTTGCTTGAAGTGGAGGAGTCGGCGGGCGTGACGGTCTGAGCGGCGCATCGCACTCCGCCGTTGCCTTGACGTCGGCGTCAGGGCGTACGTTCGTACGCATGCGAATCGGCGAGCTGGCCGAGCGGGCCGGGACCACGACGCGGGCGCTGCGGTACTACGAGTCGCGGGGGCTGCTGCCCGCGCGGCGGGACGCGCAGGGCCACCGCTCCTACGACGAGCGCGACCTGCGGCTGCTCAGGCAGATCAGGACGCTGCGGGACTTCGGGTTCGAGCTGGAGGAGACCCGGCCGTTCGTGGAGTGTCTGCGGGCGGGACACCCCGAGGGGGACTCGTGCCCGGCGTCGCTCGAGGTCTACCGGCGCAAGCTGGACCGGCTCGACGCGCTGATCGGCGAGCTGCGGGCCGTGCGCGAGCAGGTCGGCGCCCAGCTCGTCAGGGCAGAGCAGGCGCGGGAGGCACTGGCCGCCGACGCGGGGGTTCCGGGCGGTCCGGAGCCGAGATGCGAGCTGGGAGGGCAGCAGCGGTGATCAGGGCAGCGGGAGTGGCGGAGGTGACCGACGCGGACTTCGCGGCGGAGGTGCTGGGCGCGGACCGGCCGGTGCTGGTGGAGTTCACGGCCGACTGGTGTCCGCCGTGCCGGCAGATGGGGCCCGTGCTCAGCGCACTGGCCGCCGAGCAGGGCGAACGGCTGAAGGTGGTCCAGCTCGACGTGGACACCAACCCGGACACCACGAACGCGTACAAGGTGCTGTCGATGCCGACGTTCCTCGTCTTCCGTGCCGGCGAACCGGTGAAGTCGATGGTGGGCGCACGGCCCAAGCGGCGGCTGCTGGAGGAACTGTCCGACGTACTGTGACCTGCCGGGCGGGACCCGCCGGACGGGTCGTGACAGCGGGCCGGAGAATGAGAAATCCCCCGGGCAATTGCGCCCGGGGGATTTCTCTGCGTATATTCGGTGATTCGCGACTCGATATTCATCAGGTCACGAAGAAGTTCAGTGAGCACAGTATATCCCGGCGGGAGCCGAATTGTCAAACACCGAATTTCCAGACGGTGAATTGCGGCAGGAGCAGGAATTCATCGACGGACTGTACGCGCGCGTGGACGTGCTGCGCGGTGACACCGAGACCTCCGTCACGGACGCGCTCGCGCAGGGCGACACGCCCATGCAGGCCCGGCTGGAGCGGGACATCCTCGTCGCCGAGCGGTCGGGGCTGCTGGCCGCGCTGAACGCCGTGGACGGTTCGCTCTGCTTCGGCCGGATCGACCTCACCGACGGCGACAGCCACCACATCGGCCGCATCGGCCTGCGCGCCGACGACAGCGAGCGCACGCCGATCCTCATCGACTGGCGCGCCGACGTCGCCCGCCCCTTCTACCTGGCCACCGGCCACACCCCGATGGGCCTGCGCCGCCGCCGGCACATCTCCACCGAGGGCCGCCGGGTCACCGCCCTGCACGACGAGATCCTCGACCTCGGCGACACCACCAGGACCGGCCACGAGGACCCGACCGGCGACGCGGTGCTGCTCGCCGCGCTCGACTCCGCGCGCACCGGGCGGATGGGCGACATCGTGCGGACCATCCAGGCGGACCAGGACCGCATCATCCGCGCGCCGCACCGCGGTGTGCTCGTCGTCGAGGGCGGCCCGGGCACCGGCAAGACCGCGGTCGCCCTGCACCGCGCCGCCTACCTGCTCTACGAGCACCGGGAGCTGCTCGCCCGACGGGCCGTGCTGATCGTCGGCCCGAACCCCGCGTTCCTCGGCTACATCGGCGAGGTGCTGCCCTCGCTCGGCGAGACCGGGGTGCTCCTGGCGACCGTCGGCGAGCTGTTCCCCGGCGTGCGGGCCACCGCGACGGACGCCCCCGAGGCCGCCGCGGTGAAGGGCCGCGCCGACATGGCCGACGTGCTCGCCGCCGTCGTACGGGACCGGCAGACGCTGCCCGATCCGGTGATCGCCATCGAGCACGACCGCGAGATCCTGATGCTCGACGACGGCCTGGTGAACGTCGCACGTGAGCGCACGCGCGCCGCGAGCCTGCCGCACAACGCGGCCCGCGAGCACTTCGAGGGCCACATCCTCAACACGCTCACCGACCTGGTCGCCGAGCGGATCGGCACCGACCCCTACGACGGCTCCAACCTCCTCGACCCCAGCGACATCACCCAGATCCGCGACGAACTCGCCGAGAACCCCGAGGTCTGGTCGGCGATCGACCGGCTGTGGCCGCGGCTGACCCCGCAGCGGCTGGTGGCGGACTTCCTCGCGGAGCCGGAGGGGTACGTCGGCGGCGAGGACGCGGCCGCGATCCGCCGCCCGGTGACGCGGGCGTGGACCGTCGCGGACGTCCCCCTGCTCGACGAGGCCGCCGAACTGCTCGGCGAGGACGACCGCCTGGCCCGCGCCCGCGCCGAGCACGAGCGCGAGACCCGGATCGCCTACGCCCAGGGGGTGCTGGACGTGTCGTACGCCTCCCGGACGTACGAGTTCGAGGACAAGGAGGACGGCGACCCGGACGCCTCGGAGGTGCTGTCCGCGCACGACATCATCGACGCCGAGCGGTTCGCCGAACGCCAGGAGGAGGAGGACCACCGCAGCGCCGCCGCGCGCGCGGCGGCCGACCGCACCTGGGCGTTCGGGCACATCATCGTCGACGAGGCGCAGGAACTGTCCCCGATGGCGTGGCGGCTGCTGATGCGGCGCAGCCCGACCCGCTCCATGACCCTGGTCGGCGACCCCGCGCAGACGGCGGAGGCGGCGGGCGTCGGCTCCTGGGCCGACATCCTGCGGCCGTACGTCGAGGACCGCTGGGAGCACACCCGCCTCGGCGTCAACTACCGCACCCCGGCCGAGATCATGGACGTGGCGGCGGCCGTGGTCCGCGCCGAGCACCCCGGCTTCGAGCCGCCCGGCTCGGTCCGTTCCACGGGCGTACGGCCCTGGGCCCGTGCCACCGACGACCTGCCCGTCGCGGTGGAGAAGGCCGTCGCCGAACTCACCCCGTCCGAGGGCCGACTCGCCGTGATCGCCCCGCGCGACCTGCACCGGCGGCTGGCCGCCCGGCTCGACGGGGTCACGGCGGGCGCCGAGCCCGACCTGACCCGGACCGTCGTCCTCCTCGACCCGCGCCAGGCCAAGGGCCTGGAGTTCGACTCCGTCCTCGTGGTCGAACCCGCCCGCTACGGCACGAGCGATCTGTACGTGGCGCTGACCCGTGCCACGCAGCGGCTGGGTGTGCTGTACACGGAGGCGCTGCCTCCGGCTCTGGCGGAGGCGTTCGGGGAGTAGGGGTGGCCGTACCGGGGGCTGCGGCCCCCGGACCCCCGCTTCGGCCTGGACGGCCTCGTCCTCGAACGCCGGACGGTTGCAGTTACGCCGGTCGCAGCCACACCGTGGCCAGGGGCGGCAGGGTCAGGCGGATGCTCGCCGATCGGCCGTGCCGGCCCTGGGGCTCCGGCTTGAGCGGGTCGGGGTGGACGACGTCGCTGCCGCCGTAGCGGGCCGCGTCGGTGTTGAGGACCTCCCGCCAGGCGGGCACGTCGTCGGGGACGCCGACGCGGTAGTCGGGGCGGACGACCGGGGCGAAGTGGGACACCGCCAGCAGCGGGGTGCCGTCGGTGCCGTAGCGCAGGAAGGCGAGCACGTTGTCGTCCGCCGCGTCCCCGGTGATCCACTGGAAACCGTCGGGGTGGACGTCGCGCGTCCACAGGGCGGGCGTGGCCCGGTAGACGGTGTTGAGGTCGCGGACCAGGTCGAGGACGCCCCGGTGGTCGGCCGCGGCACCGTAGTTCGGGTCGAGCAGCCACCAGTCCGGGCCGCGGGTCTCCGACCACTCCGAGCCCTGCGCGAACTCCTGGCCCATGAACAGCAGTTGCTTGCCCGGGTGGGACCACATGAAGCCCAGGTAGGCGCGCAGGTTGGCCCGCTGCTGCCACCAGTCGCCGGGCATCTTCGACACCAGCGAACGCTTGCCGTGCACCACCTCGTCGTGCGAGATCGGCAGCACGTAGTTCTCGCTGTAGGCGTACACCATCGAGAACGTCATCTCGCCGTGGTGGAACTTGCGGTGAATGGGGTCGAGGCTCATGTACTGGAGCGAGTCGTGCATCCAGCCCATGTTCCACTTCAGCCCGAAACCCAGGCCGCCGAAGCCGCTCGGGCCCCGGTGGTGGGTCGCCCGGGTCACGCCGTCCCAGGCGGTGGACTCCTCCGCGACGGTGACCACGCCCGGGGCGCGCCGGTACACGGTGGCGTTCATCTCCTGGAGGAACGCCACCGCGTCGAGGTTCTCCCGGCCGCCGTGCTCGTTCGGCGTCCACTGGCCCGGCTCGCGCGAGTAGTCCAGGTAGAGCATGGAGGCGACGGCGTCCACCCGCAGGCCGTCGATGTGGAACTCCTCGCACCAGTACAGGGCGTTGGCGACGAGGAAGTTGCGCACCTCGCGGCGGCCGAAGTCGAACTCCAGGGTGCCCCAGTCCGGATGCGCGGCCCGCAGCGGGTCCGCGTGCTCGTACAGGGGCCGCCCGTCGAACTCGGCCAGTGCCCACTCGTCGCGCGGGAAGTGCGCCGGCACCCAGTCCACCAGGACGCCGATGCCCGCCCGGTGCAGGGCGTCGACCAGGAACTTGAAGTCGTCCGGGGTGCCCAGGCGTGCGGTGGGCGCGTAGAAGCCGGTGACCTGGTAGCCCCAGGAGCCGCCGAAGGGATGCTCGGCGACAGGCATCAGCTCCACGTGGGTGAAGCCGAGGTCCCTGACGTACGCGGGGAGCTGCTCGGCGAGCTGCCGGTACGTCAGTCCCGGCCGCCAGGACGGCAGATGCAGCTCGTACACCGAGAACGGGGCCTCGTGCGCCGGGCGTTGGGCGCGGCGGGCCATCCACTCCGCGTCGCCCCACTCGTGGTGCGAGGCGTGCACGACGGACGACGTGGCCGGCGGCACCTCGGTACGGCGGGCCAGCGGATCGGCGCGCAGCGTCTTCGAGCCGTCCGGCCGGGTGATCTCGAACTTGTACAGTTCGCCCTCGCCGATCCCGGGCACGAACAGCTCCCACACGCCCGTCGCGCCGAGCGAGCGCATCGGGTACCCGGTGCCGTCCCAGAAGTTGAAGCCGCCGGCGACGCGTACGCCCCGGGCATTGGGCGCCCACACCGCGAACCGGGTGCCGGTCACGCCCTCGTGGGTCATCGGGTGCGCCCCGAGCGCCTGCCACAGCCGCTCGTGCCGGCCCTCGCCGATCAGATGCAGATCGAACTCGCCCAGCGTGGGCAGGAAACCGTAGGCGTCCTCGGTGTCCTGCACCGTGCCCTCGTACTCCACCTCCAGCCGGTACGCGGGCACCTCCGGCAGCGGCAGCACGCCCGAGAAGAACCCCTGCCCGTCGTCGCGCAGCCCGGCTCGCAGCTCCCCGGCGACCACGGTCACGCCCAGCGCGTACGGCCGGAACGCGCGGAACGCGACCCCGCCGGGCACCGGGTGTGCGCCGAGCACGGAATGCGGGTCGTGGTGCGTCCCCGCGAGCAGCCGCTCCCGGTCCCCGCCCGCCACGGCGACCAGGTCGGCGCCCTCCGGACGCCAGTCGGCCACGGGCCTGGGCGACACGGGTTCCGGCGCCGTGGGGCCGTCCACCGCCGGCCGGGCGGCCGCCTTCGTGGCCGGTGCCTTCTTCGCCGTCGTCGCCTTCTTCGCGGTCTTCTCGGCCGCCTTCCTGACGACGGCCCCGGCGGCCGCGGTCTTCGCGGCGGTCGCCTTCGCGGTGGTCTTCTTCGCCGCCGTCTTCTTGGCCACTGCCTTCTTGGCCGGTGCCTTCTTCGCGGCTTCCTTCTTCGGGACCGTCTTCTTCGCCGTCGTCTTCCCGGCTGTCGTGGTCTTGGCGGCCGTCGCCTTCTTCGCCACCGCCTTCTTGGCCGTGGCCTTCTTCGCGGCTTCCTTCTTCGTGGCCGCCTTCTTCGCCGGCGTCGGCTGGTTCTTCGGGTCCGAACCGCTGGACGGGGTGCGGGGGGTCACGCGGAGCCTCCTCGGCGCAGGTCGGGTGCGGTGGACGGGGGAGCTGGGGGAGAGGGTGGGTAGGGGTCAGGTCGCGTCCGGGGCGGCCAGTCGATGTACCGCGGACATTGGTACCGGCAGCCAGTCGGGGCGGTGCCGGGCTTCGTAGAGGACCTCGTAGATCGCCTTGTCCGTCTCGTAGGCGCGCAGCAGGACGGGGTCGGTGCGCGGGTCGCCGCCGCCGGCCTCGGCGTAGCCGGCGCAGTACGCGGCGCGGCAGGCCTCGGCCCACTCCGGTGCCGGCGGGCCGCCCGCCGAGTGGGCCGCGTAGTCGAAGGAGCGCAGCATCCCGGCCACGTCCCGCACCACGGGCTGGGCCATCCGCCGCTCGGCCAGCGGTTTCGCCGGCTCGCCCTCGAAGTCGATCAGCCACCACTGTCCTGACGGTGAGCGGAGGCACTGCCCGAGGTGGAGGTCGCCGTGGATGCGCTGGGCGGTCCAGGTGTGGCCCTCGGCCGCCAGATCGGCCAGCGCCTCGAACGCGGAGCGCAGACCGGGGACGTAGGGTCCGAGCGCGGGCACCGCCTGCGCGGCCGAATCCAGGCGTTCGGTCATGCCGTTCACCAGGGATTCGAGCTGCATGTGGCCGAGGGTGACCGTCGGCAGCGCGCGGGCCAGCGCGGTGTGCACCTCGGCGGTGGCGCGTCCCAGCGCCCGCGCCTCGCCGCTGAAGTCCTCGCCCTTGGCCAGTTCGCGCAGTGCCAGCTCCCAGCCGTCCGAGGCGCCCTGCACGAAGGGCTGGAGCACTCCGAGCACGTACGACTCGCCGTCCAGCTCCGCCGTCATCCAGGCCGTCGGCGGCGGCACCCGCGAGCAGCCCTCCCGGGCGAGGGCCAGCGGCAGTTCCAGGTCGGGGTTGATGCCGGGCAGCACCCGGCGCAGCAGTTTCAGGATGAACGTATCGCCGTAGACCACCGAGGAGTTGGACTGCTCGGCGGTGACCACGCGGGGCACCAGGTCGGGGCGTATCTCGTCCCGCCGTTCGAAACGGAGTCCGCCGATGCGGGCCCGGGTGCGCAGGGCCTCCAGGATCACCTCGGCGGGCCGGGGATCGTACAGGGCGTCGTACACCGTGCGGCCGGCGAGCGGGCCCTCGTGCACGTGGCCGATCAGCGCGGGCGCCAGCCGTGGGGGCAGCGCCTCGCGGACCCCTATGAGCAACTGGTAGCAGTCACCGGGGTGCGGAACGGTGCCGTGCACGGACGAGAGCGGCTGGTGGGCGCGTACGAGCAGGTGGTAAAGGCCCAGCTTCCGGTCGCCCGGCAGCAACTCGGTGGCGGCGACCAGCGAGAAGCCCGTCACCGGACGGCCCTTGCCCGCGAACCAGCGCTGCCGCGGCAGCCACTCCCGCAGCAGCGGGTCCAGTGACGCGAGCAGACCGGGGCTGCCCGTGGTGACAGAGCGTGTGACGGCTTGCGACATGGCGTCCGACATGGCGTCGCGTCCAATCGCTGGTCGGGTGTGACTGACGCGTGCCCAGGGGCGGGGCGCAGGAAACGCCCGCCCCGCCCCCTGGGGCACCGCAGGTTCTAGGCGGCCGCCTCCCGGCGCAGCCGGAACCAGTAGAAGCCGTGGCCCGCCAGGGTCAGCAGGTACGGCAGTTCCCCGATGGCCGGAAAGCGCACCCCGCCGATGAGCTCGACCGG
>NZ_JBIBWH010000038.1:0-4901 GCF_043081205.1 Streptomyces sp. NPDC014889
GCGGCCGCGGCGATGGACCAGAGCGCGCCGGCGGCGGCCGCGGAGTGGCCGAATCGGTCCTCCACGAGGATGGGGCTGGCCGATTGCAGCAGCCCCAGCGTGAGGTTGGAGCAGGCCAGCCCGGCCACGAGCCGGCGCAGGGACGGCAGCAGGCGCAGGGTCTGCCATCCCTCCCGCAGGCCGGCGCTCGTCGCCGGTTCACCACGGCGCGCGGCGCGCAAAGGCGTGGACGGGGTCTGCAGGGCGAGTCCGGCAGACAGGAAGGACAGCAGGCTGAAGCACGCCAGCATGCGTGTCGGGCCGGTCAGCAGCAGCACGCCGGCCAGTGCGGGACCGATGAGAGTGGCCGTCTGATCGATGCCGATCAGCACCGACTGCACCTTGTGGGGCTGCCCGTCGGTGCGGCGGCTGACGATGGCGCCGACCGCTTCGTTGGCGATGAAGCTGAACTGTGTCAACGCCCCGGTCACAGCGGCCAGCGCCATGACGGTGACCGTCTCGGCCGTACCCGGCGGCAGGACGACCAGCACGGCAGCCGCGCCCGCCACCAGCAGGGCGCGGGCGAGCGAGGCGATGAAGCACACGATCGCCGCGCCGCTGCGGTCAACCAGGGTGCCGGCGAAGCCGAACGCGGCCACCCGGGGTATCCACTCCAGTGCGAAGGCCAGGCCCGTCAGGGAGGCGGAGCCGGTGGTGGCCAGCACGACGAGCGGCATGGCATAGGTCGACATGGAGTAGGCGAGCGCGTCGCACGCGCGGGGTGTGTAGACGCGCCGGAACAGGCTGCCCGCGGGGATGGCGGCGTGCCGGCCGGCTGACTGGCCCTCATGCAAGGAGACGGTCACGACGTGGGGGTCTTTCGCTGTCGGGGGAGGGAGGACTGCCGAGGTGTCGCCCGTCGCTTACGCGGAGGAGAACGCCACAGTCGCCGAAGCCATGGGGACGACGTAACGCTGCACGCGAACTCCGCTCGAAACACTGCGAGGTGGCCAGGGGGCGGGGGCTCGCACATGGTAGTCGGGGCCTGCCCCCTGCCTTGGTGCCGCCCGCGTACCTCCCCCGGACTGCAGGCCGTGTCCGCCCGGGGTCACTGTGTCCCGTGCGTTCCAGGTCCTGCGTGTCGCGGGTGGGCGGCCATCGTACAAGATCACTAAGCTCGTGATCTGCGGATCGCGTGCTGCTTCACACCCGGCAGCCCGGACTGCTCGTTCCCCGCTCGCGGCGCGGTACTTCCTGCTTCCCCACCTTCTCAGAGCTGTCCCCGTTGGCTGTGGGAGATGGAGGCCGGCGGGCCGTTGGCCAGGGGGCGGGGATGCAGCGGGCACGGCGTGCTTGATTGGCTCATGATGACATGGCCGGTTCCAGTCGCGAATGGTGCGTCGTCGTGCCCGGGTGACGCTGTGTGCTCGGGGTTCGCGGGGTGGTCAGCTGGAGTGTGACAGCCAGGATCCTCTGTGGGCTGTTGGCGTGAGGCCTTCTCCCGCGGGTGCCTGCTTTCGCCCAGTGCGGGCTCCTGTGCCGCAGGGCAGACAGGGTTCGCGCCGCCGAACTCAGCCAGGCCTGGTCCGGTCACGCCGTCCGCCGGCCGAGAGCAGGCTGTCGAGTCCACCCGGAACCGGCGCACCAGCGCAGGTGAGCCGAGCGCAGCGAACTTGGAAGCAGCGGGGCAGCCCATACAGCCAAAGCAGCTGCCGGCCAAAGTCCCTACGCCGACCGCATGGCTTGCTGACAGGCCTTACGTGGCGCAGGAGCGGGCCCGCGGATTCGCGCCCATCGACAGCCGCCGCAGGAGGTGCTGACCGAGCGGACCGGCTCCCTGGGGCTCCGGTCCGCTCCGTTCCAATCACTGGTAGTGGACAGAATCAGTAACCGTGGTCCCGGTCACGGCCCCGGTCCCGGTCACGGTCCCGGTCACGGTCCCGGTCCCGGTCCCGGTCACGGTCACGGCCGTGGTCACGATCGCCGTGGTCGCGGCCGCCGTGGTCACGGCCCAGGGCCGGGAAGAGAGCGTTGAAGATTGCCATGGCGTTCCTCCTGGAATATGCCAGAAGCATGAGACGGAGGTGATATGTTCCGGTGTGGGAATTAGATGGCGCTTTGAGTCAAAAGACGGTAAACGTTTCCGGCTGGACCTAGGGCGTGGAGGCTCCGGTCACCGGCTCGACTGAGCTGTGGGGACTCCCTCATCCATGTGGATAGGCCCACGCCTCATCGGCCGGGCCGTCTCCGGGCCGTCCGAGGCGAACCGACGTTGAACCGAACCCAGGACCACCAGAGCGGCTACAGCCAGACCAACGCACGCATGGAAGACCTGGTGAAGGACGTCCCTGAGTTCCTGGGGATGGGCCACGCGCAGACTCCTGGCGGGCTGAGCATCACCGTCGGGTACTTCCGCGACGCCGACGCCCCCACGGAGTGGTGGAGCAACGCCGAGCACCAGAGCCTGACAGCAGGCTGACCAACCAGGACCGCCCCGTCCTCCAATACATGGAGGACGGGGCGGTCGTGCTCAGCGGTTCGGCGAGCGCTCATCGGCACCGGCCCGGTTCGGTGGGGGCGGTTACTTGATCTTTCTGCCGCCGGCGGCGACGGCCGGGGACAGGTCGTTGACAGCCGCGTCGCGGGTTGCGACGGGCTCGAGGCCGTAGCTGTGTTCGATGGTGGCGAGGATGGATGTGGTGTCGTAGACGGTGTGGTCGACGCCCGAGTGCGGCAGCGAGCGGCCGATGACCGTGGCGGGGATGCGGGTGCCGGGGCCCCAGGCGTCGTGGGCGCCCTGGGTGGACGAGCCCGGTCCGGGGGGCGGGACGTGGTCCCACTGGCCGCCGAACTCGTCGTAGGTGACGACCACGAGGGTGTTGCCGGCCGCGTCACCCTCGGTCACGGCCTTGAGCAGGTCGACGAGGTGGTCGCTGCCGTCTCCCTCACTGGCGTAGCCGGGGTGCTCGTTCTCGGCGCCGTAGGGCTTGACGAAGCTGACGGCCGGCAGGGTGCCGTTCTTGGCCGCGCGCAGGAACTCCGTCTCGTCGCGCAGGTGGCTGCGGCCCGGCGTGCCGGGGGCGTAGTCGGCGAAGTAGTTGAACGGCTGGTGGTGGTATTGGAAGAGCGGTCCGGGGTGCCCGGCCTCCGCGTCGTCCCAGCCGCCGGAGTACCAGTTCCAGGAGATGCCGGCGTCGGTGAGCCGGTCGCCGATGTTGGGGTACTCCGTGTCGTCGATGAGCGGGATCCGGGTGCCGCTGCCGTACGGTGCGCTGGACGGTTGCACCGTGTTGACGGCCAGGTTGCCGCAGGCGTGGGTGTAGTCGGCCGGTTCGCCGTCCGGGCAGGCGGTGGTCAGCGCGCCGTCCACGACCGGGCCGGTCGCCTTGTACTGCGGGTAGGAGGCGGGCATGCCGTTGGCGTCGAGGACGGTGTTCTTCGCTCCGGACGCGCCACCGCTGGTGTCCTCCGGCGCCCGCGCGGCGATCAGGTACTGGTGGTTGAGGAAGGAGCCGCCGAACGCGCCCTGGAAGAAGTGGTCGGCCAGGACGTAGTTCGGGGCGCCGGGGGCGTGCAGATAGCGGTAGATCGGCAGCGACTTGGTGTCGTAGTGGCCCATGGTGAGGCCGACCGCGTCGGAGCCGGTGACGTAGCGGTCCTGCTTGCCATCGTTGATGGCGTACTGGTTCTGGTAGAAGCGGTGCACCATGTCCCGGGTGCAGCCGCCGGGCAGCGCGCCCGGGGAGTCCTTCACCACGCCGTTGCTCGCGAAGACACCGGGCGCCGGGCAGGTCCGGTCCTCAGGCTTGATGTGGTCGTCGATGGCGAACGGCCCGTTGGCGAACGCGCTCGCGTCGACCCCGTGGGCGGCGTCGTTGCAGGACGACGGCAGGGGCGGGCTGGTCAGGTTCACATCGTTCTGCGGGAGGCAGCTGTACGGCGTGCCGTCCTGCGCGACCTGTGTGCGCTGCTGGGCGGTGGCCTGCGCCAAGCCGTCTACCTGCTGGCCGCCGACCGGACCCCAGGTGCCGTAGAGGTTGTCGAAGGAGTGGTTCTCCTCGTAGATCACGACCAGGTGCTTGTAGCCACCGGGCAGCGTGTGCGGCGCGCCCTGCTGCACCGATGCAGCACCTGATGCCGCCGAGGGCGTCAGGGCCAGGAGCAGGGCGACCGTCGTGCCGGCCGCGAGAGCGGGCAGTCGGCGTCCGGCACGCAGCCGGAGTCTTTTGGTGCGACTCATGTTGCTTTCTCCAGCAGAGGTTGAGTTCGGAGTTGCCGGCATTGGCATGGTCATCCCAAGGCATCGGCGCAGAGAAAGGTAACCGGCCCATGCGTATTCCGGGAGAGGGAAAGGTGACGGATCGATGCGGAAACCTGACCCTTGCCCCTGGTGGAGCGGTCCGCTGGCGCACTAGACGCGCATCACGCGGCCCCGGGCATCAGATGAGGGGGCCGTACAGCAGCGGAGTACAGCAACCGCCCCCGGTCGGCGTTGTGCTTGCAGAACTCAGCCCGCCCGGTATGACCGTCAGCGCCGCTTGGTCCATCGCCGGGGCGAGGCGGGCCGTCCGGGCCCAAGGGCGGTAGCCGAGGTGATCGGTGATCTCGCCTTCCAGGGCGGACTCCAGCAGCCGCTTGGTCAGTTGCTGGAGCAGCCCGCCCTCGCCGGTCAGCTGCAGGCCCTGGGCCCGGCTCACCGGCTCGTCGATCAGCTGCTCGTCCACGGCCTTCGCCGACACAGCCGCTGCCGACTCGGCAGCTTCGTACTCGGCCACGATCTCACTGGTCATCGATGCATCTTCCATGATCGGGAGTTACACCGAACGATTGGCTCTGGCCCGTAGTCGGTGGTGACGCCGAGTAGCTGTCCGCGATCATGATCTCGTGATGGATGTCAACTCCCTTGTGGGGACGGTGTTTTC
>NZ_JBIBWH010000039.1:0-3522 GCF_043081205.1 Streptomyces sp. NPDC014889
CCCCGACGGCACCCTGGAGTTCGTGGGACGCGCCGACGAACAGGTCAAGATCCGCGGCTTCCGCATCGAACTCGGCGAGATCGAGACCGTACTCGCCGAGGATCCGGCCGTCGCCCAGGCCGTGGTGAACGCGCGGGCGGACGAAGAGCACCGCAAGCAGCTCGTCGCCTACCTGGTGCCCGTCGCCGGCTCCGGGATCGACACCGGACGGCTGCGGGAGCGCGTGAGCGCCACCCTGCCCGACCACATGATGCCCGCCGCGTTCGTCGTGCTCGACGCGCTGCCGCTCACCGCCCACGGCAAGCTCGACCGCAAGGCCCTGCCCGCCCCGGAGTTCTCGTCGTCCCAGGGCAGCCGGGGGCCGCGCGACGAGACCGAGCGGATCCTGTGCGGACTGTTCGCCGAGGTGCTCGGCCTGTCCGAGGCCGGGATCGACGACAGCTTCTTCGACCTCGGCGGCGACAGCATCGTCTCCATCAAGCTGGTCAGCCGGGCGCGCGCGGCCGGCGTCGAGTTCACCGCGCGGGACGTGTTCGAGCACAAGACCGTCGCCCGGCTCGCGGCCGCCGCCGGAGGTGCCGGAACGTCCGCCGTCAGCCGTGGGGACACCGACGGCGTCGGCTCGGTGCCGCTGCTTCCGATCATCCACTGGATGCGGGAGCGCGGCGGTCCGATCCGGCGCTTCAACCAGACCATGATGGTGGTCGTCCCGGCCGAACTCGGTCTGAAGCGCCTGGAGTCCGCCCTCCAGGCGGTGCTCGACCACCACGACGCGCTGCGGATGCGGCTGCGCCGCACCGGCGGCCTGATCTGGAACCTGGACATACCGCCACGCGGCGAACTGCGCGCCGCCGACTGCGTCAGCCGGGTCGACATCGCCGGGCTGGGCCGGGAGGAGACCAACGCCCGTATCGGTGAGCACGTCCAGGCGGCCTGGGACCGGCTCGACCCGGAGACCGGCGCGATGGTGCAGGCCGTGTGGTTCGACGCGGGTCCCGCCACCCCCGGACGGCTGCTGCTCGTCGTGCACCACCTGGTCGTGGACGGTGTCTCCTGGCGGATCCTGCTGCCCGACCTCGCCCAGGCCTGGGCCGAGGTCGCGGCCGGCCGGACACCCGAACTGGCGCCGGTGGGCACCTCGTTGCGCACCTGGGCCCAGCGGCTGACCGAGGCCGCGCAGGACGCCGAGCGGGTCGGGGAGCTGGAGACCTGGCTGGACGTGCTGGGCGCGTCCGACCCGCTGCTGACCCCCCAACCGCTCGACCCGCGACGGGACGTCACCGCGACCGCGCGCACGATGTCGCTCGTCCTGCCCACCGACCTGACCGCCGCTCTGCTCACCACCGTGCCCGCCGCGTTCCACGCCCGGGTCAACGACGTCCTGCTCACCGCGTTCGGCGCGGCGGTGGCACGGTGGCGGCAGGCCCACGGCCGGGGCGACCACACGGGCGTGCTGATCGACCTCGAGGGCCACGGCCGCGAGGAGATCGTCGACGGTGTCGACCTGCACCGCACCGTCGGCTGGCTGACCAGCCTCTTCCCGGTCCGGGTCGACCCGGGCCCGCTCGACTGGGGCGAGTTCTGCGCCGGGGGCCCCTCGGCCGGCCGGGCCCTGAAGGAGGTCAAGGAGCAGCTTCGCAGGCTGCCGGAGAACGGCATCGGATACGGCCTGCTGCGCTACCTCAACCCGCAGACCAGCATGATGCTCGCGGGCCTGCCGAGGCCGCAGATCGGCTTCAACTACCTGGGCCGGTTCGCCATCGCCGAGGAGGAGACGAAGGCCACCCCGGAGGAGTGGAGCCCGGCCCCGGAGTCCGGGGGACTCGGCGGCGGCGGTGACACCGACGTGCCGCTGAGCCACAGCATCGACCTGAACGCGCAGACCCAGGACCGCGCCGACGGCCCCCGGCTGATCGCCGTCTGGTCCTGGGCGGACGCGCTGTTCACGGAGGAGGAGGTGCGGGAGCTCGCCGAAACCTGGTTCGAGGCGCTCGGCGCCCTGGTCGCGCACGTGGCGCGCCCGTCGGCCGGTGGCCACAGCCCCTCCGACCTCCCGCTGGTGCCGCTGACCCAGGCCCAGATCGACATGGTGGAGGCGGCCGACCCGGAGCAGCTCGAAGACGTGCTGCCGCTCACCCCGTTGCAGGAGGGCCTGCTCTTCCACGCCCAGTTCGACGAGCACTCCCCCGACGTCTACAACATCCAGATCGCCGTGGACGTCGAGGGCGGCCTGGACGCCCCCCGGCTCCGGGAGGCCGCCGCCGGATTGCTGCACCGGCACGCCAACCTGCGGGCCGCGTTCCGGCAGCAGGGCCTGGACCGTCCCGTGCAGGTGGTCAGGCGCGGGGTGGAACTGCCGTGGCGCGAAGTGGACTTCGGCGGACTGGCGCCCGAGGAGCGGGACGCCGAGCTGGCCGCGTTCATGTCCGCCGACCGCGTGGACCGGTTCGAGGTGGAACGCCCGCCGCTGTTCCGGTTCACCCTCATCCAACTGGGTGACAACCGCTGCCGGTTCGTCCTCACCACCCACCACATCCTGCTGGACGGCTGGTCCGCTCCGCTGGTGATGCGCGATCTGTTCGTGCTGTACGCGGGCGGTGACCTGCCCGCGCCCACCCCCTACCGTGAGTATCTGTCCTGGCTGGGCCGGCAGGACCGCGGGACCGCGCTCGCCACGTGGCAGCGGGTACTCGAAGGCGTCAGCGAACCGACGCTGGTCGCGCCGGAGGACTCCGGCCGCCGGGCGACCGTGCCGGACGAGCTGCTGTTCCGTGTGCCCGAGCAGCTGACCACGGCACTGAACGCGGCGGCCCGGCGCTGCGGTGTCACGCTCAACACCGTGGTGCAGACGGCCTGGGGTGTCCTGCTCGGACGGCTGACCGGACGCGACGACGTCGTCTTCGGCGGCACGGTCTCGGGCCGCCCGCCGGAGATCGACGGCGTGGAGAACATGGTCGGCCTGTTCATCAACACCCTGCCGGTACGCGTCCGGGTGCGGCCCGGCGAGTCGTGGGCGGAACTGCTGGGCGGCCTTCAGAGCCGGCAGACCGAGCTGATGGGCCACCAGTACCTGGGTCTGCCGGACATCCTGCGCGCCCAGGGCGTCGACAAGCTCTTCGACACCCTCACCGTCACCGAGAACTACCCGATGGACACCGGCACGCTCGGCAAGCCCACGGAGGGGCAGCGGATCACCGGCCTGGAGGCGCGGGACGCGAACCACTACCCGATCTCCCTGATCGCCGTTCCGACCCGCGAACTCCTGCTGAAATTCGAGTACCGGGGCGAGCTGTTCGAGCGCGCCGAGATGGTGCGCTGGATGGACTGGCTGGTCGGGCTGATCGGCCAGTTCGCGGCCGACCCGGAACGGGCCGTCGGCGACGCCGAGCTGCTGTCCGCCGAGGAACGCCATCGGATTCTGGTGGAGTGGAACGACACGGCGCGTGGTGATGTGGTGCCGGTGACGTTCCCGGAGTTGTTCGGCGCGACCGTGGAACGGCACCCGGACGCGGTGGCGCTGGT
>NZ_JBIBWH010000040.1:0-2703 GCF_043081205.1 Streptomyces sp. NPDC014889
CCTATCAGCAGCGAATTGGCGAGTTGCATGTCAATGGCCACGAAGTTCTCCCCGTAGGCGGCCAGTAGTTCTCCCCGCTGGTGGCCACGGGTTCTCCCCGGTGGCGGCCAGTTGTTTTTCCCCACCCGCTTTCTGATTTGGGTTAGCTGAAGGGCTTCACCCCCTTGCCGGTGGTGGCTTCGGTGAGGCGGAAGGAGTCGCCGTCGGTGACGACGACGTGCGCATGGTGCAGGAGCCGGTCAACGGTGGCGGTGGCCAATGTTTTGGGCATGATCTCGTCGAAGCCGGAGGGGTGCAGGTTGCTCGAGACGGCAATCGCTCGGCGTTCGTAGGCAGCGTCGACGAGGCGATAGAATCCTTCGGCGGCGTCTTCAGAGACCGGGAGCAGACCGATGTCGTCGACGATGATCAGGTCGGAGCGGATGATCCTCGTCAGGGCTCGGGCGATGGAGTCGTCGGCACGGTGCCGGCGGACCAGGGCACCGAGGTCTTCGATGGTGAACCAAGACACCGCCAGCCCAGCTTCGACTGCGGCCTGCCCGAGTGCCTCGGTGAAGTGAGACTTGCCAGTTCCCGAAGGCCCACAGACGCAGAAACATTCACGCCGCCCGACCCACTCCAGGGTGCGGAGCGCGTCCTGGGTGGCGCGGGGAATCGACGATTTCGTTTCGTCCCAGTCGCCGAAGGTCTTGCCGGTAGGGAAACCCGCGCGTTTGCGGCGAGTGTGCAGGTTCGCCCGGTCCCGGCCGGCGGCTTCCTCAGCGAGGAGAACCCGCACGACTTCGGCGGGGTCCCAGCGTTGGGCTTTCGCGGTCGGGATGATATCGCTCAAGGACCTGCGGATATGGGGCAGTTTCAGGCGTTTAGTCAGGTCGATCGCCTCGGCCAACGGGTCGCCGTTAGCGCTGGTAACAGTGCGCAAAGGGGTGCTCATCAGGCGTCATCGCTTTCATCGTCAGTAGTGGCTGGGCTGGCCGGCGCTGGTGTCTGGCCGAAGGTGGACCAGGCGGCGGTGCCCGGTTGCAGAGTGTGGTTCTCGCTGCGACGGACCGGATCAGCGTGTTCGTGGGTGACTTGGTAGTCGAGGATCGAGATCAGGTCCCGATCGGCGAACCGGCCGGTCATCGCCGCCGTCCCCAACGCTCTGTCGACTGCGTCCGGGGAGTGCAGCTTCGAAAGGTCCACGGCCTCGGCCATCTTCGCCCTGATGCGGCGCGCTCCCGCGGCGGCAGCCTCGACCAGCCAGCTGTTGGCACCCTGGCCCAACTGTAGGAAGGCGAGCTCGGCGGCGGTACGAGGCTTGGGCACCCGGTCGGCGGCGTCGCGGTCTGGGCGGGGTGGGTAGTGGTCGTTGTCGAGGACCGGTGAACCGGGTTGGCCGCGGCGGTGCCGCGCGACTTCGACTGCACCGCCATCATTGTCGACGGCGGTCACGATCAGCTCCTCACCATGGAAGCGGGCCCAGACCCGAGTGTCGATCAACGTGTGCGGCACCGAATACCGCACCCCTTCCACCGAGATCGTCGACTCCCAGTTCACCCGCCGGGTAGTGCCGAACACCGCGGTGAACGGAGATTTCGGCAGCGGATGCAGCCGCTGCAACTCTTCGGCCAGCCGCTCGACCGGCCGCCGCCGAGTAGAGCTGTGGACGCGGGTGTTGACGTCGGTGCAGAACTGCCGGCAAGCCGACTCGAGCTCACCGAAAGAGTGATACTGCTCGCGCAGGTTCACCTCCTTCGGCAACAGGTCGGCTTTGGCGATCCGCACCGTCGCCTCACTTCCTCCCTTCGACTCCGGATCAGCAGGTAAACACGTCCGCAGCGTCGTGCCGTAATGCCGTGCCACCTCCACGATCTCCGGATTGCGGACCGCGATCCCGGCCACGTGATCGATCGTCGCGGTCTTCTCGTTGTCGGTGAGGACATAGACCGGAACCCCGCCCAAGCGGCGGAATGTCGCATCCAAACACGCCGCCACCGTCGGCAATGTCTTGTCCCAGATCGGGATCACCACCCGAAATCGCGACCACGCCAACCATGCGCAGAACAACGTCGTCTTCCGGCCGGAAATCGTTGGCCCGTCACCGAAGTCGTACTGTAACCACAGCCCAGGTTCGGTTACCCACGGCCGATACACTCGCCGCCGACCAGCCCGAAACTGGGCCTTCGCCTCCGCGACCGTCCGGCGCGTGGTCCGCTCACCGCCGGTGAACCCCAGCGCGACGATCCGTTCGTGGATGACATCCGCGCGGACCTTGCCCTGCGAGCGGACCACCAACTCCTCGATCTTCGGCAGAAAGTCGTCGATCGCCCGCGCTCGATGCCGCCGGCGGTCCGGCGGCTGCCCCGCAGCGCGCATCTGCACATACCGGGCCACCGTGTGGTGATCACACCCAGCCAGCTCCGCCGCCGCCCGATAACTACCCGTGAGGTCGTACGCCTCCAAAATTTCCATGATCTCCCTGCTCGATTTCATCCACCCAGCGTTGCCGGGACCGAATCTGACTCACAGCAGGTGGGGAACTATCTGGCCGTACGCGGGGAGAAACCATGGCCACAAAATGCGCCATAAATGGCCGCCAGTGGGGAGCTTACGATGGCCGTCGACACCTGGACAGGTCATGCGCACTCGATGGGCGAAAGCCAGCCCCGCTGCGCGTGCTCGTGGGCATGCCGGCAACCACCGCCTGCATCATCGGTGGGA
>NZ_JBIBWH010000041.1:0-2461 GCF_043081205.1 Streptomyces sp. NPDC014889
TCCGACGCTCCCACGGCTTGTAGGCACACGGTTTCAGGTACTATTTCACTCCCCTCCCGGGGTACTTTTCACCATTCCCTCACGGTACTATCCGCTATCGGTCACCAGGGAATATTTAGGCTTAGCGGGTGGTCCCGCCAGATTCACACGGGATTTCTCGGGCCCCGTGCTACTTGGGTGTCTCTCAAACGAGCCGCTGACGTTTCGACTACGGGGGTCTTACCCTCTACGCCGGACCTTTCGCATGTCCTTCGCCTACATCAACGGTTTCTGACTCGTCCCACGGCCGGCAGACCGTGAAAGAGAGATCCCACAACCCCGCATACGCAACCCCTGCCGGGTCTCACACGTATACGGTTTAGCCTCATCCAGTTTCGCTCGCCACTACTCCCGGAATCACGGTTGTTTTCTCTTCCTGCGGGTACTGAGATGTTTCACTTCCCCGCGTTCCCTCCACACTGCCTATGAGTTCAGCAGCGGGTGACAGCCCATGACGACTGCCGGGTTTCCCCATTCGGAAACCCCCGGATCAAAGCCTGGTTGACGACTCCCCGGGGACTATCGTGGCCTCCCACGTCCTTCATCGGTTCCTGGTGCCAAGGCATCCACCGTGCGCCCTTAAAAACTTGGCCACAGATGCTCGCGTCCACTGTGCAGTTCTCAAACAACGACCAACCACCCGTCACAACCCGCCGAAACGAATCTTTACCGGGGCCGGCAAAACTGAGGGCATTCCCTCAGGACCCAACAGCGTGCCCGACACGATCCCACTCACACTCTCTGCGTTCCACGCCGAAGCAGTACTGACAGGAGATGATCCAGACCGTGCCGAATAGTCAACGTTCCACCCATGAGCAACCAGCATCAGACATTCGCTGATGTACTGGCCCCTGACCGAGCGAACTCGGTAAGAAGTGCTCCTTAGAAAGGAGGTGATCCAGCCGCACCTTCCGGTACGGCTACCTTGTTACGACTTCGTCCCAATCGCCAGTCCCACCTTCGACAGCTCCCTCCCACAAGGGGTTGGGCCACCGGCTTCGGGTGTTACCGACTTTCGTGACGTGACGGGCGGTGTGTACAAGGCCCGGGAACGTATTCACCGCAGCAATGCTGATCTGCGATTACTAGCGACTCCGACTTCATGGGGTCGAGTTGCAGACCCCAATCCGAACTGAGACCGGCTTTTTGAGATTCGCTCCACCTCGCGGTATCGCAGCTCATTGTACCGGCCATTGTAGCACGTGTGCAGCCCAAGACATAAGGGGCATGATGACTTGACGTCGTCCCCACCTTCCTCCGAGTTGACCCCGGCGGTCTCCCGTGAGTCCCCAGCACCACAAGGGCCTGCTGGCAACACGGGACAAGGGTTGCGCTCGTTGCGGGACTTAACCCAACATCTCACGACACGAGCTGACGACAGCCATGCACCACCTGTACACCGACCACAAGGGGGGCACTATCTCTAATGCTTTCCGGTGTATGTCAAGCCTTGGTAAGGTTCTTCGCGTTGCGTCGAATTAAGCCACATGCTCCGCCGCTTGTGCGGGCCCCCGTCAATTCCTTTGAGTTTTAGCCTTGCGGCCGTACTCCCCAGGCGGGGCACTTAATGCGTTAGCTGCGGCACGGACGACGTGGAATGTCGCCCACACCTAGTGCCCACCGTTTACGGCGTGGACTACCAGGGTATCTAATCCTGTTCGCTCCCCACGCTTTCGCTCCTCAGCGTCAGTATCGGCCCAGAGATCCGCCTTCGCCACCGGTGTTCCTCCTGATATCTGCGCATTTCACCGCTACACCAGGAATTCCGATCTCCCCTACCGAACTCTAGCCTGCCCGTATCGACTGCAGACCCGGGGTTAAGCCCCGGGCTTTCACAACCGACGTGACAAGCCGCCTACGAGCTCTTTACGCCCAATAATTCCGGACAACGCTTGCGCCCTACGTATTACCGCGGCTGCTGGCACGTAGTTAGCCGGCGCTTCTTCTGCAGGTACCGTCACTCTCGCTTCTTCCCTGCTGAAAGAGGTTTACAACCCGAAGGCCGTCATCCCTCACGCGGCGTCGCTGCATCAGGCTTTCGCCCATTGTGCAATATTCCCCACTGCTGCCTCCCGTAGGAGTCTGGGCCGTGTCTCAGTCCCAGTGTGGCCGGTCGCCCTCTCAGGCCGGCTACCCGTCGTCGCCTTGGTGAGCCGTTACCTCACCAACAAGCTGATAGGCCGCGGGCTCATCCTGCACCGCCGGAGCTTTCCAGAATCACAGATGCCTGTGAAACTCGTATCCGGTATTAGACCCCGTTTCCAGGGCTTGTCCCAGAGTGCAGGGCAGATTGCCCACGTGTTACTCACCCGTTCGCCACTAATCCCCACCGAAGTGGTTCATCGTTCGACTTGCATGTGTTAAGCACGCCGCCAGCGTTCGTCCTGAGCCAGGATCAAACTCTCCGTGAATGCTTGCCGGT
>NZ_JBIBWH010000042.1:0-2352 GCF_043081205.1 Streptomyces sp. NPDC014889
TAGGGAGCTCCACTGGGTCGCGTCCTGGCCGGCGCCAACCGCCACGACTCCCCACTGCTCGCCCCGGCCCTGGACCGCCTGAACGACCTGGGTCCGCTGCCCGACGACATCACCGTCCACCTGGACGCCGGCTACGACTCCGACAAGACCCGTACCCTGCTCAACGAACGCGGCCTCCACGGCCGCATCGCGCACAAAGGCGAGAAGGCGCCCATCCAGGCCAGTCAGCGCTGGCACGTCGAACGCACCCACGCCTGGCAGAACGCCTTCCACCGGCTCGCCCGCTGCTACGAGCGCCGCGCCACCGTCGTCGACGCATTCTTCGACCTCGCCGACACGGTCATCACCGTGCTCAGCCTGATCCGGCAGGCATGGACGACTTACCGCTGGGACGAGCGCCCGAACCGCCGACCATGACCGCACCCCTGTCCGCGCCACCTTTTAGGAGGTGTACAGCGACTGCAACCTGGTCACCCTGCCCTTCCCGTCGAAGCTGAGGTCGTACCCCAGCCCCGAGCGGGAGGAGCTCGGCTCGGCCATCAGCCGGTTGACGAACTCCGCCTGGGAGTAGGGGTAGGGGGCGGAGTTGTCGCCCAGCGGGACCGATAGCAGCACCCGGGCGTCTGTGGCCATGAGCACCGTGGTGTAGGGCCCTTCACCGGGGATGATCAACCACGCCTCGTGCGGGCCCATGGCGGCCACCTTCCGGGCCGTCCGCACTGACAGGTAGGTCCGTCCGCCGCTGATCCAGCCCCCGCGTATCTGCATGAACTGCTTGGTACCGGCCCAGCGCGTCGTGCCGGCCGGGGCGGTGCCCTCGCCGGGCGCGGCGGGCGCGGTCGTCGCAGTGGGCGGGTGCGTCGCGGTGGGCGGGGTCGTCGCAGTAGCCGGGACCGTCGCCGTGGGCGGGGTCGGCACGGCGGCCTGTCCGGACGCCGACGCTGAAGCCGTCACCGGTGTTGCCGGGGCAAGGGCGTCCGCCTGCTCTTCGCCTCCCTTGCCGGTGCATGCGGTCAGGGCGAGAGCGGTCAGGGCGAGAGCGGTCAGAGGAAGGGCGCCGGTTCGGCGGCGAGAAGTGAGCACGGCAAGGTCCCATCGGATCAGATGCAGTCGGGATACATGAGCTCTACGCCCTGGCCCGCCTCTGGGTTGCACCTCGATGCGGTGAATGCGGCGGCGGCCTCAGTCGGTCTCCCGCAAGGACTCCACCCGGCCCTCGCTGTCGTAGTCGATCGCGAACATCCACCGCGGCCCGGCAGCCAGCCGGCTCACCAACTGGTCCAGCTGCCTATCCGCAGGGGCCCCGCCGGAGAGCCGCCGTGCTTCCACCAGCGTCCACCGCGGCAGGGTCAGCGTGTGCACCACACCCGTGGGCACCGCGCTCCCCCGGACGGTACGGAGCTGCTCGACGGTGACCCGCACCATGTCGCCCTGCGCCACCGCGCCGTACACGTAGCCCAGTTCACTGGCATACTCCTCGCCCGGTGCAGGCGACGGCGGCACGAAGCCTGAAACGGTCGGCGCCGGCACGATCGCGGCCGGCTCCGGCACCCCGGCGGCTCGGAACAGCGACAGACCGCCCACCACCATAGCGGCGGCCAGCAGCACGCCGCCGAACGCCACAGCCGCCCGTCGGCGGCGCATGCGCTGCTCACCACGGGCCCGCACCCGGTGAGCGGCAAGCGGCATCACCTGCTGCCGGCCCGACTCGGCGAGTCCGGCCAGGCTCCGCTCCAGTTCTGTCCTGTCAGCCATGCCTCACCTCCGGCAGCCGGGTCGTCCGCAGATCGAGCTCCGTATCGGCCAGCAGACGTGCCAGCGCCGCCCGTCCGCGGCTCAGGTGCGCCTTGACCGTGCCGACGGGGCAACCGGTCTCGGCAGCCACCTGCTCCACCGGCAGATCACACAGATGATGCAGCACCACGGCCCGCCGCTGCGCCTCGGGGATCCGCCGAAGTACCTGGACCAGCAGCACATGGTGCGGTTCCGGCGGCGGTACGGCAGCGGGCGGACCCTGCCGCCGGGCGAAGGCCAGCGCGGTGCGCGCCCGCCGCCACCGGCTGACCGCCAGCCGCCAGGCCACCGTGCGCACCCACGCTTCGGGGGCACCGTTCAGGTCCAACTCGGCCCAGTGTTCCCAGGCCCGGGCGAAGGCCTCCTGCACCACGTCCTGAGACTCAGCCAGGTCACCTGTCATCGCGTACAACTGGCCGACGAGCCGGCCGACGCTCGCGGTGTAGAAGGCGTCAAAATCACGCTCGTCCACACCGCGGCCCGGCACATTCTGTGGTGGTGGTCGCATACCCCTTCTCACGCCGAACGGTGGCTGCGCGGCTCCAGTGGAGCTCCCTG
>NZ_JBIBWH010000043.1:0-1778 GCF_043081205.1 Streptomyces sp. NPDC014889
TGGTCGGTTCCGTAGGTGGGGGTGTGGGTGGTGGTGAGGGTTTTGCCGTTGCCGAGGTACATGTGGACGCCGCAGGGGAGGCAGGGGTCGAAGCTGCGGACGGTGCGCATGATGTCGACGCCTTTGAAGGTGTCGGGGTCGTTCTCTTCGAAGATGGGTTGTCCTTGGACGGCGTCTTCGTAGGGTCCTGGGGTGCCGTAGGGGTCGCGGGGGCTGGCGTTCCAGGGGGTGGGTGGGTAGGGGTGGTAGTTGGCGATTTTCTGGTTTTTGATGACGAGGTGGTGGGAGAGGACGCCGCGGACGGCTTCGTGGAAGCCGCAGCCGATGGCTTCGTCGGGGACGTGGAAGTTTTCGAAGACTTTGGTTTCGCCGGCGCGGACGAGTTGTTGGGCTTGTTCGAGGAATTGGAGGGCCATGGCGGCGGCGTAGGCGATGAAGTAGGGGCGGGCGCGGTCGCGTTCGATGGTGTTGGACCATTGGGGGATGGTCCATTCGAGGGTGGTTTCGGGGAGTTTTTCGCCGTGGGGGAGGGTGATGCGGACGCTGTGGCCGGTGGCTTTGATGTAGGGGGTGTCGACGAGTCCGTTCAGGGCGGTGGACCAGAGGCGGGCGAGGGGGCCGCCGCCGGTGTCGAGGGCGAGGTGCTGGCCGGTTTCGGGGTGGTGCCAGCGGGGGCTCATGACCCAGCTGTAGTTGTGGTCGAAGGCGCGTTTTTGGGGGTGGGGGAGGGTGGTCTGGTTCCAGGGGTGGCGGATGTCGACGGGGTTGCCGAGGGGGTCGTGGGTGACGAAGGGTTCTTCGGCGGTCCAGTCGTCGTAGTAGCTCGAGCCGAGGAGGATGCGCAGGCCGAGGTTGATGTCGACGAGGTTGTTGGTGACGAGTTGGCCGTCGACGATGATGCCGGGGGTGACGTACATGGCCTTGCCCCAGTGGTTCATCGTTTCGTAGCGGTAGTCGACGATGTCGGGGTTTTGCCAGGCGCCCCAGCAGGCGAGGAGGATGCGGCGGCGGCCGACTTCTTCGTAGCCGGGCAGGGCCTGGTAGAAGAAGTCGAAGACGTCGTCGTTGAGGGCGACGGCTTGTTTGACGAAGTCGATGACGCGCATGAGGCGGGCGAGGTAGTCGGTGAAGACGGTGGGTTGGGGCATGGTGCCGACGCCGCCGGGATAGAGGGTGGAGGGGTGGACGTGGCGTCCTTCCATGAGGCAGAACATTTCCCGGGTGATGCGGGACATTTTCAGGGCCTGTTTGTAGATTTCGCCTTCGAAGGGGTTGAAGGCGCGCATGATGTCGGCGATGGTGCGGTAGCCGTGGAGGTGTCCGCGGGGGGCTTCGGTGCGCTCGGCGCGGGCCAGGACGCCGGGGTTGGTGGCTTTGACCATGGCTTCGCAGAAGTCGACGAAGACGAGGTTGTCCTGGAAGATCGTGTGGTCGAACATGTACTCGGCGGCTTCGCCGAGGTTGGTGATGTGTTCGGCGAGCGGTGGGGGTTTGACGCCGTAGGCCATCTGCTGGGCGTAGTTGGAGCAGGTGGTGTGGTTGTCGCCGCAGATGCCGCAGATGCGTGAGGTGATGAAGCCGGCGTCGCGGGGGTCCTTGCCCTTCATGAACACCGAGTAGCCGCGGAACAGGGACGAGGTGGAGTGGCACTCCACGACTTCCCGGTTGGCGAAATCGATCTTCGTGTAGATGCCCAGATTCCCGATGATCCGCGTGATCGGATCCCAGGACATGTCCACGATCTGAGCGGGCTTACGCCCCGCCCGACGCGCCTCGGT
>NZ_JBIBWH010000044.1:0-1772 GCF_043081205.1 Streptomyces sp. NPDC014889
TCCCACCGATGATGCAGGCGGTGGTTGCCGGCATGCCCACGAGCACGCGCAGCGGGGCTGGCTTTCGCCCATCGAGTGCGCATGACCTGTCCAGGGTTGCGGTAGATCTTGCGGTGATGCCATGCTGCCTCGACCAACAACCGACGTGCATGACCGTTGCCGGTCTTGGTGATCGAACCCTGTGATCGTGATGTCCCCGAAGAGTATTCACTCGGCACCAGGCCGACATAGGAACCGATGGTGCTCCCCGTAAATCGCTGCCAGTCGCCGATCTCGACCGCCAACCCGAACCCGGTCAAAGTAGAGATTCCGCGTAAACATCCCAAACGGTGCACCATCGGCGTGTAGGGACTGTTCTCCGCCATCTCCTCGATCGCCGTATCCAGTCGGTCACGGCGGCTTCGGGTGAGCAGCATCGCTTCATAGTTCGAGTCGAACGTGGCCTGCAACGCCGACTGCTCGAACCTCTGACTTCGTAGCCACACATCATGCGCACCAGTCCACGCCGCACCACCAGAATAGACAATGCCCTGCCGCAGAAGAAGTTTCGACAAGCGATGTCGGCATCGCATCAGATCCCCGCGAGCATCCTCACGGGCACGGACCAGATCTCGGGCTGCCTCTTGTTCTACCGAAGGGACCGTGACCTCGACGATCTCGTCCAGTCGGAGCAACCGCGCCAGATGCAGCGCGTCGCGAGCATCGGTCTTGACGCGGTCACCAGCAGGTCTCTGCAATTTCGACGGCGCAACCACCACGCACTCCACACCCGCTTGATTCAGAGCTCGGTACAGGCCGAATCCGGTCGGTCCGGCCTCGTAGACGGCTTTCACCGGACCCGGCAACGAACGCAACCAGGCGAGGATCTCACCGGAGTCCGGACATAATCGTTGTTTCCATACTTCACCGGTTTGACCGTCGATCGCACATGCCACTACAGACAGTGCGTGCACGTCCAATCCGACACTCGTACGCTGATACATCACCGGGGCCTCCTGCAAATGTAGGCACTACCGATCCAGGCTTCGCCTACTCGGCAACCCACGGCAACTTGCAAGCGAGTCCCCGGCCCGAAACGGGCCGACCCTCATACCGTCTAGACATACAATTCGACGAGAACGTCATCGACGAGCAGCTTCGCATAATTGACCGACAGCCATCCCGGTGTCCAGGTGCTGCTTCGTGATGGGCGCATAAGACTGAAGATCATCCGCCGTGTAATAAACGACGGCATCCAAATATTCCAGCGGATTCTGGCTCAATACCGCTGCGACAGCAAGGGTTTTGAATGTGGAACAGAACGCGAAACGCTCGTCAGCTCGATACTCGACCATCCCTCCCGTTCTCGGATTGGCCGCATATACACCCAAGCGGGCATCGTATTTGTCTTCGAGATCAGCCAGGAGGTGGGCTCGATCCTCTTCGCTTGCCGTTGACGTTTGAGAACTTGTCGTCGAAGGATTCTTCGCTGAACAACCGGCAAGCGGTACCAGCACCGCTGCGCCCAATAGCGTCCGACGCGTAACACCGCGAAACATCGTCATTCTCGCCTCTCTTGGCTATAGAAATACAGGTTGGTGAAAATGTGGATCGGCAGGGCAGGAAGCCCCGACTGGTCCGACGGCGACCCGATTGGAAAAGTGGGTCTTATCGGTCAATATCCAAGGGGTGCAGGAAGTGTCCGGCGATATCGAGTGCAGGGTTCAACCAGCCCATTCTCTGTTTCATACCGCTGTGTATGGCACTGGCTGTCAGTCCGTTGGGGATGTTTG
>NZ_JBIBWH010000045.1:0-1679 GCF_043081205.1 Streptomyces sp. NPDC014889
CCGCCGGACGGGTCAACAACGACCGGCTCGGGCGAATCATGGCCCGCATACGACAGGTGGCCAGAAACCTGACCCCAATTGCGAGTCTGAAAACGAAACGCTTCGAACCTCATCATCTGAACACGGGCCGTCCCGACCTGCACTTCATGTCCGGAGTACGGGAAATTCGACAAACCGACGATGTGCACACACAGTGGATCCTCGAAATAGCCGGACAAACACGAGAATTCGACGCCACCATCACCGAACAGCACCCGGACGAACGCATCGCGTGGAAATCGGACGCAGGGTCTATCTCTTTAACGGTGTTTCGGCGGATTTCCATCAGTAAGTTTCCGATCCCGGCCAACGATCGGCGAACGTGATCGCAAACGCGTTCAGAGCGGGCTTCCACCTCGTTATCCATCGTGCCTGGCCCTTGCCTGTCGGGTCGAGCGAACGTGTCACCAAATACAGACACTTCAGCGCAGCCGCCTCGGTAGGGAAATGGCCACGAGCTTTCACCGCCCTCCGATAGCGGGCATTGAGGGACTCAATCGCGTTGGTAGAGCAGAGCACTCGCCGTATCTCTGTGTCGTAATCGAGGAACGGAATGAACTCCTGCCAAGCGTTGGTCCACAATCGGATGATCGCCGGATACCTCTCACCCCAGTGCTCGGCGAGATCGTCCAGCCCCGCGTGAGCGGCAGCCTCGGTCGGTGCCGTGTAGATCGGTCTGAGATCGTGTTTGAGTGCGTCCCAGTGTTGACGTCCCGAGAGCCGAAAGGTGTTGCGGATCAAATGCACGACGCACGTTTGTACCGTCGTGGCCGGCCATACGTTCTCGACGACTTCCGGCAGGCCTTTCAATCCGTCGCAGACCAGGAAGAACACATCCCGAGTGCCGCGATTGCGAATGTCCGTCAGCACGGACATCCAGAATTTGGCGCCCTCACCGCCGGTGCCGGCCCACAATCCGAGCACGTCGCGCCGTCCGTCGAGACTGACGCCGATCGCCGCGTAGATCGGCCGGTTTGCGACCTGCCCGTCTCGAACTTTGACGACGATCGCATCGACGAAAACTGCCGCGTACACCTCGTCGAGCGGACGGGCAGACCAGTCCTGCATCTCCTCGAGGACCTTGTCGGTGATCCGCGAGATGGTCTCCTTCGAGACCGAGGCCCCGTAGATTTCAGCGAAATGCGAACTGATTTCACCAGTCGTTAATCCTTTGGCGTACAACGACAACACGATCTCATCGACCCCGTTCAATCGACGTTGGCGCTTCTTGACGATCTGCGGCTCGAACGTCCCTTCCCGATCACGAGGGACCTCGATCGGGACATGCCCACTGGCCTCGGTCAACACCGTTTTCGACCGAGTCCCGTTGCGAATATTCGTAGACTCCCGATCGGCCGGAGCTTGGTTCTTGTCGTGCCCGAGGTGCTCGGTCATCTCCTCGTTCAGTGCGGTTTCCAGGACGGTTTTGGTGAACTGCTTGAGCAGACCGTCCGGCCCGGTCAGCGACAGGCCCTGCTCCTTGGCCAGGCGCACCAACTCTGCGGCCGCCGCAGCTTCCGCGGAGGGCTCGGCCCTCTTCTTCGTCACATCTTCCAGTGTCGTCATCTCGGCACCTCCTCGCCGAGCATTCACTCAGCGTCTCGGGCCAAAACACCGATTACGAAACAGTCCCAGCGTCG
>NZ_JBIBWH010000046.1:0-1632 GCF_043081205.1 Streptomyces sp. NPDC014889
CGGCTCTGGCCCGTAGTCGGTGGTGACGTTGGGTGACCGTCAGGGTAGGAGGATGCGGTGGCGGAGGAGGTCGAATCCGGCGCGTCCGTGCATCTGTCTCATGATTCTCTTGGTGCGGGTGTTGACGCCTTCGGTGCGGCCGTTGTGATAGGGCAAGGTGAGGCCGGCGTTCACGGCGGGGCGGTCGATTTCGAGGCCGTTGGTGAAGCTGCGCAGGTGGGGCAGGCCGACGGCGCGGACGGCCGTGATCCAGGCGGTGAGTTTCACGTCGTTTCCCTCGGCCGGTTTCAGCAGGGCGGCGAAGCCGCGTACGAGATCGGCGAGTGCGGTCATCTCCGGGCAGGCCGCGGCGATCTTCTCCAGCAGGGCCGTTTCCTTCGGTCGCCGGTTTTCGGGGTCGGTGAGCATCAGGCGGCTGGCGTGACGTGGGGTGGTGACGGGGCGGTCGCCTTCAGCGCGGCCCTGGTTGAGATATCGGACCAACAGGTTGGCGCTGCCCGTATAGCCCAACTCCCGGATCTCCTGCAGCAGGTGGGTGATAGGGACTGCGGGATCGGCCGCTCGACGGGCGCGCAGATGATCCCGGTAGGGGTCGACGAGGGTGGGCCGGTAGGTGGGGGCGATTCGCAACACCTGGGGTTCAGGCATGCGGGCGTAGCGTTTGACGGTGTTCAGGGCCACGCCCAGGCGGCGGGAGCAGCCGAGCAGGCCGACGCCCTGGCCGAGGAGATCATGGACCTTGTCCCAGCGTTCGCGGGTAGTCTGCTCGCGTACTCCGCCAGGGCGGGGCGGGTTGATGGTGGCCCAACATCCGGCGTGTGCGCGGACCTCGAGCTGGACCTTGTCGCAGAGATTGCGCCAAAGGTGCCACCGGTCGCTGACCTGCACCGCATCCGGCAGGGCGCGACGGACAGCCTCGGCGTAGGTCGCCGAGCCGTCCCGGCACACGACCTCGACACCGGGATGTTCGCGCAGCCAGGCCTCCAACGTCGCGGCTTCGCGGTCGGGCAGGACCGCGACGCGTCGGCCCGTCTCGGCATCCGTGATGATCGTGGCGTAGCGGTGGCGGCGGCGCAGCGCGAAATCGTCCACGCCGATCACCCGCGGGATCGCCTGCTGAGGCACCGGTAGGCGCCGCAGATGGCACAGCGCGGTACTGCGGGAGACGGGCACGGCCAGCAGGCCGGCCAGGCGTGCCGCCGCCCGGCCGCACAACTCCCGGGCCACCTGCGATATCTGCCCAGCCAGCCGCACCGTGCGGCGCTGGTAACGCTCCAGCAGTCCGGGAATCTGCTCACGGAAGGTCTGTCGCCCACAGCCCAGAACCGGACAGACCAACCGCCGTACGCACAGGCGTACCACGACCTGGCGGCCGTCGACCGGCACGTCCGTCACCGTCCGGCGGTGGTACCCGTGCACCTTCGCCGTCGGCGTCCGGCACACCGGACACGGCACCGCCACGTCCCGAGTGCGAGCCGCGACCACCACCGAGTCACCGCCGTCCGCCACGTCCTCGACGACCAGCACCGACAGCCCGGAAAACACCGTCCCCACAAGGGAGTTGACATCCATCACGAGATCATGATCGCGGACAGCTACTCGGCGTCACCACCGACTACGGGCCAGAGCCAA
>NZ_JBIBWH010000047.1:0-1553 GCF_043081205.1 Streptomyces sp. NPDC014889
AATCACTCGACCCGGATGTGCTTGCGGACTCGCTGCCGAACGCACCGGCGCTACCACTGTCACTTCCACTACTCGCACTGCCGCTCGATCCTGTGCCGCAGCGGGAGTGTCCGATTAACGGTGGATCCGACCTTGATGTCGGTTAGTTACCGTTCAGGGTGATGCGTCCTTCGAAGGTGATCGCAAACGCATTGAGCGCGGGCTTCCACCTCATTGCCCATCGTGCCTTACCTTTCCCTGTCGGGTCCAGAGCACGCGTGGCCAAGTACAAGCATTTGAGCGCCGCCTGCTCAGTCGGGAAGTGCCCACGCGCCCGTACTGCGCGCCTGTAGCGAGCGTTGACAGACTCGATCGCGTTCGTCGAGCAGATGACGCGCCTGATCTCGACGTCGTAGTCCAGGAACGGAACGAACTCACTCCACGCGTTGTCCCACATCTTGATAATCGCTGGATACTGCTGCCCCCATTTCTGCGTGAACTCAGCGAATCGTTCCCTGGCCGCAAACTCCGACGGAGCGGTGTAGACAGGTTTGAGATCACGCGCCATCGCATCCCAATATTTACGAGAGGCAAAGCGAAAAGTGTTGCGTATCAGATGAATAATGCACGTCTGCACCACAGCGAGTTCCCAGACGGTGTTGATCGCTTCAGGCAATCCTTTGAGTCCGTCGCACACAACGATGCAGACGTCCGCCACACCACGGTTCTTGATCTCGGTCAGGACCGAGAGCCAGAACTTTGCGCCCTCTCCGCCCTCGCCGGCCCAGATCCCGAGGATGTCGCGTTCGCCATTGACGGTGACGCCGATCGCGACATACATCGGCCGGTTGGTGACCTGCCCATCGCGAACCTTCACGTGCACCGCATCGATGAACATCACCGGATACACCCGATCAAGTGGCCGGTTCTGCCACTCCGTCATTTCCCCGACGACCTTGTCGGTGATCCGCGAGATCGTGTCCTTCGACACCGACGCTCCGTAAATATCTTGAAAGTGCGCGGATATCTCGCCGGTCGTCAAACCCTTTGCCGTCAATGACAATACGATCTCATCGATACCCGTCAAGCGTCGCTGACGCTTCTTAACAATCTGCGGGTCGAACGAAGAATCGACGTCGCGTGGCACTTCGATCTCCACCGGCCCGATCTCAGTGAGCACCGTCTTCGAACGGGTACCGTTCCTCGAGTTGCCGCTGCCGCGGCCGGCGGCATCGTGCTTCTCGTAGCCCAGGTGCTCGGTCATCTCCGCGTCTAACGCGGTCTCTAGGACGTTTTTGGTGAGTTGATTGAGGAGTCCGTTCGGGCCCATCAACTCCACGCCCTGCTCCTTGGCCTGAGCCAGGAGCTGCTCGGCCAACTGCTTCTGATCCACCTCAGTCTCTGCCATGGGATCAAGTGTTTCGGTCATCGTCGATCCTTCCCGCCAAGCTCAGCTCGGCGTGTTGAATCAAGGACCGGATCCACCGTTATTCAGACAGTCCCGCCGCAGCCCGGCGGCGTGACAGAGGTGACGGTGAGCGTCGCTGCAGTCGTGGTCGCCGTGCCGCGGGTCT
>NZ_JBIBWH010000048.1:0-1243 GCF_043081205.1 Streptomyces sp. NPDC014889
GCCTACGCGGGTGAGGCCCACAAGGGTGTCAAGCCGGCCAACTTCCTCGACATCGGCGGTGGTGCCTCCGCCGAGGTGATGGCGAACGGTCTGGAGATCATTCTGGGCGACCCGGACGTGAAGTCGGTGTTCGTCAACGTGTTCGGCGGGATCACCGCGTGCGACGCGGTCGCCAACGGCATCGTGCAGGCGCTGGAGCTGCTGGAGTCCAAGGGCGAGGAGGTCGCCAAGCCGCTGGTGGTGCGTCTGGACGGCAACAACGCCGAGCTGGGTCGCCAGATCCTGGACGACCGCAACCACCCGCTGGTGCAGCGGGTGGACACCATGGACGGCGCGGCCGACAAGGCCGCCGAGCTGGCTGCGGCCGCGAAGTAAGGGACGAGGTCACACAACACCATGGCTATCTTCCTCACCAAGGAATCCAAGGTCATCGTCCAGGGCATGACCGGCTCCGAGGGCCAGAAGCACACGCGTCGCATGCTGGCCTCGGGCACGAACATCGTCGGTGGCGTGAACCCGCGCAAGGCGGGTCAGAGCGTGGACTTCGACGGTACCGAGGTTCCGGTCTTCGGTTCCGTCAAGGACGCCATCGACAAGACCGGCGCCGATGTGACGGTGATCTTCGTGCCGGAGAAGTTCACCAAGGACGCGGTGATCGAGGCGATCGACGCGGAGATCCCCCTCGCGGTGGTGATCACCGAGGGCATCGCGGTGCACGACTCGGCCTCCTTCTGGGCGTATGCCGGGAAGAAGGGCAACAGGACGCGGATCATCGGTCCGAACTGCCCGGGTCTGATCACGCCGGGTCAGTCGAACGCGGGCATCATCCCGGCCGACATCACCAAGCCGGGCCGGATCGGTCTGGTGTCGAAGTCGGGCACGCTGACGTACCAGATGATGTACGAGCTGCGGGACATCGGTTTCTCGACCTGTGTGGGCATCGGTGGTGACCCGATCATCGGGACCACGCACATCGACGCGCTGAAGGCGTTCCAGGACGACCCCGACACCGACCTGATCGTGATGATCGGTGAGATCGGCGGCGACGCGGAGGAGCGGGCGGCGGCGTTCATCAAGGAGAACGTGACCAAGCCGGTCGTCGGCTACGTCGCGGGCTTCACCGCGCCGGAGGGCAAGACGATGGGCCACGCGGGCGCCATCGTCTCGGGTTCCTCCGGTACCGCGCAGGCGAAGAAGGAGGCCCTGGAGGCCGCGGGCGTCAAGGTCGGCAAGACCCCGACCG
>NZ_JBIBWH010000049.1:0-1025 GCF_043081205.1 Streptomyces sp. NPDC014889
ACTGGAAGCCCTTCTACTACCTGCTGGCCGAGGACTTGAACGTGATCCTGGTCAACGCACGGCAGGTCAAGAACCTGCCCGGCCGCAAGACCGACGTCTCGGACGCGGCCTGGCTGGCCCAGCTCGGCGCGCACGGCCTGGTCCGCCCTTCGTTCGTGCCACCCCAGCCGGTGCGCGAACTGCGGGATCTGACCCGGGCCCGCACCCAGATGACCCGCGAGCGCGGCCAGATCGTGCAGCGGCTGGAGAAGCTGCTGGAGGACACCGGCATCAAACTCGCCGCGGTCGCCTCCGCCATCATGGGCGTCTCCGGCCGCGCCATGCTGGAGGCCCTCATCAGCGGCCAACGCGACCCGCAGGTCCTTGCGGAACTGGCCAAGCGCAGGCTCCGCAACAAGATCCCCGAACTGACCGAGGCGCTGACCGGCCGCTTCCGCGCCCACCACGCGTTCCTGACCCGGCTCCACCTGGACCACTACGACCAGCTCACCGACGCGATCGGGCAGCTGGATGCACGGATCGAGGAGGCGATGGCCCCCTTTCGTCCCGCGCTCGACCTCCTGGACACCATCCCCGGAATCAACCGGGCCGTCGCCGAGGTGATCATCGCGGAGACCGGCGGTGACATGAACCGGTTCGCCTCCGCCAAGCACCTCGCCTCCTGGGCCGGGGTCTGCCCCGGCCACCACGAGTCCGCCGGCCGCACCAAGAGCGCCAAGGTCCGCCCCGGCAACCCGTATCTCAAAGGCGCCCTCGGCCTGGCCGCCTTCGGCGCCGCAAGAACCAAGGACACCTACCTCCAGGCCCGTTACAAGCGACTCACCGCCCGCCGCGGCCCGCTCAAGGCCCTGGTCGCCGTCGAGCACTCGATCATCACCTCGATCTGGCACATGCTCACCGACAACGTCCCCTACCACGAGCTCGGCGGCACCTACTTCACCCAGCGCGACCCCGAACACGCCACCCGCCGAGCGATCAACGCCCTCAACCAGCTCGGCTACACCGTCACCCTCAACCCTCTGGAA
>NZ_JBIBWH010000050.1:0-1001 GCF_043081205.1 Streptomyces sp. NPDC014889
GCGGATAGTACCGTGAGGGAATGGTGAAAAGTACCCCGGGAGGGGAGTGAAATAGTACCTGAAACCGTGTGCCTACAAGCCGTGGGAGCGTCGGAATGTGCTTGCACATTCTCGTGACTGCGTGCCTTTTGAAGAATGAGCCTGCGAGTTTGCGGTGTGTTGCGAGGTTAACCCGGGTGGGGTAGCCGTAGCGAAAGCGAGTCCGAATAGGGCGGTGGAGTAGCACGCTCAAGACCCGAAGCGGAGTGATCTAGCCATGGGCAGGTTGAAGCGGAGGTAAGACTTCGTGGAGGACCGAACCCACCAGGGTTGAAAACCTGGGGGATGACCTGTGGTTAGGGGTGAAAGGCCAATCAAACTCCGTGATAGCTGGTTCTCCCCGAAATGCATTTAGGTGCAGCGTCGTGTGTTTCTTGCCGGAGGTAGAGCACTGGATAGGCGATGGGCCCTACCGGGTTACTGACCTTAGCCAAACTCCGAATGCCGGTAAGTGAGAGCGCGGCAGTGAGACTGTGGGGGATAAGCTCCATGGTCGAGAGGGAAACAGCCCAGAGCATCGACTAAGGCCCCTAAGCGTACGCTAAGTGGGAAAGGATGTGGAGTCGCACAGACAACCAGGAGGTTGGCTTAGAAGCAGCCACCCTTGAAAGAGTGCGTAATAGCTCACTGGTCTAGTGATTCCGCGCCGACAATGTAGCGGGGCTCAAGCGTACCGCCGAAGTCGTGTCATTGCGATATGTACCCCCAACGGGGATCGTGATGGGTAGGGGAGCGTCGTCTGCCGGGTGAAGCAGCCGCGTAAGCGAGTTGTGGACGGTTGACGAGTGAGAATGCAGGCATGAGTAGCGATTCACACGTGAGAAACGTGTGCGCCGATTGACTAAGGGTTCCTGGGTCAAGCTGATCTGCCCAGGGTAAGTCGGGACCTAAGGCGAGGCCGACAGGCGTAGTCGATGGATAACCGGTTGATATTCCGGTACCCGCTGTGAAGCGTCAAACAT